>JAIMBI010000002.1 GCA_023565505.1 Actinomycetes bacterium | reverse complement strand
CGCCACCGCCAGCTGGCTGGTGAGGCCGACCACGCCGTGCTTGGAGGCGACGTAGGCCGGGCCGCCGCCGGTGCCGCCGAGCCCGGCCACCGAGGCGATGTTGATGATCCGCCCGCGCCCGCGGGGCAGGAGCTCGGCCAGCGCCCGCTTGCAGCCGTAGAAGGTCCCGGTCAGGTTGATGGCGATGACGCGCTCCCAAACCGCCGGGGTCATCTCCTCGGCCGGCTGGTAGCCGTCCAGGATGCCGGCGGCGTTCACCATGATGCCGAGCGGTCCCAGCCGGCTCACCGCGTGAGAGACGGCGGCGTCCACCTCGGCCCACCGGCTCACGTCGGCGGGCAGGGCCAGCGCGCGCCCGCCCCGGGCCTCGATGGCCGAGACGGTTTCCTTGGCGCCGTCGGGCAGCACGTCGACGACCGCCACCGCCGCTCCGGCCTGGGCCAGCGCCAGGGCGATGCCCCGCCCGATGCCCGACCCGCCGCCGGTGACCACCGCCGATCCGGACACCAGCGTGCTCATCCCAGGAACTCCTCCACCGCCGCCGCCACCGCGGCCGGCGATTCGTGGACGATCATGTGGCCGCCGGGCAGGCGCCGCAGCGCGGCGCCGCGGATCTTTTCCTGCCAGGCGGCAGCCAGGGCCACCGGGTTGACGCGGTCGGCCTCGCCCCAGAGGAGCAGCGTCGGCGCGCTCACGCGGTGCAGGCGTTTGCCGAGTCCCTTGTCGGGGATGGGCCAGATGAACTTCGCGATGGCCGCCCGCCGGGCGATGGACTCCACCTGGGCGGCGACGTTCTCTTCCTCGTTCTCGGGCCAGTCGGCCCAGGCGCGGGCGGCCGGGCCGTCGGGGTCGTGCCAGAGGAGCCGGGCCAGGTCCTCCCGCGGCAGGATCAGGATGTCCTCGCTCGGCGCCTCGTCGCGCCAGAGACCGAGCGGCGAGATCAGCACCAGGCGGGCGACACGGGCCGGAAACAGCGCCGCCACCTCGGCCGCCACCATGGCGCCGAAGAAGTGGCCGACCAGGTGCGCCGGCCCCAGGTCCAGGGCCGCCAGCAGCTCGTCGTAGGCCAGGGCCAGGTCGATGACGTCGTCGAGCGTCTCGACGCCGGTGGACTCGCCGACCCCCGGGTGGAGCGGCGCGTGGACCGCGTAGCGGCGGGCCAGGTGGTCGAGGAACGGCGACCAGGGCCCGCGCTCGTGTACGGAGTGGAAGTAGACGAGCGGCGTCCCCCGGCCGGCCGAGGCGACGTGGAAGGCGACGGCGCCCGACCGGATCGTCACCGTGCGCTCGAGCGCGGGCCCTACCGTCCCCGTCGCCTCCACGGCCACGGCGCTCACCCCGCACCCGCCCGGCCCGGCGGCCGGCGCGCTCACGCCGGCTCCGCCCCGCGCGCCCCGGAGGGCCACCAGCGGTCCTTGTAGCCCGGCCACAGGTCGCGGAGCGCCGGCAGGACTTCCCGGGCGAAGAGCCGGAGGTTGTGCAGCGTGAGGTCGCGCGGCATGGAGCCGATCTGGAGCAGGACCATCAGGTGACCGATTCGCAAGGAACGCACGCACTCGGCCAGCTGCTGGCGCACGGTGGCCGGGCTGCCGGCGATGACGTAGCCGGAGTCGAGGTACTTCGGCCAGTTGAGCGACTGCCGGATCCGCCGCGCCTGAGCGCCGACCTGCGGACGGATCCCGGCCTGAAGCGTCTTGACGGTCCGGTAGCCGGGCGCCTCGGCAAAGCCTTCCCAGACGTGCAGGCACTTTTGATAGAAGTAGTGCACGTGCGGGAAGTAGAGCCGCTCGGCCTCGGCGTCGGTGTCGGCTACGCACACCAGTTGCAGGAACCCCGCCCGGTAGGGATTGTCGTCGGCGCCCACGGCGGCGATGGCCTGCCAGAAGCCGTCCATCGTCGCCTTGCCCCGCTTGTAGCCGTAGTAGGAGAGGTAGCAATAGACGTAGTCCAGGCGAGCCGTCCACTCCCACGTCTCCAGGCTGCCGCCGCCCGGAATCCACACCGGCGGGTGCGGCCGCTGCAGCGGCCGGGGCCAGATGTTCACGTAGCGGATCTGGGTGTACTTGCCGTTGAAGGCGAAGGCCTCGGGGCGCGTCCAGGCCTGGATGACCAGGTCGTGCGCCTCGTAGTAGCGCTCGCGGAGCGTGGCCGGGTTGATCCCGTAGGCGAAGTTCATGTCCATCGACGTCCCGACCGGGAAGCCGGCCACCAGCCGGCCGCGGCTTAGGAGGTCGAGCATGGCGAACTCCTCGGCCACCCGGAGCGGCGGGTTGTAGGCGGCCAGGCTGTTGCCCAGGACCACCAGGGCCGCCCGCGAGGTCCGCCGGGCCAGCGTGGCCGCCATCAGGTTCGGCGAGGGCATGAGGCCGTAGGCATTGTTGTGGTGCTCGTTCACGCACAGGCCGTCGAAGCCCTCGGCCTCGGCCGCCTCCAGCTCGTCCAGGTATTCGTGGTAGAGCCCGCTGGTCTTCTCCGCGTCGTAGAGACTGGCCGGCACGTCCACCCACACCGACCGGTACCGGTGCTCGAAGTCCTCGGGCAGGAAGCGGTACGGCATCAGGTGGAACATGCAGACTTTCATCGCGGCCCTCCTCCCTCGCGGCGGCCTACGCCTCGTAGCGGTCGATGACCGTCACCCCGTCGGTCTCGTAGCGGGTCATGGCTTCGAGCACCCCGCCGGCCTCGGCCAGGCCGACCCGGCGACCCACCAGCCGGCCCGGGTCGAGGACGCCGGCCGCCACCAGCCGCAGCAGGTCGTCGTACCGCGCGGCGGGCATGCCGAGGCTGCCGTGGAACGTGATCTCCTGCCGGACGATGAAGTCCACCGGCAGCGGGATGTCGGCCGCCTCCCCGCCCGTCCGGGTGGTGAGCCCGATCTGCACGTGGCGGCCCCGCTTCCCCAGGGACTGCAACGCGGCCCGGCAGGTGGCGGCGATGCCGAGCGCGTCGACGGCCACTTGGGCCCCGCCCCCGGTGATCTCCCGCACGGCCTCCGCGGCGTCCACGGTCCGCGCGTCCACCGTGGCCGCCGCCCCGAGCGCCGCGGCGCGCGCCAGCGGCTCGGGACGGATGTCCACCCCCACCACCCGCGCCCCCAGGGTGACGAGGATCTGGACCGCGGACAACCCCACACCGCCGAGCCCGTGGACGGCCACCCATTCGCCCGGCCGCACCGCGGCCCGGTCGACTAGGGCGTGGAAAGCGGTCATGAAGCGGCATCCGAGACTGGCCCCGACCACGAACCCCACGCCGTCGGGCAACGGGACGAGGGAGCGGTCGGCGGACGGCGTCGCCACGTACCGGGCGTAGCCGCCCCAGTAGTCGAACCCCGGGGTCACGCGCCGGTCGCAGAGATGCTCGGCGCCGGCGCGACACTGGGGACAGCCGCCTTCGCCCCAGCTGAACGGCGCAATCACCCGGTCGCCCGGCTTGAACCGCCGCACGTCGGGGCCCACCGCCTCCACCACGCCCACGAATTCATGGCCCAGCACGTGGGGCAGCCGGATCCGGGCGCCCATGTCGCCCACCCAGGCATGCCAGTCACTACGGCAGATCCCACACGCCTCCACCCGAACCACCGCACCGTCCCGCCCCGGCGCCGGATCCGGCCACGTCTCGACCCTCAGCGGACCGCCGACCTCCCTCATCACGGCCGCCTTCACGGCCATCGCCCCCTTGTCCGTAGGCAGCGCGACCGTCGCCGCCCTTGCGCGACAGGCGCCATCTCCGCGTCTGCCGCGAGTTTTCGCGCTAACGCAAAAATAGCATAGATCAGGGGATTTGGCTACCAGAAGGTGGAAGTGCGGGACAGGCGGCCGGGGCCCGGGACGGCCCGGGCCCTATGCCCGGTGCGGCCGGCGGACGGCCTGGTTCACTCGATGGCGGGGATCAGGCCCGGGCACATGTCCCAGTGCCCGGCGCGCCCTAAGCGGACTGTCTCGGCGACGCGGCGGGGTGTCTGCCCGCCGAGCCACGCCCCTTCGGGATAGACGACCACGACCGGCCCGAGCCGGCACAGCGCCAGGCATCCGCTCCGCAGCACGACGGCGTCGACGGCCGCGGCGCGGCGGAGCCACGCCGCCAGCACGGCGCCCGCCCCGCGGGCCCGGCAAATCTCGCCCTGGCAGACCAGCACCCGGCGGCGGAAGCGGCTCACGTCCGGCGCGCTCACGGCTCCGCCTCGGCCGTCGCCACGCCCGTGATCCCCGCCTCCGGCACGGCCCCTTCCCGGGGCGGGCCGAGCCGCCCCAGGAGCGGCTCCCAGTCCGCCGGCCACGGCTCCAGACAGGTGATCCGGACCCCCGTGACGGGATGCGTGAACGTCAAGCAGAAGGCGTGTAGGGCCTGCCCCACGGGCGTCATCAGGTCCGGCCGGCCGTAGGCCGGGTCGCCGACCACGGGATGGCCCAGGTGGGCGAGGTGAACCCGGATCTGATGGGTGCGGCCGGTCTCCAGCCCGAGTTCCAGCCAGCTGTACTGGTCCCAGCGCGCCAACACCGTATACAGGGTGGCCGCGGGACGCCCGTCGGGCACCACCGCCATGCGCTGCCGCGCGCGGGGATGGCGTCCCAGCGGCGCTTCCACGCGGCCCGCGGGCCAGCGCGGGACGCCGTGGACCACCGCCCAGTACCGCCGCTCGATCCGGCGCGCCGCGAGCGCCTCGGACAGGCGCCGCCGCACCTCGGCGGACCGGGCCACCAACATCAGCCCGGTGGTGTCCTTGTCGAGGCGATGGACCACCCCGGGCCGGAGCGGATCGCCCGCGTCGCCGCGGATGGCCGGCCACAGGGCCTGGACCAGCGTATGGTGCCAGTGGCCGGCGGCGGGGTGGACCACGAGACCGCGCGGTTTGGCCACCACCAGCAGGTGGGCGTCCTGGAAGCGGATCGGCACGGGGACGGGCACCGGTTCGTGGGTCAGGGCGACGGGCGGGCCGGCCTCCTCCGGCGGCTCGGCCTCAACGATCTGGCCGGCCCGGACCAGAAAGGCCTCCGCGGTGACCGGCCGGCCGTCAACGGTGACCCGCCCGCCGGCGACGGCCCGCTGCCAGGCCGTGCGCGAAAACCGGCCGTCCCGGTCCGCCAGGAGGCGGTCGAGGCGGCGGCCCGCTTCCTGCGCCGTGACCTCAAATCTCAGAGGCACGCCGTCGCTCCCGGGCCCAGCTCTCCCAGAGCCACAGCCCCATCCCCACCACGATGGCCGCGTCGGCCAGATTGAACACGGGCCAGATCCCCACCTGCACGTAGTCGATGACCCGTCCGGCGACCAGGCGGTCCCACAGGTTGCCGGCCGCCCCGCCGGCGACCAGACCCGCCGCCCATCCCGCGCGGGGGCCCACCCGACGCGTGCGAGCCAGCCAGACGGCGACGGCCCCCACCACCAGGACGGCGACGGCCACGAACAGCCAGGTCTGGTGCCGCAGCAGGCTGAAGGCCGCGCCCGTGTTGACCGTCAACGTGAGGTTGACGTACGGCGGCCAAACGCCCAGGGGCCGGCCGGCCGTCAAGTGGCCGAGCGCCCACCGCTCGACCAGCCGGTCGGCCAGAAACACCCCGACGCCGACGCCGAGCACGCCGACCCGCCGCACGCGGTTCGCCCCTAGCCCTGGCCCGAGGCGCCGCGGAGGTCCGCCGCCCCGGCTTGCGGGAGTCGCTCGAGCACCGCCGCGCACCGGCCGCAGATCCCCGCCGCGGAGACGTCCGGCACGTGGCGCCAGCAGCGCTCGCAGCGGGGCAGCGCCGTCGGGCGGGCTTCGACGCGGAGCGCGGGGCCCGGTTCGACCTCGATGGCAGCCACCATGAGCATCTCCAGCGCCAGCGCGCGGTCGCGGGTCAGGGCGGCGGCCAACTCCGGCGGCGCCTGGACGGCGAGTTCGGCCTCCAGCGCGTTGCCGATGGATCGGGCCTGTCGGGCCGCCTCCAGCGCGACCAGGGCGGCCTCCCGCACCGGCCGGAGGGCCTCGACGCGGGCCGCCGCAGGGGCCAGGCCCGTCCGGGGCACGTCGTCGGGCCAGGTCGCGAAGGCGACCGACGGCGGGTCGGACGGACGGCGCACCAGCTCCCAGACCTCATCGGCGGTGAAGGGCAGGATCGGGGCTACGACCCGGACCAGCGCCTGGACCAGCCACCACAGGACCGTCTGGGTAGCCCGCCGCTTGGGGTCGTCGGGCGCCAGGGTGTACAGGCGGTCCTTGACCACGTCTAGGTAGAAGGCCGAGAGGTCCACGGTGCAGAAGCGGTTGACCTCATGCACCAGGACGTGGAACTCGTACGCCCGGTAGGCCGCGCGGGCCCGCTCCAGCGTCTCGGCCAGCCGGACCATGGCCCACGCGTCGAGCGGGTCGAAGGCCTCGGGAGCCACCCGGCGCTCGGAGTCGAAGTCCGCCAGATTGCCCAACAAGAAGCGGAACGTGTTCCGGATCTTGCGGTAGACCTCGGCGATCTGCCGCATGTGCTGGGGGGAGACGCGCACGTCGCCCCGGAAGTCGCTGCTGGCCACCCACAGGCGGACCACGTCCGCGCCGTACTGCTCGACCAGGCTGAAGGGGTCGATGACGTTCCCCAACGACTTGTGCATCGGACGCCCCTGCCCGTCCACCACCCAGCCGTGGGTGACCACGGCGCGATAGGGCGCCTGGCCGCGCCAACCCACGGCGGTGGTGAGCAGGGAGTTGAACCACCCGCGGAACTGATCCGCCCCCTCCAGCACCATGTCCGCCGGCCACGTCAACTCGGGGTCGGGCGCCAGGACGGCCGCCTGCGTGGCTCCGGAGTCCAGCCAGACGTCGAACACGTTCCACTCCTTCTCCAGGTCCGTCCCCCCGCAGGCCGGGCACGCCAGCCCCCCGGGCGGCAGGAGCTGCTCCACCGACCACTCCCACCAGATGCCCGACCCGTGCCGGGCCACGAGGTTGGCGAAATGCTCCACGAAGGGCGCCGACATGACCGAGCCCCGGCAGGACCGGCAGACGAAGGCAGGGATGGGGACTCCCCAGTGTCGCTGCCGGGACAGGCACCAGTCGCTCCGGTCGGCGATCATGAGGCGCATCCGCTCCCGGCCCCACTCCGGGACCCACTCCACCGTGTCGACCGCGGCGAGCAGGTCCTGCCGCACGCCCTCGATGCGGAAGAACCACTGTTCCGTGGCCCGGAAGACCACCGGGTTCTTGCACCGCCAGCAGTGGGCGTACTGGTGCTCGATGTCCGCCCGGTGCACGAGACGCCCGGCCCGGCGGAGCACCTCCACGACGACGGCGTTGGCGTCGGCGTAGAACAGGCCGCCGACGTGCGGCGTGTCCGCGTAGAACCGCCCGTCGTCGTCGAGCGGCTGCAGCACGGGGAGGCCGAACGCCTTGCCCAGCTCGAAGTCTTCCAGGCCGTGCCCCGGCGCCGTGTGGACGAGCCCGGTGCCCTGCTCCGCGGTGACGTAGCCGGCGGGCAGCAGCGGCACGTCCCGGTCCAGGTACGGGTGGCGCGCCACCACGCCTGCGAGGTCCTCCCCCCGCACGGTGGCGAGCCGTCCCCGCACGACGACCCCGGTCTCCTCGCGGAAACGCTCCGCCAGGGCCTCGGCGACCAGGAGCGGCCCCCGATCCGTGTCGAGGACCACGTACACGAACTCGGGGTGGTAGGCGATGGCCACGTTGGCGGGGATGGTCCACGGGGTCGTCGTCCAGATGACGGCCTGGGTGCCCGCCGGCAGTCTGCCCGAGGGATCGCGCGCCACGGCGAAGGCGACCCAGATCGAGGGGGAGGTCTTGGCCTGGTACACGATCTCCGCCTCGGCGAGGGCCGTTTCGTCGACCGGGCACCAGTACACCGTCTTGAAGTCCTTGTAGATGAGCCCCCGTTCCACCAGCCGGGCGAAGAGCCTGAGCTCCTCCGCCTCGAAGGCCGGGTCGAGGGTTCGGTAACTGTGCTCCCAGTCGCCCAGCACGCCCAGGCGGCGGAACTGCTCCGTCATGACGCCGATGTAGTGGAGGGCCGTCCGGGCGCACTCCGCCCGGAGCCGCACGGGATCCAGGTCGTGCTGGGAGACGCCGAGTTCGCGCAGCGCGCGCATCTCGATGGGCAGGCCGTGCGTGTCGTAGCCCGGCACGAACACCACGTCCCGCCCCTCCAGCAGGTGGTAGCGGTTGATGAGATCCTTCAGCACCTTGTTGAGCGTGGTGCCCATGTGGATCTCGCCGTTGGCGTAGGGCGGCCCGTCGTGCAGCACAAATTTCGGCCGGCCGCGGCGAGCCGCCCGGAGCGCCCGGTACAGGTCCGCCGCCTGCCAGGCGGCGAGGCGCTCGGGCTCACGCCGAGGCAGGTCCGCCCGCATGGGGAACGGCGTCGTGGGCAGGTTGAGCGTCTCGCGGTAGTCCATGGATTCCCTCCACAAAAAGAATGCGCCCCGCCAAGGGGCGAGACGTCTCGCGGTACCACCCTCGTTTCCCCGCGCCGGGGGCTCCCACGACCGTTAACGGGGTCAGCCGGCCCGGCTACTGCGAGTTCACGCGGGCACTCCCGGGCGATCTCCACGGCCGCCTTGACCGGCATCCCACCCGCGCCGGCTCTCTGGGCAAGGCGTCGCCGCTTCGGTCCCGATCATCGCGTTCGATGACCCTACCCTACCAACTCTACGGTTGGTCGGTCAAGTCGACCACTTGCGGCGTGCGGGACGCCGGCGCCGGGTCGTCGCTCAGGAGGGCCAATTGGGTCTGGAGCATGCTCCGCATGCGCGCGCGGAAGATGTCCCACTCCCGGCGCAAGGCCTCGAGCTGCTCCTCCTGTTCTCGGACGCGCCGCTCGGCGGCCTCGATGAGGGCCTGGGCCTTCGCCTCGGCCTCCCGCACGATGAGCTCGGCCTCCTTGCGGGCGGCCTGGCGCACCTCGTCGGCCGTCGCCTGGGCGACGATGAGCGCGTTCTTGACCGACTCCTCGAGCTTCTTGTACTGCTCCACCCGCTCGTTGATGCCGGCCAGCTGCTGCTTCATCTCGTCGTTCTCGCGCAGCACGGCCTCGTAGTCGCGCACGACCTCGTCGAGGAACTCGTTGACCTCGTCCTCGTGATAGCCGCGCAACGCACGGCGGAATTCCTTGTTGTAGATGTCGAGCGGCGTCAGGGGCATCGTTCCTCTCCTCCCGTGGCGGCACTGCCGCCCGCCGTTCTGCGGCTACACGTGGGCGGCCAGCCACATGAGCCCGCTGCTCACGACGTTGCCCACCAAGTTGACCAGCAGCAGGGCGACCAGGGGCGAGAAGTCCAGTCCGCCCCACAGCGGCAGCCGTTGGCGAATGGGCGCCAACACCGGGTCGGACAACCGTTCCGCCAGTCCAGCCAGGGTCGCCCAGATCCCTGCTTGGCGCGGAGGAAAGAATGAGGCCACGACCCGGACCAGGAGGATGATGTAGAACACATCGACGACCAGGCCCACGGAGGTGGCCAGATTGTACAGGACGAGACTCACTTGCCGAGGTTACGGGCCCAGCCGGGGTCGTCCTGCTCTTCGGCCGCCACCTCGACGTTGCTCGGCGTCGCCAGGAAGATCCCGTCGCCGACTTTGCGGAGCGTCCCGTCCAGGGCGTAGACCACGCCCGACAGGAAATTCAGGAGGCGCTGGCCCGACCGCTCGTCGGCGAGGTCCAGGTTGACGATGACGGGGCGCCGACTCTTGATCTGGTCGGCGATCGTCTGCCCGTCCTCCAGGGTCCGGGGATGCATGACGACCACGCGGACGGCCCCCCGCTGGGCCCCGGCCAAGCTGACCACGGGAGTGCGGCGCCGCTTGGGCACCTCCGACTCCCACTCCGCCTCCGGCTCTTCGTTCGCCTGCGCGTAGTCCTCGACTTCCTCAACGCCGACGAAGTTGAGGAACTTGCTGACCAGGTTGTTCTTCATCCGTCCTCCCCCTTCGGTTGCCGGCGGCCGGGCGCCTCTTCCGCCGGCGCCGGCCCCTCCGCCCGCGGACCGACGAGAGCCGTGCCGATGCGCACCATGGTGCTCCCCTGGCGGATGGCTTCCTCGAAGTCCGCACTCATCCCCATCGACAGGTCGTCCAGCGGTGCCCACGGCCACGCCTTCCGCCGGAGCGACCGCCACAGGTCGGCCGCTTCCGCCATGGGACGGACCGGCGACCCCTCCGCCGGCACCATCACCATCAGTCCCACCACCGTCAGGTGCGGCCACTGACGGATGCTCTCCACGAAGGCCGGGACATCCTCGGGCCAGAGTCCGTGTTTCTGCGGCTCCCGTCCGGCGTTGACCTCCACCATGACGGGGACCGTCCCCGTGCTGCGGCGGTCGAGCGCCTCCGCCAGCCGGGGGCTGTCCAGACTCTGGATGACCTGGAATATACCTAGCGCCGATTTTACCTTGTTGGTCTGGAGATGTCCAATAAGATGAAGGGATATCCCCGGCGGCATGTCCACGTACTTCCGCGCCGCCTCCTGGACCCGGTTCTCGCCGAACAGGGTGAAGCCCAGGGCGATGAGATCCAGCACCCGTCGGCGGTCGTGCCCCTTGGTCACGGCGAGGATCCGGACCGCCTCGGGATCGCGGCCGGATGCCCGCGCCGCCTCGGCCACCCGCTGGCGGATCGCCTCGGCCCGGTCCTTCAGCTCCCAGTCAACCACAGGTATCCTCCCATCCGTCCGGTCCGCCCGCCCTCCCGCCGATGGGAGAAGAACCAGTCGGTGCGGCAGCCGGTGCAGAGCCCGGACGCGGTGATGTGCTCCGGGCGCACGCCGGCCTGTTCCAGGAGGTGGCGGTTGAGTCCCGGCAGGTCCAGCCGGTACCGCCCGCCCCCGCCGGGGAGGAGGAAGGGGGCGCCGCCGGGAAGGGCCCGGACGGCCGCGGCGACGGGCTCGTCCACCTCGTAGCAGCACGGCCCTATCCCCGGTCCCAGGGCCGCCAGCACGTCCTGGGGCGGGACGCCCTGGTGCCGGAGGAACCGGACCGCCCGCCCGGCGACGTCCGCCACCGTGCCCCGCCAGCCCGCGTGCACCAAGCCGCCCCAAGGCCGCCCGGACACCTTGAGCCAGATGGGCAGGCAGTCGGCGAACGTCACGGCGAGCACACCCGCCGCATCCCCGACGAACACCGCGTCGGCTACCGGCGGGTCCGCGTCCGGGCCGAGCCACCGGACCGTGGCGCCGTGCTCCAGCCGCATGTAGCGGACGGGTCGCCCCGCCGCCCCCAGCGCCTCGGCCCGGCGGCGGTTCTCGCGGACGGCCGGTTCCAGATCCCGCACCGACCGACCCACGTTCAGCGTGGCGAAGGGAGGCGGGCTGACGCCCCCTTGCCGCCCCGTGAACCACGCCACGGCCCCCGGCCAGCCTTCCAGGCGCCAGTGGCGGAAGGGGTGGTCGATCATCTTCCAGTACGGCATGGGACACACTTCGCAGACCGACCGGCGATCTCCTCTCGCCGGTCAGCCCGATGCCTCGAGTCGGACCAGGATGACGTCCTGGCCAATCTTCTGGATCGCCGGCCAGGGGATGACCACGTCCCGCTCGCGTCCCAGGAGGCCGAAGAGGCGGGCCGGGCCGGCGATCACCAGGGCCGTCACCCGCCCCGCCTCCAGGTCCAGCTCGAGGTCGCTGATGAGGCCGAGGCGCCGGCCGTCCGCCACGTTCACGACGTCCTTCTGACGGAGTTCGGAGACCCTGATGGCGCTCATCTCCCGCCATCAGCCTATGAGGGGCGGGGGGGTTAAAGACGCGCCAGCCAGCCGATCAACCAGTCCGGCAACCACCAGAACACGCGGACGGGAGCCGGCCGAGGCCGGGCCGCCGGCCGTCGCGGGGCGGGGGGCGGGACCGCCAACCCCGACCCCATGTCGACGAAGCACAGGGTCGGGAACAGGACGCACCACCAGTTGTGGCCCGCACCCCGCCCGAGGCGGATCACCAGCGCCTCGTAGTCGCCCCCGGGCAGCAACCAGGTCCCGTAGGCCTTGGGGGGGAACAGGGTCGGGCCGAGGCGCACGGTGGCCCCGTAGGGGGCGCCGTCGGTGCGCAGGACGGCGTCCACCGCGGTCCGGATGGACGCCAGGCGGGACCGCACGACGCGTTCGGCCGCCGCTGTGGTGCGGACCCGGGCCAGCGCGGGATCGAGCCGGGCGAGCACGGCATCGCGCACGGCGTTCTTGACCGCCTGGTCCCAGGGGCTGTCGCTGTTCGCGATCACCCGGAAGCGGAGGACGTCGGGGACCCGGGCCGCGGGCGCCGCGCCGGCGGCGGCTCCCGGAGCCCACACGGCCAGTGCCAGTCCCAGCGCCCCTAACCGTACGGCCCAGCGCGCGGATCCGGTCATCCTCACACCCACTTCCGCATGTGGGCCAGCGCGGCTTTCTCGAGACGCGACACCTGCGCCTGGGAGATGCCGATCTCGTCGGCCACCTCCATCTGCGTCTTGCCCTCGAAGAACCGCATGGTGAGGATGAGCTTCTCCCGGTCCGACAACCGCCGCATTGCCTCTCGGATGGCGATGCTCTCGAGCCAGTGGTGGTCCTGGTGGCCCTCGTCCGAGATTTGGTCCATGACGTAGATGGGGTCGCCCCCGTCGTGGTAGATGGGCTCGAAGAGCGACATCGGCTCCTGGATGGCATCCAGGGCGTAGATGACCTCCTCGCGGGGCAGGGCCAACTCCTCCGCGATCTCGCTGATGGTCGGCTCCTTGGCATAGCGGTGCACCAAGGCGTCCCGCACCTGCAGCGCCTTGTAGGCCACATCGCGCAGGGAACGGCTGACCCGGATGGGGTTGTTGTCGCGCAGGTACCGCCGGATCTCGCCGATGATCATCGGGACCGCATACGTGGAGAACTTCACGTTCTGCGACAGGTCGAAGTTGTCGATGGCCTTCATCAGCCCGATGCACCCGACCTGGAACAGGTCGTCGCTGTTCTCCCCGCGGTTCTGAAAGCGCTGGATGACGCTCAGGACGAGGCGAAGGTTCCCGGAGATGAGCTGCTCGCGCGCGGTCGGGTCGCCCGCGCGCATCGCGGCGAACAGCTCCCGCATCCGGGCGTTGGTCAGCACCGGAAGCTTGGCGGTGTTGACCCCGGGAATCTCCACCTTGTTCACCGGCATCGGCTGGTCGCCTCCTTGCCGATGTCAGTATTCCCGGCGGCACCCGCCGTATACGGGAAGACGCCCACATTTTTCCAAAATAAAAAGCCGCCGCATCCGGCGGCAAGCTGGGGGTCCGGCGCCGGCCCCGTCGGCGACGGCCGGCCCCGCCCTGTCCCTGCGCTCAGGGCTGCTGCGACGGCCAACCGACCGCCTTCGGTTCCACCTCCCCGGCGGCCCGTCCGGCGTGCCGCCACGCTCCCGGCACTACCAGCAGCACCACCCCGTAGACCACGATGCCGATCCAGCACACGGTGAGCCACCCGGCGTAGCCGATGCGACCGACGACGGGAAAGGTCAGCGCGTCGGCGAGCGCGGCCACCACGAACACCACCAGCCCCGAAATGGCCCAGCCGGTCCCCACCAGGCTCGGATGGATGTCCTCCAGCGTCTCCGAGTACAGGGCCATCCAGGGCCCGTAGCCCAAGGCCAGCAGGACGCCCTGGAGGGAGGTGTAGAGCACCATGACCGAAGGCGCGGGCCGTTGGCCGATGAGGTGGATCCAGAAGTACATGAAGATCGTCATGCCCACGACCCCGGCCATGGAGAAGGGCTTCCGCAGGCGGGCGCGATCGGACACCCACCCGATGAGGATGAGCGCGCCGAGGTCGGCGAGCCAGAACGTGCTGGCGATCTGCGCCGCCACGGCCGGCGGGTAGTGGAACACCTGCACGAGGTAGAGCGGTCCGAACGCGGTGGTGAAGAAGTAGATCAGCAGGAAGAGATTCTGACCCACCGCCAACGCCCACACGTGCCAAGCCCGGAACACCAGCCGGGGGTGCGCCATCACCGTCGGCGTCTGGCGGGCACGCCGGTCCGCCTCTTCGGCCTCCCGACGGTCCCGGACGACCTGCGACCGGAGAGCGGGGCTGAGATCCCGGATGAAGGCGGCGACCACCAGACCCGTGACCAAGCAGAACCCGCCCATGATCACGAACTGGGACTGCCAGGCGTCGTGGAACAGCGGCAAGCTCCAGCCGGCCACCCAGGCGGCCAGGAAGTCGGCGCCGACCGGCCCCAGGGTCCACAGGCCGAACCCCAAGGCCCGGCCGACACGCGGCGTGAAGTCGCGGACCAAGCCCGACGTGGCCGGATAGGCCACGCCGTATCCGATGGCCAGGATCACCCGCACCACCACGAACGCGGCGGCGGTGTGGACCAACGCCATGGCCAGGACGGCCAGCGCCGTGACCACCGTGCCCCCGATGACGAAGGCGGTGCGCCCGTACCGGTCGATCCACGGCCCGGCCGCCACCGCCGCCGCACCCGAGACGACGGTGGTGGCCGCGACAATGTAGCCGTAGGCGTTGAGACTCAGATGGAGGGCCGGCACCAAGAGCGGCACGACCGGCCCGAGCTGCCCCTCGTAGCTGTGGATGAGGTTGGCGACGACGACGAGCGTCAGCAGCCAAACCTGCAGCCACCCGCGGGGATAGACGGCGATCTCCCGCCGCTGCAACCATTGGACGAGGCCTCGGCCGTCCGCCATGTCCGGCCACCCCTCCCCTTGCCTCCGAGCCGCCCGGGCGCGCAACCCGGGCTCGGCGCGGGCGCGTATGGTGTTGTCATTATACTGGCAGTTCTGGGGTTTGCCAAGACACGCTGAGTTGCCGGCAGCGCGATGAGTCCGGCGGAATCCCCGCCCGCCGGGGAGCCGGGCGGGCGCCTTCTCCGGCCCCTACTCCATCCGGTACATCTCCCGCCGGAGGCGTTTGATGATGCGCTTCTCGAGTCGCGAGATGTACGACTGGCTGATGCCCAGGGAGTCGGCGACCTCCTTCTGGGTGCGCTCGCGTCCGTCCCCCAGGCCGAAGCGGAGTTCCATGATCCGGCGTTCGCGTCCTGAGAGCTTGGCGAGCGCCCGCCGGAGGAGCGTCCGGTCGACCTCCTCCTCCAGGCGCTTGTAGATGATGTCGTGGTCCGTGCCGAGCACGTCGGAGAGTAAAAGTTCGTTGCCGTCCCAATCCACGTTGAGCGGCTCCTCGAACGACACCTCGGCGCGCACCCGGCTGTTGCGCCGGAGGAACATGAGGATCTCGTTCTCGATGCATTTGGAGGCGTAGGTCGCCAGCTTGATCCGTTTCTCCACGTTGAACGTGTTGACCGCCTTGATGAGCCCGATGGTCCCGATGGACACCAGGTCCTCGATGCCGACCCCCGTGTTCTCGAACTTGCGGGCGATGTAGACGACCAGCCGGAGATTGCGCTCGATGAGGGTCGACCGCACCTGGTGCTGGCCGGCCCGGAGCCGATCCAGGAGTTGGGTCTCCTCGTCCTGGGACAGCGGCGGGGGCAGGGCCTCGCTGGACCCGACGTAATGGACCGCGGTGCCCCGTCCGACTCCGCACCAGCGGTACCAGAGCGCCCGGACGCGCCCCAGGGCCCGCCGCCACCACGGGTTCAGGCGCCCATCGAGCGGAAGGTCTCCAGGCAGTCCGGGTGCAGGAGGGCGTTGAACGCTGCGTCCGGGTCGATCGGCTCGGCCACCATCCCGATCGCCAACGGAGAGAGCGCTTGCCATCGACCATCCACCTCCACTTGCGCGGCGTCCGCGTGCACCACCGGAATCCGGCCCTGGCCGGCGGCCGTCCTGGCCCGGAGCGTGCCGGCCGATCGCTCATAGCCCGCCGGCGGCCGCTCCTCCCGACCGGCCAGCACGCCGGCCGCCCACGCCCTCAGTGCGGGATGGAGGGCGGCCTCGACCGCTGCGAGGCCGGCCAGCAGCACGGGCCGCCCTTCGACCGGGTCCCGGAGGAGATTGCCGGAATCCCAGAGCGCGACCAGTTCCACGGGTCGGCCGCCGGCCACGACGCGGACCGGTACCCGCCCGCGGGCCGCCAGCCAGGGCCGGGCGACGCGCCGTCGCCAGAAGCGGCCCAGGCCCACGGCGGCCGCCAGGCTGCCCCCGAGCGCGGCGAACAGCGGCACGCCCGCGCCGGCGAGCGCCAGCACCGTCCCGCCGAGGGCGACCGAGACGGCGTAGACGGCCCCGGCCCCCCGGATCGTCGCCCGCGGGGAGGGTCCGAAGGCCACGGCGCTCACCACCACCGGCCACGCCCAGGCCAGCGGCAGGACGATGTGCGGTCCGCCGGCCAGCCCGGCGGCCGTCGGCAAGGTGGCCACGGCCGCGCCGAGCCCCCATCGCCGGGCCGGCAGGGCCAGCCCGGCCATCCGTCCGGCGAGCCCCAGGACCGCCGCGTCCATGCCCAGGCTCACCGCCAGGGTGGCATCCCCGTTGACGATTTCCCCGACCACCGTGGTCCCTCCCCGGCCCGCCACGTACAATAAGACCGCCCGGGCATCGCCCGAGCGGTCCTCTGGGGTGTCCCGGCAGCCTGATTCTAGGCAAGGCCTTCGGCAAATCGTGTCGGGCCGCGGTGTCAGTTCGATGCGGTTGCCGACGGCGTTCGGCCGGGGACAGGCTACGACCGGCGGCGGAGGAAGGCCGGGATGTCGAGTTCGTCGCTCGTGAACGAACGGACTTCGATGTCCTCCCGACCGCGGACGGCGGCGGCTTTCTCGGCCCCCCGCTCGCCGGAGAAGCCGGTGGCGATCACCGTCACCCGCACTTCGTCGCGCAGACTGTCGTCGATGACGGCGCCGAAGATGATGTTGGCCTCCGGGTCGGCCGCCTGGATAACGATCTCGGCCGCCTCGTTGACCTCGAACAGGGCGAGGTCGCTGCCGCCGGTGATGTTGAGCAGGACGCCCCGGGCGCCGTCGATGGCCGTCTCCAGGAGCGGACTGGAGATGGCGGCCTTCGCCGCCACGGCGGCCCGGTTCTCCCCCTGGGCCACCCCCACGCCCATGAGGGCGGACCCCATCTCCGACATGATCGTCTTGACGTCGGCGAAGTCGAGGTTGATGAGGCCCGGCACCGCGATGAGGTCCGAGATGCCCTGGACGCCCTGCCGCAGCACGTCGTCGGCGATCCGGAACGCGTCGACGATGGTGGTGCGCTTCTCGACCACCTGCAACAGCCGGTCGTTCGGGATGGTGATGAGCGTGTCGACCTTGCTCTTGAGCGTGGCCGTCCCGCTTTCCGCGTAGGCCGCGCGGCGCCGCCCCTCGAAGGTGAACGGCTTGGTGACGACGCCGACCGACAGCGCCCCGACTTCCTTGGCGACCTCGGCGATGACCGGCGCCGCCCCGGTCCCCGTCCCGCCGCCCATGCCGGCCGTGACGAAGACCATGTCCGCCCCCCGCAGCGCGTCGGCGATCTGGTCGCGGCTCTCTTCCGCCGCCTTCTGCCCGATCTCCGGGTTCGCCCCGGCGCCGAGACCTTTGGTCAGCTTGGCGCCAATCTGCAACCGCACCGGCGCCTGGCACAGGCTCAAGGCCTGCGCGTCCGTGTTCACGGCAATGAACTCGACGCCCTTCAGCCCCGCCTGGATCATGCGGTTGACGGCGTTGGTGCCGCCACCGCCCACGCCGACGACCTTGATGACGGCGAAGTTCTCGGCCGATTGATCAAACTCCAGCATGCGGCTTCCTCCCTTGGCCCCCACGGTGCCGGCCTAACTCCAGGTGCGCAACCACGCCTGGGCGATGCGCGTCCAGGCCGTGTCGCGACGAAATCCCATGCCATCCGCCAGCGCCAGCTTGGCGAGACCCACCACGACCGAATACCCCGGACTGCGGGCCAGGTCCGACAGGCCCGCCAGGCCGGTCGGCGCGCCCAGCCGGACGGGCCAGCCCCACGCTTCCTCCACCCGCCGCTCGAGGCCCCGCAGCAGCGCCCCACCGCCGGTCATCACGACCCCGGCCGCCGGCGCCTTCGTCCACGTGATCTGCGCCAGCGCCTGTTCCAACAACCCCAACCACTCGTCGACGCGGGCGGCGATGATGTCCCGCACTTCGCGCAGGGCCACCGTCTTGGCGGCCTGGCCGGTCACGCCGCGCAGTTCCACCGTGCCCTCCGGCGCCTCGACCACGTGTCCCCGCTCCACCTTGAGGCGCTCGGCCTGGGCGGCCACCACGCCCAGCCCCACCGCGAGGTCCGAGGTGACGAGCTCGCCGCCGACCGGCACGACGGCCATCAAGCGCGGGACACCGCCGTTCCAGACGACCACCTGCGTGGTCCCGCCGCCCACGTCGAGCAACACGGCCCCCACCATGCGCTCGTCCTCCGAGAGGGCGCCGTAGGAGGCGGCCAAGCCGGCCGGGATCCATCGCACCCGACGCAGTTCCGCCAGCTGGACGGTCCGGCGGAGGTTCCGGAGCGGCTGGCTCTCCGCGGAGATGACGACCACCTCGACCCCCAGCCGGTGCACCGACAGTCCTTGGGGACTCCCGCCGGTCGGCAGGCCGTCGACCCGGAAGGGGCCCCGCACCACCCGGACGACTTCCCGCCCGGGTTCGGCAGCGCTCCGGGCGGCGCGGTTGACCAACGCCTCGATGTCCGTGTCGTGCACCGCCCGCCCGCCCAGGTCGACTTCGGCGGAGGCCACCCGTGCCCGGACGTGCTCGCCGTTGACGGCCCCGACGACGTCCGTGGGTTCCACCCCCGCCATGCTGACGGCCCGGTTGACGGCGTCCCGAAGCGACTGGGCGGCGCGCTCCACGTCCACCACCAGACCCCGCTTGACGCCCATCACCGGCGTGGCCGCGATGCCGAGCACGGCGAGTTCCGCGTCAGCCCGGCCCTCCGCCACCAGGGCGGCGGCCTTGGTCGTTCCCACATCCACCGCCAACACCAGCTGCCGCCTGGGCATGTCCGTCTCCCGCGACCCCTTTCCCGGGCTCAGTTCTCGGCCCTCGCCCCAATTCCCTTCCAACTCACCGGGGAGGTTTGGACGGTTTTGGAAAAGTTGTCAAGGCGGCGGAGGGGGCACGTAGGGCATCTTCTGGCCGCGGATGCGGCCCTGCAGCAGGTGGCGGATGCGGCCCAGGTTCTGGAACATCCGGTAGCCCAGGGCGAACAGGGCGGCATAGTAGAGCGGCACGCCCAGCTTGTCCCCCAACAGCGTGAGCCCGGCCGCCAGGATGGCGTTGGACACCAGCCCGGTGGCGAACGTGACGGGATCGAAATGCCCTTCGAGGCTGGCTCGCAGTCCCCCGAAGACGGAGTCGAGGGCGGCCAGCAGGGCGATGGAGAGATACCGTGCCAAGGCCAGCGGCAACACGACCGGGAAGGTGAGACCAATCAGCAAGCCCAGCGCCAGCCCGACAAGGACGACCCACATCTGCCCTACCCCCCCTGGCGTGCCGCCGTGCCGGTCTCAGGGGCGACGCCGCCTCCCCCGGCCGCCGGCCGGGCGTAGCGGAAGGCCACCGCCCCGCGGTACGGCGGTACCGTGAGCGACGTCGCCGCCCGGTAGCGGATCCGGACCAGCTGGCCCCAGCCCTGGATGTCGGGGTCGTTGGCCAACGCTGCCAGCATCGGGCCCGGGGGCCCCAGGGCGGTCACGACGAAGGGGGACCCGCTGACCACCCCGTTGACCCGGATGGTGGGCCCGGCGCAGAAGATGGCCGTCCGCGAGACGTAGCGCTGGCCGTTGATGGCGACGGCCGTGGCCCCGGCCCGGAAGAGGATCCCTACGACGTGCAACACGTACTGGTCGTGGACCAGCTGGTAGTCGGCGGGTTCGCCGGGATAGGTCGGGCGCGGACTGTCGGCGAGCGCGACCGTGACGCCGGGCCCCGACACGGCCGTCAAACCGGCCTCCGCCTCCAGGGCCGCGAGCGAACGGGGCACCGCCGCTGGCTCCGGCGCGGCGGCCAGCTCACGTCGCAGCCGGTCCACCTGGGCCTGAAGGGCCGCCGTCTGCTGCGTGGCCTGGCCCACCAAGTAGCTGAGCGTCTGACCGCGCTGGATGGCCGCCGTCTGGAGCAAAAGCGCCTGCACACGGATCTCCTGAACCAGCCAGAAGGCCAAGAAACCAGCCACGAGACCCAGCGACACCACCGTCCACCGGGGTGCCTGGACCCCGCGCGGGGGCACGCTCAGCATTCCCGTTCACCATGACTCGTAGAGATTGGTGGCCCCAAAGGTCTCCCCCAGTATAGCACGGGGGACCGGCTCAGGCGGCGCGCACCAAGGCCCCCAGCGCCGCCAACCGGCGCGGCAGGTCCTCGTAACCGCGTTCCACCTGCTCGGCGCCCACCACCCGCGTCGTCCCCGTCGCCGCCAGGCCGGCGAGGATGAGGGCGGCCCCGGCGCGCAGGTCCGTCGCCTCGACCGTCGCGCTTTCCAGGGGCGTCGGGCCGTAGATGACGGCCATGCGGCCATCGGTCAGGATGCGCGCGCCCATGCGGCCGAGCTCGCCGGCGTGCTTGAGCCGGTTCTCGAAGATGGTCTCCACCATGGTGCTCACGCCGTAGGCCTGCGTCATGAGGGCCACCATCTGCGGCTGCAGGTCGGTCGGAAAGCCCGGATGGGGTCCGGTCCGGGCCGTTGTGGCGCGCAGCCGCGGCCCCGCCCGCACCCGCACCCGGTCGCCCCCCGGCTGCCAGATGAGTTCCACGCCCATCTCCTCCAGCTTGCGCCAGAGGGGGACCAGATGCTCAGGCACCATGTCCGTGATCTCCACGTCTCCGTGGGTGATGGCGGCGGCGATGGCCACGGTGCCGGCCTCGATGCGGTCGGGAACGATGGTGTGCTCGCCGCCGGAGAGCCGCCGGACCCCCACGATGCGGATGGTGTCGGTGCCGGCGCCGTAGATGCGGGCCCCGAGTCCGGTGAGAAACTGGGCCAGGTCCACGATCTCCGGCTCGCGCGCGGCGTTGTCGATCACCGTCTCGCCGTCCGCCAGCACGGCGGCCATCATGATGTTCTCGGTGGCGCCGACGGAGGGGAAGTCGAGGTAAATCTTGCGGCCGACGAGCCGCGGGGCGGACACGACCAACCGCCCGCCGGGGAGGTCCTCCAGCTCGGCCCCGAGCGCCTTGAGGCCCTTGAGGTGGAGGTCGATGGGCCGCACGCCGATGTCGCACCCTCCCGGACGGGAGACGGTGACCCGCCCCGTGCGCGCCACCAACGGCCCGGCGAGGAAGAGCGAGGCCCGCATCTGGCGCATGAGGGCCTCGGGAATGGTGGTCTCCAGACGGGTCGGCGGCTGAATCTCGAGGACATGAGGCGCCGGGCTGTGAAGCCGCATCCCGAGCGTCCTGAGGATCTGCAACATTAATTGGACGTCCCGGATGCCGAGGGGGATGTTGTGCACCACCACCGGGCCGTCGGCCAGCGTCGCGGCCGCCAGCAGCGGCAACGCCGCGTTCTTCGCGCCGTTGACGGCAAAGGTGCCGGTCAGCCGCTGTCCTCCCTCAACCACAAAGTCTCCCACGACGTGCCCGCCTCCCCTTCCGGTGGTCCGACCCAGCGCACTTCCGGCCGGAGCACCGCGCCGAACCGCTCCATCACCGCGCGGCGTACCCGACGCATTAACGTCAGCACGTCCCGCGCGGTTGCATCGCCTGTGTTGATGATGAAATTGGCGTGCAGCCGCGACACGTGGGCCCCGCCCTCGGTCCATCCCTTCGCGCCGACCGCCTCGATGAGCGCTCCCGCCCGCCCTTCCGGCGGATTCTTGAACATGCTGCCGGCGTTGCGTTCCCCGACCGGCTGGGTGGCCTTGCGGTAGGCCATGTGCCGCCGCATCAGCGCCAGCACCCGGCCCGGGTCGGCCGGCACCAGGCGGAACCGGGCCGCGAGCACCACCCAGGGCCGTTCATGGACCCGGCTGTAACGGTAGGCGAAGCCGAGCGCGTCGGCCGCGAGCTCCACCACGCCGTCCTCGGGGCTCCAGAGGGTGACGGCCTCGAGCACGTCCGCGGTCGCGGCGCCGTGGGCCCCCGCGTTCATCGCCACCGCCCCGCCGACGCTGCCGGGGATGCTGATGGCGTACTCCAGTCCCGACAGCCCGGCCGCCTGGGCGGCATGGGCCGCCTTGGCCAGCGGCACCCCCGCTCCGGCCTCGAGCCGGTCGCCGCGCACCGCGAGCTCGCGGCCGGCCCGCAGCAGGGAGAGCACCACGCCCGGATACCCGCGGTCGGAGACCAGGAGGTTGGACCCGAGTCCGACCACGAACCACGGCACGCCCGCCTCGCGCAGCGCGTCGAGCGCGGCCGCCAGCGCGGCCGTGGTGTCCGGCTCCACGAACAGCCCCGCCGGCCCCCCGATGCCGAAGGTGGTGTGCCGCCGGAGCGGCTCGCCCGCCAGGTGCGGCACTCCCAAGGTACGCAGCCGGTCGGCGAGCGGTGCCAGCGCCTCCGTGCCCTCCCCCATTACGCCCTCCTTCCCGCCGTGGCCGCGTCCACGATGGCGTCCACGGCCCGCGCGAGCGCGTCGGCCCGGAACAAGGCCCGGGCCCGCGCGCTCATGGCCTGCCGCCGGACGGGATCGTCGACCAACGCCATCAGCGTCTTGGGCCCGTCGACCTCGACCCGGTCCTCCGCGACGACCACGGCTGCCCCCTGCCCGGCGAGATACCGGGCGTTCTTCGTCTGATGGTCCTCGGCCACGTGGGCCGACGGCACCAAGAGGGCGGGCAGCCCCACGGCGACCGCCTCGGCGCACGTCATCGCGCCCGCCCGCCCGACCATGACGTCGGCCGCCCGGAGCGCCGCATCCATCTCATAAAAATACTCGACGACCCGAAGCCGCGACCCGTCCGGAGCCGGTTCCAGGAGGGGCCGCACGGCGGCGTGGTGGCGGCGGCCGGTCGCCCACAACACGGCCACGTCCGGCCGGGCCGCGAGCGCCGGCCACGCCCCGGCCATCAGCCGGTTAATCGCCGGGGCCCCCTGGCTGCCGCCGGTCGCCAGGACCACGGTCCAGCCCTCCGCGAGGCCCAGTCGGCGCCGTGCTTCCGCCCGCGACAGGCGCAACAGGTCGGGCCGCACGGGGTTCCCCACCACCCGCACCGCCCGGGCCTGGGGCAGATGGCGCGCCGCCTCCGCGAACGGGACCAGGACCGCGGCGGCCCAGCGGGCGAGCATCCGGTTCGCCAGACCCGGCCAGACGTTCTGCTCCTGCAGCACCAGGGGCACGCCCCGGACCACGGCCGCCAGACCCGCCGGTCCGGACACGTAGCCGCCCGTGCCGACCACGACGTCGGGTCCGAGCCGACCGAGGAGCCGCCATGCCGCCGCCGCTCCGGCGACCGTCCTGAGCGCGCCGCCGAGCTTCGCCCTGAGGCCCGGGGCCAAAAGCCCCCCGGCCGGGATGAGGTGGAGCGGCCATCCGGCGCGCGGCACGAGGTCCCGCTCCAAGCCGCGGGGCGATCCCACGAAGTGCACGGCCACGCCGTCGCCCAGCCGCGCCCGGAGCCCTTCGGCCAGCGCCAGGGCCGGATAGATGTGGCCGCCCGTCCCGCCCCCGGCGAAGACCACCACCAGGGGCGCGTGGTCCCGCCGCGCCGTCATCCCGTGTGCCGGCTGATGTTGAGCAGCACGCCGACGCTGGCCAGGCTCAGCACCAGCGACGAGCCGCCGTAGCTGATGAACGGGAGGGTGATGCCGGTGACCGGCAGGGTGGCCGTCACCACCCCGATGTTGATGGCCGCCTGCAGCACGATCATCGTGGTCAGACCGAGGGCCAGGAGTCCGGAGAAGGTGTCCGGTGCCCGCATGGCGAGCCGGTAGCCCCGCCAGGCCACGACCATGAAGAGGACGATGACGGTGAGCGTGCCGAGCAGACCCAGCTCCTCGCCGAGGATGGCGAAGATGAAGTCGGTGTAGTCCTCCGGCAGGTAGCCGAAGGCCTGCAGGGAGTGGCCGAGGCCGACGCCGAAGAGGCCTCCCGAGCCCAGCGCGAGCAGGGCCTGGATCGTGTGGAAGCCCGCGCCGAGGGGGTCCTTCCAGGGATCGAGGAACGCGAAGATGCGTTGGCGACGGTAGCCTTCGGCGAAGATGGCCCAGGCCAGCGCCGGCAACGCCAACAGACCGAGCCCGGCCAGGTGCCGCTTGCGTACGCCCGCCGCGAAGAGCATCACCAGAAAGGTGCCCCCCATCGCCACCGTGGTGCCCAGGTCGGGTTCGGCCAGGACCAGCAGGAGGGGTACGGCGGCCAGCGCCAGGTGCGGCACGACGCCGCGCCAGAAGTCGCCGATGCGGTCCTGGTGGCGGGCGAACAGCCAGGCGAAGAGCAGCACCAGCGCGAGCTTGCCTAGCTCGGAAGGCTGGATCACCAGGGGCCCCAGCTTGATCCAACGTCGGGCGCCGTTGATGTCGAGGCCCACGTGGGGCACCATCACGGCCACCAACCCGGCGCAGGCGGCGCCGAACAGCGGCAGCGCCCACCGCGGCCAGCGCCAGTAGTCGAAGCGGCTGAAGAACCACATCGCCAGGAGGCCTAGCCCGGCCCACATCAGCTGCAGCTCGAAGAAGTGGTACGGGTTCTGGAACCGCTCGAGCGCCTCGGAGGCGCTGGCGGAGAACACCATGACCGTCCCGATCGCCAGGAGGGCCAGCACCGCCCCCAAGAGGACGTAGTCGGGCTCGCCCCCCTTGAGGCGCACGGGGACGCCCCCCGCCCGGGTCCCCGGAACCGGCTCCGACGGCATGCGTGTCCCCCCTCGGTTCAGATCCAGGCCACCAGCGCGCACACCAGCGCCACGGCCCAAAACGTCGTCACCACCCGCGCCTCCGGCCATCCCGCCAGTTCGAAGTGGTGGTGCAGCGGCGACATGCGCAGCACGCGCCGCCCGAAGGCCCGGAACGCGGCCACCTGCACGATCACCGAGAGCGTCTCGAGGACGAACAGGCCTCCCACCACCGGCAGGAGCAGCGTGGACCGGGTGAGCACCGCCAGCCCCGCCAGCGCCGCCCCCAGAGCCAGCGACCCGGTGTCGCCCATGAACACGGCGGCCGGGTGCCAGTTGTAGCGCAGAAAGCCCACGACGCCCGCGGCCAGCACGGCGGCGAAGAACAGAGCCACCGGGTCGCCGACCCGGCCGGCGTAGGCCGCGAAGAACACCAACGCGATGACCGCCGCGCCCCCGGCGAGGCCGTCCAGGCCGTCGGTCTCGTTGACCGCGTTGCTGCTGCCCACGATGGCCAGCAAGGCGAGCGGCACGAACCAGACCCCGGGATGCCACCACCCGTCCCACGGCACCTTGAGGACGTCCGCGGCGCCGAGGCGCATTGCCTGCCAGGTGAAGATCCCCGCCGCCAGGAACTGGAAGGCCAGCTTCTGCCGCGCGCGCAGGCCGAGCGGCCTGCGCTTGACCACCTTCAGGTAGTCGTCGGCGAAGCCGATGGCCGCGTATGCCAGCAAGAGTCCCGCCAGGTCCCAGGCCGCCGCGCTGCGGGGAAACGTGAGCAGCGTGAAGGCGGCCGCCGGCAGGACGAAGAGGAGGCCGCCCATAGTGGGGGTGCCCTGCTTGCTCAGGTGCGACTGCGGCCCGACCTCGCGCACGACCTGTCCTACCTTGAGCCGGCGGAGCCAAGGGATGAGCACCCATCCCAGAAGCCACGCCACGACGAGGCTCGCGGCGGCTCCCGTCGCCAGGGTCACGGGGCCGGACCGTCCCCGGCGAGCGCCTGCACCACCGCGTCCAGGCCCACGGCCCGGCTGCCCTTCACGTAGATCACGTCCCCCGCCCGCACGTGATCCTTCAGCCACCGGACCGCCGCCGCCGCGTCCTCCACGTGCGCCGCCGCCGCGCCCGCCGCCCGGGCCGCCTCGTACAGCATCCGGGCCCGCGGCCCCACCGCCAGGACCACGTCCGCCGCCCGGGCCGCAGCCTCGCCCATCTCGCGGTGCGCCGAAGCCTCCACCGGGCCCAGCTCCAGCATGTCGCCCAACACCGCCACCCTTCGGCCGTTCTCGGCGGCCAAGAGGGCCAGGCCGGCCGCCATGGAGGCGGGGCTGGCGTTGTAGCTGTCGTCGAGGACGGTGATCCCCCCCACGGCAAGGCGCCGGAAGTGGGGTGCGGGGTCCACGCTCTCGAGACCGCGCACGATGCGCGGGCCGTCCAGTCCGAGGGCGTAACCCACGGCCGCGGCCGCGCAGGCGTTGGCCACCTGGTGGGCACCGTCCCAGGGAAGCGTGACGGCGAACGTCCCGTCCGGGCCGTGGAGGCGGAAGCGGACCGACCCCGGCCGGGTCGCCACGTCGTCGGCCCACACCGCCTGGTCGGACCGTCCGTATCCGACCACCCGCCCGGCCACGCGGTCGCGGAGCGACCACACCGCCTCGTCGGCCGCGTTGAGCACCGCCACCCCGTCGCGTCCCAGGCCTTCGAGGATCTCCGCCTTAGCCTCCCGGATGGCGGCGACCGACCCCAACCGCTCCAGGTGAGCCGTCCCCACGTTGGTAATGACCGCCACGGTGGGCGGCGCCAGCCGGACCAGGGCGCGGATCTCCCCCGGTCCCCGCATGCCCATCTCGGCCACGAACCAGCGCGTCCCCGGCTCCAGGTCCAGCATGGCCAACGGCAACCCGATGGCCGTGTTGAAGTTCTTCGGCGTCGCCTGGGTCGGCCCGTCCTGCCGGAGCACCGCCGCGACCAGGGTCTTGGTCGAGGTCTTGCCCACGCTGCCGGTGATGCCGACCACCCGGGCGCCAACGCGCGCCAAGGCACGCCGGGCCACCGTCCCCAGGGCCTCGAGCGGCGCGTCGTGCACCCAGTGGGGGACGTCGGGGAGCGGGGGTCCCTCGGCGAGCACCACCCGAGCGCCCTGCCGCACGGCGTCCGCCGCGAAGCGGCGGCCGTGGGTGCGGGTCCCCGGCAGGGCCACGAAAAGCTGTCCGGGCTGCACGGAGCGGCTGTCCACCGTCGCCCCCGCGAAGGCCGCGGCGGGGTCCACGCCGCTGAGCCTGCCGCCGGCCCATCCCACCGCGTCAGCAAGCGTCACCGTCACCGGCACCGGTATCCCTGCTCTCCCAGAATCTCCCGGCTGACCTCCCGATCATCGAAGTGGATCGTCCGGTCCCGGAAAATCTGATACGTCTCGTGTCCCTTGCCCAGGATGAGCACGATGTCGCCGGGCGCGGCCCCGGCGAACGCCCGGCGGATCGCCTCCCGGCGATCCGGCTCGACCAGGTACTGCGCCGCCGTCTCGCGCACGCCGGCCTCGATGTCGGCCAGGATGGCCAGCGGATCCTCGCTGCGGGGATTGTCGGAGGTGAGTACCACCAGGTCCGCGACGGCGCCCGCGGCCCGTCCCATGAGCGGCCGCTTGGTCCGGTCACGGTCCCCGCCCGCGCCAAACACGGCCACGACCCGGCCCCGCGTCACCTCCCGGGCCGCCCGCAGCACATTCTGGATGCCGTCGGGACTGTGGGCGTAGTCCACCACTACGGCGAACGGCTGCCCGCAGTCGATGCGCTCGAAGCGCCCGGGCACGCCGCTCATTCCGGCCAAGGCCGCGGCCATGCGCTCCGGCTCGATGCCCGCCAGGTGGCCGACGGCGAGCGCCGCCAGGGCGTTGGCCACGTTGAACCGGCCCGCCAGCGGAATGCGGACGGGCACCGCTGCGCCGTCCGGCAGGATGGCGCGGAAGGCCGTCCCGGTGTCCTCCAGACGGATGTCCTCGGCCCGCGCGTCCCCGGTGCCGCCCAAGCCGTAGGTCAGCACCGGGGCCCGGGTCAGCCCCACCAGCCGCCCCGCCCAGAGATCGTCGGCGTTCAGCACGGCCGCCACCGGTCCCTTCTGGGCGGACCCCGGCAGCCGCTCGAAGAGGCGGGCCTTGGCGGCGAAGTAGGCCTCGAAGTCGGCGTGGAAGTCCAGGTGATCCTGGGTGAGATTGGTGAAGACCCCGACGTCGTACAGCACCCCGTCCACGCGGGCGAGCGCGAGCGCGTGGGACGAGACCTCCATGACGACGGCCCGCATGCCGCGCTCCACCATTCGCGCCAAGGTCGCCTGCAGGTCGGGGGCCTCAGGGGTGGTCCGCTCGACGGGCCACTCCTCGGCGCCGACGAGCGTGTGCACGGTCCCGGTCAGCCCGGTGGGAATGCCGCCGGCCTCCAGGATGGTCCGGATCAGGTGGGTGGTGGTGGTCTTGCCGTTGGTGCCGGTGACGCCGATGGTCCACAGGTGCCGGCTGGGATGGTCCCAGAACGCGGCGGCCACGCGGGCCATGGCGACGCGGGAGTTCGGCACCCGGATGGCGGGCAGGTCCGCCGGCACCGCCTCCCAGTCTTCCACCAGGGCCGCCACGGCCCCCCGCGCGCGGGCGTCGGCGACGTAGCGGTGGCCGTCGGTCCGGAACCCGCGCACGGCGCAGAACAGATCGCCCGGGCGCACCCGCCGCGAGTCGTAGGCCACCCCCGTCACCCAGGCGGCGCCCCGCACCTCGCCCCCGGCCGCCGCCGCCAGATCCGCCAGGTGCTTGCCTTCCATGACCTGTCGCCTCCGTTTCGCGCGCCTCACCGGGCGCGCACCGCCATCGTCTGGCCGGCCCGCACCTCGCGGTTGGGAGGCCACGCCTGCCAGGTCACCCGGCCATTCAAGTTCCCTTCTACATGAAGGTTGAGACCGATGTCAAAAGCGACGCGCCGGGCGTCGGCCACGGGCAGCCCGACCACGGACGGTACCGCCACCCAGTCGAGGTAGATGCGGGGATGATCGCCCAACGTCAGGAAGATCGTGGAGCCAGCCGGGCGATATCCACCATACTCCACGGACTGGTCGATCACAATCGGACCCGACCCCGAAAAACGGACCGCGAACCCGAAGTCCCGCGCGTCGCGCTCCGCCTCCGCCGGGGACAGGTTGACCAGGTTGGGCACCAGGGCCGGAGTGCCGGGCGCCGGTGGGCGGACCGCCTCCTGGGGGGGCACGCCGAGGTACTCCAGGATCTGGCGGAGCAGCCGGCCCACGACCGGCGCCGCGACCTGTCCGCCGTAATACGCGCCCTGGGGTTCGTCCACCGACACCAGCACCGCCACCCGCGGGTCGGGGACAGGCGCGAACCCGACGAACGAGGCGATGTACGTCCCCTCCGCCACCCGGCCCCCCACCACCTTCTGGGCCGTCCCGGTCTTGCCCGCCACCCGGTAGCCCGGCACCTGGGCCAACTTGCCGGTGCCCTCGCGCACGACCCGCGTCATCATCTGCTGCACCAGCTCCGCCACGTGGGCGGGGATCACCGCGGCGCCGGGCGGGGGCGCCACCGACCGCACCAGCCGCCCGTCCGGCGCCAGGATGCGGTCGCCCACGTGGGGTCGGTTCAACCGGCCGCCGTTGGCCACCATGGCGATGGCGTTCAGGATGGCCACGGGCGTGGTCGTGAGCGTTTGGCCGAAGGCCATGACCGCCAGGTCGAGGGCCGTGGCCCGCGACTTGGCGGGCAGGATGCCCCGCGCCTCGCCCGGGAGGTCCACCCCCGTCGGGCCGAGGGCGCGGAACCGGCTCAAGGCGTCGTAGAACCGGTCCAGGCCGAGGGCGAGGCCCAGCTCCATGAAGCCCACGTTGCACGAGTTCTTGACCACGTCGGACAAGGACTCCGCGCCGTGGCCGCCGCGCCGCCAACAGTTCACGCGCCGGCCCAGCACCACCTTGAACCCCGGGCAGAAGAAGCCCGCCCCGGGCCGGGTCGCCCCCGTCGCCAGGGCCGCGGCCAGCGTCACGGGCTTGAAGATCGACCCGGGCGGCATGGTGTCGGAAACCACGGGGTCGCGCCAGCGACTCGCCGGAACGTCTTGGTAGCGGTTGGGATCCAGGCCGGGGCGGACGGCCAGGGCCAGGATGCCGCCCGTCCGCGGGTCCATCACTGTCACCATCACCTGCTTGGCCCCGTGCTCGAGCCGCGCTTCCTCCGCCGCCCGCTCGGCCATGCCCTGGATGTTGGCGTCGAGCGTCGTCACGAGCGTGTTGCCGGGCTTGGGCGGGTCGAGGTGCGACGCCGCGTGCGGCACCGGGAGCCCGGCGACGTCGTACTCCCGGAGCACGTAGCCCCGCGTCCCGGCGATCGCCCGGTTGTACGTGTACTCCAGGCCGGCCAGACCCTGTTCGTCGACGCCGCAGAACCCCAGCACCAGCCCGCCGAACTCCCCGTGGGGATAGAGGCGCTGCGACTCCGGCGCCAGGAAGACCCCGGGCAGGGCGCCGGCCTGGGTCCGGAGCGCCTGGGTCTCCGCATCCGTCAGCCGCCGCTTGATCCAGACGAAGCCCAGGCGACGGGTGAGCCGCCGCCGGATCGTCTCCGCCGGCAGCCCCAACAGCAGGGCCAGGATGCGGGCCTCTTCGGACGGCCGCGCCACCTGGACCGGCACCGCGTAGGCCGAGTAACGGTGGTAGCTCTCGGCCAACACCTTCCCCTCCCGGTCCACGATGGGCCCGCGGAGCGGCGCGAGCGGCACCCCGCGCAAGTGCATCGCCTCGGCGGCGGCGCGCAGCCGATCCGCCATCCCGGCCTCGATGAACACCGCCCGCCCGAAGAGGAGGAGATCGAAGGCGGTCAGGCCCGCCCAGGCCAGGAACGCCCGCCGGCGCAAAAGCAGCGGGGGACGGTTGAACATGGCCTTCGCCCTCCCGGTCCGGGTCCGGCCCGCGGCCGTGACCCACGTCCTACGGTATGACGCTTGGACCGGGTTCCAGACCGTTGTCCGCGGGCGCCGTCAGGGCGTGGGCGCGGCCGCGGAGGGCGGAATGTGCCAGTACGCCAGCAGTTGCCGGGCGATGGCCCCGAAGACGGGGGCGGCCACGTCGCCGCCGTAGTACTGTCCCACCGGCTGGTTGATCATCACCAGCATGGCGAAGCGGGGGTGCGGCATCGGCCCGTAGCCGATGAACGACGAGATGAAGCGGGTCGAGGAGGTGCGCCCGCCCACGACCTTCTGGGCCGTCCCCGTCTTGCCGGCCAGGACGTAGCCCGGCACGGCCGCCTTGATCCCCGTCCCCGAGGTCACCTCCTGTTCCATTAACTGCTGGACCTGGGCGGCAATCGCCGGACTTATGGGGTGTCCCGCCACCACCGGCCCGTAGCGGTGGAGGACGCGACCGTCCGGCGCCAGAACGGCCCGCACGATGCGCGGCTCCATCATGGTGCCGTCGTTGGCGATCGCGGCGACGGCCTTGAGCATCTGCATCGGTGTCACGGCGAAGCCCTGGCCGAAGGCGATGGTCGCGAGGTCGACGGCGTTGACCTGGCTCGCCGGCAGGAAGATGCTGTTCGAATCGCCGGGCAGCCCGACGCCGCTCGGCTGCATCAGGCCGAACGCCCGGATGTACCGGTAGAGCGTGGCCACCCCGAGCTTCAGGCCGAGATCCATGAAGACCTGGTCCGAGGAGAGGGCGAACGCCTGCGCGAACGAGATCCAGCCCCACCCGGTCAGGTTCCAGTCGTTGATGCGGACGCCGTTCACGATCTTGTACCCCCGGGTGTCGAACATCGTGCCCGGGGTGACGATCCCCTCGGTCAGGGCGGCGGCGGCCGTCACCGGCTTGAAGATCGACCCGGGCGGCACCGGGTCCTCCACGGCCCAGTCGGTGAGGGCCGTCGGCGACGCGCGGGCGACGTCCGCGGGATTGAACCCGGGTGCGTTCGCGAGCGCGAGCACGGCGCCCGTGGCGGGATCCATCACGATGACCGTGCCCGACACGGCGTGCGTCGTCTTCATGGCGGCGGCCAAGGCCCGCTCCACGATGAGCTGCACCTGGCTGTCCAGCGTGAGTTCCACGTCGTCCCCGGGGACCGGCGCGGTCCGCGACACCTGCCAGGCCGGAAGCGGCGTGCCCTGGGCGTCCGTGGCCACGGTCCAGCGGCCCGGGCGGCCGGCCAGCACGGCGTTCTCCGCGTATTCGATCCCCCCGAGGCCCTTGCCGTCGGCGCCGACGAAACCCAGCACCTGCGCCGCGAGCGAGCCGTCCGGGTAGCTCCGCCGGGACACCGGGACGACGCTGATGCCCGGCAGGTTGCCCGCCTGCCGGGCGAGGGCGGCCCCGGCCGGGGCCGGCAGATCCGCGTCGAGCACCCGGTACCACCCGTGCCCGCTCAGGGCCTGGCGGATGCGGGCGGCCGGGTACGGCAGGTAGCGGGCCAACAGGTCCGCCTCCCGGGTCCGGAGATGGGGCACGGTGGCCGCCGCTTGCGCGATGGCGGTCGGGGCGGCCACCACCTCGTAGGCGGGCACGTCCAGCGCCAATACGTGACCGTGGCGGTCGAGGATGGCTCCCCGGGGAGCCGGCACGACGAACGTGTGTTCATGCAGGCTCGAGGCCACCTGGTCGAGCCGGGAGGCCTGCACCACCTGGACGTCGACGACCCGCCAGACCAGCCAGAGGGTCCAGGCGGCCATCCCGGTCAGGACGAGCAGGACGCGCCGGAGATACCGGCGCCGGCTCACCGACCGCTCACCGCCCTTTCGCCGCCTCCAGCTGCTTCAATGCCGCGAACCAGTGCGCGATGGCGGCGGCCAGGGAGAAGTCCCCCGTTGACCCGCCCGAACGCACGACCGGAGGAGGTGCCGGCGACGCCACGTCGACGGGGGCCAGGGCGACACCGAGCCGCTGGGCGTCCTGGGCGAGGGCGGGGGCGGCCGTCAGGCGGGCCACTTCGCCCGCCAAGGCCTGCTGCTGGCGTTGGTCCGTGGCCAGACGCGCCTGGAGGCGGTCCACCTGGAACCCCAATCCCGCCATGGCCGAACCCAGCGCCGCCCCTCCCACGCCGAGCAGCCACAGCAAGCCCACCGTCGCGACGAGGCGGCGGAGGCGTTGGGCGGCCCGCGCCCGGGCGACCGCCTCGCGGTCAATGGCGTAACGCGGCAGACGCGGGGGCGGCGCCGTCGTGCGGGGCCGTGGCTCGAACTCGTGTCGGATTTCCGTCACCGTCATGGCGTCGCGCGCCCGGACCGTCCACCGGACGCGCCGACCTCCTCTCTCTCGGGGAACCTCGGGGACCGGGCGGGAAGCGACCGGACCGCCCCCACCCTCACGACGACTCCGCTCGCCGCGCGAACACCCGCAGCTTGGCGGAGCGGCTGCGGGGGTTCTCGGCCCGCTCGGCGGGTTCGGGGACGACCGGGTGGCGGGTCAGCACCGTTCCCCACCCCGCCTCCTGCCACTGCCGCAACCGGACTTTGACGATGCGGTCTTCCAGCGAGTGGAAGCTCAGCACGGCGATCCGCCCCCCCGGTGCCAGAAGATCCCGGGCGGCGTCCAGACCCTCCTCCAGGGCCTCGAGTTCCTGGTTGACCCAGATGCGCAACGCCTGGAAGGTGCGACGGGCGGGGTGCCCGCCCGTCCGCCGGGCAGCGGCGGGCACGGCGGCCTTGATGACGTCCACCAGTTGGCCCGTGGTCCGGATGGGTTCCCGCCGCCGCGCTTCCACGATGAAGGCGGCGATGCGGCCCGCCCACCGCTCCTCCCCCCACTCCCGGATCACCCGGGTCAACTCCTCGAAGCTGCCCATGTTCACCAACTGGAAGGCGCTCCGGTCGCCGGCCGGATCCATGCGCATGTCCAGCGGGGCGTCGTGCTGGTAGGAGAACCCTCGCTCCGGCCGTTCCAACTGCCATTGCGAGACGCCGAGGTCGAACAGCACGCCGTCCACCGGTCGGAAGGCCGCTGGCACGAGCGCGGCGAGGTGCCGGAAGTTGCCCTGCACCACCTGCACGCGCTCCCCGTAAGGCCGGAGCCGCTCGCGGGCCGCCGCTACGGCCTCGGGGTCCTGGTCCACGGCCCATACGCGAATCGCCGGCCGGGCGGCCAGCAACGCCTCGGCGTGCCCCCCGCCCCCGACCGTGGCGTCGACGTAGCGCTCGCCGCCGTTCTGGGTCAGCCAGGCGACGACCTGGTCGCGCAGGACGGGCCGATGCGAGAAGACGGCGTTCATAGACCCTGGTCCACCAGCTTTTCCGCCGTCGCTTCGAAGACGGCCCGGGCTTCCGCCTGGTACGCCTCCCAGCGGGCGCGGGCCCAGATCTCCATGCGGGTGTCCAGCCCCACCAGCACCACCTCATCCGTGATCTCCGCCGCCGCCCGAAGCCGAGGGGGGATGAGGACCCGCCCCTGACGATCCACCTCGACCTCCGTCGCTCCGGCCAGGAGCAGCCGCAGGAACGCGCGGGCATCCCGGCTGGTCATAGGCAGCGCCTTCAGCCGCTCCGTCAGGCGGGACCACTCCGCGTACGCGTAGCCCGCCAGGCAGCCGTCGAGGCCCAGGGTCACGATGAACCGGTCCCCCAGGTCCTCCCGGAACCGGGCGGGAACGGTCAGACGCCCCTTGCCGTCGAGCGTGTGGGCATACTCCCCGATCAGCAGGCGACGTCCCCTCCTCCCCACTTCCCCCCACTTTGCCCCACCTAATTCGCTTCCATCGTCCACCTTCCTCCCGGCCTGGTCAAATATTTGGCGGCATTTTCCTGACCCGGAGCCGGGACCGGCACCGCTTGTCCCCGCGTCCAGCCTGTGCCACAGTGGAGCAAGCGGACCGGACGCACCGGGGCCGTGGCGGCTTCGCGCCGCCCCGCATGCGGCCTGGCGACGGTGCGTCGTCGCCGGATCCCCCGGGACGGTGCCCCGGGCGGCTCCCGGCGGCCCATCGGGCGGTCCCGACGCGGGATCCCCAGGGATCCCTCAAGGAGGGTGGGCTACCGTGCTGGCCATCATGCTGCGAGAACTCGGCGGTCCTGAGCAGCTGCGCCTCGAGACCGTCCCCGACCCCGTCCCCGGGCCGGGCGAGGTGCTGGTGCGGCTCAAGGCGGCCGCGTTGAACCGGCGCGACGCGTGGGCCCGGGTAGGCCAGTACCCGGGCATCAAGTTGCCAGCCATCCCCGGTTCGGACGGCGCCGGAGAGGTGGCGGCGCTCGGAGCCGGCGTCGAAGGGTTGGCCGTTGGACAGGCCGTGGTGATCAATCCGGCCCTCAAGTGGGGCGACAATCCGCGTTTCTACGGCCCGGACTACTCCATCCTGGGCATCCCCACGAACGGAACCTTCGCCCAGTTCGTGGTCGTACCCGCCGAGAACGTCCTGCCCAAGCCGGCCTACCTCAGTTGGGAGGAAGCGGCCGCCCTGCCGCTGGCGGGGCTGACGGCCTACCGGGCGCTCTTTACCCGGGGGCGGCTGGCGGCGGGGGAAACCGTCTTCATTCCGGGCGTCGGGGGCGGGGTGGCCACCGTGGCGCTCCAGATGGCCGTGGCTGCGGGGGCCCGGGTCTACGTCAGTTCCAGCAGCGACGCGAAACTCGAACGCGCCCGCGCTCTCGGGGCGGCCGGCGGTGTGAACTACCGTACCGACACCCAGTGGGCGCGCACGCTCCGGAACGAGACGGGAGGGGTCGACCTGAGCGTCGACAGCGTCGGGGGGTCGACGTTCAACGACCTCATCTACCTCGCCAAGCCCGGCAGCCGAATCGTGACCTTCGGCGCCACGGCCGGCCCCGTGCGCGAACTGGTGATGCCGCGGCTGTTCTTCAAGCAGTTGGACGTGCTCGGTTCCACCATGGGCAGTCCGGACGACTTCCGCAACATGCTGGCGTTCTGCGAGGCCCACCGGCTCCGGCCGGTCGTCGACCGCGTCTTCCCCCTGGCCGAGGCGGGCCCTGCCGAACAGTACATGGAAGAGGGGCACCAGTTCGGCAAGATCGTCCTGGCCATCCCCGAAGCGTAGGCCGGCTGCGGTCCCGGGCGCCGGCCGGCGTCCCGGGACCGCCCCGGCGGCTCAGAGGCGGTGATCCCACCAGAAGAGCGCCGGCCGGGTCCACTGCGGATCGACCAGGGCCCGGTCGTAGTAGGCCACGGCGTTGTGGGGATGGATCGACTCGTCGTTGGAGACCTTCACCGCAAACCACCCGATCTCCGGCTGCGCCTGCAACCACAGCACCGCGTCGCGCAGCACGTCCTCCACGAACTTGGGCGTGCGGTAGGCCGCCTCCGTGACCCACTTCTCGTCGGGCCGCTTGAGCAACGTGTAGAGCGGGCAGCTGCCCAGCTGCTCCAGCTGCTCGAGGAAGCCGTCCACCAACGGAAGCTCCCGCGTGTCGCGGAAGGCCGTGGCGACCGACAATGTGCCGCGCTGGTTGTGCGCCCCGTAGTCCGAGATGGCTTCGCTGCACGGGCAGAGCGTCGTCACGACGGCCCCGAGGCGCCATCCGAGCTGCCGCTCGTCGTCCTCCACCCCCGCCAACAGTTCGACGTCGTACGGCACCAGGGCGGCCTTGCCGGTGACGGGCGCACCTTTTTCGACGAAGTGGCGGAAGGCGACCGACACCCGGGCCGTGCGAGCCCCGAGGCGGCTCCGCGTTTCGTCCAGGAGGGCGAACAGCGTGGCGGCCGTGACCGGTTCCCGGCGCCAGGCCATGATGAGTTCCACCATGCGGGACATGTGGGTCCCTTTGACGTCCGGCGCCAGGTCCGTGAACAGCCCGACCGAGGCCGAGGCGGGCGCACGCCCGTCTCCGAACCGAATCGGCACTTCCACCGGGGCGATCCCCACCGCCGGGATCGGGATCTGGCGCAGGTCGGGCTGGCTTTGCACATCGGGCAGATTCATGGCGACGTCGAGCCCCTTTCTAGGACGTGACACGGTCGGCCGGCCCCGTCGACGGGGGCGGCTGGGCGCCGGCCAGGCGGACCAGGTGCTCCAGGCTGAAGACGATGGGGGCCAGGCGGGTCATCACGATGTCGGGGGCGTCGGACGGTCCCGACGCCGCCAGCATCTCCTCGCCGTCGCGGACCAGGACGAGCCATTCGGGCACCCGCCCGCCCGGCGGATCGATGTGCCCCCGCGGCGTGCCGCAGACGCCGCAGCCTTCGGGCGGGCAGCCCGCCAAGCACAAATAGCGGACCGCCAGCCCGCGGGCCCGGGCCTCGTGCAACGCGGGGGCAAAACGCGCCAAGAGCGGAGTGGCTCCCACCGTGAGGGTGGCCTGCGCACGCCGGATCAAGTCGGTGGCGTGCACCCACAGCGCCTCGGGGCCGCGGGCGTGGCAGGTGTCGGACCGGTCCCACGGGCGGTCGAGCGCCGCCTCGACGGCGCGGATGTTGTCCGCCAGGCGCGCCAGCGCCGCGCGGGCGATGGCGCCGAAGGGCGTGGCGCGGTACCGCGGCGGTCCTTCCCCCACGGCTTCCACCACCGCCCCCCGCCGGGCCAGGTGTTGGAGGGCCGGGTAGATGTTGGGGCGCGGCACGCCCGCCAACTTGGCCACCTCGTAACCGGACAGCGGCTGTCCGGCCTCCACCAGGGCGAGGTAGGCCTTGGCTTCGACCTCGGTGAACCCCATCTCGCGGAGCTTGGCCACGAGGGTCATGTGGTCGTCGGCGTAATGCCTGCTACTCCGTTCCAAAGCACTGCTACGATGTCACATCCGCCAAGGTCCGTCAAGCCTCGCGGCGCTTCCGCCGCCCCCGTGCCCCAAGGTCCGCCCGGTCCCGCGCGCGGCGACGGCGGCCGGCAGGGATCGGCCGGCCCGGGGGGGAACTTATCGGGTGCCGCACGGCGTGCGGCCGCTATTATCATGAATCGAGATCAGCCGGGTCCGGTGCGGTGCTCCTGCCGCCGCCGTCCCGGCCGGTGACGCGAGGAGGCCGCGGAATGCGATTGCCCAATACCGGTGTCCAATATGTCCTCCGGCTGTCGCTGCAGCGCAACGCCGTGGGATTCAGCCAACTCCTCCATGCCGTGGAGGAGTGCGGCGGCGACGTCATCGCCCTCGACCTCGTACGCACCGAGGAACTGACCACCGTCCGCGACCTGACCGTGGTCATGCCGGCCGCCGAGGCCCTCACGCGCCTCGAGGCGGCGCTGGCGGCCATCCCCGGTGTGCACGTGGACAACGTCTCCGACCGGACGTTCCTCATGCACCTGGGCGGGAAGATCGAGGTGCAGCCCCGGGTTCAGGTCAAGACGCGGGAGGATCTGTCGCACGTCTACACGCCGGGTGTGGCCCGGGTCGTCGAAGCCATCGCCCAGGATCCCGCCAAGGCGTTCCAGCTGACCCTCAAGCGCAACACCGTGGCCATCGTGACCGATGGCTCGGCGATCCTCGGCCTCGGGAACCTCGGCCCGCTAGCGGCCTTGCCGGTCATGGAGGGCAAGGCCGTCCTGTTCAAGGCCCTCGCCGGGGTCGACGCCTTCCCCATCTGCCTCGACACGCAGGACGTGGACGCCATCGTCGACACGGTGGTGCGAATCGCGCCGGCGTTCGGCGGCATCAACCTGGAGGACATCGCCGCTCCCCGGTGCTTCGAGATCGAGCGACGGTTGTCGGAACGCCTCGACATCCCGGTGTTCCACGACGACCAGCACGGGACGGCCATCGTCATTCTGGCGGCCCTCATCAACGCCGCCCAGGTCGTCAACAAGCCTCTGGAGTCGCTCCGGGTGGTCATCAGCGGGGTCGGCGCCGCCGGGACGGCCACCACGGAACTGCTGCTCGCTGCCGGGATTCGGGACATCGTCGGCGTCGACCGCGAAGGTGCGCTCCACCGGGGCCAGTCGTATCCCGACCGACCGTCCTGGGAGCGTTACGCGTCCATGACCAATCCCTATAACCGCTCCGGAAGCCTTCGGGATGTCCTGGAAGGAGCCGATGTCTTCATCGGCGTGTCGGCCGGCAACGTACTCAAGGCGGAAGATCTCCGGGTGATGGCCCGCGACCCCATCGTGTTCGCGATGGCCAACCCCATGCCGGAAGTGGATCCCGACGAGGCGCAGGCCTACGCGCGGGTGGTGGCCACGGGCCGTTCGGACTACCCCAACCAGGTCAACAACGTCCTCTGCTTCCCCGGCTTGTTCCGGGGCGTGCTCGACTGCCGGGCCCGTTCCATCAACACCGCCATGAAGCTGGCCGCGGCCCGGGCCCTGGCCCAGGTGGTGCAGCCGGACGAACTTGCCCCCGACTACATCATTCCCGGCGTCTTCAACCGCCACGTCGTGGAGGCCGTCGCCAAGGCGGTGGTGCAGGCGGCCGAAGAGACCGGTGTGGCCCGCCGCACGCCCGTGAAGTGACCGTGGCGGCGATCCGCGGCGGGGTTGGGCGGCGGGGTCTTCCCGCCGTCCTCGCCCGCCACCCCGTCCTGACAGTCCGGTGGACCGCTTCCGCCTGGGCACATCCGCCGCCTGGCCCCGTGGCGGAGACGACTCGAGTGCAATACCCGGGACTCGGCCTCGTACCGCCTCGGGCGACCGGCCGGAGCCGCGGGGGCCGCGGGCCGGAAGGCAGTCTGCGGCCGGTGGAGCCCCGGCTCGGGCGGTCTTCTCGGCGCCCTGAACCGTCCGCCCGTCTCCGGCGGCCATCATGTCCAGCCTGGCTCCCCCGCCCGGGCGCGACCGACACCTCGGCCCCCCTTCAGTCCCCTGGGAGGCGCCCATCCTTACGAAAGCGAAAAAAACGGCACCCGCATGCGCCGGGCGCCTTCAAATCTTTGGTGGAGATGAGGGGATTTGAACCCCTGACCCCCGCGATGCGAACGCGGTGCTCTCCCACTGAGCTACATCCCCGTGTGGTGCCGTCGTCCGGCATCCGCAGGCTCGATTTTAGCGGCCCCACGACGAGCTGTCAACGGCACCGCGGCGCTGCGGCTCTACGTCAAACAATCAGTGCGGCGGGATCCTTGACGGGGACAAGAAACCGAGCCGCATCGGCCGGCGGTGGCGGTCTTGAGTCTGAAAGCCGTAACGCATCCGCTTGAGCGGCTGAATTTGGCTGTGCAGCCCCTCGATGAGGCCGTTCGGCCAGTGCCGCGGGCTGGTCCCCGTGCGCCAGGACTTCCCGCCGTCACCGCCGGATGCCTCCCGCCCTGACGCGCCCTGCGGCATGCTCACGCGCTGCGCCGTTGATGCGCCAGCGCGCCTGTACCGGGAGTATGACGCGGTGTTCGTGGGAGATTACGCGCCGCACGGCGGGGGAATCCGCCGGGGGATGCGCCGGGCGATGAACAACCAGTCGCTCATAGGCCGGTTCAAGGAGACCTTGGCATGGATGGCGGCCCGGTCGGGGAAGGTTTACGGCGAATGGGACGAGGAGGGTTCGACCCGGACTTGCGGGTATAAGGTGCTGGGCGGGATTGCTCCTGCGATACGGGAGTGGACCTGTCCCAGCTGCGGAGCGCACCATCTCCGGGATGAAAACGCCGCCATGAACGGCCTGGCGCACATACTGAAGAAAGTCGAGGTGCCCTGCTCGGGCCGTCCGGGAGGCCGAAAGGCCGTATGGACCAGGCGGGCTTGGCGATTCGACGGTCTAGGCATCCAAGAGATGCCGGGGGCCGTCGGCGGGCGGGTGGGTTGATCGCGCCGCCAGCCGCCAAGAAATTAAATGCGGAGCATGACAGCTCCAAACCCAGCTTCTGCGCACAGTGAGATTTGTGCAGGTTTGGGAGAGCGGTCAGGCGGAAACCCTGCGGACGGGACGATGCGCCGGCACGTGCCACGCTTCTTGGGCGGCGAGCCCGCCCGGCTCCCGGCACCCCTCAAGCGACAGAGCCCGATCCGGCGTCAACGCCACGCGGCCTAAGGTCACGATGCTGTCCGGCCCTCGGCCTGTATCGGGGTAGCCGCCCATTCCAGGCACACTCAGCTTGTCCCACGGGTCTACTTGGCGCATCTGCCGCCGGCCGGTCAAAAAGCGATCAGGACGACGGGAAATCGCCGCCAGCTATCCGATAACCCTGGAGCCGGATTATGCGGACCGGCACGGCTGAGGCGGGGCATGGATGCACATTGCCGGTACGGACCCGCCGACCCCAGGTAGGGTCGAATGACCCAATGCGGTTAACCACGCATGCACGAGGCGCACATCACTATGGCCCCTCGCGGGCGCCTTCGGGCGCCGCGACGCCCCGGGCCAAACTGCACCGCCGCTCATAGTGTGAGCCGGGGCACGACGCCCCGGGAGGTGGCGCATGGACCCGCTTGTCGCGGCGTTGGGCTTCGTCGTCGGCACCATGGTCGGTCTGACCGGCGTCGGGGGCGGTAGCCTCTTGACCCCTGCCTTGGTCCTCGCGGGGATCTCCGTCCCCACCGCCGTGGGCACGGACCTGGTCTACAACATCGGCACCAAGCTGGTCGGGGCCTGGCAGCACGGTCGCCAGGGCGGCGTCGACTGGCGCCGGGTCCTGCCGCTCGCCGGCGGCGGGGTCCCGACCGCCGTCGCCGGCAGCCTGACGGCGACGCTCATAGCCCCGGGCGAGCCGACCACGCACCTGCTCCGGCACGTCCTGGGTGCCACCTTGGTTGTCGCCAGCCTGGCGACCGCCCTGAAGCCGGTTCTCCGGCGCATCGCCGCGAGACGTCAGGAGGCCCGCCACGCCGACGCCGCCCCGACCCCGGCCCCCGAACGACCGTTCGCCCTCGTGGCGCTCGGCGCCGGCATCGGTTTTCTGGTGGGCCTGACCTCCATCGGCGCCGGATCGCTTCTGGCGCCCGCCCTACTGCTCGGCACGCGCCTAGCGCCCCGCAAACTCGTGGGCACGGACGTGGCCACCGGCCTGTTCCTGACCGCCGCCGCGGGACTGACCCACCTGGGCGGCGGGACGGTGAGCCTCCCGCTTGTCCTGAACCTGGTCGCAGGGTCTCTTCCCGGAGCCTGGGTCGGCAGTCGCCTTGCGCTCCGGGTCCCGAACCGCCCGCTGCGCGTCATGATGTCGGGGTTCGTCCTGCTGAGCGGACTGGCCCTCTTGTGACGGGGGCCCGGGGCCCCGGGCGCCCGCGCCGTCCCGGTGTTCAGGCGAACACTTTGGCCGCCGAGACGCCGCCGTCGATGACCAGGGCCGTCCCCAAGGCAAAGCGCGCCTCGTCGGAAGCGAGGTACAGCGCCGCATAGGCGACGTCCTCGGGGCGCATCAACTCGTTGTTGAGCTGCCGCCGCTTGAGCTGGGCGACCGCCTCGTCCATCCGGTCGGCGTAGTGCCGGCGGAGATAACCTTCCACGAACGGCGTGTACACCGTCCCCGGCAGCAGGGCCGCAACCCGGATGTTCTCCCGCGAGTGGTCCGCCGCCATCGCCCGCGTGAGCGCCAACACCGCCCCCTTGCTGGCGGCGTAGGCGGCCCGGCTCTCGAGCCCCACCACGGCGATGGTGGACGACATGTTGATGATGACGCCGCCCCCCTGGCGCCGCATCACCGGCACCACGTAGTGGCTCATCAGGTAGACGCCCCGGACGTTGACCCGCATCACCCGGTCCCAGTCCGCCGGCTCGCACTGGGCCACGTCGCCGACGGCGCTGACGCCGGCGTTGTTGAACAGCACGTCGATCCGCCCGAAGTGGGCCGCCACTTGGTCGACGGCGGCGGCCGCCGCCGCCTCGTCGGCCACGTCGGCCGCGACGAACAGGGCCGGCCGGCCCGTCTCCCGGATCTGCGCGACGACCCGCTCCCCGTTGACGGCATCGACGTCGACGACGGCGACCCGCGCCCCTTCCGCCGCGAACAGGCGGGCCGTCGCCTCTCCGATACCCGAGCCGCCCCCCGTGATGAGGCACACCTTGTCCGGAATCCGCATGCTCTTCCCCTCGCTCCGGCGCGGCCGCCGCCCCGGCCGCGGGTCATGGTCTCCCCCGCCGGACACCCGGCTTCATCCCGCCCGTCCCGCTCCGCCGCCGGCGGCTCGGCTCGTCCTTACCCGCCCGGGCGCACCAGCACCTTGACGGCCTCCGCGCCGGGCGTCGCGAGCAGCCGGAACGCCGCCGGGGTCTCCTCGAGGCTGAACTGGTGCGTGACCAAGCCGGACAGGTCGAGCCGGCCCGACTCGATCAGGGCGATGACCCGGTCGAAATCCTCGCGGTGGTACATCTGCACGCCGACGAGGCGCCGCTCGCCCCGCTGCAACACCGTCATCGGGATCCGCGCGTCCTCTTCGAAGATGGCCGTCAACACCACCGTCCCGCCGCGCGCGCTGAGTTCCAGTCCCCGGACCACCGTCTCCGGCCGCCCGGCGCAGTCGAACACCGCGTCCACACCCTCCGGCCAGACCGACCGGAACATGGCTTCCGCCTCGGGGTGGCTCAGGTCGTAGACCATGTCGGCGCCCGAGGCGTGCGCCATCCGGCGCCGGAAGGGGTTGACGTCCGCCGCCGCGACCCGGCCCGCCCCGAGCGCCTTGAGCACCCGGATCAGGACCAAGCCGATGGGTCCCGCGCCCAGAACCAGGGCGTCGCGGCCGGCCACGGAGCCGTACCGCTCGGCGGTGTGCACCCCGACCGCCGCTACCTCCACCAGGGCCGCCGTCTCCGCGGGCCAAGCGTCCGGCACCGGCACGAACTGGTCCCAGGGCAGGGTGACGAACTCGGCCAGTCCGCCCGGGATGTGCCCCCCGATCACCTTCAGCGACGCGCACCGGTTGAACGCGCCCGACCGGCAGGCGGCGCAGGTGCCGCAGCCCCGGCCGGCGATGGCCACGACCCGGCGTCCCTCCGCCTCCGGGGGCACGTCGGGAGCCCGGTCCACGACCCGCCCCACGAACTCGTGCCCCATCACCAGCGGCGGTCGCAGCACCGGATGCCGCCCCTTGTACATGTGCAGGTCCGAGCCGCAGATCCCGCACGCCTCGACCGCTACGCGCACCTCGCCCGGCCCCAGCGGCAGAGGCTCCACCGTCTCGACCACCAGATGTTCCACCTGATCCAGGGTCGCCCGTCTCACCGACATCCTCCCGTCCGTCTGTCGTTCCCGCCGCCTAGACGCTTTCCGCGGCAGCCGCCCCCGCCACCTGGACGCCCGCCCATTCCTCGACGTAGCGCACCACGGCGGAGAAGTCCTCGTCGCCGCCCCCCCGCGCCACCACGTAGCGCCAGAACTGGTGCACCGCGCTGCCCAGCCACATGGGCACGCCGGCGGCCTCGGCCTCGGCCAGGCACAGCGAGAGGTCCTTATACATCAGCGCGGTCTTGAACCCCGCCTGGAACCGTCGCGGCAGGACCTGCCGCGGGAACTTGTCCGCCGTCGCGGAGTTGCGCCCGGTACCGGCGTTGATGGCCTCCAGCATGCGGGCCGGATCGACGCCGGCCTTGACCCCCAGCACCATGACTTCCGACGTCAACGCCAGCGCCGCGCCCGACAGCAGGTTGTTGGCCAGTTTCACGATCTGTGCCTGGCCCGGCTCCTCGCCCACCACGAAGACGCGCCCGAAGGTCTCCAGGTAGGGTCGGCAGCGGGCGACCAGGTCCGGGGGACCGGCGACCATGACCGCCAGCGTGCCCCGTTCGGCCCCGCTCACCCCGCCGCTCACCGGGGCGTCCAGCATGCCCGCGCCCCGTGCGCGGAGCGTCTCGGCAACGGCGCGCGCCGTTCGCGAACCCGCCGTCGACAGGTCAACGTAGACGTCGAGACCCTCGGCCTCCGCCAAGCCGCCCGGCCCGGCGACGACCGCCCGCACCGCGTCCGGCGTGGGCAGGCTGCCGAACACCACCGGCGCCCAGCGCGCCACCTCGGCCGCTGAGCCGCAGATCCGGGCCCGGCCCCGGAACGGTTCCACGGCCTCCGGGCGGACGTCGCACACCGCCAGCTCGTAGCCGCGCTCGAGAAGCCGCTGGGCCATGGGGCGTCCCATGTTGCCCAGTCCGACGAATCCGACCCGCTCCCCCATGCCGGCGCCCTCCTCAGGCGGAGCCGTCTGAACCGGCGGCCTCCGCCAACACCTCCTGGGCGATCCGGAAGCTGTCCATCCCGGCCGGCACGCCGCAATACACGGCGGCCTGCAACAGCGTCTCGCGGATCTCCTCGGGCGTGCAGCCGTTGCGCAGCGCTGCGCGGAGGTGCAGGCGCAACTCGTGCGGGCGGTTGAGCGCCGTCAGCATGGCCAGGTTGATGAGGCTGCGGGTCTTGCGCGGCAGCCCCGGACGGGTCCAGATCGTGCCCCAGGCCCATTCGGTGGTCAATTCCTGCATCGGGCGGGTGAACTCGGTCGCCTGGCTCAACGACCGGTCGACGTACTCCGCCCCCAGTACCTCGCGGCGCACCTGAAGGCCCGCCGCGAACCGGCTTGTGTCCTGCTCGGCCATCGCCATTCCCCCTCGTCGTCGTTCCTCGCGGGTCATGAACCTCTTCCCGACGCGCGGCCAAACTCCTCCCGGCCCGCCTGGCCCGGCGGCCGGGCCAACGCAAAACGCCGGGGCCGTCGCCCCGGCGTTTTGCGCCGTCAGACCGTGACCGGCGTCAACGCGGCGAGCACGTCGTCGGGGGAGATGGGCAGCTTCGTCAACCGGACGCCCACGGCGTCGTAGACGGCGTTGGCGATGGCCGCGCCGCCGGGCACGGCCGGCGGCTCGCCGACCCCCTTGGCCCCAAAGGGGCCGTAGGGCGACCCGACCTCGACCAGCTCCACTGACACCGGCGGCACGTCGTGGACCGTCGGCAGCAGGTAGTCCATGAAGCTCGTGCTGGTGAGCTGGCCCGCCGGGTCGTAGGCCATGCGCTCCAGCAACGCCCGGCCGATCCCCTGGGCGACGCCGCCCTGGATCTGCCCGACGACCTCCGCCGGGTTGATGGCCCGCCCCACGTCCTGGGCCGCCGCGTAGCCCACGACGCGCACGACCCCGGTCTCCCGGTCCACCTTGACCCGGGCGATGTGGGCGGTGAACGCCGGCGACTGCTGCGTGATGGAGCTCCGGCCGTGGCCGTACAGCGGCGCGTAGGGCGCCCCCATGCCGTTGGTCAGGCGAGCCAGTTCGGCCACCGACACGCTCTTGGCCGGGACCCCGCGGACGCCTACGCGCCCGTCCACGATCTCGAGGTCCTCCACCGCGGCCTCCAGCCGTTCGGCGGCCAGTTCGAGGAGCTGCCGCCGCACCTCCATGGCCGCCTGCTGCACGGCCGCCCCCACCGTGTAGGTGATCTTGCTCCCGCCCGACATGCCGGCGTAGGGTGCCTGGGACGTGTCGCTGGCGACGACCCGCACCTGCTCCACCGGGATTCCCAGCACCTCCGCCGCGATGAGAGCCATGCTGGCGTGCGCCCCGGTGATGTCCACCGAGCCGACCTGCACCGTCACCGTGCCGTCGCCCTGGATCTGGCACGCCGCGGCTGCCGGCTCCAGGCCGCCGCCCCAGCCGCCGACCGCGACGCCCACCCCCTCGTCGGGGTTCTCCGGCCGGCGGGTCCACAGCGGATGCGTCTTCAGGCGCTCCAGGCACTCCACCAGGCCGATCCGTCCCCACGTCCCCCCGTCGGGCCGCGGGTCACCCTCCCGCGACGCGTTCTTCAGCCGCAGGTCGATGGGATCCATGCCGAGCCGTTCGGCCAGCATGTCCATGGTGGACTCGAGCGCGAAGTAGGCCTGGGGGGCGCCGGGGGCGCGATACGCGCCGACGGGCACCTTGTGGGTGAGCACCTCCATGGACACCACGTCGAGGTGCGGCACGCGGTAGGTACCGCCCAACAGGATGGCCGCAATCCCTACGGGGGCCCCGGACCGGGCGCCGGCGTCGAAGACGAGCTTCGCCGCCAAGGCCGTAAGGGTCCCGTCCCGCCGGGCACCGAGGCGGACCGAGATCTTGGCCCAGGGGGCGGGATGCGCCACCAGGAAGTCCTGCTGGCGGTCCAGCACGAGGCTCACCGGGCGCCCCACGTGCCGGGAGACGGCCGCCACCAGGGGTTCGAGATTCAGGATCTTGCCGCCGAAGCCGCCCCCGACGGTCATCGGCACCACCCGGACGTCCTGTTCCGGCACGCCGAGCCGTCGCGCGGTCTGCTGTCGCACGATGAACTGGCCCTGGGTCGTCGTCCAGACCGTCATCCGCCCGTCGGGCTCCGGCTCGCCCGCGGCCCCGAGCGTCTCGAGGAAGGCCTGGTAGACCCGCGCGACCTCGTACTCCTGCTCGACCACCACGTCCGCCTCGGCCAGCGCCCGGTCCACGTCCCCGCGACGGAAGTGGACCAGTTCATGCACGTTGCGCGGCTTGACGTCCCCGGCCAGGGCGCCGCCGCCTCCCTCGCCGTGGGCCCCCGCGTCGGCCGCCTGCTCCATCTGGTTGGCAGGCCGGACCAGGGGCGCGTCCGGCGCCATCGCCGCGATGGGGTCGAGGACGGCCGGCAGCTCCTCGTAGTCCACCGCGACCAGCTCCGCCGCGTCCTCCGCCGTCGCCGGGTCCTCGGCGACCACGACTGCGACCGGCTCCCCCACGTAGTACACCTCGTCCTGGGCCACGAAGCGCGTCCGCGCGAGCTCCTTGCCGGTGAGGACCGCCACGACGCCCGGCACCGCCGCCGCCTCCTCCGTCGCGATCCCCCGGATGCGGGCGTGTGGATGCGGGCTCAAGACGAGGCGCGCGTACGTCATCCCAGGCCGCTTGACGTCGGCCACGAACGGGGCCCGCCCGCGCAGCTTCTGGGGCCCCTCCGGTCGTCGAATCGACCGCCCGATATACCGCAACTCGGCCATCCTATCCGCTCCTTATCCTTCCGCTCGGGGCGTCCCGACCACGGCGCCGCGACGCTCCCGCCCACGCCATCCCCCGGGCCGGGGCCGCTCCTCCGACGGCCCGGGCGCGAACCGTGTACACTATGTCATGGTACCAGATTTCCCCGGATGCCCGCCGGGACAGGGGGTGGAGGCGACGCTCCGGCACCCCGAGAGGGACCCCGTGGTCCGCTTGGCCCTGGCGCTGTCGGCACTCGGTCACCCCGTCACCCTGCTGGCCGCCTTTCTGGCGGTCCTGGCCTGGGTCCGCCCCCCCGAGCGCCCCGCGGCCGTCGCGGCGGCCCTGGTCCTCCTGGGCGTGCCGGCCGTGGCCCTGGCCGTGGGCCGGGCCCGCGGCTGGTGGTCGGACCTCGACCTCCCCGACCGCCGCGAGCGGTGGGGCTTCTTGCCCGTCGCCCTGGGGGCGAGCCTGGCGGCCCGAGCGGTGGTGACCCGGCTCGGCCCGCACGCGGTGGTCGGTACCGTCCTGACCCTCATCGCGACCTGGCTGGCCGTCGACTGGGTCATCACCTTCTGGTGGAAGGTGAGCCTGCACGCGGGCGCCGCGGTGGGTCTCCCGGTGTTCACCGCCGTGTGGACCGGAAGACCGGCTCCGTTGGCCTTCCTGCTCCTCGCCCTCGGGGTGGGATGGTCCCGCCGCGTGTTGGGCCGGCATACCACCGCCCAGGTCGTCGCCGGCTGGCTACTGGGCGGCCTCCTCGGCCTCGGGTTCGGTCTCGTCGCCCACCGCCTCGGCTGAGGCCCGCCACTCGGGGGCCGTGAGCGCCCGCGCCGCCGCCTCCACCGGCTCCAGCGGCGGTAGCGGCTCGAGCCCACTGTCCGCCAAGTCCCGGAGTTTCCGGGCGGTGACCAGGACCCGGGCCTCGGCCGAACCCACGGCACGGTTGTAGGCGGCCACCGCCTGGCCGAGGTTCTTGCCCAGGCGGGCCAGATGCTCGCCCAGGTCGCCCAGCCGCTTGTACAGCTCGCGCCCCAACTCCCCCACCCGGCGGGCGTTCTCCTCGACCGCGACCTGCCGCCAGCCGTACGCCACCGCCTTGAGCAGGGCGATGAGCGTCGTAGGCGTCGCCAGAATGACCCGGGCTTGGGCGCCGTCCTCGATGAGCCCCGGGTCCTCCGCCACCGCGGCGCTGAGGAACGCCTCGCCGGGCAGGAACAGCACCACGAACTCGGGCGTCGGCTCGAGCGCCTCCCAGTACTGCCGCCGGCCCAGCGCCTGGACGTGCTCCCGCACCTGGCGGGCATGCTGCTTGAGCCGCTCGGCGCGGGTCCGCTCGTCCGAGGCCGCGACGGCCTCCAGGTACGCGGACAGGGGTACTTTGGCATCCACCACGACGGACTTGCCGCCGGGAAGCCGGACGACGAGGTCCGGACGGCGCAACCCCTCCTCGGTGGCCACCCCCATCTGCTCCACGAAGTCGACGTGCGGCACCATGCCCGCCAATTCGACCACGCGCCGGAGCTGGATCTCGCCCCACCGCCCGCGCACCGCCGGGGTCCTGAGCGCCTGCGCCAGTTGCGCCGTCTCCGCCCGGAGCTGCTGCTCCGCGTCGGCCAAGGCCCGCACCTGCTCCGACAGCGCGGCATAGGCCCCCGCGCGCGCCGTCTCGATGGCCTGGACCTCCTGCGCGAGACGCTCGAGCGTCTCGCGCACCGGGTGGAGCAACGCGCCGATGGCCTGTTGCCGCTGCTCCAGGTCCCCCTGGGCCGCCGCTTGGAACGCCCCCAGGGCCTCGCGGGCCAGCGCCAGGAACGCTTCGTTGTTCCGGTGGAGCGCCTCCGCCGCCAGCGCCGCGAACGCGTCGCCCAGCGCCTCCCGCGCCCGGTGCAGCAGGTCCAGCTTCTCCGCCAGGGCCCGCCGTTCCGCATCGACTTGCGCCTCGAGGCCCGCCGCCCGGGCGGCCAGCAGATCCCGCTCGGCCAGAAGCCGGGTCCGTTCCTCTTCCAGCGGGCCGACGCGCGCCGCCTCCCGCTCCGCCGCCGCCCGCCGGGCCACCTCGCCCTCGAGGCGGGCCAGAGCCTGCTCGAGCCGCTCCGCGAGGCCTGTCCGCTCGGCCTCCAGCCCGGCGACGCGCGCGGCCAGCTGCTCCCGCTCCCGTTCGAGCAGCCGCACGCGTCCGCCCCACGCCAGCCATGCCGCCGCGACGACCGCCGCCCCGACGGCCAGGGCCACCCCCATCGTCATCGCGCTCACGGGTCGTGCGCCTCCCTTGCTCAGCCGGCGCGCTCGCGCAGGGCCCGGCTGTACTCGGCCAGCGCCATCACCACGCCCAGGTGGGAGAAGGCCTGGGGGAAGTTTCCGCGCGGCTCGCCGCTGGCGACGTCCACGTGCTCCCCGAGCAGGCCCAGGTCCGTGCGCCGGGCCAGGAGGCCCTCGATGATCCCCCGGGCGCGGCCCAACTCCCCCTGCCGCACGTACACCCGGGCCAGCCAGGAGGAAGCCAGGACGAAGGGATGGGCGGTCGGGCCGAGCATGTCCGCCTCGTAGCGGAAGACCCACGGACCCCGCACCAGGCGCCGCTCGATGGCGCCCAGGGTGCCGAGAAAGCGGGGATCGGCCGCCTCGCAGTATCCGTAGAGCGGCAACGTCAGGAGGGCCGCGTCGAGCCGCTCGCCCCCGAACGTCTGCACGTAGTGGCCCCGGCGCCCGTTGAATCCCTGGCTCTCGATGGCCTGGCGGACGTCGTCCGCCGCCCGCCGCCACCGCTCCGCGTCGCCGGACCGTCCCACCAGGCGCGCCAGCTCGGCTCCGTAGTGGAGCGCCACCCAGCACATGAGCTTGGAGTGGGTGTAGTGGTCGTCCTGCCCCCGGAACTCCCACAGGCTCGCGTCCTTCTGCATCCAGTTCTCGGCCACCCAGTCGACGACGGCGCGGAGGATGCTCCAGTAGAAGCGGGCAAAGGCATGGTCGCCCGTCAGGACCACGTAGCGCCAGAAGACCCACAGGAAGTCGCCCTCGATGTCGAGCTGGGTCTGGTTGGTGGCGGCGTTGCCTTCCCGACAGGGCCGGGACCCGCGGAAGCCGGTCAGCCACAGGAGTTCGCGCTCCCCGCGGATGAGCGTGCCGTCGACGTGGAAGAAGGGGGCCGGAAACGGCTTGCCCTGCAGGTCGACGGCGTTGAGCAGGAACTCCAGGAACCGCCGGGCGCTCACCACGTCGCCCGCCTCCAGCAGGGCCTCGGCCGCGTACGACCCGTCCCGGACCCAGGCGAAACGGTAGTCCCACTGCCGGGTTCCACCCACCACCTCGGGCAGCGAGGTGGTCGGCGCCGCGACGATGGCGCCGTTGGTCCGGTAGGTCAGCCCGTACAGCACCAGGAGCGAGCGGCGGAACGCGTCGGCGTACGGCCCGCCGTAGTCCGTCTCGGGGCGGGAGCGCCAGTACTCCATCGTCCGCAGCAGGGACGACTGGGTCGGCTCCTGCTCCAACTCCCGCTCCACCTCCGCGGCCTCCCGGGCCAGCGCCGCCTGGGTCTGACCGCCCTCCCGCCGGTCGTCCGCCACATAGTGGAGGATGAGCTCGTACCGGCCGGCCGGCAACCGCCACCGCCCCTCCTCCGGGTCCGCCGCCACCGCCCCGCCGGCTGCCGGTGCGCCGCACACGGCGAAGACCAGGACCTCCGGCTGCAACGGATTCTGGAAGACGGCCCCCCGCCCCGCGGGGACGGCCGCGGCGGTCACCAGCCCGTAACCGAAGACCGGTCGGACCACCGCCGTCACGGGCAGCGTCGTCTCGACCAGGCGGCGCAGCTCCGGGCGGCCGATGGTCAGATAGTCGCGGACGACGGCTTGCCCGCCCGGCCCCTCGAACACCGTCTCGAGCACGTTGGTGCCGTCGAGGTAGCGCTGGGCGACCACTTCGGCTCCCGGCACCTCGATGCGGAAGCAGCCGTGCCGGTCGTCCCCCAACAGCCGCGTGAACACCGACGGCGAGTCGAAGCGCGGCAGGGGAAGCCAGTCCACCGAGCCGTCGGGTCCCACCAACGCCGCCGTCGTCGCGTTGGAGAGAAAGCCGTAGAATCGCACCCTCGCGCCCCCTCGCCCCGTGGTGAGTCCGGACCCCGGGCCGGCGGCGGAGCTCCGGGGCGTCGCGCGACGGCTCCAGGCTCGGCGTGCCCCCCGCCGCCTCCGGGCGCCCGCCGCCCGACGCCTAGACGTCCCGGCCCCCGTCGACGTCGAGGAGCACTCCGGTCACCAGCGCGGCCTCGTCGGAACACAGATAGAGCGCGGCGTAGGCCACGTCCTCGGGTGTCGCCAGGCGCCCGAGCGGCACAGATTCCGCGAACCGGCGCCGGCCGGCCTCGTAGGCCTCGCCCTCCCCCGCCCCGATGAATCCCCGCAGCATGGGCGTGTCCCCCGCGACCGGATTGATCGCGTTGACGCGGATGCGGTAGGGGGCGAGCTCCAGCGCGAGCGTGCGCGTCAGCACGGCGACCGCGCCCTTGGAGGCGTTGTACGGGGCCAGTCCCGGACGGGGCCGGACCGCCGCGGTCGAGGCGGTGTTCAGAATCACCCCGCCCCCCTGCCGTTTCATCACGGGGATGACGGCGCGGCAGCCGAGGAACACGCCGGTGACGTTGACCCGAAAGATGGTCTCCCACTGCTCCAGGGACACGTCCTCGAGGGGCGTGAAGGGCATGGGGACGCCGGCGTTGTTGTGCAGGACGTCGATGCGCCCGTACCGCGCGGCCGTTTCGGCCACGAGCGCCTCGACGCCCTTGGGGTCGGTGACGTCGACCGTCGTCGCCGTCGCTTCCCCGCCGGCCTCCCGGATGGCCTCCGCCGTCGCGTGGGCCGCCGGCCCGTCGCGGTCCGCCACCACGACCCGGGCTCCCTCCCGCGCGAACACCAGCGCCGTCCCCCGCCCGAATCCGGACCCCGCCCCCGTGATGATGGCCACCTTGTCCTTCAGTCGCATGTCCGCCTCCGTGGCCCGCCTAGTCGCCCCACCAGACGGCGACGTTCTTGACCTGCGTGTAGTGCTCCAGCGCCTCGAGACCCTTCTGCCGCCCGAACCCGCTCTGCCCGAACCCGCCGAACGGCATCTCGACGCCCCCGCCGGCCCCGTAGGCGTTGAGGAAGACCTGCCCGGCCCGGATCCGACGCGCCACCCGGTGTCCCTGGCCCAAATCCCGCGTCCAGACGGCCGCCACCAGGCCGTAGGGCGTCCCGTTGGCGAGACGCACGGCCTCCTCCTCGTCCGCAAAGGGGGTCACGGCCACCACCGGTCCGAAGATCTCCTCCCGGAACAGCACGCTGGCGGGCGCCACGCCGTCGAGCACCGTCGGCGGCACGAACCAGCCCGCCGCCGGCACCGGGGTATCCGCTCGGACCCGTACGCCCTCCCGCTCGGCCTGCTCCAGGAAGCCCCGTACCCGGGCGTACTGGGCGGCGGAGATGAGCGGCCCGACGTCCGGGTCCGCCAGGCCGGGACCCACCGACAGCCGCCGGAAGTGCGCCGCCAAGCGCTCAACCACCTCGTCGTGCACCGCCCGGTGCACCAACAGGCGCGATCCGGCCGAGCACGTCTGCCCGGCATTCTGCACCACGGCGTTGGCGATGATGGGGATGGCCCGCTCCAGGTCCGCCGACGGGAACACGACGTTGGGCGACTTGCCGCCGAGTTCCAGCAGGACAGGCACGATGTTCCGCGCCGCGGCGGCCATCACCTCCCGGCCCACCTCCACCGAACCGGTAAACGTGAGATGGTCGATGCCCGGGTTCCGGGCCAAGGCCGCGCCGGCCTCCGGGCCGTAGCCGGCGACGACGTTCAGCACCCCCGGCGGCACGCCCGCCTCGGCGGCGATGCGCGCCAGCTCGAGGACCGTGAGGGGCGCCTCCTCGGCCGGCTTCAGGACCACCGTGTTGCCCACCGCGAGGGGGGCGGCGATGGCCCGGGCCCCGATCTGGAGGGGATAGTTCCACGGGATGATCTCCGCACACACCCCCAGCGGCTCGCGCAGGGTGTAGTCCAGGAACGGGCTGGGAACCGGAATGGTGCGGCCGCCCCACTTGTCCGCCGCGCCGGCGTAGAACTCGAAGTACCGTGCCGCCACCTCGACGTCGGCGCGGGCCTGCCGCAGGGGTTTGCCGGTGTTGCGCGTCTCCAGCGCCGCCAGCGCCTCCGCCTCCGCCCGGATGCGCCGGGCGATGTCCCACAAGATGCGCCCGCGCTCGGCGCCGAACCGGTCCGCCCACGCCGGGAAGGCCGCGCGGGCGGCCGCGACGGCGGCGGCGACGTCCGCCTCCCCGCCCCGAGCCACCTCCGCGAGGACACTCCCGTCCGCGGGGTCATAGGTTGGAAACCAAGCCCCCTCCGCCGGCTCGCGCCATGCGCCCCCGATGAAGTGGGGCCGTCGTCCCTCAAGCATCCTTCCGCCCCCCTCCTGCCCGGCCGGAGCCGGGCTCACGCCCCGGCCGCCTTTCCCGGCGCCTAGCGCCCGAAGACCACCGTCCCGCCGATGACCGTCAACCGCACCGGCACCTCCGCAATCTCGTCCGGCGCCATTCGGGGGAGGTCCCCCTCCACCAGGACCAGGTCGGCCGCGAAGCCCGGAGCGATCCGCCCCCGCTCCGCCTCTTCGAACCCCACCCAGGCCGCATGCTGGGTGTACAAGGCCAAGGCCGCGGGGAAGTCGAGCCGCTCCTCGGGGGCGAGCACCCGCCCGGCGGTCGTCCGCCGGGTCATGGCGGCGGCGACCCCCCGTAGCGGGCGCCAGTCGGCCACGGGGCTGTCGGAACTGCCCGCCACCCTGAGCCCCGCCTTCAGCCAAGAGGCCAGGGGGAACAGGCGCGCCCCCCGTTCCGGACCGTAGTGCTCCACGTAGCCGTCGCCGAATTCCACCAGAAACCGGGGCTGGGCGACCGGCGTGATCCCCGCCGCCGCCAGGGCCGGCACCAGGTCCGGCGGACACATCGCCGCGTGCTCGATCCGCGGGCGGCGTTCCGGCCGTCCCACCCGGCCGATGACCTCCGCCGCGAGCGCCACCGCCCGGTCCCCGACCGCGTGCGTGGTGATCTGGAATCCCAGGGCGGCCGCACGCCCCAGGACGGCTTCGAGCGCCTCCGCCCCGAGGTAGAGGATGCCGTGGTCGGCCGGGTCGTGGGCGTACCCCTCCCGCGTGGCCGCCGTCGGTCCGCTCGAGCTGCCGTCCACCATCACCTTGGCGGCGCCGAGGACGACCCGCCCCCGGCGGAAGCCGGTGGCCAAGCCGGCGGGGAGGAAGGCGTCGAGTTGCCGGATGCCGAGGCCGTTCCACACCATGGCGTGCACCGTCTGGGGCACGTCCCCCGCGTCCACCGCCGCGATGAGCGTGGGGAAGTAATCGGGCGGCCCGCCGGCGTCGTGCACGCTCACCACCCCGGCCTCGGCCAGGACCCGGCCGGCTTGGGCCAAGTCGCGGCGGAGCTCCTCCGGGCCGGGCCGCGAGACCGTCTGCACCGCCTCGAGCGCCTGGTCGTAGAGCACGCCGTCCAACGTGCCGTCGGGCCGACGGCCGAAGCGCCCGCCGGGCGGGTCAGGCTCGCGCTCGGCCAGCCCCGCCGCCCGGAGCGCCGCCGTATTGGCCACGGCGATGTGCCCGCAGGTCCGCGTGAGCAGGACCGGATGGCGCGGGCTGACGGGATCGAGGTCGTCCCGGGTGGGATGCCGCCGCTCCGCGAGCCACAGCTGGTTGTAACCGAAGCCCCGGATCCAGGTTCCCGGCGGGGTCGCGGCCGCCCGCGCCCGCACCGCCTCGCGGACGGCGGCCACCGACCGGAGCGGTTTGAGCGCGACGCCGTTCAGCTGCCCGCCCAGGAGGGCGAGGTGGACGTGGGCGTCGATGAACCCCGGCAGGAGAGTGGCGCCCGTCCCGTCGATCACCTCCGGCGCCGGGGAGGCCATGCGCCGGAGTACGGACTCAGGGCCCACGGCCCGGATCCGGTCCCCCTCGACCCAGACCGCCTCGGCCTCGGGCCGTTCGGGATCCCCCGTCAGGACGCGGGCCCCGACGAACAACAGGCCCACGACGCGCCCCTACCGGTCGGCCAGGACCTGGGCGAGGGGGACGACCGCGACGCCGGCCGCCTCCAGGGCCGCCCGGAGCTTTTGCACCAGGTCCGCCGCCCCGGGGGTGTCGCCGTGGACGCAGATGGTGTCCACCTGCAGCTCGAGCCAGCTGCCGTCGTGGGCGCGCACCCGTCCGTCGAGCACCATCTGCACGGCGCGCTCCACCACCCGGTCGGGGTCGTGCAGGACGGCGCCGGGAATCCGCCGCGACACCAGCGTGCCGTCGGGGTTGTAGGCCCGGTCGGCGAACACCTCGTGCCCGACCCGGAGTCCCTTGGCCTCTGCCACCCGGGCCAACTCCCCGCCGTAGGCGACGAAGATGAGGCTCGGGTCGTAGGCCAGAACCCCGTCGACGATGGCCTCGGCCAGGGTCCGGTTCTCGAGCGCGAGGTTGTTGAGCTGGCCGTGGGGCTTGACGTGCTGGAGTGGGACGCCTTCGGCCCGGCAGAACGCGGACAGCGCCCCGATCTGGTACAGGACGTCGGTCCGCGCCTCCTCGGGCGTGACGTCCAGGTTGCGCCGGCCGAAGCCCACCAGATCGGGAAAACTGGGGTGCGCGCCCACGGCCACGCCCAGCTCCCGGGCCCGCCGCACCGTCCGGGCCATCACGCGGGGATCGCCCGCGTGGAAGCCGCAGGCGACGTTGGCCGACGTGATATGCGGCAGCACGTGCTCGTCGTCGCCCATCCGCCAGGCCCCGAAACTCTCGCCCATGTCGCAGTTGAGGTCGACCTTGCGCGTCGCCATCGTGTCCGTCCCCTCTCTCCGTATCGGTCTTGGCCCGACAACGCCTCTACGTCCGCTCGACCGCGAGTTCCACCAGGGGGGCGCCCTCCTCCACCACGGCGCCGTCCGCGAAGTGGATCGCCGTGACCGTGCCCCGGGCCGGACTCGCGAGCGGCGTGAACACTTTCATGACTTCGACGAGGGCGAGCGGCTGCCCTGCCTCCACCCGGTCGCCGACCTCCACCAGCGGGCGTTCCCCGGGCGCGTTGGCCCGCCAGACGACGCACCAACTGGGCGCCGGCACCACGAGCCGTTCCGGGGCGGCGGCTGCCGGTTCGGCGGCTGCGGGGCCCTCCGCCTCGGGCCGCTCGAGCGGCCAGGTCAAGGTGGCCCAGAGCCGGCGCACCGCCTCGAGTGCCTCGTCCTCCCCCACCACCCGGAAGCGCACGCTCTCGCCCGGCCGGAGCTGCGCCAGGACGGGCAGATCCGCGGTGACGACGTGGGCCAGGGTCGCGTATCCCCCTATCGTCCCGCGCGCCTTCAACAGCACGAGCAGCTCGCCGCTCGGAGGGACTTCCACCGCCCCGATCGCCATCGCCTCCGAGATGGCGTCGCTCGGCATCGGCGTGTCGACCACGGGCGGCCCTTCGAGCCGGAGCCCCACGCGGTCGGATCGGGGCGAGACGCGCCAGACGCCCTGGGCCAGGCGCTCCAGCGCCGTCGGGGGAAAGCGCTCCAGGCGCACCCCGGGCAGCACCCGCACGACGTCGCGGACCAGACAGGTGTCGACCGGGGCCCGGGCCGGCTCGGCCTCCTGGTCCCCGAAACGGAGCCGGTCCCCGGCGACCAGTGCTCGGCCTTCCACCCCGCCGAAGCCGGAGACGAGGTCGGTGGCCCGGCTGCCCAGCACCGGCGGCACGTCGAGTCCCCCGGCGAAGGCGAGATAGGCCCGCGCGCCCCGGACCGCCCGCCCGAAGCGCACGACGCTGCCCGCCGCCAGCCGGCGCGCCGTCCCCGGCGGCCAGGGCTCCCCGTCCACCCGGGCGCCCAGGTCCGCCCCCGCCAGGGCCGCCCAGCCGCCTTCGACGACCGCCAGCGTCGGCCCCACCAGCGTCATCTCCAGCACCGCGGCCTCGGGCGGGTTGCCCAGCAGGCGGTTGGCCCACGCGGCGGCGTAGTCGTCCAGGACGCCGCCCACCATGACGCCCAGGTGCTCGTACCCGCGCCGGCCCCGATCCTGCACCGTGGTCAGGAGCCCCGGCGCCTGGACCTCAATCCACCCCATCGACCAGCGCCTCCCACGACAGTTGTCCGGACCGCCACCGCTCCGCCAACTCCGCGTAGGTGGCGGCGTCGACGGGGCGGAAGCGCACGCGGTCCCCCACCTGGTAAGGCACCGGCGGGGTCCGCCCGAGCTCGAACAGCGGGACCGGGGTCCGCCCGATGAGATGCCAGCCCCCGGGGCTGTCGGCCGGGTAGACGCCCGTCTGCCGGCCCGCGATGGCCACCGAGCCCTTCGGCACGCGCGTGCGGGGGGAGGCCCGCCGGGGCAGCTGGATGGCCTCCGGGACGATCCCCAGGAACGGGAAGCCCGGCGAGAACCCGACGGCGTAGACCCGGTAGTCCTGGCCGGCGTGCAGGCGCACCACCTCGTCGGGCGAGATCCCGGCCGCCCGGGCCACCTCCTCGAGGTCCGGGCCGCCCTCGCCTCCGTAGAGAACCGGCAGCACCACCCGCCGGCCGGCCTCCACGCCGCCCGTGTAGCGCCGCCCGGCCAGGTCCGCCAGCACCTGCGCCCGCGTTGTGACGGTGGGATCGAATTCCACCAGGAGCGTGGCGTAGGCGGGGATGAGGCCCGTCACCCCCGCGGGCGGGTCCGCCGCCAGGGTTCGAAACACCCGGTGCACCGCGGCGTTGGTCTCCGGGTCGATGGTGGTACCGAATTCGAGCAGCACCGCCGCATCCCCCGCGGGCAGGGCCCGCGTCCAGGGCACCGGCGGCTCCGACGCTGTCGTGGCCAAAGCCGCTTGCGAGCCTCCTTCCGTACGGCCGGCGCCGCCGGACCGCCCCCCGGCGCGCCGGCGCGTCAGTCCAGAATCGAGACGGTGTAGCGGAAGGCGAGCCGATCCCCCGAGGGCCGCACCATCTCCCCCGCGAAGGCGCGGAACGGCCCCTCCACCTCCGCGTGGGGAATGGTCCCGCCGAAGAGCACCCAGCGCTCCGCCGACCCGTAGCGACGGATCAAGGTGTCCACCCAGTAACCGGGATCGAGCAGGTCGGCGGGCCGGCCGTCCTGGAACGGCACCGGCTCCCCCCCGCCCGCCGGTTCCACCCAGGACCTGATGCGCGTCCGGTCCCACTCGGCGCCGACGTCGGCCCAGGCCCAGGCGGCGGAGGCCATCACCTTCTGGCCCAGCCACTTGCTCGCGTCGACGTCGTGGGCCTCAAGCCGCCGGTCGGTGTGGTCGCTGCCGACGCTCACGTAGATCCGGTCCGGGGCCCGGATGATGAACACCGGCTCGATCTCCCCGCTCGTGGCCTCGTGGGGCGCCCACACGCGGTCGGCACCGGTCACGAGGTACGGGGGGATGCGGTAGAACGTCGGGACGGTGGGCGGCGGCGCGACCCCGATGCGCTCCAGTTCGGCGATGTGGGCCAGCACCACCGCCCGGTCGCGGCCGGTGTAGCCGGCACAGGCGTACCGCCAGCTCTCGTCCAGGGTCAGCACGCCGTCCGGCGTGGCGACGATCATGACATGCGCTCCTCTCCCGACGCCGAACCTCCGGCGCCGTCAGCGATCCGCGGCGAACAGCTCCCGCGGGTTGTCCCGCGCCATGCGCGCGATCCACGCCTCGGGGACGCCCGCCTCGGCCAATCCCTTGAGGAAGCGGGCGAGCCCCTCCACCGGGGATCCCCGGGGGGCCTGCCCGAAGTCGGTCACCAGGACCAGGCGCTCCGGGCCGATGTGCGCGATGCGCGCGGCCATGTCGGCCAGATCCCCCGCGCCCTGGCCGGGAAACGTCGTCAGATAGCACTTCTCCAGCCACACCCCGGCCTGGGCGAGCTCCCGCTGCGCCGCGGCCGAGAGGTTCGGCACGTGGTACTCGGGATGGGTGACGACGATCCGCACCCCGGCCTCCCGTCCCGCCCGCACCGCCGCCTCGAGCTCGGCGCCGGCCACGTGGCCGGTGGCCAGGACGGCGTCGTACTGCCGGATGAGATCCAGGATCTCCCGGAGCGCCGGCACCGGCCGGCCCGTCTCGTCGACGAGGGCCACCGGATCCCGCCCCGGTACGCGGCCCGTGCCGGGGATGCCGCTGGTGTCCCCCACGTGCTCCACGTGGGCCCGCGCGAACATCGTCGGCAGCCACACGACCCGTCCGCCCAGGCGCAGCGTCGTCTCCACCGCCGCGGGGTTGAGGCCCCCCGCCGGGGGGTTCAGCACCACCCCGCCGAGGACCCCAAGCCCCGGGAACTCCCGGCGCAGGAGATCCGCGCGGGCGGCGCTGTCGCCCTCGTGCGCCTTGAGCACGAAGCCGGCCATCCCCGCCGCCCGGGCCGCCTGCGCGAGCTCCCGGTCGTCGCCCCAGCGCGGCGCCAGGCTCGGGGCGGCGTGGACGTGGCCGTCCAGGGCCCCGCGGACCCGCTCCCAGTCGCGGTCGGACAGGGTCGGGAGGGACGGGGACGCCTCCTCTCCTACCATTGCCGGACCTCCTCCAGGGACCGGATGGGCCGGCCGGTGCGGTCGACCAGCGGCCGGGTCACGGAATAGGTCAGCCCGAAGGTGGGCACCCACATGGAGTGCTTGCCGGGTCCGCCGGCCACCGCGATCCGGATCTCCTCCGGCTTGGCCGTCACCGCCACGCGCCCCGCGTCGTCCACGTACCGGTCGCCGACGGCCCAGCCCCGCGTGTGCTCGAACTGCTCGGCCGACATGGCCGCCACGGGCACCCGGGCCCGCCGGTGGAGTTCCCGCCGCACGTCCTCCTTGCCCAGGCCCTCACGCGCCAGGGTGGCGGCGTGCTCCGGCCCGAACAGCACCAGCGTGTCGCCCTGCCAGTAGAGGTTGTTGTTCCCCGTCGTGGCCATGGTGCCGGCCACCGTCCGCAGGATGCCCTCCGCCGTGGTGCTGCCGTGGTCGTTGATGTTGTGCGGCGCTTCCGCCCCGAACACGGAGATGGTGGTTACCTCCGGCCCGTAGCCGAAGTCCGCCCGGAAGGGCGGCCACGGCGACTCGGCCTCGTTCTCCGCCAGCACCGCCGCGATTTTCCCCGGCTGGCCCATCGTCGCCTTGTCCAAGACGCCCGGCCGCGCGCCCCCGATGTTCATCAGGATGAGGCGGATGGCCCGCCCGATGGACAGATTCGCCTGCCACCCGGGGCCCAGACACCCCGCCCCCGACGCCACGCCCACGGCCGCCGCGAGCGGCCCGGACAGCAGGACCAGCGGCCCCACCGGGTGCGTCGTGGCCTGGATCCCGTACAGGTTGAAGACCGGGTCCAGCATGGCCTCGACGGCCGCCAGCACGACCGGAAACTGCTCCGGCCGGCATCCCGCCATGACCGCGTTGGCCGCGAGCGTCGCGATGGTCGCCGTCGCCCAGCGGGGCGGCACGGGGCCGACGGGCGTCTCGGGATCCCGGTCGCAGTACCGGAGCATGCGCCGCACCCGGTCGGCCGTGGGCAGCACCACCGGCAACCCGTCGGAGAGCTCCAGCCGGGCGACCGCCCAGGCCCACTCCTCGTCCGGGTCCTTCCGGAGCACCAGCTCCGGAGGCGGTTCGGGTTCCGCCGACCGGTCCGGCTCGGCGGCCGGCGCCGCGTCCGGTTGGACCAGCCGCGCCGCGATCTCCGGCGCCAGCGCGCGCGCCCGCTCCCGAATGGTCGCCTCGGGCACGCCGCCGAAGGGATGCGGCACGACGACGAGCCGCAGGTCCGGCCGACCCAACGCCTCCGCCTCGGCCTGAGCGAGGTTGACGAACCGGTCGGTCACGACGGTCAAGGTGGCCACCCCGGCCTCCTCGAACGTCACCGCGTCGTGGATACTCCACGACGTGCACGCCCCTCAGTCGGCGATGGCGTTGACCGCGAAGGCGAAGTCCCGGACCTGCTCCACCACCGCCTCGTCGGCCGGCAGGGCGGCCGACCGCTTGCGCAGGACCGCGACGTCCGCCACCCCGGGCAGGGTGCGGAAGAACGCGGCCAGCTCGTCGTGGAACGGGTCGACGTTCGGCTTGTTGTTGCTGAACAGCACCACCTTGTGGCCGGCCAGCTCCGGGGCCCGCGGGGCCGCCCGGTGCCGGTGGGTCTCCGCGCGCGCCCGCGCGGGGTTGACGATGACCGTTTCTTCTGCCATGGTTCTGGTCTCCTCCCTCGTCCGGCGCGGCCGCGTCGCCGCGCCCGCCATGGTTGTCCGTTCCGCTTGCGTCAGGCGCGCAGGACCGGGTCGAGGGCCCGGCTGACCGCCCGCGTCGGCGCCCCCCACGTGGGCAGGACGGCCCCCTTGATGCCGGTCCCCCCGGCCACGACGACGAGGACGTCCTCGGGCTGGGCGGCGGCCCGCACCACCGGCTCCGGCGCGAGGCCCGCCGCCGCCTGCGCGTCCTCCCACAGCCGACGCTGCCCTGGGGCCAACGCCTCCACGGGGACGACCAGCGCCTCGTACAGGTAGGCCTGGACGTCGGCCCGCGACCAGCCCGCCCGGTCGAGAATCGCCGCCGCCTCCGGGGGCAGGATCACCACCACCTGGCCGCTGCCCAGCGTGGTCCCGCCGACGGATAGGCTCCCCGCCGCCCGCCCGGCGAGCGCATACGTGTCCAGGAGGTCCTTGGGGTCCGTGTCCGCGTGGGGCACCACCTCCAGCGAGCCCGCGACGCCCACGACCGTCACCACGTCGTCGTCCGGGGCGAACCCGCGGGCCTCGGCGAAACTGGGCCACGGGCTCTCCTCGCTGTTCTCCCCGAAGCAGAAAGTGAACTTCCCCGGCTGGCCCAGGGTGGCCATGTCCACCGTGCCCGGCGCAAGACCCCCGAGGTTCTGGAGCACCAGCCGGACCGTCCGGCCCACCGCCGCGTTGGCCCACGGCCCCGGTCCCAACGCGTTGGCCCCGCCCTGGATGCGGGCCCGGTGCCGCACCGGCCCGCTCACCACCAGGGCCGGCGTGGCCGAGCCGGTGGTCGTCCCGATGCCCAGCAGGTTGAACTCCGGCACCTGCATGGCTTCCAAGGCAGCGATAACGACGCCGAGGGCGCCGGGGCCCAGGCCGGCCATGGCGCCCTGCACGGCCACGTCGTGCGCCGTCACGGGGCGGCGCCGCACCGGGATCCGCCCCACCGGGCGGTCCGGCGGGATCCCGCCCAGCACCGCCGCGACGCGCGCCGGCGTCGGCACGGCGAGCGGCAGCCCGTCGGTGAATCCCTCCGCCCAAGCCGTGGCGTTGAAGGCCGCGAAGTCGGCGTCCGTCAGGGCGGGCCCCCAGCTCTCCCACGTCTCGAACCGACTCATGCGCCGCGGCCTCCCTCCTCCAGCCGCGTCCAGGGGGGCGGCAGCGCGTCCCAGCCGGAGGCCGCCTCGAAGGCTGCGCCGAGGGCCAGGACGGCGTGGTCGGCGCCGCTCGGCCCCACGATTTGCAGCCCCACCGGGAGGCCCTCGGGCGTCAGCCCCGCCGGGACCGACACGGCCGGGTACCCGAGGATGTTCCACGGAGCGGTGTACGACAGGAGGGTCTCCCACACCCGCTGGGTCCGGCCGGCCACCACGACGGTGTCCGCCCCCACCGGGGGTGCCGGCACGGGGATGGTGGGAAGCACCACCGCGTCGAGGTCCCGCATGCGCTCGGCCCACGCGGCCGCCAGCGCGGCCCGCTCGCGGAGAGCCCGGATGTAGGTCGCCGCCGGCGTGTGTCGGCTGTTCTCCAGGTTCTGGCGCACCGCCGGCCCGAGCGCCTCGGCGCCGGGACTGTCGAGCAGGGGCTGGTGGTACACGAACGCCTCCGGCCCGCGGATGTCCGCGAACAGTTGGCGCCAGCGCGGCCAGGGCTCCATCGCGATGCCGCCGACCGTCCACCCCAGGTCGCGCAGGACGGCGAGGGCCCGTTCGAACACCTGGCGCACCCCGTCGTCCAGGGTGCCGTCCAGGTAGCCTTCGGGCACGGCCACCCGGACCCGGGCGGGCGGGTGGAGCGACGGCACGGCCGGCTCGCCGGCCAGGACGGCATACAGGCGGGCGGCGTCGCGCACCGAGTGGGCCAAGGGCCCCACGTGGTCCAGGGTCCAGCTGAGGGGCATCACCCCGGCGGCGGGCACGCGCCCGGTGGTCGGCTTGAACCCGACCACGCCGCAGCAGGCGGCCGGGATGCGAATGGAACCCCCCGTGTCGGAGCCGAGGGCAGCGAGGACCATCCCGGCCGCCAGCGCCGCGGCGGACCCCCCGCTGGAGCCGCCGGGGATCCGCTCCGGATCATAGGGATTGCGGGTGGGCGGGGTGATGACCCCGTAGGCCAGCTCGTGGGTGTTGGTCTTGCCCACCACCACGGCCCCGGCTGCCTTCAGGCGGGCGACGGCCGGCGCGTCGGTCTCGGGGATCCACCGGTACGCCCGCGAGCCCCCGGTGGTCGGCATCCCGGCCACGTCGACCAGGTCCTTGATGCCCACCGGCATGCCCCCAAGGGGACCGGGCGGCGCCTGGGGCAGCCGGATCCGGGCCCCCTCCCAGTCGGCGTAGACGAAGGCCTGCAGTCGGGGTTCGAAACGACGGAAACGGGTCTCGGCGAGGTCCCACAGCGCCTCGGGCGAGGTGTCGCCCCGGCGGATCGCCTCGACCGCGGCCGTCAGATCCGGCACGTTTTCCGCGAACATCGTGCGCCTCTTTTCTCTCCGGGCCGGCGCCCACTACCGGCCGTGGTATTCGGCGGAACGCTTCTCCAGGAAGGCCCGGCGCGCCTCCCGGCTGTCCTCGGTGCTGCTCAGCACCCCCATGTGGGAGGAGACGAGGTCGAGCGAGGTCCGGAGATCGATCCGGAGGCTCTGGTAGACCAGGCGCTTGGTCGTCTGGACCACGAGGGGCGGCTGCGCCGCGATACGCCGGGCGAGGTCGAGCGTGCGGTCCATGAGTTCCTCGTCGGGCACCACCCGGTTGACCATGCCGATGCGCTCGGCCTCCTCGGCGGAAAGGAAGTCCCCGGTCCAGAACAGCTCGAGCGCCCGGGCGGGCCCCACCAGGCGGGGGAGGTAGTAGGCCCCGCCGTCGCCGGGCACCAGGCCGACCCGCACGTAGCCCTCCGAGAGGCGCGCCGACCGCGCGGCGAGCCGGACGTCGCACATGAGCGCCATGTCGAGCCCGGCGCCCACCGCGACGCCGTTGATGGCCGCGATGACGGGCTTGTCGAGGGCCTCGAGGGTGAGCGGGATGTGGTGGATGTGCCGCCACAGCATGTCCTTGCTGGCGAGCGGCGTGGACTGCTCCTGTTCCAGGTGGCCCAGTTCCACGCCGCTGCAGAAGCCCCGGCCGGCCCCGGTGAGCACGATGACCCGGCATTCCGGGTCGTCGCCCGCTTCGCGCAGGATCTCCACCCACCGGTCGATCATCGGCAGGGTGAAGGCGTTGAGGTGTTCCGGACGGTTGAGGGTGACGATGGTGACCCGTCCGTCCCGTTGGACTTCGATATCCGCCATGCCGTGCGCCTCGCTTTCGGTTGTCGGATCCGCCCGGGTCAGGGGGTGCCCGGCCCCCCCGGGCCCGCGTGGTGATTGTGGTGCGCCCAGTGCCAACGGTACCAGTGCCCCAAGGCCCGCGCCAGCGCGCCGGGGCTGCGGAGCAGCGGGATGCCGGCCGCGGCCAGGCGCTCCTCCTCCGGTCCGGTCACCCGGCGTGACGCCGTCCACAGGAGCACCACCGGCTTGGCCACGCGGCTCTTGAGCTCCAGCAGGACGTCGACCAGGCGGGTGGCCGTGATGCCCGTCACCATGGTGAGGGCCACGGCGAGCACGGCGACCCCGGGGTCGTCGGCCACCGCCCCCAGCGCCTCCCGGACCGCCGCCGTGTCGCCGATGACCTGGGCCGTCACGTCCACGGGGTTGTCGGGCGACCCGAACGGCGGGATCACCTCTTTGAGACGCGCCCGGGTCGCGGGCGCGAGCGCGGGCACGTCGAACCCCTGGGCCAGGAGGCCGTCCGCCAGCAGCACTCCCGCGCCGCCCGACGTGGACACCACGCCCACGCCGGCCGCGCGCGGCGGCGGGGTGGCGCGGAGCACGGCCAGCACGTCGGCGGCCTCCTCGACGTCCTCCACCAGGATGGCCCCGACTTCCCGCATCGCCGTGCGGAAGGCGTCGTAGTCGCCCGCGTCCGCCCCGGTGTGGGCCCGGGCGGCGGTCCGCCCCACCGCGGTGCGCCCCCCCTTCAGCACCACCACCGGCACCCCCCGCCGCCGGGCCTCCTCGAGGGCGCCGTAGAACGCCTCGGGCCGGCGCACGCCCTCGAGGTACACCATGATCCGGCCGACCTCGGGGTCCGCGCCGTACCACCCCAGCACGTCCGCCACCGTCAGGTCGGCCTCGTTGCCGGTGGACGTGACGTAGCGGAACGCCTCCTGGCGCTCGAGCAGCTGGTTGAACAGAGAGAAGCCCAGGGCGCCGCTCTGGGACACCAGGGCCAGGTCTCCTACCGGTCCCCGCTCCTCGAGGGCCATGCTGAACCCGACCGCGGCCCCCGCCGGAAAGGCGGCGTAACCCTGGCAGTTCGGCCCCAGCACCCGGATCCCGGTCCGGCGGGCGATGGCGGTCACTTCCGCCTGGAGTGCCGCGCCCTCCGGTCCCGTCTCCGCGAACCCCGAGCTGAAGACCACCGCGAGCGGGATCCCCCGTGCAGCGGTCCGCTCCAGCATCTCCGGCACGCGCGCCGCGCCGACGGCGATGACGGCCACGTCCACCGGATCCGGAACCGACTCGATGTCCGGATACGCCTTCAGGCCCTGGACGCTGGGATACTTCGGATTGACCGGCCACACGCGGCCGGCGTAGCCGTGGCGCCTGAGGTACACCAGGGGCTTGCCGCCGATGGTCGAGGGGTCCGCCGAGGCCCCCACCACGGCCACGCCCCGCGGCGCGGCCCAACGCCGGAACAACTCGGTCGCTTCCACCCGTTCGTCCTCCTTCCGTCCCGCCGCCGGGTTCAGTCCAGGCGGCGGCCGGCGTAGGCCGCCCAGAGGGCGTCCACCGTCGCGTAGGCGGCGAGCCGCTCCAACACGAAGCGGGTCGGGAAGGCCATCGGGAACCCCCCCGCGGCCTGGGCGGCCAGGGCCTCCGCGGCCGGGCGCCACGTCGTGGCGGCCACCTCCCTGTCCCGGTCCGCGCCGTCCGCCGCCGGCTCGTCGCCCGCCTCGAGCCGCGCCAGGAAGAACCGCGTGTTGAACCGCACCGGCTGGTGGGACGGCGTCACCAGTCGGCCCAGGAACCGCAAGCGGCCCACGGCCGGCCCCAACTCGGCGGCGCCGAGGCGGTCGAAGGCGGCCGGTGTCGCGCCGTCGCCGAGCCAGATGCCGGTCTCCTCGTAAAGCTCCCGGACCGCCGTCACCCAGACGGCGGCGTTGGCCGGGGGATCAAACCCGAGCGGCGGCACCACGGCCTCGGGGACCCGACCGGACCGCTCCCGGAAGCGCGGGGCGGCCCAGGCCAGGAAGCGCTCCATCTCGACGCTGGCCGGATCCTTCTCCCAGGCCTCGGCGAGCGCCGTCGCGCGCCCCGGATCGATCCACTCCGCCGCGAGGGCGCGGTCTCCCGGCTCCACCGCCCCCCCCGCGAACGCCCAGACGCCGGCGAACGCCCGCATGGTGTCGGGTCGGCGCATGAAGTAGAACTCCGGCCGGCCGTCCGCCCCTGGCCGCACCAGCAGGACCGTCGCCGCATGGCGGATGCTCCGCCACGTCGCCTCCAGGTCTTCGGGCCTCGCCCCCACCGGCGTCCCCTCCCGTCCCTACGTCTCGTCCGCCTCGAAGAACGCCAGGATCTGCCGGGCGCGCTCCACCACCGGCCGGTCAACCATCGCCCCGTCCACCGCGGCCGCCCCGCCGGCCTGGCTCGCCGCGAGCACCCGCTCGGCCCACTCCCGCTCCGCCGGGGTGGGGCTGAACGCCGCGTGCACCGGTCCGATCTGGTCCGGATGGATCACCATCTTGCCGGCGAAGCCGAACCGCCGCGCCCGCTCCGCGGCGGCGCGGAGGCCCTCCGGGTCGCGGTAGGCCGGATAGACGGCGTCCACCGGGGCCGGCCATCCGAAGACGCGGCTGCGGCGGGTCAGGAGGTGCCGCGGCACGATGAGCTCCGCCTCGTCCGGGCCCGGCGCCGCGGCGCCCAGGTCCGCCTGGTAGTCGAGCGCCCCGAACGCCAGCCGGACCGCCTCGCCGGCCAGCCAGGGCCGCTCCGCCCGCGCCAGGTCGTCCAGTCCGCGCGCCGTCTCGACGAGGAGCAGCCACTGCCCCCGGATCCGGCCCTCCGCCCGCCACGCCTCGAGGCGGGCCACCGTCCGGGCGTCGGCCTTGGGGACGAGCCACCTAGCGCGGGCGTCGCTCACCGCGTCCTGGAGCGACAGCAGGTCCTCCGCCCCCCAGGGGGTGAAGAGCCCGTTGACCCGCACCCACGGCACGCGCGGGCTGTCCGCCGTCCGCGCCAGGAGGTCGCGCACCGCGCGGCGGGCGTCTTCCTTGGCCTCCGGAGCGACGGCGTCCTCCAGATCCCAGATCACCTGGTCGGCTTCCGACGCCAGCGCCTTCAGACAGCGATCCGGCCGGTCCGCCGGGGAGAACAGCCAGGACCGCACCCGCTCAGCCATCGCGGTCCGCCCCCGTCGGCGCCGGCCGGCGGAGCATCATCGCCGCCCGCCGGCAGCGCGCCACCACCTCGCCGCGCTGGTTGGTCGCCCGGTGCTCGAAGGTCACCAGGCCCCACTCGGGGTGCGAGCGCGACGGCCGCACCGCCACCACCTCCGTCTCGGCGTAGATCGTGTCGCCCGCGAACACCGGCGCCGGAAACTCCACCCGCTCGAACCCCAGGTTGCCGACGGTGCTCCCGAGCGTGGTGTCCCGCACGCTCAGCCCCACCAGAAGTCCCAGCGTGAACAGGCTGTTGACGAGGGGTCGGCCGAAGACGGTGGTCTTGGCGAATTCGTGGTCCAGGTGCAGCGGCTGCGGGTTCATGGTGAGCGTGCTGAACAACACGTTGTCCATCTCGGTCACGGTCCGCCCCGGCTCGTGCCGGAAGACCTGACCCACGGTGAATTCCTCGAAGTACCGACCGGGCATGCCTCTCCCTCCGTCCCCGCCTCAGTACGACCGCGGCAGGCCCAGGACGTGCTCCCCGATGTAGTTCTTGACCATCTCGTTGCTGACCGGCGCGATGCGGGTCATCCGCACCTGCCGGTACAGGCGCTCGATGTCGTACTCGCGCGCGTAGGCGTACCCGCCGAAGGTCTGGAACGCCACGTCCACGGCGTAGCACGCCGCCTCCGACGCCCTGAGCTTGGCCATGTTGGCCTCCGCACCGCACGGCCGGCCGTGGTCGTACAGCCACGCGGCCTGGTAGACCAGGAGCTCCGCCGCCTTGAGCTGCGCGTAAGCGTCGGCGAGCGGCATCTGGATGCCCTGGTTCGCCCCGATGGGCCGCCCGAACACCACCCGTTGGTTGGCGTAGGCCACCGCCCGCTCGATGGCGCCGAGACCGATGCCGAGGGCCTCCACGGCGATCATGATCCGCTCCGGGTTGAGGCCGTCGAGGAGGTGGTAGAAGCCCCGGCCTTCGGTCCCGACGAGGTCCTCCGCGTCGACCTCGAGGCCCTCGATGAAGACCTCGTTGGTGTCGACGGCGTTGCGCCCCATCTTGGGGATGGGCTTGACGCGCACGTGGGCCGGGTCCACCGGGGCCAGGAACAGGCTCATGCCGTCCGTCTTCTTGCGCACCGCGTCGTAGGGCGTCGTGCGCGCCAGCAACAGGAGCCGGTGCGCCTCCTGGGCCTTGGTGATGAAGACCTTGCGGCCGTGGACGACGTAGCGGTCGCCCCGCCGCTCGGCGAACGTCTCGATGCGGGTGGTGTCCGTCCCCGCGTTCGGTTCGGTGACGGCGAAGGACACGTGCAGCCGGCCGGCTGCCGCATCCGGCAGGTACCGCCGCTTCTGCGCCTCGCTGCCGTGTTTGACGACCGGGTTCAGCCCGAAGATGGACAGGTGCACCGTCGACGAGCCGTCCATGCCCGCGTCGGACCGGGCCACCTCCTGGAGGATGAGGCACGCCTCGGTCACCCCGAGCCCCGAGCCTCCGTACTCCTCGGGAATCATGACCCCGAGGATGCCGGCCTCCGCGCAGGCGTCCCAGAACTCCTGCGGAAAGCGCTCCTCCTGGTCGCAGCGCCGCCAGTACTCCGGCGGAAACCGCCCCACGAGCGCCCGGGTACTCTCCCGGATGCGCTCCTGCTCCGGCGTGAAGGAGAAATCCATGCGCCGCCCGCCTCCCGTTCCCCGCCGCGCACCGGCGTCGATGACCCTGCTTTTATTCCTGTCGATATTTGAGAAGATTTAAGGGGCTGTGTCAATCCACGGCGTGTCCGGGATCTCCTCCGGCGGCCAGGGTTGGGCCTCCGCGACCTCCAGGCGGTAGCGCGCGAACGCCTCCAGGTGGGCCAACATCCGCCCCCGCGCCCGCGCTCCGTCGCGAGCCGCGATGGCCTCCACGATCTTGGCGTGCGCCGCCACCACCGCCTCCTGGACGGCGATCGGGTAGCGGACCCGCGTGGACTCGTACAGGAGCGACTCCACGCACTGGAACATGCGGTACAGCAGCCGGTTCCGGCTCGCCCGGGCCACCAGCCCGTGGAACCGGAGGTTCTCCTCCAGGAACGGGCTCTGGAGCTCGCCCACGGTCGCCCGGAGGTGGTCCACCGACGCCTCCAGGGCCGCCACCTCCGCCGGCCGCGCCCTGAGCGCCGCGAGCCGCGCCGCCTCGCCCTCGATGACGCCCCGCAGCTCCAGGACGTCCTCGAGCGGCACCTGGTCGTTGACCAACAGCTGCCGGAAGGCCCGCACCACCGGGCGGGCCTCGGGGCGGGCCACGAACACCCCGCCCTGCTGGCCCGCCCGGACGACCACGGTCCCGTCCTGCTGAAGCAGGTAGAGGGCGTTGCGCATCGTGGGCAGGCTCACCTCATACGCCCGACACAGGTCCTTGAGCGTCCCCAGGCTCGCGCCCGGACCCAGTCGCTCCGCCCGGATCCGCTCCTGGATCTGCGCCACGACCTCCGTGGCGCGCTTCAGCCGCCGCAGCACCGACTCCACCTCCCGTCCGCAGGGCTCAACGGCCCTCTGCCTCCCACCGCGCCAGCAGTTGCTCGACGTTCGCAATCGCCTGCCCGACGTACGTCGCCAGCACCTCGTCCGCGATCCAGCCCACGTGCGGCGTGGCCACCACCCGCGGGTGGCGGCGGAGCACGTCGTCGGGGGGCAGGGGCTCGATGTCGAACACGTCCAGGCCGACGCCCCCGATTCGCCCCTCGAGGAGCATCCGGCGCAGGTGCTGCATGTCCACCAAGCCGCCCCGGGCGGTGTTGATGAGGCACGCGGTGGGCTTCATCCGGTCCAGCAGGGCCGGACCCACAAGGCCCCGGGTCGCATCGTTCAGGCGCAGGTGGAGCGACACGAAGTCGGACCGGCTGAACAGGTCCTCCACCGGCACCCAGGTCGCCCCGTGCTGCCGGGCGCGCTCCGGATCCAGGGTCGGCCCCCACGCCAGCACGGTCATGCCGAGCGCGTTGCCCAACGCCGCCATCTTCGTACCGATCTGCCCGAGCCCGACGATGCCGAGCGTCTTCCGCACCAGAGCGCGCGTGAGCGGCTGGCGCCACGCGCCCTGGGCGAGGATGTCGGTGAGCGTGCGCACCTCCCGCGCCAGCATGAGCATGAGCAGGAGAGCCAGTTCCGCGACCGCCTCGGCGCCGCCGCCGGGCGTGTTCATCACGGTCACGCCGCGCGCGGCCAACGCCGCCAGGTCCAGATGGGCGAGTCCCGTCCCCGTCTGCGAGATGGCGCGGAGCGCCGGCAGGGCCGCCACCATCTCCGCCGTGACCGGCGTCCGCTCGCGCGTCAACCCCAGGATCTGGGCGTCCCGGATGGCGTCGGCGAGGGCCGGCCACGGCACGTGTTCCCGCAGGACCCGCACCGTCACGGGACGCGACCAGCGGTGCGCCGCGAGCTGGCGGCTCCACTCGCCTTCGTAGTCGTCGAGCGCCACGAACACGGGCGCCGCATGTCGGCTGTCCACGGCGGTTCCCTCCTTACCTCGCAGACATGGCCGCGCGGCCGGCTAGCCGCCGGTCCCCTCCGCGGCGGCCCGGTCGTAGACCACGCCGCGGCGGTGCCACTCGACCACCGTGGCGGCGGGCACGCCGGCCCACTCCGCCAGCACCTCCGCCGTGTGCTGCCCCAGGAGCGGCGCCGGCCGGAGGGGCGGCCAGGCCGGGTGCTCGGAGAACCGGAGCGCCCGGCCGACCGTACGCATGGGCCCGATGGTCGGATGCTCCACCGTCTCGACCATCCCCCGGGCCACCGTCTGGGGATGCTCCAGCGCCTCGCCCACGGACAGGATGGGGGCGAAGGGGATGTTGGCGGCCTCGAAACGCTCGGTCCACTCGGCGACGGTGCGTTGGGTCAGGACCGCCTCCAGGGCCTGGGTCACCTCCGCCCGGTGCGCCAGACGATCCTGGTTGGTCCGAAAGCGGGGGTCGTCGGCCAGCTCGGGCACCCCCATGGCCGCGCACAGCTTGGGCCAGAACGATTCCACCAGGATGGCGATGACCAGGTGGCCGTCGCGGCACCGGTAGACCCCGTAGGGCACCAGGCTCAGGTGGTGGGACCCCATCGCGCCGGGGGACTGCCCCGTCAGGAAGTAGCGCCCGGCGAGGTACCCCAGCAGGGTGAGCATCCCGTCATGCAGCGCGAGGTCGATGTACTGCCCCCGTCCGGTCCGCTCGCGCTCCGCCAGGGCGGCCAGGATCCCGATGGCCCCGTACAGGCCGCCGATCAGGTCCCCGATGGGGATCCCCGACCTCATCGGTTGGCCCGGCTCCCCGGTCACGCTCATGCCGCCCGACATCGCCTGGGTCACGATGTCGAACGACACCTTGTCCCGGAGCGGGCCGGTCTGGCCGAAGCCGGACACCGAGCAGTAGATGAGCCGCGGGTTCTCCGCGGCCAGGGCCGGCCAGTCGAGTCCCCAGCGGGCCATGGTGCCCGGCCGGAAGTTCTCCAGCAGCACGTCGGCCGACCGGGCCAGGCGCCGCAGGATGTCCTGGCCCTCCGGGGTGCGGAGGTCCACGGCGATGCTCCGCTTGTTGCGGTTGACGGATACGAAGTAGTGGCTCTCGCCGGCCGGATAGAACGGCGGATAGGTCCGCGTCTCGTCGCCTCCGGCCGGCTGCTCCAGGTGCACCACGTCGGCCCCCAGATCCGCGAGAATCATCCCGCCGAACGGACCCGACAGGATCCGGGTCACGTCGAGGACCCGGATCCCGGCCAGCGGTCCGGCGTTCGTCGCTCCCATGCTTGCCTCCTCCGCCCGCCGGGTCGGCCTTGGGACCTACAGCAAGGCCGGCCAGAGCGCATCCGGCGCCTGGGCCGCCAGCCGCCGCCCCAGTTCCCCGGCGAGCTCCGTCTCCGTCCCGTACTCGTCGCGCCAACTCCACAGGCGCTGGGTGAAGTAGTGCAGGCGGTACTCCTCGGTGAAGCCCATGGCCCCGTGGACCTGGTGGGCCACCGCCGCCGCCCGCCCGGCCGCCCCGGCCACCGCCACCTTCGCCGCGAGCACGCCGACCGCCTCCAGGCGGCCCGCGGCAGCCGCCGACGCCAGTTCGTCCGCTGCCGCCCCGCTCAGGGCGACGTCCGCGGCCATCATGGCGATGGCCTGCTGGATGGCCTGAAAGCGCCCCAGGGGCCGACCGAACTGCGTCCGTTGCTGGGCGTGGGCGACCGTGAGCTCCAGCACGCGCTCCAGCGCGCCCGCCATCAGCGCCACCCGACTGGACAGGAGCGCCAGCCGGGTCGCCTCGGCCAGGTCCCCCGCCTCCGCCACGGCCCGGGCCCTGCCGGAAAAGCGCACCGTGTCGCGGGGTTCGAAGGCGAGGTCGGTCGCGGGACGCACCTCGAAGGCGTCCCGCGCCACCCAGGCCACACGGTTTCCGTCGGCGGCCACGACCACGAGGCCGACCGCCTCCCGGGCCCAAGGCACCCCCGCCGCCTCGCCGGCGACGGCAGCCGTCCCGTCCGCCGCGACATCCAGCGCGACCCCGGTGGCCAGGCCCACGTAACCCGCGGGCACGTCGAAGCCCGCCGCGGCCGACAGCCGCCGGGCCCAGAGGGCCTCGGCCAGGGGGACGGGCAGCGCGTGGCGGCCCCCCGCCCGGAGCACCGCCAGGGCGTCGGCCCAGCGACTCCAGGCCTCCGCCGGGTCGGCGACGGCGACCAGGTCCAGGAATCCGCCCTCCTCCACCAGCCGCCACAGCGCCTCCGGCCACCGTCCCGCGGCCACCTCGCCCAGGACGGCCTCCCCGGCGGCCTCGGCGAACATCCGCTCCGCCGTCTCGACCAGCAGTCCCGCCAGCTCGCTCATCGGAGTCCCAGCCCCCTCGCCACGATCCCGCGGAGGATTTCGTTGGTCCCGCCCCGGATGGTGAAGCCGGGCGCATGCAGGATGGCCTCGGCCAGCCGTTGGCCGAGCGGGTCGGCGGCCGGCAGCCGAACCGGCCCGGGATGGACCGCCCGCCCTGCCTCCGCCACCCGCTGCTCAAAGCGCGTGCCGAGGTCCTTCACCAGCGCCGCCTCGACCTCCGGGTCGCGGCCTCGGTCCAGCATCCCGGCGATCGCCCGGGACATCCGCAGGAGCGCCCAGAGATCCGCGGCGAGCCCGCCGACCAGCGTGGCCAGGCGGTCGTCGTCCGGCCGCGCGGCGGCAGCCCGGACCATCTCCGCCAGGAGCGGGTAGGTGCTCAGGATCCGCTCCGGCCCGCTCCGCTCGAAAGCCAGCTCCGCCGTCACCTGGGCCCAGCCGTCGCCCGGCGACCCGATGACGTGGTCGTCGGGAACGAACACCCCGTCGAACGTGACCTCGTTGAAGTGATGTTCGCCGTTGAGCAGCCGGATGGGCCGGATGGTCACCCCGGGCGCCCGGAGGTCCACCACCACGTTGGTCAACCCCGCGTGCCGGTCCGGCTCGGGCGGTCCGGAACGGCAGAGCACCATCATGTAGTGGCAGCCGTGGGCCCCGCTGCTCCAGAGTTTCTGCCCGGTCAGCCGCCAACCCCCGTCGGCCGGTTCGAGTCGCGTCCGCACCGCCGCCAGGTCGGACCCGGCCCCGGGTTCGCTCATCCCGATGGCCCAGTACTCCTCGCCCCGGGCGATGGGCGGCAGGAACCGCCGCTTCTGCGCCTCCGTCCCGTACCGCAGGATCATCGGCGCCATCTGCCGGTCCGCCACCCAGTGGGCGGCCACCGGCGCCCCCGCGGCCAACAGCTCCGCCGTGACGGCGAACCGCTCGAGGCCGGACCGGCCGTGTCCCCCGTACTCCGGGGGCAACATCATCCCGACCCAGCCCCGGGCCGCGAGTTTGCGGCTGAAGGCCGGCGAGAAGCCCGCCAGCCAGCTGTCGCAGGTCGGCTCGAAGGTCCCCTGCCGCCGCTCGGCGGCGAGCCAGGCGCGGACCTCCTCCCGCAGAGCCCGCACCGACGCCGGTTCGGCCACCGGCTCGAGTTCAATGAGCGCCACCACATCCCCCTCCCGTGTGCCCGCGCCTTACGCGTCGTGGCGCTGGAAGTCCCGCAGGCTGAGCGCGAGCGGCTCGCGTTCGACGACGACCTCCACCAGCCGGGGACCGGTCGCCGCCGCGGCCGCCTCCAGGGCGTCGTCGAGGTCCGCGTCGGCCGTGACCCGCCAGCTCCGCCAGCCGACGGTCCGGGCCACGGCGGCCACGTCCACCTCGGACAGCTCGCTTCCGATGACGCGCCCGGGGTACTCCCGCTCCTGGTTGGCCCGGATGGTCCCGTAGCGGGCGTTGTTGACCACCACCGCGACGACGTCCAATCGCTCGCGCACGGCCGTCTCCAACTCGCCGAGGGTCATGAAGAAGCCGCCGTCCCCGGCGACCGCCCACACCGGGCGCGCCGCGGCCACCCGCGCCCCGAGCGCTCCGGGCAGGGCGTAGCCCATGGCCCCGTTGACGGGCGCCAAAAACGCCCGCCGGCCGCCGAAGCGCACGTAGCGGAGCAGCCACTGGGCGAAGTTGCCCGCGTCGCTCACCACCACGGCGTCGTCCGGCAGGCGCCGGTCCAGCGCCCCGGCCCAGAAGTCCATGTGCACCCGGCCCGGCGCGGGGTCGGCCGGCGCCCGGGTGTCGGCCTCCAGCCGGGCCCTAAGCCGCTCGGTTCGCGGGGCGAACCGTTCCCGGAACGCCGCGGCGGCCTCGGGATGCCGTTCGGCCCACTCCCGGAGCGCCCGGGCCGCCTCCCGGGGTTCCACCGCGACCCACTCGACCCGGGCTCCGCCTACCCGGCGGACGCCGTCGGCGTCCAGGGCCGGCGCCATCTGGACGACCCGCCGCGTGGGGCCGAGCCGCGCCCCCCCGGCCACTGTGATGTGCTCCAGGCCCCACCCCAACACCAGCACCAGGTCGGCCTCCACCAGGGTCTCCACGACCCCTGCGGGCGCTCCGATCCCGACACTGCCGACGAACTGCGGGTCATCGTTGGGGTAGGCGGAGAACCGCCGCCACGCGGTCAGCACGGGCAGCCCCGCGGCGGACGCGAAGCGCGCCAGATCCGCCGCGGCGGGGCCGCGCACGGCCTCCGTGGCCACCAGCAGGACCGGCCGCTCCGCCGTCTCGAGGGTCCGGACGACGGGTGCCGGATCGAAGCTCGTCGGGTGGGCGGTCAGCCGCGCAAAGATCGGCCGCTCGGGACCGGGGCCCGACAGCAGGTCGGTGGGGAGCACCACCACGACGGGGCCGGGCCGCGGCTCGGTGGCGACGGCGACCGCCTGACTCAAGGCGGCGGGCAGCGCCTCGGCCGTCTGCACCCGGATCACCCGCTTGGCCAGCGGGGCGTAGAACTGCCCCATGTCAATCTCCTGGAACGCCCCGCTGTCCGCCGACTCGCGCGGCACCTGCCCCAGCAGCACGACCATCGGCGTGCCGTCGTACCGCGCCGTCTGCACGCCGATGCTCAGGTTGCTCGCGCCCGGGCCGCGCGTGCCCATCGCCACTGCCGGCCGCCCGCCCAGCTTGCCGTAGGCCTCGGCCGCGAACGCCGCCCCCGATTCGTGGCGGAACGTCACCACCCGGATGCCCGGCCGGTCGTACAGGGCGTCGAGCACGCTCAGGAACGTCTCCCCCGGCACGTGGAAAAACGCCCCGAGGCCGAACGCCTCCATCCACTCCGCGATGATCTGCCCGCCCGTCATGGGCGCCTCCCTCCTTCGACCCCGGAGGCCCTCGTCTCCCCGGATCGCCCGCCCGCGACCGGCAGAAAGCCTCACCGCACCGTCAAGCCTTCGGAATCCGGCTGTCGAAATCCTGCCGGGGCGTGTTCGCTGAGCGGAATGTGGCCCCGGGGCGCGGGGACCGTTCTGCTAGAATAGCGCCAGCAACGCGGGCGGCACGCCCCCGCGCGAAGGAGGCCCATAGTCCGGTGACAGAATCCGCCCGACCGGACCCCGGCGGGGTCCGGTCGCTGCTAGAGCTGTTGGAGATCGAAATCGTCGAGGCCAAGCCCGAGCGGGTCGTCGCCCGCATGCCGGTCACGCCCCGCGTGCACCAGCCGTTCGGCCAGCTGCACGGGGGGGCCTCCGTGGTCCTGGCCGAGTCGGTGGCCTCGCTCGGCACCCTGCTCCACCTCGATCCCGCGACCCACGTGCCCATGGGACTGGAGATCAACGCCAACCACCTCCGCCCCAAGCGCGACGGCGTCGTGACGGCCGAGGCGGTGCCCCTGCACGACGGCCGCACCACGGTGGTCTGGGACGTGCGCATCCGCGACGAGGCGGGTCGGCTGGTCTGCGTGTCGCGCTGCACGGTGGCCAAGGTCGCCCGGCCGCCCGGGGTGAGCCTGCCCCCCTTGGCGGACCTGCTGCCGGCGGCCCAGGGGGAACACCCGGCATGAGATACGACGTCGTCGTAGTGGGCGCCGGGATCGTCGGGCTAGCCACGGCCCGGGAGATCCTGGTACGGCATCCTCGCCTGTCGCTGGCGGTCCTGGACAAGGAGGACGCCATCGGCCGGCACCAGACGGGCCACAACAGCGGGGTGATCCACTCCGGGCTCTACTACGCGCCCGGCTCGCTGAAGGCGCGTGCCTGCGTGGCCGGCCGCCGGGCGCTCTTGGCGTACTGCGAGCGCCGCGGCATCCCCTACGAGCTGTCGGGGAAACTGGTCGTGGCCCGGCACGCCGGCGAGCTCGCGGGGCTCCAGCTCCTCTACGAACGGGGCACCGCCAACGGCGTCGAAGGGCTGCGGTTCATGGAGCCCGCGGAGTTCAAGGAGATCGAGCCGTACGTGGAAGGTGTGCGGGCCCTCTATTCGCCCAGCACCGGCATCGTGGACTACGGGCGCGTGGCCCAGGCGTACGCCGAGGACGTCGAGCAGATGGGCGGCACGATCCGGCTGGGTCACCGGGTGGAGGACATCGACCGCCGGCGGGACGAGACCATCCTGGAGACATCCGCCGGGCCGGTGGCGACACGCTTCCTGGTCACGTGCGCCGGCCTGTACTCCGACCGCCTGGCGCGCATGGCGGGCCTTCCCCGCGATCCCCAGATCGTGCCCTTCCGGGGCGACTACTACGTGCTCCGGCCGGACCGCCGCCACCTGGTCCGGAGCCTCATCTACCCCGTCCCGGACCCGTCCCTCCCCTTCCTCGGCGTGCACTTCACGCGGCGGATGGACGGCAGCGTCTGGCTCGGCCCGAACGCGGTCCTCGCCTTCGCCCGGGAGGGCTACCGGGTGACCACCTGGAACGCCTGGGACCTCCTCGACACGTTTTCCTACCCGGCTTTCTGGAAGTTCCTGCGCCGGTACTGGCGCATCGGCCTCGAGGAGCTCTGGCGCGACGTCTCGAAGGAGGCCTTCCTGGCGTCGCTGAGGGATTACATCCCCTCGCTGACGGCGGCCGACATCGAGCCGGGGCCGGCCGGGGTCCGAGCCCAGACCCTCTCCCGGGACGGTGCGCTCACCGACGACTTCGCCGTCTCCGAGCGCCGGCGGGAGCTGCACGTCCGCAACGCCCCCTCGCCCGCCGCCACCTCGGCGTTGGCCATCGCGGAAATGGTGGTGGACCGGGCGGACAAGCTGTTCGACTGGGCGTGACCCGCATAGCCCCGGAGTCGGACGGCCATCCTAGGCCACGGCGCGGGACGCCCGGCGGGCGCCCCGCGTCCCGACCGGCCCCGGGCCGGCGGCATCCGCTCCCCCAGGAGGTGTTGGGGTGTCGCTCGTCGGTCAGCCCGCCCCGCTGTTTTCCGCGCCGGCCGTCTTCGGCCCCGACGGCACCATCCGTGACGTCGAGTTGGCCCGCTACCGCGGCCGGTGGGTGGTCCTCTTCTTCTATCCGCACGACTTCACGTTCGTGTGCCCGACGGAGATTGTGGCCCTCTCCCGGCGCCTCGACGCCTTCGAGGCGCTCGACGCCCGCATCCTGGGCGTCTCCACGGACAGCCCCTACGTGCATCGGGCCTGGATCCGCACCCCGGAGGAGGACGGCGGCCTCGGCCCGGTGCGGTTTCCCCTGGTGAGCGACTGGACCCATGCCGTCAGTCGCGCCTACGGCGTGTACTACCCGGCGGAAGGCGCCGCGCTCCGCGGACTGTTCGTCATCGACCCGGAAGGCGTGGTGCAGTACGAGGTGGTCCACAATCTCAACGTCGGGCGGTCGGTGGACGAGGTTCTTCGGGTGCTCCAGGCGCTTCAGACGGAAGGTCTGTGCCCGGCCGACTGGGCGCCCGGAGAACCCCTCCTCTCGGCCACCTGAGCGTCGGCCTAGGCCGGGACGATCGACGCCCGGACGATCTCCCGCCGGGCCGACCGGTCCAATGCCTCCTCGACCCGGTCCAGGGGGAAGGTGGCGTCGAGGAGCGTGGCGTAGGGGTACCGCTCCCGCGTCCGCCGCAGGAAGTCGAGCGCCTTTTTGAGGTACCAGGGCTGGTAGCGCACCACCGGGATGATGCGGATCGACCGCCGGGTGAGCAGGCCCGGGTCGAAGGGCACCGTCAGGCCGGGCGAGATGTTCCCGATCTCCACGTACCGGCCGCCCGGGCGCACCAGCTGGATCCCTTCGGCGAACGCCTCGGGCACCCCCGCGACCTCCAGCCCCACGTCGGCGCCCTCGCCCCCGGTCACCGCCCGGACGGCCTCGGCCCGGTCGGCCGCCGTCGGCGCCGCGCGCAGGTCCACCACGGCGTCGGCGCCGAAGGCCCGCGCCTCCGCCAGCCGCCGCTCGGCCTGGTCGAGGACGACCACCCGGGCTCCGCGCTCCTTGGCCACGGCCACCGCATAGAGACCCAGGCCGCCGGCGCCCTGCACCACCAGCGTCTCGCCGGCGGACAATCCCGCTTCGTCGAGGCCGTAGTAGACCTGGGAGAGGGCGCAGTTGGCCCCCGCCACCAGCTCGTCCGGCAGGTCGTCCGGAACCTTGTAGAAGTACTGGTCCGGATGGAGGTAGTAATGGGTGGCGAACGAGCCGTGGAAGTGGGGCGCCACCTCGGGGTCTAGACTCCAGTAGCGGTAGGCGTTCTCGCAGAGGTGGAACTGCCCGCGCCGGCACGGCCCGCACCGCCGGCAGGTGAGGAAGTACGCCGCCACGACCCGGTCCCCCGGCGCCACCGGCTCGCCGGCGAAGTCGGCGGTGACGCCGTCGCCCAACGCGGCGATACGCAGCACCATTTCGTGCCCGAGGACGCCGCGTCGTTTGGTGGGGTGGTGGCCCCGCCAGATGTGCAACTCCGAACCGCACACGTTGGCCCGCGCCACTTCGGCCACGACCGCGCCCGGTCCCGGCTCCGGCAGCGGATAGGTCTCGAGCCGGAGGCGCCCCGGCTCGAGCATGTTGGCCACGCGTCCCGTCCCCTCCATCGGAACCCTCCTTCCTGGATCCTCCCTGGATCCTCCCTGGATCCTTCCTGGATCCTGCCTGAATCCTGCCTGAATCCTGCCTGAATCCCGCTACCGCCCCCTTGGCGGCCCCGCCGCCTAGCCGGCCGCGGCCGTCCTGTCCGCCGGCGCCAGCCAGTCCCGCACGTGCGGCTCGTCCGGAAGCCGCCAGGCCCGGCGGATGGCCGTCTCGACCTCCTCCGGCCGGACGCCCCCGCCGAATGCCGCGAGCCGTCGGACCTTGTCCTCCAGCTCCGCCCGGTCGAGGAAATTCCCCGGGTCGCCCTTCGGGACCTCCACCCGCTCCACGATCCGCCGGCCGTCGACGGTCTCGACCTCCACCACGCCGATCCACTCCGCCGGATACCGCCGGTCCACCTCCGGGTCGACCACCATCTCCACCCGGGGCATGAACGCCCGCACCGCCGGATCCGCGAGGCTCGCCGGATCGAAGTCGGTCACCGCCGCGTGCCCCCGCGTCGCCACCAACCCCAGCACGAAGCCCATCGAGAACTTGGACTGGTGCACCGTCCGCGGATCCGTCACCGGGCCGAGGACGTCCACCGCCGCCTGGTGCACCCGCGCCGTGACCCGCCGGATGTCCCCGGCTTTAAGCCCGTGGCGCGCCATCGCCTGGAGCAGGGCGTCCGCCGCCGGATGCGTGTGCCGGCACGACGCGTGGTACTTCAGCGACGTCTCCAGCACCGCCCAGCGCGTCCCGAGTCCCTCCACCAGCCGGGCCGGGTCCGCGTCGGTCGACATCCCGGCCGCCATCCCCTGCGGCCCCTCCAGGATCTGCCGCGCCCCGGTCAGCCCCGCCCGCGCCGTCCACGCCGCCAGAAGACCGTCCGCCGCCGCCTTGGCCGTGTGCAGTTGCTTGGAGTCCGCCGCGTCCCGCAGAAACTCCCACAGCCCTGCTGCCTCGGTCCCCGCCGAGCCCAGCGCGTGCCGGTAGGCCTCCGCATCCAGGTCCAGGAGCCGCCCGACCGCCGCCGCCGCGCCCAGCGTCCCCGCCGTGCCCGTGGTATGGAACACCCGGTAGTGCGACCGTCCGAGAAACGCGCCCACCCGCGTGGCCATCTCGTAGCCCACCACCGCCGCGAGCACCAACGCGCGGCCGCTCGCCCCCACCGCCTGCGCGGCCGCCAGCGCCGCCGGGAACACGACCGTGGCCGGATGCACCACGCTCGCGTTGTGCAGGTCGTCCTGCTCCACCACGTGCGACGCCGCCCCGTTCACCAGGGCCGCGAAGTACGGGCTGGTCCGCTGCCGGTGGGTCAGACACTCGCTCGGCCCCGCCGCCGGACCCATCGCCTGCGCGAACGCCTCCAGGGCCGCCACGGGCCGGGCGTTCCGCCCCGCCCAGGCCGACCCCAGCCAGTCGAGAAACAGGGCCGCGGTCCGCTCGACCACCGGCGCCGGCAGGTCGTCGAACGCCAGTCGGTGCAAGAACCCCACCAGCGTGTCGGTGGCCGTCCCGGCCCCCCCGCTCATGCCTCCGCCTCCGGCGCCGGCGCGGGGATCGTGGGCGCGTGCCCCCGCTTGTAGACCATCACCGTCCGCTTGAACGTGATGACCACCTGCCCGTGCTGGTTGTAGCCCGTCGTCTTCACCGTCACGATGCCGACGTTCGGCCGCGACTTCGACTCCCGCTTGGCCAGCACCTCCGACTGGGCGTAGATCGTGTCGCCCTCGAACACCGGGTGCGGCAGCCGCACCTCGTCCCAGCCCAGGTTGGCGAACACGTTCTGGGAGATGTCGGTGACGCTCTGGCCCGTCACCAGCGCCAGCGTGAACGTGGAGTCCACGAGCGGTTTGCCGAACTCGGTCTGGGCAGCGTAGTGGTGGTCGAAGTGCACCGGCGCCGTGTTCTGCGTGAGCAGGGTGAACCAGATGTTGTCGGTGGTGGTTACCGTCCGGCCCAGCGGATGACGGTAGACGTCCCCCACTTCGAAGTCCTCGTAGAACCGGCCCTGCCATCCCGGTTTGAGCATGCTGTCCGCTCCTTCCCCCGGACCCGCCGCGACCGCTGGCTCAGTACGACCGCGGCAGGCCCAGCACGTGCTCGGCGACGTACGCCAGGATGAGATTGGTGGAGATGGGCGCGACCTGGTACAGCCGCGTCTCTCGGAACTTCCGCTCGATGTCCATGTCCGCCACGAATCCGTAGCCCCCGTAGGTCTGCACGGCCACGTTGGCCGCCTCCCACGACGCCTCCGACGCCAGGAGCTTGGCCACGTTGGCCTCCGCCCCGCACGGCTCGCCCCGGTCGAACCGCGCCGCCGCCTCGAACCGCATCAAATCCGCCGCCCGCACGTTCGCCCACGCCCGCGCCAGCGGAAACGCGATGCCCTGGTTCTGCCCGATGGGCCGCCCGAACACCACCCGCTCCTTGGCGTACCGGGTCGCCCGGTCGATGAACCAGTACCCGTCCCCCACGCACTCGGCGGCGATGAGGATGCGCTCGGCGTTCATCCCGTCGAGGATGTACCGGAACCCCTGCCCCTCCTCCCCGATGAGGTTCTCCGCCGGCACCTCGACGTTGTCGAAGAACAGGGCGTTGGTCTCGTGGTTCATCATGGTGCGGAGCGGCTGCACCGAAAGCCCCCGGCCGACGGCCTCCCGGAGGTCCACCAGGAACACCGACAGCCCCTCCGACCGCCGCCGCACTGCCTCCAGCGGCGTCGTCCGCGCCAACAGCAGCATCATGTCCGAGTGTTGCACCCGCGAGATGAACACCTTCTGGCCGTTGATGACGTACCGGTCGCCCCGCCGCACCGCCGTCGTCTTGAGGTGCGTCGTGTCCGACCCCGTCGTCGGCTCCGTCACCCCGAACGCCTGCAGCCGGAGCCGCCCCGCCGCGATCTCCGGCAGGTAGCGCGCCTTCTGCTCAGGCGACCCGTGCCGCAGGATCGTCCCCATGGTGTACATCTGCGCGTGGCACGCGCCGGCGTTGCCCCCCGCCCGGTTGATCTCCTCCAAAATCACCGACGCCTCGGTGATCCCCAGCCCCGCGCCCCCGTACTCCTCGGGAATGAGCGCGGCCAGATACCCCGCCTCCGTCAGCGCCTGGACAAACGCCTCGGGATACTCCCGCCGCGCGTCCAGCTCCCGCCAGTAGGCGTCGTCGAACCGGGCGCACAGCGCTCGCACGCTCGCCCTAAGGGCCTCCAGGTCCACCCGGGCCGTCTGCGTCGCCGCCACCTCCTCCCTGTCGTCGCCCGCGGCGCCCGTGCCGGCCGCCGCCCGGCGCCGGGGCCAGGACGGCCAGCGCGCCGGGCAGCACCCGGCAGGCGATGGGCGTCATCCCCCACAGATCACCGTCCACGTCCACGGGCACCGGCGGGTCGGTGGCCACCTCCACGCGCGGCACGCGCCGGAACCGGGCCTCGCGGTCGCGCGGCAGCCATCCCCGCACCAGGTGCCAGGCGGCCCGGAGCATCGAGTACGAGGAAGGCCCGCCGAGGCGGAACACCTCGAGCAGGCCGTCCTGACCCGACGAGTCCGCGCTCGGGTGGATGGGGCCGGCGATGGTCGGTCCGTTGGCGACCACGAGCTGCCGGGTCCGGAACACCTCCACGCCGTCGGGACTCGCGACCCGCGCCAGCACGGCGGGGGTCTCCGCCAGCGCCCGCCGGACCTCGAGCGGCCAGGCGAACCACCCCCACCGGCGCTTGACCTCCGCCGTGAGGAGCGCCACCAGGCGGGCGCTCACGCCCAAGGTCACGCTGTTGAGGAACACCCGCGCCCCCGACGAGCCTTCGACCCACCCCAGGTCCAGGCGGCGCACCGGACCCGACGCCAACACCGCCGCCAACGCCTCGGGATGGTGCGGCAGGCCCAGCCCCTCCGCGAAGGTGTTGCCGGTGCCCAGCGGCACCACCCCCAGCACCGTCGGGGTGCCCCTGAGGCGGTCCGCCGCCCGGGAGACGGTGCCGTCGCCGCCCCCGACGATCACCCGCCGGATGCCGTCGCCCACGGCGCGCTCCACGGCCGCGTCGAGGGCCGTCGGGTCCTCGCAGAGGGTCGCCGCCACGAGATTCAAGGCTCCCGCGAGTCGCTCGCGCCACACCGCGTACCCCGCTCGACCGGAGCGGCTGGCGGGGTTGGCCAGCCAGACCGTCGGCCACTCCGGCGCCGCCCGCTCCGTCGGGAGGGTCATGCGCCGCAAACCGTCACGGGCGTTCCGGCGCGCGCCGGGTCGGCCCCAGGACGTGAATCGGCAGGCCCAGGGCCACCTCGGCGGCCTCGGCCACCGTCTCGGGCAGCGTCGGATGCGCGTGCACCGTCGCCGCCACGTCCTCGAGGGTCAGGGCGCCCTCGATGGCCAGCGCCACCTCCGCCACCAGCGAGGAGACCTCGGGGCCCACCATCTCGGCGCCCAGCACCACGCCGCTCGTCCGGTCGGCCACCACCTTGACGAACCCCTCCCCGGCTTCCAGCGTGAGGGCCCGGCCGTTGGCAGCGAAGGGAAACCGTCCCACCACCGGGTCGTAGCCCGCCGCCCGGGCCTCGGCTTCTGACAGGCCCACGGTCGCGATCTCGGGATCCGTGAAGATCACCGCCGGCAGGGCGCGGACATCGTACGCGGCCCCGGGCCGGCCGGCGATGGCCTCGGCCGCCACGCGCCCCTCCATGCTGGCCTTGTGGGCCAACAGCGGTCCCCCGGCCACGTCCCCGATGGCGTACACGTGCGGCGCGGCGGTCCGCCGGGCCGGGTCCACGCTCAGGTACCCGCCCGCGTCGGGGCGGAGTCCCACGTGCTCCAGGCCGAGCTCCTCCGTGTTGGGCCGCCGCCCCACGGCCACCAGGGCGACGTCCGCCTCCAGCCGCTCGGTCCCCGCCGCCGTCTCGACCGTCAGGACCACGCCGTCGGCGCCCGCCTCGCGGGCCACCACCCGGGCTTGGGTGCGGACGGTCACGCCGAGGGCGGCCAGCCGTGCGGCCACCGGCCGGACCAGTTCCCGGGACAGCCCGGGCAGGATGCCGTCCAGGGCCTCGACCACCGTCACCCGGCTGCCCAGCTTGGCGAACACGGTGCCCAGTTCCAGCCCGATGTAGCCGCCGCCGACGACCACCATCCGTTCCGGCACCCGCTCGAGCGCGAGCGCCCCGGTCGAGTCGAGCACCCGCTCCCCGTCGGGGGCCAGCAGCGCCGGGGCGGCGGGCCGTGACCCGGTCGCCACGACGGCGTCCCGCCAGGCGATGCGGACCACCTGGGATCCGGTTTCCACCTTGGCCTCGCCGGGTCCTGTGAACGCCGCCCGGCCCCGGACGATTTTCACTCCGTGAGCACGGAGCAGCTGCTCCACCCCGCCGGTGAGCCGGGTCACCACGGAGGCCTTCCACCGCTGCAGGGCGGCGAGGTCCACGCGGACCCCCTCCACATGGATCCCCACCGCCTCGAGCCGGGGGATCCGGAAGGCCCAGTCCGCGGCGGTGATGAGCGCCTTGCTGGGGATGCACCCGACGTTCAGGCACACCCCGCCCACGGCCTGGGCCTCCACCAGCGTCACGTCGCGCCCGAGTTCCGCCGCCCGGATGGCGGCCACGTAGCCCCCCGGACCCCCGCCGACTACGAGGACGTCCGTCCCCTCCAACAACTCCCCGACGACCACGGCACCGTCTCCTCCCCTGCTGGCCATCCTCCCCGTGCGGGGGCTAGGTGTCGAGAATCAGGCGGTCCGGGTCGGAGAGCCGGGCGACCAGGTGGCTCATGAAGCGGTGGGCCAGTTCGCCATCGATGACGCGGTGGTCGAAGGACAGCGACAGCGGCAGGACCTGCCCCACCACCAGCTCCCCATCGCGGACCCACGGTTCGGGACGGATCCGGCCGAGGCCGAGGATGGCGACCTCGGGATGATTGATGATGGGGGTACCGTACGACCCCCCGTAGGCTCCGTAGTTCGTGATGGTGAACGTGCTGCCGGACAGTTCCTCGAGGGTGGCGGTCCGCTCCCGCGCCGCCTGCCCCAGCCGCTCGACCTCGGCCGCCAGCTCGAACAGGGTGAGCCGGTCCGCGTGCCGCACCACCGGCACCATGAGCCCCTCCGGGGTGGCCGTCGCGATGCCGATGTGGTAGACGCGTCGGACGACGATCTCCTCCCGCTCGTCGTCCACCGACGCGTTGAGCCAGGGGTTGGCCTTGAGTGCCGAGACCACCGCCTTGATCACGAACGGCAGATAGGTGAGCGTGACGCCCCGCTCCGCCGCCAGCGGCTGGAGCCGCCGGCGCAGGGCGACCAGCGCCGAGACCTCGCACCGCTCGAACGACGTGACGTGGGGCGCCGTGTACATGGACTTGACCATGTGCCGGGCGATGGCCCGCCGGAGGCCCCGGAGGGGGATCCGCTCGACCTCCTCGCCCGCCGCCGGGGCGGGTAGCGGCGCGGGAGCGGCCTCGACCTGTGCCGGGGCCGGGGCCGGCGCCGCCGGCGGGGGCGGCTCCGGGGCGGGGGGCGCCGCAGGCGCCGTCGTCCCGGTTGGTCCCCCCGCCGCCGCGCGGCGGACGTCCTCCGCCAGGACCCGACCGCCCTCGCCGCTTCCCGGGACCTGCGTCAAGTCCACCCCCAGCTCGCGCGCCAGCCGGCGCACGGCCGGCGTGGCGAGCACCCGCCGGCCCGCCGCCGGCGCGTCGGCCGCCGCGGGGGCGGCGGGCGCCGGCGCGGCCGGCCGCGGTTCGGGCGCCGCTGCCGGCGCGGCCGCCTCGCTCTCGTCGTCGACCACGAACAGCGTGGCACCGACCGGCACCAGGTCGCCCGGCTTCGCCCCCAGCGAGACGACGCGTCCCGCGTAGGGGGTGGGCAGTTCCACCAACGCCTTGTCCGTCTGGACCTCGACCACCGGCTGGTCGCGCGTCACCCGGTCCCCGGGCTGGACCAGCCAGCGCACCACTTCCGCCTCGTGAATCCCTTCGCCGACGTCCGGCAACTTGAACGCTGCCTGCACTGGCCCGCCTCCTGTCAAAACGCCCGTTCAGTACCGCAACGACGCTCGGACCGCCTCGACCACGCGCTCCGCGTCGGGCAGGAAGAAGCCTTCCAGGCCCGTCGGCGGATAGGGCACGTCCGGACTCGTCACCCGCATCACCGGCGCCTCGAGCGAGAGGAACCCGCGCTCCATGATGAGCGCCGCGATCTCCGCGCCGAGCCCGCCGGTGCGGACCGCTTCGTGGACCACCACGGCCCGTCCGGTCTTCTGGACGGACGCCACCAGTGTCGCCTCGTCGAGCGGCGACAGGGTCTGCAGGTCGATGACCTCCGCCTCCACGCCGTCCTGTTCCGCCAGAAGCTCCGCGGCCCGCTCCACGACCGGCACCATGCCGCTCCAGGCCACGAGGGTCACGTCCCGCCCCGGCCGGGCGACGCGGGCCTGGCCCAGCGGCACCCGGTAGGGCTCGTCCGGGACCTCCTCCCGCATCGCCCGGTAGGTTCGGAGAGGTTCGAGGAACAGGACCGGGTCCGGGTCGTCGTACGCGCTCAGCAGCAAACCCTTGGCGTTGTACGGCGTGGAGACCGCCACGACCTTGAGGCCCGGCGCGTGCACGAAGTACGACTCGAAGGCGTCGGAGTGGAGTTCCGGCGTGCGGACGCCGCCGCCGTACGGGGTCCGCACCACCATGGCGATGTTGTGCCGGCCCGCCGACCGGGCGTGCAGCCGCGCCGCTTGGGTCACCAGCTGCTCGAACGCGGGCAGCAGGAAGCCGAAGAACTGGATTTCGGGGATGGGCCGCAGGCCCGACGCCGCCAAGCCCACCGAGGTGCCGATGATGGCGGATTCCGCGAGCGGCGTGTCGACCACGCGGTCCGGGCCGAACTCGTCGACCAGGCCCTCGGTGACCCGGAAGACGCCGCCGTCCCGGCCCACGTCCTCCCCGAGCAGGATCACCCGCTGGTCCGTGGCCAGCAGGTAGCGCAGCGTCTGGTTCAATGCCTGCACAATGGTCAACCGGGCCATCTCACGCGCCTCCCAACACGCGGCTCGCCTGTTCGCGCACCCGCTCCGGCGGGTTGGCCCAGGCATGGCGGAACACGTCGGCGGGCCGCACCTCGGCGAGCGCCTCGGCCCGCTGCCAGGCCTCGTCGACGGTGCGCCGGCACTCCTCCCACAGGGCCTCCTCGTCCGTCACCGACCACAGCCGTCGGGCCTCGAGGAAGCGGCGGAACCGGGTGACCGGGTCGCGCTCCTGCCAGTAGGCGACCTCTTCCGGACTGCGGTAGCGCGTGGGGTCGTCGGCGGTGGTGTGGGCGCCGAGCCGATAGGTCTCGGCCTCGATGAGCGTCGGGCCGCCGCCCTGTCGGGCCCGCTCGACGGCCGCGCGGACCGTGGACCAGACGGCCAGGATGTCGTTGCCGTCCACCCGCACCCCTTCGAACCCGTAGGCCACGGCCTTGACCGCGATGCTGGCGGCGGCGGTCTGCCGGGCCCGGGGCACGCTGATGGCGTACTGGTTGTTCTGGACGTAGAACACGACCGGGACGGCGAAGACGCCGGCGAAGTTGGCGGCTTCGTGGAAGTCGCCTTTCGAGGTCGCGCCGTCGCCGAAGCTCGCCACCACGGCCGCCCGGCGTCCCTGGAGCTTGAAGCCCCAGGCCATGCCCACGGCGTGCGGGACGTGGGTGGCGATGGAGATCGATCGGGGCCAGACATTGACCGTCTCGGGGATCACGAGCCCCTCGCCGACCCCCTGCCCGTACAGGAAGCCCCGCTCCATGGGCAGGCCGTGCGCGAAGCACGCCGCGATGTCCCGATACGTGGGGAAGATCCAGTCTTCCGGGTCCAGCGCGAGCGCCATCCCAATCTGCGCCGCCTCCTGGCCCCGGAGGGGCGAGTAGGTCCCCAGGCGCCCCTGGCGCTGGAGGGCGAGCGCCCGCTCGTCGTAGGACCGGGCGAGCACCATCCAGCGGTACATGTCGAGCAGCCTTTCGGGCGGCAGGTCAGGCAAGGGGCCCACGACCGACCCGTCGATGTCGAGGATTCGACGATACGCCGGTTCCGCCGCAATCGCCATGCTATCCATCTCCTCCGCGCGCCCCGCCGGGGGCGCGCCGCTTTGGACCGTTCGCGCGGCATGTCGGTTCTCTGCCTGCGGGTGAAACTCCTGCGGACGGCCCCGTCGGTCCCGCGCCCGAGTCGCCCGCCGCGACCGGCCCGCCATAGTCTAGTCGCGGGGCCCGCGCCGGTCACCGGCCTCGACCCGGACCGGACCCGGCCCGGGCCCCCGCGGTCCGCTTCCGCCGCGCACGACCGGCCCTTCCAGGATCCCCCACGGCGACGCGGCTCAGTCTTCCCCGGCGCCGTCCGTCCGCCCCGATTGAAACCGAGCCCGGTGCCCCGAACAAGGGTCGTTCGCCGAATTCCGACGCGACGGGGCGACGCCCGGCCCGCCGAGGTCCGGGAACCGGGTGGGCGACCCGGCCGCCGGGCCGGGCGCGCGTCGGGACGGCCCTGGCCGCCCCGCGGCCGGGGACGGGGGCGGCGGGCCCGGAACGGCGCACGCCCCCGTCTCCGACGGCGGGAACGTCGACCCCGCCCCGACGGGATCGGGAGCGCGTTAAGGGGCGGCTTCCGCGTCCCCCTCGAGCAGCCGCCGCAGGGCGTCCGGCGCGAGGGCGGCCGGCTCCAGGCCCGCCTCCACCCGCCGCGCGGGCACCGACGGCGCTTCCCAGAGACAGCCGACGGGATAATCCGTGCGCTCCAGCAGGGCGACGTACTCGGCGGCGGTGCGCGCCGGTTCGGGCACCGGCACCACCGCCTGCCGGTAGAACTCGTAGCCGTGGGTCTTGTTGAACACCACGCAGGGACTGAGGACGTTGACCAGCGCGAAGCCGGGATGCCGGATGGCCCGGCGGAGCAGGTCCACCAGACCCGTCACGTCCCCCGAGAACCCCTGGGCCACGAAGGTCGCCCCCGAGGCCCAGGCCAGCCACAACGGCCGCACCGGGTGGTCGGGGTTGCCGATCGGGGTCGTGCTGGACTGGTAGCCGGCGGGACTGGTCGGCGAGGTCTGGCCCTTGGTGTTGCCGTAGACCCCGTTGTCCATGACCACGTAGGTCAGGGGGAGATTGCGGCGCGCGGCGTGCACGAGATGGCCGACGCCGATGCCGTAGCCGTCCCCGTCGCCCCCGGCCACGATGACCGTCAGGTCCGGGCGGGCGGCGACGATGCCCTGGGCCACGGGCAGGGCCCGCCCATGGGTGGTGTGGATGCTGTATCCGCCGAAGTAATGCCCGATCTTGCCGCTGCAGCCGATGCCGGACACCAGGACCGCCTGCTCGGGCGGTACACCGAGGTCGGCCAGCGCGCGTTGGATGGCCTTGAGCACGGCATAGTCGCCGCACCCCGGGCACCACGTGGGCTGGTTGCCGTTCGCGTAGTCGCGGACCGTATACGTGGCCATCGTGTCGACCTGCCCTTCCTCGCCTCGTGATCTTCCACCCGCGCCCGCATCAGCGGGCCCCGGCCAGCCCGGCCGGCCGCGCGCCGGGGAGGTCCAGCTGCTCCAGCCGCCCCAGGAACTCGTCGAGCGTCCAATGCTCGCCGTCAAAGCGCCGGAGCGCCCGGGGTCGGACCGCGTCGAAGGCCGGCCCCAGCAGTTCCTCGAGCTGCCCGGTGGCGTTGTACTCCGCCACCACCACGGCCTCGGCCCGCCGGAGCGCCGCCCGGAGCGCATCGACCGGCGCGGGCACGATCTGCCGCACCAGCACGCCCCGGAAGCGCGCGGGGTCGGCCTCCACGGCCCCGTAGACCAGCTCGCTCACCGCGCCCGTCGCCACCAGGACGACCGGCGCGTCCTCCGCGCCGACCTCGGTGACGGGGCGCGGGTAGGCCAGGGTCCGGGTCTTGGTCAGCCGGCGCCAGTGCAGGCGGGGGCGCACGACGCGGAAGTCGGGTTCCATCCAGCCCCGCTCGTCGTGCTCGTCCCCGCTCGCCACGTACGCCCCGCCCCGGACGCCCGGCACGGGCCGCCACGGCCCGTCGCCGTCCGGGCTCACGAACCGGCGGAAGTCTTCGGGCGCGCGCGTCGGCGGCAGGAGCGTCCGGCCGCGGTCGGGCGGCACGGCGGCCAGGTGGGCGGCCACGGCCGCCCAGGGCACCCCGATGCGCCGCACGGCGAGGTCCAGGTCGAGCCCGAGCAGCACCGGGCACTGGTACCGGTCGGCCAGGTTCAACGCCTCCTGCATGACCACGAGACTGTCGAGGACGCCCGTGGGGGCCAGGACGATGCGGGGGAACTCGCCGTGGCCGGCGTGGGCCAGGTGTAGCCAGTCGCTCTGCTCCACCTTGGTGGGCATGCCCGTCGACGGTCCCCCCCGCTGGTTGTCCACCAGCACCAGCGGCACCTCCACGGTGGCCGCCCAGCCCAGGCCCTCGGTCATCAGGGAGGCGCCCGGACCGCTCGTGGCGACGAAGGTGCGCTGCCCGGCGAAGCTGGCGCCCACGGCCATGTGGATGGCGGCGATCTCGTCCTCGACCTGGTAGGTCACGCCCCCGAGCGCCGGCAGCCACCGCGCCAGGTTCTCCAGGATGTCCGAAGCCGGCGTGATGGGATAGCCGCAGTAGAAGCGCACCCCTCCCGCCACCGCCCCGAGGGAGAGGGCGTCGTTGCCCGACAGGACCACCGTGTCCGGGCCCGCCTCGGCTCCGGCGACCGGCCCGGCGAAGGCCTCGTAGCCCGCCTCCGCCCAGGCGCGGTTGGGACCGTCGCCGAACCGCCGGAGCACCGCGGCGACCAAGGCGTCGCGGGGCACCCCGGCCGCCCGCGCCAACAGGCCGAGCGCCCAGACGTTGAACCCCACCGCCGGGGCGTCGGTCTGCCGCACCGCGGGCACGCCCGCCGCCTTTTTGCCGCCGTACACCGCCTCCGGCCGGACGCGGTCCCGATACGCGGCCAGCGCCGCGTCGTCCCACCCGGCGACCACGTCCACCGGCGTGCGCCGCCAAGGAGCCTCGGCCGTGCCGGACGGCCCCAGGTAGACCTCGAACGCGGTCAACCCGCCGCGGATGATGGTCGAGAAGTCACGCCACGCACGGAACCGCCGGCCCTGCCGGGCCAGCAGCTCGAGCAGCATCTCCCCGGCTGTCTCGATGCCCTGCCCGGTGTACCCGGTGATCGCCAGCACCATCTGCTCCACCCTCTCGCCCGAATTGTCGGACCTTCTGCAGGCGATTGTACACCCGGCCGGGCCGCGCGCGGCCGCCCGGCGGCGCGCGGAACCTTCCCCCCGCCGGGCTCCCCTGCTACACTCAAGCCAAGACAGCCCCCGGGCGGGGCGGGGACGGACGGAGGCCGGCGATCCGCATGGCCGCGGCCAACCCCCAGGACGGAGATGACCTTCTCGGTGCGGATCGTGGTCAAAGTCGGTACGTCAAGCCTCTATGACCGCCAGAACCAGCTCGACCTGCCCTATCTCGCGGATCTCGGCCGCCAGGTGGAAACGCTGTGGGACCGGGGGCATGAGGTCATCCTGGTGACCTCCGGCGCCATCGGGCTCGGTTCGCAGGCGCTGGGCGCCCGGCCGCGCACGCTGACGCAGAAGCAGGCCATGGCCGCCGTCGGGCAGGCGCGTCTCATCCAAAGCTACCAGGCGGTGCTGCCCAAGCGCCCTGTGGCCCAGGTGCTCCTCACCCGCGAGGACCTGGAGCCGGGCACGCGGCGGCGGGAGCGCTGCCGGGCGACCCTGACGCAACTCTTGGCCTGGTCGGTGCTCCCGGTGGTCAACGAGAACGACACCGTGGCCGACGAGGAGATCCGCGTGGGGGACAACGACACCCTCGCCGCGCGGGTGGCCGTGCTGATGGCGGCCGACCTGGTGGTCCTGCTGTCGGACATCGACGGCTACTACACGGCGGATCCCCGGCGGCATCCCGACGCCGCGCGCCATCGGACGGTCGGCTGGGTCACCCCCGAGATGGTCCGGGCGGCGGAGGGGGCCGGGCACTGGGGCACGGGGGGCATGGTCACCAAGCTCCTGGCGGCCCGCATCTGCCAGGAGGCGCGGATCCCGCTCGTCCTGGCCCATAGCCGGCACCCCGACGTGCTGGTCGCCGTCGCGGCCGGGGACCGGGACGTGGGGACGTGGTTTCTGGCTCGGTCGCCCGGAACGCCGGCGGCCGACGCTTCCGAGGAGGTGATCCCCGGTGCTTGAGGCAATGCTCTCCCGCGCCAAGGCCGCCCAGGCGGCGCTCGGGCGCTCCGCCACGGCCGAGCGGGACCGGGCGCTCCGCGCCATGGCGGCGGCGGTGCGCGCCGCGACGGACGACATCCTGGCGGCCAACCGGGAGGATCTGGCCCGTCCCGAAGCCCAGGCGCTCAGCGCGAGCCTGCGCCGCCGCCTGGAACTGTCCGCGGCCAAGCTGGCCGACCTGGCCGACGGCCTGGAGGCGGTGGCCGCGCTGCCCGACCCGCTCGGGCGCGGGAGCGGCCTGCGCACGCTGCCCAACGGACTGCGGCTGGAGCAGGTCCGCGTGCCCCTCGGGGTGATCGGACTCATCTACGAAAGTCGGCCCGGCGTCACCGTGGAGGCCAGCGGGCTGGCGGTCAAGAGCGGCAACGCGCTCATCCTGCGGGGCGGGCGCGAAGCGCTCGGCTCCAACGCGGCCCTGGTGCGGGTGCTGCGCGGCGCCCTGGCCGACGCCGGCTTCGATCCCGACGTGCTTCAGCTGGTGCCGGATCCGGACCGCCGGTGGGCCACGGCCCTGATGCACCTCGAGGGGCTGGACCTGCTCATCCCCCGCGGGGGGGCCGAGCTCATCCGCACGGTCGCCCGCGAGGCCACGGTGCCGGTCATCGAGACGGGGGTGGGCAACTGCCACCTCTACGTCGACCGCGCGGCCGACCTGGACATGGCCCTGGCGATCCTGCGCGACGGCAAGGTGGGCAATCCGGCCGTCTGCAACGCCCTGGAGACTCTCCTGGTCCACCGCGAGGTGGCGCCGGCGTTCCTCCCCCGCGCCTACGAGCGGCTGTCCGCCGACGGGGTCCGCTTCCACGGCGATGCCGCCGCCCGGGCGCTCGTCCCGGCCATGGAGCCGGCGACCGAAGCCGACTGGGCGCAGGAGTACCTCGACCTCGAGCTCGCCGTGGCCGTGGTGGACAGCCTGGATCAAGCCCTCGCCCACATCGCGCGCTACGGCACGCGGCACTCGGAGGCCATCGTGACCAACGACTACGCGGCGGGCATGCGGTTCCACCAGGAGGTGGACGCGGCGGTGGTCTACTGGAACGCCTCCACCCGCTTCACCGACGGCTTCCAGTTCGGCCTCGGGGCAGAGGTCGGCATCAGCACGCAGAAGCTCCACGCGCGCGGACCGATGGGGCTGGAGGCGTTGACCACCGTCAAGACGCTGGCCTGGGGGGCCGGGCAGACCCGCGACCTCCGCTGAGGGCGGGGCGGGTCAGCCCTCCCCCGGCGGACGCGCCCGGGCCTCGCGCCGCCCTTCGCCCGCTTCCGCGGGGCGGCGGGGCGCGGCCCGGTTGACGAGGAAGATGCCGAGGGCCGTCGCGACGAGCCCCACGGCGAGCTCGGGCGTGAACGGCTCGCCGAGGGCGACCACGCCGGTCAGCACCGAGACGAGGGGCACGCCGAAGATGTAAGCCGACGCCTCGGTGGCGGGGAACACCCGGATGATGGCATACCACGCGATCCAGGCGAACGCGACGCCGGCCAGGGACGCGTAGGCGAGGCTGCCGACGAGCGTCCACGACCACACGACCGGCTGCCCGCGGTCGACGAGGAGCGCGAGCGGCGTCAGCACCAGTCCCCCCAGCGTGAACTGCACCGCCATCAGCCAGACGGCCGAGACTCGGTCCTGGACCGCCTTGACGTACACGGTGCCGGCCGCCCAGGTCACGGCGGACAGGAGACCCACCGCCACCCCGTCGCCGGCGTGGCGGAGGGCGAGCGCCTGCCCGCTGGCGGCCACCATCCCCAGGAACCCCAGCCCGAGACCGATCGCCTTGGTCACGGTCATCGGCTCCCGAAGCCAGATCCAGGCGATGACGCCCACGGCGATGGGCTGGAAGTACACCAGCACCGACGCCAGGCCCGAGGGCAGCAGCTGGATGGTGACCGTCTGGAGGCCGAAGAACACAATGACGTTGAGCAGGGAGGAGACGACGTAGACGGTCCCCTCCTCCCTCAGGCGCAGGGGCTCGCGCCGCCACCACGCCCAGAGCGACAGGGCCGCCCCGCCGCCGAGCGTCCGGAGGCCCGCGTACAGGAGCGGGGGGCACGCCGCCAGGCCCACCTTGATGGCCCCGAACGCCAGCCCCCAGGCGAGCATCAGCCCGGCGAAGTAGGCGGCCAGGACTCCGCGCGAATAGCCCGCCGCCTCCGCGGGGCGCGGCCGGGTCACCGGACCATCCCCCGCCCGGCGCCGGCCGCGGCCTTTCGCCCGCCCCGTTCGGCGTCCGGAGCCTGGACCGTCGCGATGAGCCGCATGGCGTCGACGACCGCCACCTCCCGCCAACCGTCAGGCCACCGTAGCCCGGCGGGCGGCGCCCGTCGTGCGGGCCGCCGCCCCCACCGTTACGGTAGCCGTCCTCGTCGCACGCGTCCAGACACCGTTGGGGCCGCCGACCGCGGCGACGCCCGCCCCCCGTACGCGGAGCCCGTGCGGCTCCCGCGGTCCGGCGCGCCGCGTCGGTCCGCCGCGTTCCCTCCCGCCCGGGCGGACCCGCGGCCTCAGTGGCCTCAGCGGATCTCCCGGGCTAGCCGGTGTCCTTCGTGCACCGCCGCCAGGAGATCCCGGGGCGCGAAGGCGTCCCCGATCGGGGCCCAGCGGCGGAACCAGGCCTCGCGTCCGGTGCGCCAGAGGTCGTCGACGGCCCGGCGGGCTCCCGCCCACACGACCAGCGCCACGTCCTCGATGGCCCGCCGGCGGCCGGTGAACACGTCTTCCAGGAGCAGCACCCGGTCGCCCCCGCCGACCACCCGCCAGCCGGTCCACACCGGTACGTCGTGCGTCCGGAGCCGCCGCTCCAGCCCGATGCGGGACAGATAGTCGAGACGCGCTCCGAGCGCGGTGCGGCTGGTCACCAGGACCACCGCCCAACCGCGGGCCAAAAGGTGCTCCGCCGGTCCGTAGGCGTAGTAGCCGCCGTCCTCGTCCACCACCACGGCCGTGGCCCCCGCGGGGGGCGCCGGGGCGAGGTCCGGCACCTCGTCGGGCACCCGGACCGGCCCCCTCCACCCGGGGATGGTGGGTCGCACCGGGACCGACCCGGTGGCGACCACGACGGCGTCGGCTTCGACGGGGTCCTCCGGCGTCAGCGGGGTCCCCAGGCGGAAGGCGACGCCGTAGCGTGCGCACTGCGCCAGTTGATAATCCACGAGCTCCCCGAACCGCTCCAGGCCGGCCAGGCGCCGGAGGCGGGCCGCCTGCCCGCCCGGCTCCCCGGCCGCCTCGTAGACCGTCACCCGGAAGCCCCGCCGCGCCAGCACCCAGGCCGCCTCCAGCCCCGCCGGTCCGGCTCCCGCGACCACCACCGCCGCGCGGCGGGGGATCGGTGCGGGCGGGGTCCAGCGTTCCTCCTCGCCCAACTCCGGGTTGTGCACGCAGGCCACCGGCCGGCCCTGATGGATCCGCCCCCAGCAGACGTTGCACGCCAGGCACGGCCGGACCGGCTCGCCGTCGATCCCCCGCCACTTGCGCGGCAGGTCCGGATCCGCGAGCAGCGCCCGCGACAGCCCCACCAAGTCCGCCCACCCCTCCGCGACCAGCCGCTCCGCCGTCGCGCGGGACATGATCCGCCCCATCGCGATCACCGGCACACCGGCCGCCGCTTCGCGCACGGTCCGCGCCAGGTAGGCGAACGGCGCCTCCGGGAAGTGCAGGTCGGGCACGTGCCGCTCCAGGCTGAGGCTGAAGTTGCCCTGGCTGACGCCGACGAGGTCGACGAGCCCCTCCGCGGCCAGGGCAGCGACCAAGTCCGCCGCGTCGCGCTCGGTCAACCCGCCGGGGACGAACTCGTGGCCCGACAGCTTGATCCCGACGATGAACCGCGGGCCGGTCGCCCGCCGGACCCGGCGTGCCAGTTCCAGCACGAAGGCCCGGCGCCGCTCCGCGTCGCCGCCCCAGCGATCGGTCCGGGTGTTGCTCCAGGGGGAGAGGAACTGGGTCAGGAGATAGCCGTGGGCGCCGTGCAGCTCCACGCCCGCGAAGCCGGCCGCCTCGGCCTGGCGCGCCGCCGCCGCGAACGCCTCCAGGACCGCCTCAATCTCGGCGTCGGTCATCACGTGGGGCACGCTGCCGCTCAAGGCGTCGGGCTCCGGCGAGACGCCCCAGGGAGCCTCCCGGGGTCCCCACAGCTGCTGGCGGCCGACGTGCCAGAGCTGCAGGAGCACCGGGACCCCGGCGGCCGCCTGGGGCCACGCCCGGAGCCCGGCGAAGGCCTCCGGCCGGTAGGCCTGGACGACGCCGGGATGGGGGCGGGACGACGAATGCACCGAGACCCCCTCGGTCACGATGCACCCCACGCCCCCCGCGGCCCGCCGCCGGAGGTAGGCCGCCTGCGCGGCCGTGGGCAGCCCGTCCCGGCCGAGTTGGGTCAGGGTGGCCACATGCACGAGGCGATTGGCGAGGACCGTCTCGCGCACCCGGACCGGCTCGAACAACTGCGCTCCCATGCCGCCGCCTCCTCGGGGATGGGCTTCGCGTCCCCGCCGTGCGATTCCTCCCCGCGCCCTAGGCCGGCGTCAACGCCCGGGCGAACAGGAGCAGGGTCCGCGCCCAGGCGTCCTTGGCCGCCGCCTCGTTGTACACGGGCGCGGTGTCGTTGTGGAACGCGTGGTCGCATCCCGGGTACACCTTGATCTCCACGTCCATGCCGGCGCGCTGCGCCGTCTCCCGGAACCGGTCCACCACGGCCAACGGGATCGACGCGTCCGCGCCGCCGAAGGGCACGAACATCGGGACCCGGATGGCGGGTAGACGGTCCAGCAACGCCCCGATGCGGCCGGGATAAAAGGGGGCGACGGCGGCGATCCGGGGTGACCGGAGGGCCAACTCGAGGGCGTAGCTCCCGCCCATGCAGAACCCCACCACGGCCACGCGCTTGGGCTCGACCCGGTCCAGGGCGACCAGGGCCTCCACCGCGCCGACAAGCTTCTCCACCCCGTCTTCCACGGGCAGGGCGGTCATCAGGGCCATGGCCCGCTCGGGATCGCGGGCGACTTGGCCGTCGTAGAGGTCCGGCGCCAGAGCCACGTAGCCTTCGGCGGCCAGCCGCCGCGTGACCTCCTGGATGTGTGCGTCGAGTCCCCACCACTCCTGGATGACCACGGCGCCGGGGTGCGGTCGGCCGTCCTGAGGCTCGACGAGGTACCCGCGCTGTTCGCCCAGACGGGTGGGGAAATGGATCATCCGACCGGCGACGTCCATCGTGCGTCCCTCCCTTGGGTGGCCCGGGCCGGGTCGTCCCGAACCGGGCGGTTCAGACTCATCGTAATCGTACCGCAAGACTTGGAGACACGCCTCGCGGGCCGGTTCGGGGCCGACGGCAGGAATGCCCGACGGCTTGGCGAAATCTCCGGCATCCGGCTCGTGACAAACGTCCGAATCATGTAGCGCGCCGCGCCAAGCAGGAGGCGGATGCCGTGATTGTTCCTCTGACACCGTTGGACTTCGGCCGCCGTGCGTTCCGCCACTATCCCGACAAGCCGGCCGTGGTCGACGGGACGTTCCGCGCCACCTACCGCGAGTTTGCGGCCCGGGTCTATCGCTTCGCCTCGCGCCTGGAGCAGGAGGGGCTCCGTCCCGGCGACCGCGTGGCCGTCCTGGCGCCCAACTCGCACCAGCTCCTGGAGGCGTTCTACGCGGTGCCCTGGATGGGCGGGGTCCTCGTCCCCCTCAACACGCGCCTGGCGGCCCAGGACTACGCCTACATCCTGGAGCACTCGGGGTCGCGCTGGCTGTTCGTCGACCGGGAGCTGCTGCCCGCCGTCGCCGACGTCGTCGGCTCCCTGGAGCGCGTGATGGTCTTCGGGGGCGTGCCGGCAGACCAGGACCCGTACGAGACGTGGCTGGCCGGGGGCGACCCCACGCCGCGGCCGTACGTCGTCGCCGACGAGAACGACCTCATCACCCTCAACTACACGAGCGGGACCACGGCGCGGCCGAAGGGCGTCATGCTCACGCACCGCAACACGTTCCTGAACGCCACCGACGTCCTCCTCCACCTGGGCCTCCGCCGTGGGGAGCGCTACCTGCACGCGCTCCCCATGTTCCACGTCAACGGCTGGGGCGGCGTCTGGGCCGTCACCGGCGTCGGCGGCGTGCACGTCATCAGCCGCCGGGCCGACGGCCCCGTGCTGTGGGACCTCATCCACACGCACCGCATCGACGCCATGTGCGGGGCGCCGGTGGTGCTCAACGCCATGGCCAACACCCCCCACCGGCCCCCGGAGGTGCCGCTGCGACTCTTCACGGGCGGCGCCCCCCCGCCGGCTGCGCTCGTCGAGCGGTTCTTCCGCGAGGGCATCGCCGTGGTCCACGTCTACGGGCTGACGGAGACGGGCCCGTGGGCCACCATCTCGGAGCCGCTCACGGAGGCCGAGGAACCGGACCTCGCCGAGCGGTCGCGCCGCATGTCCTACCAGGGCATCGAGCAGCTGATGGTCGGCCAGGTCCAGGTGCATCGCCCCGACGGCACGGAGGTGGCCTGGAACGGGGAGGGGCTGGGCGAGATCGCGGTCCGCGGCAACACCGTCATGGCCGGCTACTACCGCCAGCCGGAGGAGACGGACAAGGCCATCCGGGGCGGGTGGTTCTATACCGGCGACCTCGCGGTGGTCCACCCCGACGGCAGCATCCAGATCCGCGACCGGGCCAAGGACGTGATCATCTCCGGCGGGGAGAACATCTCCTCCATCGAGGTGGAAGACGTGCTCTACCGCCACCCGGCGGTGCTCGAGGCCGCCGTCATCGCCGTTCCCCACGAACGCTGGGGCGAGACGCCCAAGGCCATCGTGGTGCTCAAGCCCGGACACACCGCCACCGCGGAGGAGCTCATCGCCTTCTGCCGTGAACGGTTGGCCCACTTCAAGTGCCCGACCAGCGTCGACTTCGTGGAGGCGCTGCCCCACACGGCCAGTGGCAAGATCCAGAAGTTCCAGCTCCGGGAACCCTACTGGCGCGGGTACTCCGAACGGGTGCGGGGTTAGCGTCCGCGTCCCGCCCCGCCCCGGACCCGGCCCCCGACACGAAGGAGGTCCGCCATGTCGTCCGCGAACGTTCCCCGCCTCCGGGACCTCGTCGCCATTGACGTCCACGTCCACCTGGCCACCGCCGCCTGGCTGGTCGACTCCATGGGTCCCTACCAGGCCTCGGTCGAGCGATACTTCGGCGCCCGCCTGGAACCCAAGAGCCTGGAGGCCATGGCCGACGAGTACCGCCAGGCCCGGGTCCACGGCATCCTGCTGGCCTGGGACGCCGAAACCTTCACCCACCGGCCGCCCCTCCGGAACGAGGTGGTGGCCGAGATCGCGGCGCGCTTCCCGGACTGCTTCACCGGGTTCGGCAGCGTGGATCCCAACCGTCCCGACGCCGTGCGGCGCCTGAGGGAGGTCAAGGCCCTGGGCCTGAAAGGCCTCAAGTTGCATCCGACCCTGCAGGGCTTCGATCCGGCCGAGGACCGGTTCGAGCCCTACTTCGCCACGGCGGCGGAACTCGGCCTGCCCCTCATCGTGCACTCGGGCACGAGCGGCGTGGGCGCCCGGCAGCCGGGCGGCCAAGGCCTGATCCTCGACTACTGCCGGCCCATCAAGCTCGACCGCTGGGCGGCCGCGTATCCCGGGCTCAAGATCCTCCTGGCCCACGTCGGGTGGCCCTGGCACCTCGAGGCCCTGGCCATGGCCCTGCACAAGACCAACGTGTACATCGACATCTCGGGCTGGAAGTACAAGTACCTGCCGCCCGAGGTGCTCCGCGAGATGCGGACGCGGCTGGTCGAGCAGTTCTGTTTCGGCACCGACTACCCCATGTTCGACCTGAAGGCCCAGCTGGAAGGTTTTCGCGACCTGGACCTGCCGGCTGCGGTCGCCGAACGCGTGCTCAAGACCAATGCGGCCACCCTGTTGGGCTGGGAGGAGGCTTTATCGGCGTGAACGAGCGCGTACGCGTAGGCGCCGCCCAGATCGCCCCCGTCTTCTTCGACAAGACCCGTACCCTGGAAAAGACCTGCGCCACCATTGCCGAGGCCGGCCGGATGGGCGTGGACCTCCTCGTCTTCCCGGAGACTTTCTTCGCGGCTTACCCCTTCTGGCGCGGGGCCGTGAGCGTCCGCCGCTCCGTGGAGCTGCAGGTGCGGATGCAGGAGTCGGCCATCGCGATCCCGGGGCCCGAGACCGAGGCCATCGCCCAAGCCGCCCGCGAGGCGCACGTCAACTGCGTCATCGGCGTCAACGAGCGGGACGACCGGCTGGGCTCCCTCACCCTGTACAACACCCTGCTCTTCGTCTCTCGCGACGGGCGCGTCCTGGGCCGGCACCGCAAGCTCATGCCCACCCACTCGGAGCGGGTCTACTGGGGCATGGGCGACGGGCGCGACCTCCGCACCTTCGCCTTCGACGTGGGCCGGGTGGGCGGCCTCATCTGCTACGAGCACCACATGGGCGTGCTCCGACCGGTCATGGCCGCCCTGGGCGAGGAGATCCACGCGGCCGTGTGGCCCGGCTGGTGGGCGGTCGAACGGCACCTGGGCGCCAAGCGGGGCGAGCCGGGGGCCCGCACGTGCGAGATCGAGCCGGCCATCCGCGAATACGCGGTGGAGAACCAGGTGTTCGTGGTCAGCTCCAGCTGGTACCTGCCCGAAGACGCCATCCCCGACGACCTGAAGGACGTCATGACCTACAACCTGGCGGTTGGGGGAAGCGCCATCGTCAATCCCGCCGGCATCTACCTCGCCGAGCCGGTGTTCGGGCGGGAGACCATCGTGACGGCCGACATCACGGCCGAGGAGCGCCGGCTGGCCAAGGCGTACTTCGACGCCATGGGCCACTACAGCCGCTTCGACGTGGTGGGGATCAACTGGCGGGAGGACGGGTACACGCCCGCGGGACCGCGGCCCGCGCCGCGGGACCGGTCCCGGGAGGCGGCGCGTCTGGCGGCCCTGGCCGTCCGCTACGGCGTGGCCCCGGAGCGCCTCGAAGCGTTCGTGGAAGCCGCCCTCGGCGTCCTCGAGGAACCGACGGAGGTCAGTGGACGCTGAACCAGCCGCTCCGGGCGAGGCCGGTCAGGCTGTTGTAGGAGCCGACGTAGGCGTCCTGCGGATAGCCGCGGACCTCCCAGAAGCCCAGCTCGTCGGCGGCGGCGAGCCGGATGCGCACCAGCCACTTGATGGACTTGTAGCCGTACATGCCGGGCACCACGAGGCGGAGCGGGAACCCCTGGGCGACCGGCAGCGGCCGCCCGTCGATGAAGGAGGCGAGGAGGGGCCGGTACCGGTAGATCTGGGCGGCGCTGAGCGACTCGGTGTAGACGCCGTCGCCAGAGTAGAAGAGCACCCACGGTTGCCGGGCCGGCTCCCATCCCTGCCGTTCCAACCAGGACGCGAGGTCCACGCCGGCGAAGCGGACGCCCCGGACCGCCCAGCCGGTGACGCATTGGAAGTCGAGGGTCACCTCCCGGGTCGGCTCCGTCGCCCACCGGGCCCAGTCCCACACCCGGGGCTCGCCGAGGCCGTCCAGCCGTAGACGCCACGTCTCCGGCGACAAGCGGGGATACCCGCCCACCACCGTGTAGGGGACGAACCCCGGCAGGGCCCCCGCGTTCGACGCCGCGTCCAGTCCGAACACCGTCCCCAGTACGACCCGGACCATGACGGGGGCCGCCTCCAGGGCCGGCAGGGACAAGACGGCCCCCGCCGCCCAGCGGAGGAACCGCCGCCGGCCGGGGTCCGTGGCCCATGTCCGGCGGACCGTCGCCGGGCGCTGGTGGTACAGGTGCACCAGGACCCACAGGACGAACGCCGCCGCCGCCCCGGCGTGGGCCATAGTCGCGACGGCGCGCACGGCGGCGGACCCGACGAGGAGGCCCGCGCCCGATACGGCCAGCACCACCAGGAAGAAGAACGCCCACCGCGTGTAGGCGGGACTGTGCCGCGGCGCCTTCGGCCAGGGGAAGAAGCGAACCGACCACGCCACCAGCGCCAGCCCGTAGGCGATGCCGCCGGCGGTGTGCACCCCCTGGATCCAGGGCAGCGCCGCGCCCAGGGCGCTGCGCCAGCCGGCGAGGAACAAGCCCAGGCCCGTGAACATGACGAGCCCGACGGTGACGGCGTGCCGCCAGTGCCGACTCCGAAACTCCATGCGCCGCCCCCCTCCCGCCCGACTGCCGATTCCTACTCCCGAGACGATTCTAACGCGGCGCCGGGCGCGGAGGGGCGGCAAGGCGAGAGGCCGCCTTGCCCGGCCGGGTCGGGCACGGCGGCCGGGGTCAGGAGGGGCCCGCCTCCAGTCGGGCCACCAGCCCCGCGTCCACGCCCGCCTCGGCGGCCAGCCGGCGCACGTCCTCCAGCACCGCCCGGGGCAGGACCACGGTCGTGCGCGCCGCCTCCGCCCGGAGGAACTCCGGCTCGCCGGGCACCATGACCCGCTCCACCCCCGGTGCCGGCGGAGTGGCCCGGAGGTAGCGGATGTACGCGTCCACCTGGTCTTCGAACCACTCCACCGGCACGAACGCCCCGACGTCCACCGCCAGGAAGAAGTGGCCGATCCGGCTGGGCGCGGTGAAGTCGCGGTACATCGAGCGCACCTCGCCCCCGACGACGCCGCCGGCCAAAAGCCCGCTCAACACGTCGACCATCACGGACAGGCCGTATCCCTTCGGTCCACCCACCGGCAGGATGAAGCCGCCCTGGAGGATGGCCTTCGGATCGGTCGTCGGCTCGCCCGCGGCCGTCACCCCCCATCCCTCGGGAACCGGCTCGCCCCGCTTGTCGGCCAACAGCACCTTGCCTAGCGCCACCACGCTGGTGGCCATGTCGAGCACCAGCGGCCGTTCGTGCCGGGCAGGCACGGCCACGGCGAGCGGATTGTTGCCGATGCGGGCGCCCCGGCCTCCCGTCGGCGGCATCAGGGGGGCGGTGTTGCTCATCGCCACCCCGATCATGTGCTCGTCCGGCGCCATGAGGGCCCAGTAGGCCGCCGCGCCGAAATGGCTCGAGTTGCGCACCGCCACGGCCGCCACGTGGGCGGTCCGGGCCTTCTCGAGGCACAGCCGCATCGCCCGGGCGGCCACCGCCTGGCCCATGCTGTGATGCCCGTCGAGCACCGCGGTCGCGGGCGTCTCGCGCTCCACCGTCACCTCCGTGCGCGCCCGCACCAGACCCGCCTTGAGCCGGTCCACGTAGATGCCGAGCCGCATCACCCCGTGCGAGCCGATCCCCCGGCGGTCCGCCTCGACCAGGGTCCGCGCGACCAGGCGCGCGTCGTCCTCCGTCACGCCGTGGCCCTGCAGCACCGCCGCCACCACGTCCTCCAGGGCCTGGGTCGCGACCGGGGCCGCCTCCGACTCGTTATGCGTCTCGTCCGCCATGCGCGATGCCTCCTCGTCGTCCCGGTGTCACTTGAAGAACAGCGGGTTGACCGGCGAGCCCACGGCCCCGGTCACGGGCAGCGGCGGGGCCACGAGAAACCCGGTGTACTGCCCGTCGGCGGCCGCGTCCTCGGCCAGCTCCTCCAGGTCCCAGATCTCGCCCAGCGACAGGCCCATGTACGTGATGGCCACGAGGTGGAAGGGCACCTGGACCCCCTCGACCTCGCCCGGCCGCACCTCCAGGGCCCAGGTGTCGGAGGCCACCGCGGCCACGTCGTGGGCCTTGAGCCAGGGCAGGCAGGCCAGCGCGAGTCCCGGTGCCGGCCCGCCGGCGTAATCGCCCCAGCCTTCCCGGCGCTTTTTGGCGAGCCAGCCCGTCCGGACCAGCACGATGTCCCCCGGTTCGATCCGGACCCCCGTGCGCGCCAGTTCCCGGTCCAGTTCCTCGGGTCCGATGGCGGTGCCGGGCTCCAGCGCCTCGACGCCCCGGGCCCGGGCGACGTCGATCAGCACGCCCCGGGAGGCAATGCCGCGCCGCTGGTGCTCGATGCCGTTGTACCGGGCCCCGAAGCTGCTGACGGTGTGGATGGGCACGCCGTTGTAGAGGACGTCGCGGTGGCCGATATGGGCCAGGGAGTCCCACTGCGTGCCCGCCTGCATAGGCAGGACGACGACGTCGTCCAGGCTGCGGGTCTCGACCTCCTGGCCCCCGTAGTAGCGGGCCACCATCTCGCCGCTGGCCGCGTCCCCGCCCGTCCGCATCATGTAGTGCAGCGGATTGAACCGGCCGGCCGCCCCCGTGATCTGCGGCCCGTCGCGGTTGAGCTCGATGGCCAGCGAGAACACCTTGCCGCGTTGGACGCTCCGGACCCCCCGCAGGACGGCCTCCGCCGTAATGAGGTTGGTGGTGCCACGCTGGTCGTCGGGTCCCCAGCGCCCCCAGTTCTTGAGCTGCTCCGCGAGGGCCAGGAGCTCGTCGCGGCTCATCATGCGAACCTCCTCCTTCCGTCCGGCCACGGGCGACGCGTGGCCGCCGTCGGACACTTCGCCTTCCGCGCCGTGCCTCCTGCCCGGAGCGGCTCGGACCACGCGGAGCGAAAACGCCCTGTCTTGCAGGAACCGGGGCGCCGGGCGCCGAAACCTTGCCGGCCCAACGGGCGGCCCGGCGAATGAGGCCGCCCGCCCGGCGGAGGGGCAGATCCGCCCCGGCGAAGGAGGAGACGCGACCACCCATGTTCGGCGTGCGCACGGTGGAGGGCGGCGGTGGCGTCCGCCTGCTGGTCACCGAGGGCGGGAACCCCGGCGGCCCCCCGATCATCTTCCTGCACGGCTTCTCGCAGACGGCCCTGGCCTGGCTGGCTCAGTTCGAGGACCCCCGCCTAGCCCCCTACCACCTCCTGGCTCCCGACCTCCGCGGCCACGGGGCCTCGGACAAGCCGCGGGACGCCTACGGGGACGGCCGCCTGTGGGCCGACGACGTCGCCGCGGTGCTGGGCCTCGCGGGCGGGCGGCCGGCCGTGCTGGTGGGCTGGTCGTACGGCGGCCTGGTCATCGCCGACTACCTCCGCCACCGAGGGCCCGCGGCGGTCCGCGGCGTGGTGCTCGTGGGCGCCGTGCTCGACATCGGCACCCCGGACTCCCTGGACCTGCTCCATCCCGACTTCCGCGCGCTGACCCGGGGCTTCTTCGCCGTCGACGCCGAGACCAGCGTCGGGGCGTTGGCGGCGCTCGCCCGGCTGATGTTCGCCGCCCCGCCCGACGCCGCGACGTTCTACCGCCTCCTCGGGGCGGCCGTGAGCGCGCCTCCCCACGTCCGCCGCGCCCTCTTCGTCCGCACGCAGGACAACGACGACGTCTGGCGGGCCCTCCGGCGGCCGGTGCTCATCGTGCACGGCGAGGCCGACCGCGTCGTGGTGCCCGCCGCCGCCGACCGCCACGCCGCCCGCCTGGCGGCGGTCACCGTGCGGCGCTATCCCGGGGTCGGCCACGCCCCCTTCCTTGAGGCCGCCGACCGGTTCAACCGAGATCTGGCCGGCTGGATCGAGTCGCTTCCGTAGCGGTCCCCAGATGGTTCCCGACCCCTCTGTCCGGTCGCTTGCGGGCGACCGCAAACCGGAGGTCTTCCCGGCCCACCACAAAGGAGGCGCCCCGTGCTGCAGCAGGAACTCGTCGACGGGATGCTCACCCTGCGCCTGGCGCGACCCGAGAAGCGCAACGCCCTGTCGCGGGCGCTCATGACCGAGCTGGCGGCCGCCGTCGGCCGCGCCTACGCCGACCCGGCGGTGCGGGGCATCCTGCTCGCCGGTGCCGGCCCGGACTTCTCCGCCGGGGTGGACCTGGCCGAGTTCGCGTCCCTGACGCCGTCGACCGCCCCGAAACTCATCGCCGTCCTCCGGGACCTCTGCCGCGCCGTGCGCACGGGGCCGAAGCCCGTCGTCGCGGCCGTGCAGGGCCACTGCCTCGGCGGAGCCTTCGAGGTGGTGCTCGCCTGCGACCTGCGGGTGGCGGACCGGCACGCCCGGTTCGGCCTGCCCGAGGTGGCCCTCGGCCTGCCGTCGGTGATCGACGCGGCGCTCCTGCCCGGTTACGTGGGCTGGGGCCGCGCCGCCGACATGCTGCTCACCGGCCGCCTGATGACGGCCCGGGAGGCCTTCCGCCTCGGGCTGGTCAACCGCCTGGCCCCGGCGGACGCCCTGGAGGACGCCGGAAGGGCCCTGCTGCAGGAGGTCCTCCGCCACAGCCCGCGCGCCGTGCGGCTGCAGAAGGAGCTGCACGACGTCTGGCGCAACGCCGGACTCGAGGACGCCGTGGCCTTCAGCGTCCGCAGCTTCGCCGCGGCCTTCGTGGACGGCGTCCCCGATCCCCTCCGCCGCCGTCTGGAGCGCCGCTAGCGCCTACGACCCCGCCACCCGGACGAGCTGCTTGCCCACGTTGGTGCCCCGGAACAATCCCAGCAGGGCTTCGGGCACCCGCTCGAAGCCCTCCACCACGGTCTCCCGCCCGACCAGGCGTCCGCTCCGCACCCACGCCGCGAGCCGCTCGAGTGCCTCGGCGTGACGTAGCGCGAAGTCCCCCACGAGGAACCCTTCGACGCGAATCCGTTTGGCGATCGTCTGCCACAGCCAATCGCGGGTCACGGGCGCCGGTCCCTCCTGGTTGTACCGGGCGATCTGCCCGCAGACCACCACCCGGGCGCGCAGCGCCAGCCGGTCCATCACCGCCTCCGTCACGCTCCCGCCCACGTTGTCGAAGTATACGTCCACGCCGTCCGGGCAGGCCGCCTCCAGCGCCGCCGTCCATTGCGGGTCCTGGTAGGAGACGGCCGCGTCGAACCGCAGGACGTCCCGCACGAACGCCACCTTCTCGGCCGAGCCGGCGATGCCGACCGCGCGGCAGCCCGCCAGGCGGGCGAGCTGGCCCACGACGGAACCGACCGCTCCCGCGGCGGCGGAGACCACCACCGTGTCCCCCGGCCGCGGCCGCCCGACCTCGAACAGCCCGAAGTACGCCGTCAGGCCCGGCATCCCCAGCATCCCCAGTCCCAGGGTGGGGGAAAGGTCCGGCCACGGCCACCGGGTCAGTCCGTGCCCATCCAGGCGAGCCATCTCCTCCCAGCCCCAGGTGCCGACCACCACGTCGCCGGGGGCGAAGCCGGGCCGCCGCGACGCCACCACCTCGCCCACCGCGCCGCCGCGCGGGACCTCGCCCACCTCCCACGGCGGCGCGTAGGAAGGACCGGCCCGCATCCGGCCCCGCATGTAGGGATCCACGGAGATCCAGCGGGTGCGGACGAGGATCTGGCCCGGGTCGGGATCCGGCGTGGGGACCTCCTCGAGCCGGAACTCGGCCCCCGTGGGCATGCCCTCGGGCCGCCGGACGAAGACCCACCGTCGATGCGTGCTCGCCATGTCCGTCTACCTCCTCGCCTCGGCCTCTGCCGTCTCGCCGGGGCCGCGACGGACCGTCGCCGCGGGCGAGCGTCAGGCCGTTCCGGTCTGGTAAGAGTGGCGACAGCGGACCGCGGTCCCGGACGGGCAGCCGCCGGCCCCAGCGGGAGCCGCTCCGGGCCGGCGCGGTATGCGCCGCCCGCCGGAAGGAGGCCTCTGCCACGCCCAGCGCTTCGACTTCGGCCCGGGGACTCCTGCTGGGGTCCATCGGGTTGTTCTGGATGGCCCTCTACCTCTATGTGCCCATCCTGTCCCCCTACGCCGTGCACCAAGGGGCCCGCCTCGGCTTGGTCGGCCTCATCGTGGCGGCCTACGGGGTCCCGCAACTCCTCTGCCGCGTCGTGCTGGGCGCCTGGTCCGACCGGTGGGGCCGCCGGCGGCCCTTCCTCCTGGCCGGGTTCGCCGCAGCAGTGGTGAGCGCCCTCGGCATGGTGGTCTGGCCCTACCCGTGGGCCTTCGTGGGCTGGCGCCTCCTTGCCGGGCTCGCCGCGAGCGTCTGGGCGCTGTTCTCGGTCAGTTACGTGGCCCTCTACCCCCCCCGCGCGCAGTCTCTACGCGATGGGATGGGTGTCGTTCGCCAACCAGACCGGGCAGGTGGTGGCGAGCTGCCTCGGCGGGTGGCTGGCGGATCGGCTCGGCTGGTCCGCGCCGTTCGCCGCCTCGGCCGGCGTGGCCGCTCTGGGCGGCCTGCTGGCGGCGGCTGTACGGGAACGCGAGCGGCCGTCGAGCCGGCACACTCCGGTCGTTCCCGTGGCCTTGCTCCGGCTGGCCCCGGCGCTCCGCATCGCCTCGGTCCTGGGCATCTTCGCCCAGGTGGCGTCGTCGTCACCACGTTCGGCTACGTACCCGTCTACGCGAGCCGCATGGGTCTGAGCCGCGCCGACCTCGGGTTTCTGCTGATGGCGAGCCTGGTCCCGACGGCGCTTGCGGCCTTGCTCACGGGGGACGATCCGACCGCCGCGGTGGCCGGAGGTCCGCCTGGCGGCCGTCGGCTTCGCGCTCGTCCTGGTCGCGGCGGCCCTCACGCCGTGCACGCGGACGCCCGCCCTCCTCTTCGCCACCAGGCGGTGCTGGGCGCCGGCCGCGGCATCCTGAGCCCCGCGCTCATGAACCTCGCCGTCGTCGGGGTGGAACCGTCGCGCCAAGGCACGCCCTTGTGCCCGTACCAGGCCACGTACGCCCTGGGGATGATCGGGGGGCCGGCGGTGGCCGGATGGCTGGTCGAGCGCCTCGGACTCGACGCCGCCTTCGCGCTGGCCGCTGCAGCGTCGCTCCCCGGCCTGGTCGTGGCCGGGACCCGGCGCCCGGGCGGGACGGCCCGGACCGCCGCTGAGGCGGCGACGCCGCGCTGACCCGTCCCGCCCGGCCTGCCGCCGCCCAGGCGCCGGCCGCCCCGGCCGGGGCGGCGGGGAAGCTTGCCGTCGGCGCGGCCGAAGTGTGTATAATACGTGTATCTTTGGCCTTGTCGGCCGGATGCGGATAGGCCGTCGGCCGACCTCCTTCATCATCCAGTCCGCGAGTAAGGGTTGAGGCGCGCGTGATCGTATACCTGAACGGGGAATATGTCGACGAGTCCGAGGCCAAGGTATCCATCGATGATCGAGGGTTTCTGTTCGCCGACGGCGTCTACGAGGTGGCCCACGTCTACGGGGGTACCCTGTTCGAGTGGCGCCGCCATCGCGACCGGCTCCGCCACAGCCTCGAGGTTGTGCGAATCCGCGGGGTCGATCTGGACGAGCTGGACCGTGCCGCCGACACGCTCCTGGAGCACTTCCGGGCCGAGATGGCCCGGCGCAACGAGCCGGCCGACGGCTCGCTCTATGTCGAAGTGACGCGCGGCGCCCACCCCCGCGCCCACCTGTTCCCGGATCCCCCGGTCCGGCCCACCGTCGTCATGTGGATCCGCCCCGTCGAACCCATTCCCGCTGAACTCGTGGAGCGGGGCGTCAAGGTCATCACGGTTCCCGACGACCGCTGGTCGAAGGTGTGGATCAAGACCGTCGGCCTCCTGTCCAACGTCCTGGCCAAGCAGTACGCCCACGACCGGGGGGCGTTCGAGGCCATCTACGTCCGCGACGGCATCGTGACCGAGTGCACGTCGGCGAATCTCTTCATCGTCCAGCAGGGCACGCTCCGCACGGCGCCGGTGTCCAACTACATCCTCCCCGGGGTGACCCGCGAGGTGGTGCTCGAGATCGCCCAGGAGGAGGGCCTGCCCGTCAACCTCACCCCGTTCGGGGTGGACGAGGTGTATACCGCCGACGAGGTGTTCCTCACCGGGACCCTCACCGAGGTGTTGCCCATCACCCAGGTCGACGACGTCCGGATCGGCACGCGCGCCGGCCCCGTGGCGCTTCGGCTCCGCCGCCTGCTCCACGAGCGTGCGGGCGTGCTGAAACGGTCCTCCACCTGACGCAACGCCTCCGGCCCCGGGCCCGGCCGCCCGGGGCCGGTCCGCTTCCGGGACGGATCCCGCCCCGGCGGTTACACTGGAAGCGACGGACCGACGACCGCAAGGGGGTGGGGACCACGGCCGGCGACCGGGAACGCGCGTGGGCGACCTGGCTTGCCCTGGGCCGCGACGCGGTCATCGTCGTCGTGGGCGCCGGATTGGTGCTGTCGGCGGTCTGGCGGGATCTCGGGCGGATCGGCGGGCTGGTCCTGGTGCTGGTGGTCTCGGTCATCCTGAGCATCCTGCTGGGTCCGTCCGTCGACATGCTGGCCCGACGAGCCCCCCGGTGGGCGGCGGTGACCCTGGTCGTCCTCGGGGGCGCCGCCGTGGTCCTGAGCGTCGGGGGCTGGATCGCGGCGAGCCTCGTCACCCAGCTCATCGCGCTGGCCGGTCAGATCCCGGACCAGTTCGCCCGGCTGCAGACGTCCGCCCCGGCCCTGCTGGCCTGGATCCACCACCTGGGGCTGCGCTTCGACCTGGCCAATCTCGAGAACCGGGTCATCAACAGCGCGGGCACCGTGTCGGCGGCCTTGCTCAACCAGATTTTCCACCTCGTCACGGCCTTGGTCAGCGGCATCGGGGACGTCATTCTGACCCTGTTCCTGACCTTCTACCTGATCCTCGACGCTGAGCGCATCCAGCGGGGGATCCTCCGCCTCGTTCCGGCCGGACACCGCGACGCGCTCCTGGCCCTGCAGCGCACCGTCAGCCACGTCATCCGGGGCTACGTCCGCGGCCAGCTCATGCTGTCCGGCATCATGGGGCTCACGTTCGGCGTCGGGTCGTGGATGATCGGCCTGCCGTTCCCGCTGGTGGTGGGCGTGCTGGCCGCCTTCCTGGAGTTCATCCCGCTGCTCGGGCCGGTGCTGGCGGCCGTCCTCCCCCTCATCCTCGCCTTCTTCGGCCGGCCCGAGACCCAGGTGCCGGAACTCCTCACGCTGTACGTCGGCGCCCACGTCGTCGAATCCCAATTCCTCGCCCCGCGCATCTTCCGCAACCAAGTGGGGCTGCACCCCGTCCTCTCCGTGCTGGCGCTGGTGATCGGGGCGTCGTTGCAGGGCATCTGGGGCGCCTTCTTCGCCGTGCCGGCGGCCGGGATCGTGGTCGCCGCGTGGACGGCGGCGAACCGGGTGTGGCGGGAGCGAGTGGTCCTGGCGGGACCGGGGAGCCGCGCCGAACCCCGCGAGGAAGACCGCTCGCCGGCCCGCCGCTAGGAGGCGGGCCGAGCGCCTCCGCCCACGCCCCGGCGGTTCCCCGGCGGCGTCCGGACAGCACGCGCCGGCCCCGTCGGGGGCGCGTCGGAGCACCCGGCGCGGCTGCCCGGCCGGAAGAAAAGCGCCTCCCCGCGGGCCGCGCTCAGGGCACCGGGCCGGCGGCCAGCCGCACGACGGCGGTTTCGGCCTGCCCGCCGGGCGTGACCCAGCTCACCGAGACGGACGCGCCGGGTTGGTGGGCCCGGATGAGTTGCTGCAGGGACGCAGCGTCGGCCACGCTCTGCCCGCCCAGGCCCGTGATCACGTCGCCGGGCGTCAGGCCGGCGGCGGCGGCGGGACTGCCCGGCGCCACGCCCACCACCACGGCGCCGGAGTCGGTGCCCAGCTGCGCCTGCTCCAGGGGCCGGAGCTCCTGGACGTCGGTGACCTCCACCCCCAGGAACGCGGGCGAACCGCGGACGATGCCATCGCCGGTCCGGCCCTGGGCAATCTCGCGGGCGATCCGCACCGCGGTGTTGATCGGGATCGCGAACCCGGCCGCCGAGGGCGCCTGGGCCACGTACCAGCGCCGGTACGAGTGGCCGTAGGCGGGACCGGCCGCCGCCGTGTCCATCCCGATGACCTGTCCCGCCAGGTTGACCAGCGGGCCGCCCGAGTCCCCCGGCTGCAGCGCCGCGCTGGTCTCCAGCAACCCGTGCAGTTCCTCGCCCCCGCCGGTCGCGTCCTGGGCGAAGATCGACTGGTTTTTCGCCGTGATCGTGCCCTGGGTGACCGACGGCGTCCCCCCGAGCCCGAGGGCGTTCCCGATGGCGACGACGGGCTGGCCCACCGAGACCGCGTCCGAGTTGCCCAGGGTCACCGTGGGCAGTCCGGAGGCTCCCTCCAGTTGGAGCAAGGCCACGTCCGCGGTGGGGTCCACGCCCAGCACCCGGGCCACGTACGGTCGCGGTCGGCCGGCCACCGTCACGCGGATGACGCTGGCGCCCTGCACCACGTGGTTGTTGGTCAGCACCTCACCCGAAGAGGTCAGGATCATGCCCGTGCCGGACGCCGTCCCCTGCCCGAACGCGAGGGTCACGTTGATGTCCACCACGGCCGGGTCGACCCGCGCGGCGACGGCCGCCGGCGACAACGGCGGGGTGCGGAGAACCGTCCCGGTTGCCCCGCCCACCGCCCCCGCCACCTGTTGCACGAGGGGCGCCAGGCCCTCGGCGCGCATCTGCCGCCAAGCGGCGAACGCCAAGACCGCCGTGGTCGCCGCCAGCACGGCGGTCACGAGGCGCGCGGCGCCGGCTCCCCGACGCCGCCGGCGGCCCCGTCCGGGCCAGCCGCCGTCGTCCTTGGTCCACCGGACCGGTCGCTGCTCGTCCACGTGGCTCTCCCCCTTTGGTGCCGCGTCGGTCGTCCTCGCCCCCAGGATGACAGCCAAATGCTAAGAAAGTATGACGGCGCGGCCAAAACCTGCGGACGGCCCGCGCAACGGCGCGGGGGCCGCGCGGTCGCCGGCACCGAGTCTTAGGGATATTCCGGCCGCTCCAGCACGCGCATGTCGTGGGAGGGCAGCACGAAGCGAGCCAGGGTCTCCATTCGCGCGAACGACCGGAGATAGTCCTCCAGGTTCACGAAGATGCTGCCCGGGATGTGGGGCAGGCCCGGCGCCCCTTCCCAGTTCTCGAACAGATCGACGTTGTCCCCGGCGATGAGGTACACGCCGTCGGCCGTCTCGACCCCGATCCCCTGGGATCCCGGCGTATGCCCCGGCAACAGGTGCGCCGTCACCCCCGGCACGACCTCGCGGTCCCCGTCGAGCACGACGTACCGCCCCCAGTTGCGCATCCAGGGGGGCGACGGCTCGTCGGCCTCGTAGGATCCGCGCTGCGGATACAGCGGGGCGGCCGCGTAGGCCAGTTCCCGCCGCTGGACGTAGATCCGCGCCCGCGGGAACAGATGCGCGTTGGACACGTGGTCCCAGTGCAGGTGGGTCACGAGGACCGTCTCGACATCCTCCGGATTCACCCGATGCGCCTTGAGCTGGGCCACGAGGTCGTGGCGGGGCTCGCGGCGCATCGCCCAACCGTGGACCCGCTCCGCCTCCTCCGGCGGCGTCGGCCCCAAGTCGACCAGGACAGGTTCCGGACCGCCCAGCAACAGCCACACCAGGCACGGAGCCTGGATCTTCTCCCCCACGTTGCGTTGGTACGTGAAGCGCGACTTCTCGAAAGCCAGGAAGTCTCCCGCGTCAAGGGGCACGATCCGCCACGTCGCCATCCGCTCCACCTCCTCCCGCCCCGCCCGGCTGTCCCCCGTCGCGGAACAACCGGTAGATGCCGCTGCACGTCGCCGCCAATCGCCCTTCCTCGTCCCGGATCGCCCCGTCCACGAACACCGTCTGGCCCCCCCGCCGGACCACCTCCGCCGTGCATACCACGCGCCGCTCCGCGTCGAGCCGCCGCAGGTAGTGGATGGTCAGGGTCAGCGTCACCTGGGCGCGGACGCCGGCATCCCAAGTCGACCCCACGGCCAGACCCAAGGTGCCGTCGAACATGTAGGCCACGATGCCGCCGTTGATGGCCCGCGTGCCTCCGCCGCCGCGGTGGTGGTCCGCCACTTCGAGTTCGGTCACGGCCCGTCCTCCGCCCACCTCGAGGATGCGGATGCCGGCCCACCGGAAGAACTGCCGCCCGTAACGGGCCATCTCCTCCGCGTCCGGTGTCCATCCGCCCGACGTCCTTTGACTCACGCCACTGCTCCTTTCCGTGCGCCGGGGAGGGTCCTCCCGGCGCTCAAGGATTCCGCCCCACGCGTCGCGAATCCTGTCCCCGACGCCATCCGCCGTGGCCGGCCCCCCGCGCGCCGGTACGGCCCCGCAGGGAGGGATGACCGTGTACGCGAGCCCCTCGTATCCGCCGCCCGACTGGCCGGCCGTGCGCACCTTCGTGGAGCGGCAGGTCCACGGCAAGCTGGTCGCGACCGGCGCCGACGGTTATCCGACCGCCAGCCTCATCCCCTACCGGTATGTCCCGGATCCGGAGGGCGGCTGGGGTCGGTTCGAAGTGCACCTCGTCCAGGGCGACCCGACCCTCGAGGCGTTGGCCCACCGTCCCCAGGCCGGTTTCCTGGTCGACGACTTCCTGGCCTTCACGCCCCACCACGTCCTGGACCCGGACGACGCCGGGCTGGCCACGCTGCACTTCTACGCGGTGATGTTCCGGGTCGACGCGACGGTCCTCACCGACCCGGCCGAGGTCGCCGCGGTCCTCGAACGGCTGGTCGCCCGATACGAACCGGACGCGCGGTGGGCCCCCCTGGCCGACGACGACCGCTACGGCCCCCGCCTGCGCCGTCTGGCCGCCGCCGTGCTGACCATCCGCGGGTACGACGCCAAGTTCAAGGTCGGCCAGAACCGGACACCCGAAGAGCGCCGGCGCCTGGCGGCCTATCTCCGCGCGCAGGGGGACCCCCTGGCGGCCCGGGCCGCCCGCCATCTGGATCCCGCGGGGCCGTCATGACCCGCCCGGGGGGATGACCCCGCTCCAGACAGTCCCGGCCCTCCCCCCGGCCCGACCCGGTCCGGAAGCCGCATACGCCACGGCGTCCGTCCCCCGGGGTCCGGGTCGGCGAAGCAGAGACCGAGCCCCGCGTCGGACCGGTCAGCGTCAAGGGCCACAGCCGCGCAGACGGTCCGGCCCGCACGGCCGCCTGAGGCGGTGCTCATCAGGGGTTCGGTCCGTCGCGCACGGCCGCCGCCCGTACCCGCGGGTCGCTTCCGGGGGCCGCCGACGCCCCGCCCGGGGCGGGCCCGAACCGAGACGACGCTCGGCCGGCTTGAGGGAGTCGGCCCGCACGCGCGGGCGCCGGCGATGCCGATGGCCGCCCCCGGTCCGTCCCAGGCCACTCGGAGGGCAGGCCGACCGCGCAGGCGGCATCCTGGGCCGTGAGCGACGGCTCGGCGTTCTCGTCGGCCGTCCCGGGACCACCGTCCCTCCGCCTGCGGCGTGGCCGAAAGGAGGGGGCAAGCTCCCGTGCCTCCGGCGGGCGCCCAGGACTGCGGGCGTCCCCGCGGCTTCGCCGAGGCCCCGGAGCGAGACCGGGGGTACCCGCCGCGGTTGGCCTCCCCGGCGGCCTCGCCCCAGGGGAGGCGAGGCGAGGGTTCGCGCGCCCCCTGCGCGCCAAGGCGGCGTATCGGCCGCCCAGCGCGCCACGACGGCGACGTCCGGTCGGCCGGCACACTCGCGCCGGCCTCGACACAGCCGGCTTAAGGCGCACGCGGGGCAAGGCGGGGTTCCTCCGGCCTCGCCCCGCCCTCCATTAGCAGACGCAACCGACCTCCGCGGCTCTTCCGAGGGGCCCCCGATCGCCGGGGCGTCGGGATGCCCGTCCCGGAGGGCTGCGGCGTCGACACGGGGAAGGACCACCTCCGTGCCGATACCCCGGGCCAGGGTGACCCCCACCGGCGACGTCGACGCCACGGCCGTCGCGCCCCGGCCGCCCCGGCACGCGTCGCTAGGCGCCCTCCGCGCGCCGGACCAGCGCGTACGCGTGCCGCATCAGCGTCTCGACGCGCCGGTCGAACGAGGCGAACCGCGGGTCCTGCGTCTGGCCGCGATACCACCGGGCGTAGATCTGCTGGAGCACGACGGCGAGCTTGAAGTACCCGAAGATCTCGTAGAACTGAAACCCGGAGACGTCCCGTCCCGACAGCTCGGCATAGCGGGCGACGAACTCCCGGCGCGTGTAGAAGCCCGGCTGGTGGGTCACCGTCGGCAGGACCGCCTTGAGGTCGTCGGCGTCGTCCGCCTCGACCCAGTAGGTGAGCGAGACCCCGAGATCCATGAGGGGATCCCCGATGGTCGCCATCTCCCAGTCCAGCACCGCCACGGGGACGGTCGGGTCCTCCAGGGACCACAGCACATTGTTGAGCTTGAAGTCGTTGTGGATCACGGTCGGCGCGGGACTCGTCGGCACGGAGGCCCTGAGCCAGGCCACCACCGTGTCCGTCTCGGGCAGCGGCGCGATGCGGGCGCGCTCCCAGCGTCCCACCCAGCCCTCCACCTGGCGGCCGAGAAATCCTTCCGGATGCCCGAAGGTCCCGAGCCCCGCCGCCTGCCAGTCGACCGCGTGGATGGCCACCAGGATGCGGACCATGGCCTCCGACAAGGCCGCCCCGAGGGCCGGGGTAGGCGTGAGGTCCGGCCCGAAGGTCTGGTCCACCACGCGTCCGCGCCGCCGCTCCATCAGGTAGAAGGGGGCGCCGATGATCCCCGGGTCGTCGCAGTACCAGTACGGCTTGGGGGCCAGGGGGAACACCGGGTGGAGCCGCTCCAGGAAGGCCGACTCCCGGCGCATGTCATGGGCCTTGGGCGGGACCGGCCCGAACGGCGGCCGGCGCAGGACGGCCTCGAACGTTCCCACCCGGATGAGATAGGTGAGGTTGGACGCCCCGGACGGAAACTGCCGCACCTCGAGCGGGCCGTCCGGCAGGTCCGGCAGCACCTGCCGGAGGTAGGGCAACAGGCGCTCGCCGTCGAGCTCCTCGCCGGGCCTGACGGGTATGGTGTCCACGGTCTCTCTCCCTTGTCCGCCGCGCCTGCGGCCGGGCGGCGCGTCCCGGTCGGGTCCCGCCGCCCGCGCCCGCCCGGCGCCGTCTTCCCTCAGGCGTCGAAAATGGCGCTCCGGAACTGGTCCCGGATCACGGTCTTCAGGATCTTGCCGGTGCCGGTCTTCGGCAACTCGTCCTGGAACGCCACCGACTTGATGACTTTGAACGGGGCCACCCGGGCCGCCACGTAGGCCATCAGCTCCTCCGCCGTGGCGGTCATCCCCGGCTTCAAGACCACGACGGCGTGCGGCACCTCGCCCCACTTCGGATCCGGCTTGCCGACCACCACGCACTCGTACACGGCCGGATGGGTGTACAGGACGTCCTCGAGCTCGGTGCTGCTGATGTTCTCGCCGCCGGAGATGATGATGTCCTTCTTCCGGTCGACGATCCGGATGTACCCCTCCGGGTCGATGGTGGCCATGTCCCCGGTGTGGAGCCACCCGTTCCGGATGACCTCGGCCGTGGCCTCGGGCTGGTTCCAGTACCCCGCCATCACGTTGTCTCCGCGGACGACCAGCTCGCCGACCGAACGGCCGTCCCAGGGCAGCTCCTCGCCGTCCGACCCCAAGAGTTTAACCTCCACGCCCACCAGGGGGATGCCGGCGGAACCCCGCCAACGGTCCTTGGCCTCCGGATCCGCGTCGTCCAGCGTCGACTTCAGGTGGGCGAACGAGACCACCGGACAGGCCTCGGACAGGCCGTAGCCTCCCAGGTACTCCGTGCCCGCCACGGTGTCCATCACGCGGCGCACGAAGCTCGACGGCGAAGGCGCCCCGCCCACCGTGATCCGCTCCAGACTGGACAGATCATAGCGGTCCAGGTCCGGCACGGCCAGGAGCATGTTCACCATCGTGGGGACCATGGCGGCCGCCGTCACCCGGTGCCGCTGGATGAGGTCGAGCACCGTGGCCGGCACGAACTTCCGCAGCATGACGTGGGTACCGGCCACCGCCGTGATGTAGTGCGGCGTGCCCCAGCCGTTCACATGAAACAGCGGAATGGTGTGGAGGTAGACCGTGCGGTCGCTGTAGCCGGATCCGGGCAGGATCTGCAGGGCATGCAGATACAGGTTCCGGTGCGTGAGCGCCACGCCTTTCGGCCGGCCGGTGGTCCCCGAGGTGTAGAAGATCTCGGCCACCCCGTTCTCGTCGAGGTCGTCCGCCCCCGCGTACCGGTCCGGGGCCTCCGCGAGCCACTGTTCGTAGTCGCGGTAGCCGTCCGCCCGACTCGCGATCTGGATGGCCACGAGTTCCAGCGCCGGGTTGTCCGCCTTGAGGGCCCGCGCCACCGGCTCGAAGTCCGCGTCGAAGATGAGGACCTTGGGCGCGGCGTCGCGGAGGATGTAGCGGAAGTCGTCGACCGTCAGGCGGATGTTGAGCGGCACCAGGATGGCCCCGAACTGGACGACCCCGAAGTAGGCCTCCAGCAGCGGATGGTTGTTGTAGGCCAACACCGCCACCCGGTCGCCCGGCCCCACCCCGAGGCCCCGCAGCGCGTTGGACAGGCGCTGCACCCGCCGGTGGAACTCCGCGTAGGTGAACGTGCCGTCCTGGTCGACGACTGCCACCTTGCGGGGGTACAGACGTGCCGCCCGGTTCAGGAACCGGTTGACGTTCATGGGCACCATCATCGCAATGCTCCGCCTCCTCGCGCGGGTCGCCCTCAGGCCGGGACGCGCACCACCATCTCGCCGGACACCGCCTCGCGTTCCTCGGCGTCCACCACAGCCACCTTCAGGGTCACCCGCCGGGCGCCCTCCACCGGCTCCACGGCCGTCACGCGACCGGTGAACGTGATGGGCTCCCCCGGCCGGACCATGGCCCGGAACCGGACCGCGTACCGCTCGATGCGGGCCGTGGGCATCCGTTCGGTGACGAAGCGCGCCAGAAGCCCCATGTTGAGCATGCCGTGCACGATAATCCCCGGCAGACCGACGCTCCGCGCGAACTCGTCGTCGTAGTGGATGGGGTTGTAGTCTCCCGACGCCCCGGCGTACCGCACCAGGTTCTGCCGGGTCAGGGTGTGGGTCCAGCGCGGGAGTTCCTCGCCGACCGCGATGCTCATACGGACCCTCCTTCCCCTCCGTCCGAGGCCCCGGCGCCGCCGGACGCCGCACCGGCGACCCGTGCCGCCTGCTCGGTCACGATAATCGTCGCCCGGCTGACGAAGGCCAACGCCCCGGACTGGTTCACACCCTCGGTGCGGAGCGTTAGGATGGTCATCGTCCCCTGCCGGCCGGACCGGGTCTTGACGTCCTCCAGCATCGACGTGAGGGTGATGACGTCGCCGGCCACGATGGGTTCCCCGTACTCGAACGCCTGCTCGCCGTGGATGAGCCCCGCCGGCGGGAGGACCAAGCCGGGTACGGGCACGCGCCCCAAGGTGACGGGGAACGTGGGCGGCGCCAAAAGACTGCGGTATCCGGCCGCGCGGGCGGCCGCCTCGTCGAAGTACACCGGGTTCGTTTCGCCCAGCGCCTCGGCGAACCGGCGGATCGCCCCCTTCTCCACCTCCACCGTGACCGGCTCCGACCGCAGGCCGACCAACGCTGGATCAATAAGGGCCATGGTTGACCTCCTCCGCGCGAGATCCGGTGAGGCGACTCGCGCGAATGAGACAATTAAGCGTCGCGGGGCGAAACTCCTGCCGGCCCGGACCCCGGTTCCGCCAACCGGAACCGACCGGTCCCGTCCTCCACCACCCGGCCCCGGGCCACCAATGCGGCCAGTTGGCCCCGCGTCATTGCCACGCCCGCGCGCTGGGCCGCCGGCGGCTGGTCGGAGTAGATCCGCGCCGCCAGCTCCTCCGGCGTGCGCGGACCGGCGGCGAGCAGGTCCAGGACCTGCTGCTCGCGCTCCGCGCGATGGCGCAGGTAGTAGTTCAGATAGCCGACCCCGTCCTCCACCAGGTCGCCGTGGCCCGGCGCGATCCGGGCCGGCGCGAGGGCCAACAGGCGCCGGAGCGTCGCCAGATAGGCGAGGAGGTCCCCGTCCGGCGGGACGATGACGCTGGTCGTGTTGCCGAGCACGTTGTCGCCGGCCAGCAGCAGGCGCTCGGCGGCGAGCCACAGGTTCAACTGGCCGGGGGTGTGCCCGGGCGCGTGGAGCACCTCCACCGTGACGCCGCCGGCCTCCAGCCGCCCCTCCGCCATCGGCACCATCCGTTCCGGGCGGGCCGTCCACGGCCGCACCGCGTCGGCCTCGGCGGGGTGCACGTAGACCGGCGCGTCGGGCCACGTGTGCTGCACCCAGGCCAGTCCCCCCACGTGGTCGCCGTGCCGGTGGGTCACCACCACCCCGGCCAGCCGCGGTCGCCCGAGCGCCTCCCAGTCGGCCCGCAGGGCCTCCCGCGCGGCCGCCTCCCCGTCTCCGGCGTCCACCAACAGCACCTCGTCGGTCCCAATCCAGTAGCACTCCGTCGCCCGGTACGGGGCGAGGGTCCGTCCCGGCGCCCGCGTCCGGTATACCCCGGGCGCCACGGTCTCGGGCATGCGCCAGATCCCCCTTTCCGTCGCGCGGCCCGCCGGACGCCCGGGCTTCAGGCGCCCGGCGCGTTCGCGCCGCCACCGCGGAGTTCCGCCAAGGTCTCGATGAGCACCGCCGGGCCCCGTCCCGCCGGGACCTGCACCCGGACGGTGTAGTTGTCGCCGCCCACCGCTTCGACCGCGAAGTCGTGGTCCACGCCCCGCGCCCTGAGCGCCGCCCGCAGGACGTCCGGCGCCACCGTGAACGGGACCGGCACGACCAAGGTCTCCCAGGCGTCGGAGCCGTCGATGCGGGCCACGGCCCCGACCGCCGCCCCGTTGGGGATCACGAGGCGGCTCGGGCCGGTGTCGAGGGTGGTGTAGAACAGATTGATCTCGCGCACGATGCCCGCGTACTCCGCCCCGCCGAAGGCCGGGCTGCGGAGCGTCACCCGCTGGCCCACGTCGTACGGGTGCAGGAGCAGGACCACGAGTCCGCCGAAGAGATTCCCGAGGGCCGACTGGGCGGCGATGCCGACCAAGAGGCCGGTGACCGCGCCGCCCACCAGGAGGCCGCTCAGGTTGACGCGCAGCAGGGACAGCGCGAGGAGCAACACGTAGGCCCAGCCCACGGCCGTCACGACGTTGAGGTAGACGTTGAACAGGCGCCGCTCCGCCGCCGTCCGGCGGTCCCGCTCGGCCGCGAGGCGGTGCCGCGCCCGGGTCAGGGCCCAGGAACCGAGCAGAATCCAGCCTACCGCCAGGGCCCAGTCGACGAGGTTCTCCGCCCGGGCGGGCACCGCGGCCGCGGCCGCCCGCCGGGCCTCCTCGGCGACGACCCCGAAGGCGGTGAGCAGGGCCGCGACGGCCGCCACGCCGCGCCAGACGCCCCCGACCCTGGCTTTGTCTTCTCGTTCGGTCACGCGCCCCGGCGACCTCCCTCCGCGCCGTGTCGGACGACTGCATCGTACCGGGGTCGGCGCCCGGCGGCAAGACCGGGTCTGTTAAGATGGCCGCGACGGGTTGAGGGCGGTCGCCCGCATCGACCGGTCCGCATCCCGGCGGCCGAAGTCCGGGGACATCACCCGGCATCCGGCTGCAGCCAGTCACCTGTCGAAAGGAGGCAGCGGTCGCGTCCGCGGACCGGACCGACCGCAAGACGGCGTGCTACCGCCACATATCGAAGCCATGCACAATGCGCCCGTCTGGCGCCGCATGGGCATGCGGGTCACGCGGGCCGCCGACGGGGAGGCCACCGTCGAGATGGCGTTGTCCGAAGATATGTTCCAGATCTACGGCCAGGTGCACGGGGGCGTCCTCGGCACGCTCCTCGACTCCGCCATGGCCGCGGCCATCGCCACCGTGACCGGACCGGACTCCGAAGACGTGACGACCGCGATGAGCGTGTACTACCTGCGCCCCGCGCGCACGGGGCCGCTCGTGGCCCACGGGAGCGTCCGGCGGCGGCAGGGCCGCCGGATCGTCGCCGACGGCACCATCGTGGGCCCGGACGGGGAGACGGTCGCCTACGCTTCGGCGGAATTCGCCGTCCGCCCGCGCCATCCGGCCGGCTCGTCCGCATCCCCCTCCCCGTCGTGACCCGCCTTGGGCTACAATGGGCGCAACACATGTCCTCGGCCGGGCTCCGCGCCCGCGCCGACACCAGGTCTCCGAGGAGGTAGGCGGATGTCCCGGGTAGCGCTCTACGACACCACGCTTCGCGACGGAACCCAGCGGGCCGGCATCAGTTTGTCGGTGGACGACAAGATCCGCATCGCCGAACTCCTCGACCAGTACGGCTTCGACTACATCGAGGGCGGGTGGCCCGGCTCCAACCCCAAGGACGAGGCGTTCTTCCCCTTGGTCGCCCAGCGGCTCCGGCACGCGCGCCTGGCGGCGTTCGGCAGCACGGCCCGGCGCGGGGAGCGGCCCGAGACGGACGCCAACCTGCGCGCCCTGCTCGCCGCGGAAACGCCCGTGGCCACCATCTTCGGCAAGGCGTCGCCGCTGCACGTCACCGACATCCTCGGCATGACCCTGGCCGAGAACCTCGCCGCGGTGGAGGCCTCCGTCCGCTACCTCAAGGCGCACGGACGCGAGGTGATCTTCGACGCGGAGCACTTCTTCGACGGGGCCCGCCTCGACCGGCGCTACGCCCTCGACGTGCTCCGGGCCGCGGAGCAGGGGGGCGCGGACTGGATCGTCCTCTGCGACACGAACGGGGGCAGCCTGCCCGACTGGATCCGGGAACTGACCGAGCAGGCCGCCGCGCTCGTCCGGGTTCCCCTCGGCGTGCACGCCCACGACGACGCGGGCCTCGGGGTGGCCAACTCCTTGGCCGCGGTGCAGGCCGGCGCCCGCATGGTCCAGGGCACCGTCAACGGTTACGGCGAGCGGTGCGGGAATGCCAATCTGTGCACCATCTGGCCCAACCTGGTGCTGAAGCTCGGCCGGGAAGCCGGCCGCCGCGACGGCTTGGCGCGGCTCACCGAACTCGCCCGCCGGGTGGCGGAGATCGCCAACCTGGCGCCGGACGACGCCGCGCCCTACGTCGGGCAGAACGCCTTCACGCACAAGGCCGGCGTCCACGTCGGGGCCGTGCGCAAGAACCCCGCCGCGTACGAGCACGTGCCGCCCGAGACCGTCGGGCAGACCCGCCGGGTCCTGGTGTCGGAACTCGCCGGCCGCTCCAACCTGCTCTACCACTTCGAGGACCTGGACGACGCCTCGGGCGAGGCCAAGGAGCTGACGGCGCGCATCAAGCAGCTCGAGGCGCTGGGCTACCAGTTCGAGGAGGCCGAGGCCTCGGTGGCCCTCCTGGTGCACCGCAGCCGGGGCCAGATCCCGCGCTACTACGAGGTCGAACGCTTCCACGTCTCCTCCACCTGGGCCGACAGCGCCATCACCGAGGCGACCGTGCGGGTCCGGGTGGGCGACCAGGCCGTCCTCGAGGTCGCCGACGGCGACGGCCCGGTCCACGCCCTCGACCTCGCCCTCCGCCGGGCGCTCACCCGCTTCTACCCGGTGCTGGCCGAGGTGCGCCTCACCGACTACAAGGTGCGTGTGCTGGACGGCCAGGACGGCACCGCCGCCCGCGTGCGGGTCCTGGTCCAGTCCGCCTTCCGCGGCGAGGACGTCCGCACGGTGGGCGTCTCCCGCAACATCCTGCAGGCCTCCTGGCAGGCGCTGCTCGACGCCCTGGACTACGTCCTGTGGAAGGCCGGCGTCGTGCCCGCCGGTCGGCCGGAGGCGGTCCCGGCACGGAACGCCTAGCCCCGACAGCGCCGGACGGCCGGGAGCCGATGGCCCCCGGCCGTCCGCGTCCCGGCGGACCGTCAGCCGTGCCGTGCCTCGTAGGCCCGGATGAGGTCTTCCTTGGCCAGGGTCCGGGCGATGTCGTCAAGCCCCTTGACCAACGTCTCCTGGGTGAAGGGGTCGAGGTCGAACGGGAAGCGGAGCCCCTCCGCGTCCGTCACCACCAGGTTCTCCACGTCGACCGTCAGCCGGTAGTCGCCCCGCTCGGCCCGCCGGGCCATCCGCTCCGCCAGGTCGTACGGCACCCGCAGCGGGAGCAGGCCGTTCTTCAGGCAGTTCTGGTAGAAGATGTCGGCGAACGACGGGGCGATGATCACCCGGAAGCCGTAGTCCTCCAGGGCCCAGGGCGCATGCTCGCGCGACGACCCGCTGCCGAAGTTCGGCCCCGCGACCAGGATGGACGCCCCCGCGAAGCGGGGATCGTTGAGGATGAACTCGGGATTGGGCGAGCCGTCCTCGCGGAAGCGCCAGTCGTAGAACAGGAACTGGCCGAACCCGCTCCGCTCGATCCGCTTCAGGAACTGCTTCGGGATGATCTGGTCCGTGTCCACGTTCGGCCGCCACAGCGGCACGACCAGCCCCTCGTGACGCGGCAGCGGCCTCATGCGCGCACCTCCTCGGGAGCGACGTCCAGTTCGCGGACATCCACGAAGTGCCCGAAGATCGCCGCCGCCGCCGCCATCTCCGGACTGACCAGGTGCGTCCGGCCGCCCCGGCCCTGCCGGCCTTCGAAGTTGCGGTTCGACGTCGACGCGCACCGCTCCCCCGGCGCCAGGATGTCCTCGTTCATCCCCAGGCACATGCTGCAGCCCGGCTCACGCCACTCGAAGCCGGCCTCCTTGAAGATCCGGTCCAGCCCCTCGGCCTCCGCCTGCCGCTTGACCAGCCCTGATCCCGGCACGATCATCGCCCGCACCCGCGGATGCACCTTCCGCCCCCGCACGATGCGCGCCGCCCGCCGGAGATCCTCGATCCGGGCGTTGGTGCAAGAACCGATGAACACCCGGTCGATAGGGATCTCCGTGATGGGCGTCCCGGGCTCGAGCCCCATGTACGCGAGCGCCCGTTCGGCCGCCCGCCGCTCCGCCTCGTCCGCGAACGACGCCGGGTCCGGCACCCGCCCGTTGACGCTCGTCACCATCCCCGGATTCGTGCCCCACGTCACCTGCGGCACCAGCCGCTCCAGATCGACCGTCACGACCTTGTCGAACGACGCCCCCGGGTCCGTGGCCAGCGCCAGCCACCGCTCCGCCGCGCGGTCGAAGTCCGCGCCCTGCGGCGCATGCGGCCGCCCGCGCAGGTATTCGACCGTCGTCGCGTCCGGGGCCACCATCCCGGCCCGGGCCCCCGCCTCGATGCTCATGTTGCACAGCGTCATGCGCTCTTCCATCGACAGGGCCCGCACGGCCTCGCCCTGGTACTCGATGACGTACCCGGCCGCGCCGCCCACCCCGATCTGCCCGATCAGCGCCAGAATCATGTCCTTGGCCGTCGTGCCCGGCGGCCGCCGCCCCTCGAACCGCACCGCCATGGTCTTCGGCTTGTACTGCACCAGGCACTGCGTGGCCAGCACGTGCTCGACCTCACTCGTCCCGATGCCGAACGCCAGCGCTCCGAACGCCCCGTGCGTCGCCGTGTGGCTGTCCCCGCACACGATGGTCATGCCCGGCTGCGTCCAGCCCTGCTCCGGCGCCACGATGTGCACGATGCCCTGCCGCGGGTCGCCGAGGTCAAACAGGGTGATGTTCCACTCGGCGCAGTTCTTCCGCAGTGTCTCCATCTGCTGCTGGGCGATGGGGTCCTTGACCGGCTGGCTGCGGTCGCCGGTGGGGACGTTGTGATCCATCACGGCCACCGTCCGGTCCGGCCGCCGCACCCGCCGGCCGGCGAGGCGGAGCCCCTCGAACGCCTGGGGTGAGGTCACCTCGTGGACCAAGTGGAGGTCGATGTACAGGAGCGCCGGACCGCCCGGCTCCTCTGTCACGACATGGTCCTCCCAGATCTTTTCAAACAGCGTCTTGGGTTCTGCCATATAACCCTCCCTCCGGCACCCCGGCCGCCCGACGTCCGACCCGTCCGGCCGAAGCCCGCCGCCTGTCCCCTTCGACGCCGGCCGGGGCCGTCCCTGCCGGCACGGCGTCCCTGTGCTGGCAGGACTTGGCGGATCGGGTCGCGAACGCTCTTCCGTGAACGTTCCGAAGACGGTGGCGCCGCACCCTGAGCGTAGACGAGGAGGCGACCGCTGTGAAGGCCATCGTGGTCCATGAATTCGGAGGTCCCGACGTCCTGCGGTACGAAGACCGGCCGGATCCGGTCCCCGGGCCCGGCGAGGCCCTGGTCGAGATCCGCGCCATCGGCGTCAACTACACCGACATTTACAGCCGGAGCGGCCTCTACCGTCCGGCCCTGCCCTGGATCCCCGGCTCGGAGGCGGCCGGCGTGGTGGCGGCGGTGGGCGACGGGGTCACGGAGGTGCGGCCCGGCGATCGCGTGGCATGGGCCTCCGCCCCCGGCACGTACGCCGAGCGGGCCGTGGTGCCCGCCTGGCGCCTGGTCCGGCTGCCCGAGGACGTGAGTTTCGAGACCGCGGCCGCGGCCATGCTCCAGGGCATGACCGCCCATTACCTGGTGTCCTCCACCTATCCCGTCGCCGCCGGCGACCGGGTGCTCGTCCACGCGGGAGCCGGAGGCGTCGGGCTCCTACTCACCCAGCTCGCCAAGGCGCGGGGCGCCACGGTCTTCACCACCGTGTCCACCGAGGAGAAGGCGCGCCTGTCGCGCGAGGCGGGAGCCGACGTCGTGATCCGGTACACCGAGGAGGACTTCGCCGCCCGCGTAGAGCGGGAGACCGACGGCGAGGGCGTGGCCGTGGTGTACGACTCCGTGGGGGCCGCCACGTTCGCCGGGAGCCTGGCCTGCCTCGCCCCACGCGGCTACCTGGTGCTGTTCGGCCAGTCGAGCGGCCCGGTCCCCGCGCTCAACCCCGGCGACTTCGCCGCCCGTTCCCTCTTCTTCACACGGCCGAGCCTGGTGCACTACACCCGCACCCGGGCCGAGCTCCTGGAGCGGGCCCAGGCGGTCCTCGACGCCATCCGGGCCGGCTCCCTCAAGCTCCGCCTTTTCGCGACGCTCCCCCTGGCGGAGGCGGCCGAGGCCCACCGCCTACTCGAGGGACGCCGCACCACCGGCAAGTTGCTGTTGACCCCGTAGCCGTGCCCAAGCCGGCGCCCCCGGACCGACCCCGGGGCGCCGCGCCGCTAACGGCCCAGTTCCTCGCGCATCGCGCGCCACGCCGCGCGCAGTTCCTCGACCGATCCCTCGTCCTCGATGGTGGAGATGTCTCCCGGGTCGCGGCCCGCGATCACGGCCTTGAAGACGCGCCGCATGATCTTCCCGCTGCGTGTCTTGGGGAGCATCGACACGAAGTTGATCTCCCCCAGCACCGCCACGGGCCCAAGCTCCCGCCGCACCGTCTCCGCGATCTCCGCCTTGAGGGCGTCGGAAGGCGCGAACCCGCTGCGCAGCACCACGAAAGCGGAGATGACCTCGCCCCGGAGTTCATCGGGCCGCCCCGTCACGCCCGCCTCGGCCACGGCCGGGTGACGCAGGAAGGCCGTCTCCACCTCGGCCGTCCCGATGCGGTGCCCGGCGATCTTGATGATCTCGTCGGCCCGCCCGCTGAACCAGACGTAGCCGTCCTCGTCCATGGAGGCCGCGTCCCCCGTGAAGTACACCCCGGGGATGCGCTCCCAGTAGTCGCGCCGGTAACGCTCGGGATCGCCCCAGATCGTCGGCGTCAGCCCCGGGAACGGCCGGGTGATGACGACCACGCCCTTCTCCCCCGGCCCGAGCGGTTCGCCCTCCGGACTCCGCACGGCCACCGCGAAGCCGGGCAGCGGGATGCCGGCCGAACCCGGTTTGATGGGCAAGAGGCCAAGCCCGTAGGGGTTGCCCACCACCGGTCCGCCCGTCTCGGTCTGCCACCAGTGGTCGATGACCGGAACCCGGTCCCCCAGGAGCTCCTTCTGCATCCATTCCCACGCGGGCACGTTCAGCGGCTCGCCGGCACAGAACACCCGGGAGATGGATCCGAGGCGCCACGGACGTGCCGGCTCCGTCCCGTAGCGCATGAGCATGCGCACCGCCGTGGGCGCGGTGAACACGGCCGAGACGGCGTTCTCGTCAATGATGCGGTAGAAGGTCCCGGGGTCCGGCCAGTCGAGCGCCCCTTCAAACGCGAGCGTCGTGGCGCCCACCAACAGCGGGGCGTAGACAATGAAACTGTGGCCGACGATCCACCCGATGTCGGACGTGGACCACCAGACGTCGCGGGGCTCCAGGCCGAAGCACACCGCCGCCGTGTGGCGGATGCCGACCTGGTACGCGCCGTGGCTGTGGACGGCCAGCTTGGGGCGGGCCGTCGTGCCCGACGTAGCCAGGACGAACGCCGGTTCGTTGGCCTCCGCCACGACATGCGAACCGTCGCCCCCGCGCCCGGCGGCGACGAGTTCCTCCCAGGTCAGGTCGCGCCCGGGCGACAGCCGGGGCGGCCGGTCGCCCCGCGGGAGCACGACGATCCGCTCGAGCGAGGACCCGGGGGCCTGGGCCGCTTCCGCCACGATGCGCCAGAGGTCCACCCTCTGGCCCTTGCGGCGGGTGGCGTCGGCGGCCAGCAGGACCTTGGCGCCGGCGAGCTGGATGCGGTCGGCGAGCGCCCCGGCGCCGAAGCCGGCGAAGACCACGAGGTGCAGGGCCCCGATGCGGGTGCAGGCCAACATCGCCGCGATGGCCTCGGGGATGGTGGGCATATAGATGGCGACCCGGTCGCCCCGTTGGACCCCGATGGCCCTCAGCCCCGCCGCCACGCGCTCGACCTCGCGCAACAGCTGGGCGTAGGTGTAGACGCGCCGGCCGCCGGCCTCGTCCAGCCCGATCAGCGCGGCGTGCCCGCCCCACCCCCGCTCGACGTGGCGGTCGAGGCAGTTGTACGCGAGGTTGGTCTGGGCGCCCACGAACCAGCGAAACCCCGGCGGGTCCCACTCGAAGACCCGGTCCCAGCGCCGGAACCAGTGAACCCGCTCCGCGGCCTCGGCCCAGAACCCTTCGGGATCCTGCTCGGCGCGGCGCTGCGCCGCTCTGACGATGGGACTGACGACTTCCATCTCTTCCCTCACGCCTGGTCGGTCGGCCGACACCTGCGCGTCCTCCCCGCCCAGGCGCTCCGCTCCTTTCGCTCACGGTCTGGTCATCCGGCCCCGCGGCCGGGGTCGGTCGCCGCACCCGGGAGGACGTCCGGGCGGTACCCCGCCAGTTCTTCGGGCCCGGCCGGAAAATTCCTGCCCGCGGGACGGTTCAGGCGTTCGGCCTGATCTGAGCCTTGAGCCGCTCCAGGACGTCGGGATCCTCGAGGCCGGTGACATCGCCGGTCGCCGTCCCGCTCACCACCAGCTCCCGGAGCAGCCGGCGCACAATCTTCCCGCTGCGTGTCTTGGGCATGGCGTCGACGACGTGCACCGCCGCCGGCCGCGCGATGGCCCCGATGGTGCGGGCCACGTGTTCCCGTGCCCGTTCCGGCAGGTCGGCGTCCGCAACCGTGCCGGCCCGCACGGTGACGAACGCCACCGGCACCTGGCCCCGGACGGGGTCCGGGACCCCGACGACGGCGGCCTCCGCCACCTCCGGCAGCGTGAGCAGGGCGCTTTCCATCTCCATCGTGGACAACCGGTGCGCCGCGACGTTGATCACGTCGTCGATCCGGCCGAGCACCCACAGGTGCCCGTCCGCGTCCTCGACCGCGCTGTCGTAGGAGGCGTACATCCCGGGCCAGCGGAAGTACTCGCGCCGGTAGCGTTCGGGATCCCGCCAGATAGTCCGGGCCAGGGTGGGAAACGGGCGCGTCAGCACCAGGTGGCCCACCTGGCCGGGGCCGAGCGGCCGGCCGTCGTCGTCGACGACGGCGTAGGCATGGCCGGGGAGGGCCATCCCGCACGACCCGGGCTTGGCCGGCGTTACGCCCACGGCGGAGGCCGTCCAGGCGCTCCCCGTCTCGCTCTGCCCGTAGGTGTTGTTGATCTCCACCCGGCCCTGGCCCAGGTCCCGGTACACCCATTCCCACGTGGTCTGGTCCAACGGCTCGCCGACCAGGGCGATGAGGCGGAGCGCCGAAAGGTCGTACCGGTCACGCCAGGTCCGGCCGTACCGCGCCAGCATGCGGAGCGCCGTCGGCGCCGTGAACACCTTGGTCACGCGATGTTCGGCGACGATCCGGTAGAACCGGTCGGGTTCGGGGAAGTCGAGCGCCCCGTCGTAGAGGACGTACGCGGCGCCGAACGGCAGGCCTCCCACCAGTTCGAAGATGGGAAACGTCAGCCAGCCCACGTCGGCGGTGCACCAGTAGACGTCCTCGGGTCCCAGGTCGAGGGCCCACTTGACGTTGTGGTAGGCCCCCACCAGGAAGCCCAGCCCGGCGTGGACCAGTCCCTTGGGTTTGTTGGTGGTGCCCGAGGTGACGATGATGAACCCCGGATCGTTGGCCTCGAGCGACACCGGGGCCAACTCGCCCGTCGTGCCGGCCAGCACGTCGTCCCAGTACACGTCCCGTCCGGGCGTCATGGGGACGGCGGCGCCGGTCCGCCGCACCACCACCACCCGGGCGACGCCGTCCAGACGCGCGAGCGCCTGATCCAGCGTGCGCTTGAGGGGGATGCGCCGGCCGCGGCGGACGGCCTCGTCCGCGGTCACCACCACCTTGGGACGGGTGTCCGCCAGGCGGTCGTACAGCGCGTCGGCCGAGAATCCGGAGAAGATGATGTTGTAGACGGCACCGAGCCGGTAGCAGGCATGGGTCGCCGCGAACGTCTCGAGCAGGTTCGGGAGGTAGATGGCGACCACGTCGCCTGTCCGGACTCCCATGTCGTAGAGCGCCTGGGCGAAGGTGGCCGTCGTCCGGTGGAACTCGCGCCAGGTCCACACCCGCTCCCCGCCCTCCTCCTGGACATGCACGAGGGCGGGATGGTCGGCGCGCTCCGCGAGGTGGCGGTCGATGCAGTTGACGCTGACGTTGCCGCGGCCGCCGACAAAGAACCGGAACTCCGGGAAGTCGCCGGCCAGCGCTTCCTGCCACGGTTCGAACCAGATGAGCTCGCGGGCTACCGCCTCCCAGTAGGCCCCCGGGTCCGCCAGGCTACGGCGGTACAGGGCACGGAACTCGTCCAGGGTCCGGACGGGAAGGCGCCCGGACGGGGGTTGGGGCGGGGGCACGAGATAGCTCCGGGCCATCATCGCCAGGGCTTCGGACTCGGCGTCGGACATGCAAGCATCCCCCCTTGAGGCCGGCCCGGGCGGGACCGGGGCCGCCGCGCCCCCGGCGGGACCCGCCCGAAGGCCGTCGATTACGGCAATTCTAGCAGATTCCCACTCCAGGACGAGGGGAAACTCCCGGCCCCCTCAAAGGGCCTTCGCGCCGCTCCTCCGGGCGTCACCGGCCGCCGGCCCGCGGCGGACGCTCGCCCCCTCTGCGCGCGGGCGCACGCGGTCGCCCGGACCGTTCTTCGGTCCCGGGTTGGGCCGCCCGGCGCCGGCAGGAGGACCCGGCTGGAGACGCCCAGCCGGGCCGCCCGGATCCGTCCGCGGCGCGGCCCGGCGCGCCCGGGGACGGGTTTCCGGGCCGGAGGGTCGGGGGCGCGCGGCGTCAGGACCGTCCCCCGGCGCGCCGCCCGTCCTGCTTTTTCTCCCGGCCGTCGTACCCTAGAGGCGCATCACCCCCGGCGCCACCGTGTAGTACAACAGGCCCACGATGATGAGCCAGGCGAGGAGGACCAGCGTCCACCCCAGGTTGTGCCGGATCACCTGGCCCTCGCTGGGCACGAAGCGGGTGGTCGCCACCCCCACGCTCGCGGTCTGCGGGGCGATGGGCTTGCCGACCTCGGCCCCGACCGAGTTCAGGGAGGGGAGGAGCAGCGCCGGGAATCCCAGGAGCTTGCCCACGAGGGTCTGCATCAGGCCGAACATGGCGTTGGTCGAGGTGTTGCTGCCGGACAGCGCCACGCCGATCCACCCCAGCACGGGCGCGAGCACGATGAAGGCCGGCCCGATGCGGCTGAACGTGTAGGCCAACGAGGCCGCCATGCCGGAGAGGTTGAACACGTCCGCCAGGCCGAAGATGAGGAACCCGACCAACAGCGCGCCCCACATCTGCCGGAAGGTGGTGCGGAAGACCTCGCGGACCGCCGCGGCGCCCGGGCGCAGCACGGCCAGCATGAGGAGCCAGGAGACCAGGATGGAGGTCCCGCCGGCGAACGGCGTGAAACTGAAGGCCACGCTGGTCGCCTTGTGGGAGATGGAGGAGACGGCGGCCGCCTTCAGGGCCATGAGGCTCAAGCCCGGCAGGGGGGACCACGGGCCGGTCCATAGGACGACCACCACGATGAGGATGATAAACGGGAGCCAGGCCCGCCAGGCGGCGGCCCGGCTGACCGGGACGGCCTCGAAGCGCGCCGCCGCCTCGGCGTCCAGCTCCCGCCCGCCGTAGCCGAGGAGGGTCCGGGGCCGCCACACCCGGAGCAAGGCCAGGAGCAGGCCGAACGAGACCAGCGAGCCGGTGATGTCCGGCAGGTAGGGCCCGACGAACTGGGAGACGGGCAACTGCCCGAGGATGTACGCGAGCGACCCCACGACGGCCAGCGGCCAGCCGTCGGCGAACCCCCGGCGGCCCGAGACGAGGTAGATCAGCACCCAGGGCGGCAGGAGGGCGAGCAGCGCCACCACCTTGCCCACCGAGGCCGACAGCGCCAGTAGCGGCAGCCCGGTCACGGTGGCCAGGGCGATGATCGGGACACCCAGGGCGCCGTACGAGACGGGCGCGTTGTTGGCGATGGCGGTGACCCGGATGGCGTCGAGCTCCGCCACGCCCAGGCCGATGAGGATCGGCGCCATCACCGCCTACGGATAGCCGAAGCCCACCAGCCCGTTCTGCAACTCATGGACAAATGTCCCACGACACCTATCCTGGTTGCTTCCTGCCTCATCCACCGGCACCGGCCTTGCGGCCTGCAACCTCCGATGTCCACAGGCGTCACTTCCCGCCGAACTGGCGGTAGGCCGTTCATCTGGCCATCGCCAGGAGATTCCGGGCCGCGTTCACGTCCCGGTCATGATGCGCGCCACAGGCCGGGCAGTCCCATACCCGCACGTCCAGCGGCAGCGCCTCCAACACGTGCCCACAAGCCGAGCAAGTCTTGCTGCTCGGGTCGTACCGGTTCGCAACCACCAGTCGGCTCCCGTACCACATGCACTTGTAGGCCAGCATCCGCCGGAACTCGCCCCAGCCGCTGTCGGCGACGTGCCGTGCCAGGTATGGGTTCTGCAACAGTCCGCTCACGTTCAGGTCCTCCACCACGATCACCGACTTGGTTTTCGCCAGGCGCGTGGTGAGCTGATGTAGGAAGTCTCGCCGGATGTTGCGAACGCGCCGGTGCAGCCGCGCCAGCCGCAGGGCCGACTTCCGCCGGTTCTTCGACCCCTTCCGCTTCCGGCTGTGTTGCCGCTGACGGCGGCGCAGGCGGCGCAGAGACCGCTCCAGGGGCCTGGGTGCCTCGATCGTCGCCACCGTCCCATCGTCCCCGACGATGGTCGCGAAGTGGCACAGCCCGACATCCACCCCGACCGCCGGTCCTGCCACCGGGTCCGGATCCGGCAGATCCACCTCCACCGTCAGGCTCACATACCAGCGGTCGGCTTCCCGGCTCACCGTCGCCGACAGGACGCGGCCCTGGACCTGCGGCTCTTCCTTCAGCCGGATACGGCCCAGCCGGGGAAGCCGCACCGCTCGGCCCACCACCCGGATCGAGCCCGTCAGCCGGAACCGGTCGTCCCGCCCCTTCTTCCGGAACCGGGGGAAGCCAGCATGACGGCCTTCCTTCAAGCCCCGGAAGAAGTTCGCGAAGGCCCGGTCCAGGTCCCGCAGCGCCTCCTGCGGGGCGCACTTGGATACCTCGTACAGCCACGGGTACTCGGTCTTCTTCAGGCTGTTCAGTTCCCGGTGCTGCTCGATGGCGTTGGTGGTCTTCCCTGTTTGCTGGTACAGCTCGATGCGCCGAGCCAAGCCCCAGTTGTAGGCGAACCGGGCAGCGCCCGCGTGCTTGGTCAGCAGGATGCGCTGCTGGACGTTGGGGTTCAGTTCGTACCGATAGGCCCGGTTAACCTTCACGTTCAATGGCCTCCAGGGCTTTTTTCGCCTTGTTCCGGGCCGACCGGCGACCGTAAAGGCGGGCACAGAACGACGTCAGGACCTCGATCATGTCCTGGACCAGGTCATCCTTGACCTCACCGGGCTCAACGACGACAATCCGCCGTCCCTGGGCCGCCAGAGCCGCTTCGACGTACTCGAAGCCGAAGCGCATGAGCCGGTCCCGGTGTTCGACGACGATGGTGCCCACCTTTGGGTCGGACAGCAAGCGTATGAGCTTGGGCCGGTGGCCGTTCAGACCGGACCCGATCTCGGAGACGGCCCGGGCGACGGCCCAGCCCTGTTCGCTGGCGTAGGCAACCAGCCGGGCGATTTGCCGGTCCAGATCCGTCTTTTGGTCGACGCTGGACACGCGGGCATACAGGGCCACGGCCTGGGAAGTGGCCTCCGGCTCTTTGACCAAAATCGTCCCGGTGGGCGTCTGCTCAAAGGGAACAGGCATCTTTCCTTGCCGTACCCAGCGCCAGGCTGTCTTGTAGGAGATGCCTCGCTTGCGTGCCCATTCACTCAGCTTCACGTGGACAGAATAACCCAACTATCCATGTTTGTCCATAGTCCTACGAGCAGTTCTCAACCCTCGAGGAGGGCGCCCAGCGACCACGCCAGCAGGATCGTCTGCACCCGGATGTCGGGCGTCGCCCGGGCGACGAGCCAGTTCTTGAAGACCTCGAACAGGCCGGTGGCGTTGAGCGCGTTGAAGATGACGACGCCCCAGAACGTGATCCAGTCGATGGCCCATGCGCCCGTCAGGCCCCCGAAGAGGTAGGATTGGAGGCCGACCCCGGGCGGCATCCGCCAGACCGTCAGCGCCAACCGCAGCGTTGCCGCCGACCCGATGAGGGTCGCGACCCAGACCGAGGTCCTCAGCCAGGCCAACAACGCCAGCAGCACCACGAACGGAAGGATGGACAACAAGGCCGTGAGGGCGAGGTTGTGGGCGGGGTTCAACACCTGCTGGAACATGCCTGTCGCCTCCCTCGCGACAGCGTCCGCCGCCCCCTCGGGGCCGCGGGACCCTCCGTCCTCTTCGGGGCGGCATCGCGCCCCACCGTGCGCCGAACCTCGGTGGAGCGCCTCCCGTACTGCGGGTTTCGGACAAAGTCCGCCCCCCTATGGGCATATTCGCCTGCCGCCGCCGCAAGACGTGCCCGGGGCCGGCCAACGGGATCCGGCCCGCCCGGCAGAAAGCGGCGGGGGCGTCGTCGCCCCCGCCGCTCCGAATCGATCGCCGCCGGGTTTACATCACGGCCGAGCGGGTCACGCGCCGCGGCGCCTCCTCGGGCGGCCGGTGCGTGTCCGTCAGCCACTGTTCGGGACTCTCGCCGCTCTGGAGCTGCGGATACCACCCGCTGCGCTCCATGAACTTGTAGATCTTGAACGCCGCGTCGAGGTGCTTGCGGCTCAGTTCGGCCAGGGCGCGCCGGATGCTCTGGTGGGACATCTCCGTGGCGAAGAACACCGCCTTCACCGCGATCTGCTTGCAGCACTCGAGCATGTCGGTGACCATCGCGCGATCTGACAACCGGCCCGTGGTCCGCGGCTGCACGGGCTTGAGGGGCGCCCGCGTCCGGCCCTCCAGCCGCGGCCGGATCTCGTCGTGCCAGCCGTCCTCCGCCGTCCGGAGCATCCCGGCCATGCCGGCACCCTCCACAATGTCCCGGAGCTCTTCGTAGTCCTGCTCGGCCTCCCGGCAGATGTCCGCCGCCAGGTAGCGCAGCTCGTCCGACCGGGCCTCCTCCTCGTACACGGACAGCTTCTCGATCGCCACGGCCAGCGACTGCAGCATCTCGTGGAGTCCCAATGCCTCGCCTGTCTCGATCCTCACGCCACTCGGGTCCTCCTCCGGAAAGTCGTGGACCGGGAGGTCGGCCGCCGGCACGCCCGGCGACCGCACCCTGTCCCGGCCTTAGCCTTCCATCGGGGACCCGGACTATGCGCCGTCAGCGGGCCAGCCAACCGCCGTCCACGGCCAGCACGTGGCCGTTGACGTAGTCCGACCACGGCGAGGCGAGGAAGACGACGGCCCCGGCGAGGTCGTCGGGCGTGCCCCAGCGCCCCTGCGGGATCCGGGACGACAGCTCGCGGAAGCGTTCCGGATCGTCGCGCAGGGCCTGGGTGAGGTCGGTCGCGATGTACCCCGGCGCGATGGCGTTCACGTTGACGCCCCGCCCGGCCCATTCGTTCGCGAAAGCCTTGGTGAGCTGCGCGACCCCGCCCTTGGCGGCCGCGTAGGCCGGCACCCGGATCCCCCCCTGGAACGACATGAGCGACGCGGTGTTGATGATCTTGCCGTAGCCCCGCTCGACCATCTTCCGGCCGATGGCCTGCGTCAGCACGAACACCGCGTGGAGGTTGACGTCGATGACCGTCTTCCAGTCCTCCCAGCGGAAGGTGTCGACCGGCCCCCGCCGCATGATCCCCGCGTTGTTGACCAGGATGTCGAACGGACCGTACTCCGCCCAGACACGCTCGGCCCAGTCGTAGAGGGTCTCCGGCTGCTCGAAGACGCCCTGGATGACCGTGACCGAGAACCCCTCCGCCCGCACCGCCTCCACCCAGGCGGGCGTATGCTCGGCCGGTGGCCGCGTCTGCGTAATCACCACCTCGGCGCCGACGCGCGCGAGCCCTTCGGCCATCCCCGCCCCGATGCCCCGGCTGCCGCCGGTCACCAGGGCCCGCCGTCCCTTCAGCAGCGGAAACGGATTGAACCACTTCGCCTCCACGTCCCGAGCCTCCTCGTCGATAACTGCGGTACCGCCCCGGGCCGTGCCCGCACGACCCGGCCGGGCCGCCGCGCGGGCGGCCCCGGCGCCTCGGTGGTTCCAGTTATAGGGGGTCCCGTCCCCCTTGACAAGAGCGGCTGCCCGAGGTCGTCCGCGCCGGTTCGGCCCCTCCGGCCCGTGGCGGAACCGCCGGACGTCCCCCGGGCCCCGCGAGTCCGGCCGACCCCTCCCCGGTCCGGTCCGCGCCCCGGGCTTGTCCGCGCCGCCGGGCCGTGCGGCCCGTCACGGCTCGGGATCCGGCGGCGGCACGAACTCGTACGGGATGTGGCCGCGGCGGAGCACCTCGAGCCCTTCCTCGGTGCGGTACGGCGCCCCGATGACCACGCGGACGATGCCGGCGTTGGCGATGGCCAAAGCGCACTGGCGGCACGGCGCGGCCGTCACGTAGAGGGTTTTCTCCGGCTGGCGGTTCTCCGCGAACAGCAGGGCGTTGATCTCGGCGTGCACGCTCCACTGGCACGGTCCGGGCGGGTTGGGGCCGCACAATTCCTCGCAGTGCGGATAGCGCTCCGGGCTGCCGTTGTACCCGGTGCTCAGGATGCGCCCCGCCCGGTCCACCACGACGGCGCCGACCGCCCGCCGCACGCACGTGGAGCGGCGCGCCGCCGCCTGGGCGATGGCCATGAAATACGCGTCCCGTGACAGTCGCCTCATCCCGACCTCCCCCGCTAGCTGCGCTCCCCTGTCGGGGATCCGATGCGCCGCGCCTGGACCTGGAGGAAGCGCAGCACGGTCTGGGCCGCGGGGCGCAGGTCCGCCACCGGCCGGTGAATGAGCACCAAGTGACGATAGACCTTCGGCTCCAGGTGCAGCGCCTGCACGTACCCGGCATCATGGTATACGCGGGCGACCAGGGCGGGGACGATGGACACCCCGAGTCCCGCGGCCACGAAGCCCACGGCCGTGCCGAGGCTCTGGGCCTCGAAGTCCACCCGCGGCTGGATGCCCGCCTCGTGGAACATCTCGAGGATGCGGGAGTGCAGGCCCGCCCCGGGCGCCAAACCGATGTACGGGCGCCCCGCGAGCGCGGCGACGGGCACCGGTCCCGGGCCCCAGGCCGCCTCCCCCGGCGGGACGATGAGCATGAGTTCCTCGCGCCAGAGCCGTTCCAGCTCCACCTCGGCGTGGGGCAGGGGCAGGGTGGCCACCGCCAGGTCGAGATCACCCTGGCGCACGCGTTCGACCAGGGTGGCACTCGACTCCTCCTGCAGGCTCAGCGCGATGAGGGGGTACTGGTGGCTCAGCTGGCGGTACAGCGTCGGAAAGTGGTGGGACGCGGCCGACGGGACGATCCCCAGGCGCACCTCGCCCCGCACCGTCCCCGGCTCCACCAGGTCGTCGCCGAGGGCCTCCACGGCCTGCACGATGCGTCGCGCGCGCTCCACCACCAACAGGCCCTCGGGCCGGACCGACACGCCCCGCGCATGCCGATCCAGGAGCCGATGGCCCAGCGTCCGTTCCAACAGCTGGAGTTGGTGGGTCACGGTCGGCTGCGAGACGTCCAGCGCCGCCGCCGCCGCGGAGATGGACCCGTGGTCGGCGACCGCCACCAGGCACCGGAGCTGGCGCAGCGTCACCTCCGCCCCGTCGCCCACCGCGTGTCGGCCTCCTCTCCCCGACCGCCCGGGGGCGGTCGTCTCCGGATGCCTCCAGTCTAAACCATCTCCAACCGTCCGCCCGCCCCCCCGGCGGACCTCCGCCCGGCAGGATTTCGCGCCCGGAAACGAAAAACGCGAAGGGACGCCCGTCGGCCGGCCCCGCCGGAACGGGCCCCGACCAAGGCACGGAGGGATGGATGGGATATGGCGTTTTCGCCTCAAGTCGGCGACACGGGACGCGTGACCTGGACCGTCGAGCGGGCCCACACCGCCGACGCGATGGGCAACCCGGGCGTCCTGGTGTTCGCCACCCCCATGATGCTCGACCTGGTGGAGGTGGCCTGTGGTGCCGCCCTGGAACGCGGGCTGCCGTCGGACTGGGTGAGCCTCGGCACCTGGGTGACCCTGTCGCATCGGCGGCCGACGCCGCTCGGGATGCGCGTCACCGCCGAGGCCACGATCACCGCGGTGGACGGGCCCCGGGTCCGTTTCCAGGTGGTGGTCCGCGACGAAGTGGAGGTGGTGGGCGAGGCCGAACACGAGCGGTACTGCCTGCCCCGGACCCAGTTCGAGGCGATGGTGGAGAAGAAGCGGAACCGCACCTGAAGGCGGTCCGCGGCGCCGCGGGGGCCCCGGCGGGCCCCCGCCGGGGCGCGTCTACCGGGGCGCCATCCGGATGGCGCCGTCGAGCCGGATGACGCTGCCGTTGAGCATGGGATTCTCGATGATGTGCTGAACCAACTGCGCGTACTCCGCCGGCTGCCCCAGGCGCCGCGGGAACGGCACCTGCTCCCCCAGCGAGCGCCGCGCCGGCTCGGGCAGCGCCGCCAGCATCGGCGTGTCGAAGATCCCCGGCGCGATGGCCATGACCCGGATCCCGAGCGCCGCCAGCTCCCGCGCCGCCGGCAGCGTGAGGCTCACCACCCCGCCCTTCGAGGCGCTGTAGGCCGCCTGCCCGATCTGCCCTTCGAACGCCGCCACCGACGCCGTGTTGACGATGACCCCCCGCTCCCCGTCCGCCAGGGGGTCCGCCTCCGCCATGAGCTGGGCCGCCAGCCGCAGCACGTTGAACGTCCCCACCAGGTTCACCGTGACGACCCGCGCGAACGCCGCGAGATCGTGCGGCCCCCGGCGGCCGAGCACCCGTTCCGCGATGGCGACCCCCGCGCAGTTCACCGCCCCGCGCAGCGCCCCGAACCGTTCCGTCGCCGCGCGCAGGGCCGCCTCCACGCCGGCCGGATCCGTCACGTCGACCGGCCAGAATCCGGCGGCGTCGCCCAAGCGCCGTGCCACGGCCTCGCCGGCCTCCGCGTCTCGGTCGAGGACAGCCACCCGGCCGCCCGCCGCCACCAGCCGCTCCGCCGTCGCCCGGCCCAGACCCGACGCGCCCCCGGCGACCACGAACAGCCGTCCCGCGATCTCCATCCGCCTCGCCTCCTGTCGCCCCGGGCCTACTCGATCTCCACCAGCGGGTCGTTCACCCCGACGCCCGCGCCCTTGGTCACGTGGACCGCCGTGACGACCCCCCGCCGCGGCGCCACGATCTCGTTCTCCATCTTCATCGCTTCCAGGATCACCAGCACCTGGCCCGGTTCGACCGCCTCCCCGACGGCGGTCTTCACCTCCAGCACCGTCCCCGGCAGCGGCGCGCTCACCACCGCCGCCCCGCCGGCCGGCCGCTTCGGGGCGGCCGCCGCGGGGGGCGGCACCGGCGCCGGAGGGGCCGCCTCCGGCCCCGCGGTCACCGGGACGGCGGCCGGTTCCGCCGGGGCCGCCGGGATGTCCCCGACCTCCTCCACCGACACCCAATACGTCCGGCCGTCCACCACGACCCGGAACTGCCGCCGACCTACCACGGCCATCCTCCCTCCATGGCCTCCCGCCGTCCGACCCAGCGCCACGCGCTCGGCGCCGGCCACGCCTCCCGGATCGCCACCGGCCGGAGCCGCGCATCGTAGGCGGCCACCGCCGCCATGATCGCCGCCACCACGGCGGCCGGCGGGCCGTCTGTCCCCGCCTCCGTCGGCGGCGCCCCTGCCTTGTCCATCACGTACGTCGTCGTCTCGCCTCCAGCCGCCCCGGTCGCCCCTTACAGCGGAATGTTGCCGTGTTTCTTCGCCGGGCGCCGCTCGCGCTTGTTGAGGAGCGTCGCCAACCCGCGCACCAGCCAGCGCCGCGTGTCCGCCGGATCCACCACCGCGTCGATGTAGCCCCGGCTCGCCGCCACATACGGATGCGCGAACTGCGCCCGGTACTCGGCGACCTTCTGCCGTCGGACCGCCGCCGGGTCCGCCGCCTCCTGGATCTCCCGCCGGTAGATGATGTTGGCGGCCCCGTCCGGCCCCATCACCGCAATCTCCGCCGTCGGCCACGCCAGCACCAGGTCGGCGCCGAGCGCCCGGCTGCACATCGCCAGGTAGGCCCCGCCGTACGCCTTGCGCAGCACCACCGTGAGCTTGGGCACGGTCGCCTCGGCGTACGCGTACAGCACCTTCGCCCCGTGGCGGATGATGCCCCCGTACTCCTGCGCCGTGCCGGGCAGGTATCCGGGCGTGTCCACCAGCGTCAGCACGGGGATGTTGAAGGCGTCGCAGAACCGCACGAATCGCGCCAGTTTGTCCGACGCGTTGATGTCGAGCGTCCCCGCCAGCACCCGCGGCTGGTTGGCCACGACGCCCAGGGCGTGGCCGTCGAGATAGGCCAGGCCCACCACCAGATTGTCGGCGTACCCTTCCTGGAAGGGCAGGAACGAGTCTTGGTCGACGATCCCCCGGATCACGTCGCGAACATCGTACGGCTTGTTGGGATCCGGCGGCACGAGCGTCCGGAGGTCGATGGCCTCGGGGTCGCGCCCGGGGCGCAGGGGGGGATCCTCCAGGTTGTTGGCGGGCAGGCGCCCCAGGATCTCCCGGATGAGCGCCAGGGCCTCCGCGTCGCTGTCCACGGCGAAGTGGGCCACCCCCGACTTCCGGAGCTGGGCGTCCGCCCCGCCCAGGTCCTCGGCGGAGACCTGCTCCCCGGTTACGGCCTGAATCACCTGCGGCCCGGTGATGAACATCTGGGCCGTGCCCCGCACCATCACCACCAAGTCCGTGAGGGCGGGGGAATAGACCGCCCCGCCGGCGCACGGGCCCATGATCGCCGTGATCTGGGGGATGACGCCGGACGCCCAGGTGTTGCGCTTGAAGATCTCGCCGTAGCCGTTTAAGGCGTCGACGCCCTCCTGGATGCGGGCGCCGCCCGAGTCGTTGATGCCGACCAGGGGGCAGCCCGTCTTGAGCGCCAGGTCCTGCACCCGCTGGATCTTGGCGGCGTGCATCTCCCCCAGGGAGCCGCCCAGCACCGTGAAGTCCTGGGCATAGACGTACACCGGCCGGCCGTCGACCCGGCCGAAACCGGTGACCACCCCGTCCGCGGGCGCCTCGCCCGGATCCACCCCGCCCGCCCGGGGGAGCACGTGCGCGCCGATCTCCTCGAAGCTCCCGGGATCCACCAGGGCCGCAATGCGCTCCCGCGCCGTCCACTTCCCGGCCTGATGCTGGCGCGCGATGCGTTCCGGCCCGCCCATGGCGGTGACGGCCGCCTGCCGCCGGTACAGTTCCGCCAGCGGGTCCGGGACCGGCGGGACGCCCTCGTGTGCGCGGCTCATGCGGACGTCGGCCGCTCCACCAGTTCCACCAGCACCCCGCCGGTCGCCGACGGGTGGAGGAACGCCACCGCCGTGCCCTCCGCGCCCGGGCGCGGCGCCTCGTCGATGAGCCGCACCCCGGCCGCCTTGAGGCGCGCCAACAGGTCTGCCAGGCCGGTCACGGCGAACGCCACGTGATGGATGCCCTCGCCCCGCCGCGCCAGAAACCGCGCCACCGGCGAGGTCTCCGCGGTCGGCTGCAAAAGTTCGAGGCGCCCCCCGGCGAACGGCACGAACGCCACCCGCACCTGGTCCCGCGGCACCTCTTCGACATGGGCGGTCTGGAGCCCCAACACGTTCCACGCCGCCGCCGCCCGCTCGAGGTCGGTCACGGCGACGCCCAGATGGTCCAGCTTCACGGCGTCCCCTCCGCTCCCCGCCGGCCGCCTAAAGCACGACCGGGGGGCGATATTGCCCAAACACGGATTTTAACACGCCCACCATCTCGCCCAGGGTGGCGTAGGCCTCGACCGCCTCCAAGAGCGGCGGCAGGAGGTTGTCGGACCCCCGCACCGCCGCCTCCAGCCGCGCCAAGGCCCGTCGGACCCGCTCCCCGTCCCGCTCCGCGCGCACCCGGGCCAGACGCTCGCGCTGGCGCTGGGCCACGGCCGGATCCACGCGGTGGATGGGCGGCGGCGGCTCCCGGCCCTCCTGGAACACGTTGACCCCCACCACGTACTTGGTCTGCGCCTCGAGCTGCTGCTGGTAGCGCCAAGCGGCCTCCTGGATCTCCCGCTGCACGTAGCCCGCCTCGATGGCTGCCACCGCTCCGCCCCGCCGGTCGATCTCCTCCAGGTACCGCCACGCTTCGGCCTCCAGGCGGTCGGTGAGCGCTTCGACGAAGTACGAGCCCCCCAGGGGATCCACCGTCGCCGTCACGCCGCTCTCGTACGCGATGATCTGCTGGGTCCGGAGCGCCAGCCGCGCCGACGCCTCCGTCGGCAGCGCCAGGGCCTCGTCCCGCGCGTTGGTGTGCAGCGACTGCGTGCCCCCGAGCACCGCCGCGAGCGCCTGGAGCGTGACCCGCACCACGTTGTTGTCCACCTGCTGGGCCGTCAGCGACGACCCCGCCGTCTGGGTGTGGAAGCGGAGCATCCACGAGCGCGGATCCCGCGCCCCGAACCGCTCCCGCATGATCTTGGCCCACATCCGCCGCGCGGCCCGGAACTTCGCGATCTCCTCGAAGAAGTCGATGTGGGCGTTGAAGAAGAACGACAGCCGCGGCGCGAACCGGTCCACCGCCAGCCCCGCCTGGATGGCGGCCTCCACATAAGCGATGCCGTTGGCCAGGGTGAACGCGATCTCCTGCGCCGCCGTCGCCCCGGCCTCCCGGATGTGATAGCCGGAGATGGAGATGGTGTTCCACGCCGGCAGGTGCTCGGCGCACCAGGCGAAGGTGTCCGTCACCAGGCGCATCGAGGGGCGGGGCGGGAAGATGTAGGTGCCCCGGGCCGCATACTCCTTGAGGATGTCGTTCTGGATGGTCCCGGACAGCTTGGCGAGCGGCACGCCCTGCTTCTTCGCCACCGCGACGACCATGAGCAGCAGGATGGCCGCCGGCGCGTTGATGGTCATCGACACGCTGACCTGGTCCAGCGGGATCCCGTCGAGCAGAATCTCCATGTCCGCCAGGGAGTCGATGGCCACGCCCACCTTGCCGACCTCGCCCTCCACTGCCGGGTCGTCGGAGTCGTAGCCCATCTGGGTGGGCAGGTCGAAGGCCACGGACAGGCCCGTCTGGCCCTGCTCCAGCAGGTAGCGGTAGCGGCGGTTGGACTCCTCGGCCGTCCCGAAGCCCGCGTACTGGCGCATCGTCCACAGCCGCCCGCGGTACATGGTGGGGTAGATGCCGCGGGTGAACGGATATTCGCCCGGCAGGCCCAGCTTCTCGGCGTACGGCTCCCCCCCGCCGTCGACCGGTGTGTACAGGACGTCCACCGGCTCGCCGGACAAGGTCTCCGCCGGCGCCGGCGGCGTCCGCTCCAGCCGTTCCCGCCACGCGCTGACGCGGGCGCGCAAGGCTTCCCGCTCGTCACCCTGCTCCATGGGCCAGCTCCCCTCCGCCACGCTCTTCCGCCCCGACGCCGTCAGTTCTCCAGCCGGCTGCCGATCCCGGACTTGACCATCTCGACCTCGACGCCGTCGGCGATCTGCACCCAGACGCGATTGTCCTTGACCCGGCTCACGCGGCCGACGATGCCGCCCACGGTCACCACCCGGTCGCCCCGCTTCAGTTCGGCCTGCAGCTTCTGCCGCTTCTTCTGCGCCTGGCTGTTCTGGTAAAAGGTGAACACCGTCATCCCGACCAGGATGGCCAGCATGACGATGTATAAAATGTCCGTCGATGCCGTGTTCTTCGTCCCCACCGCCCCCTCCGGCGGCTTGGCGCCCCGCCGCTCCGTTTCGCCACTAGTGTACCGGTCCTGGCGGCGCTGTCCAGTCGGTCGGCCCGAACCGGACCGCGTCGGCGGCCGGCGGGGCATCCGGACCGCCGAGGGGGCGGCCGCTCCGCCGCGGGCGGACATCGCCCCGTCGAAACAGCGCGGGGCCCCGGGTGGCGCAGCCGCCGCCGGGCGGTGCGGTCGGACGGCTCGGTCGCATCGCGCGCGGCGGACCCGTCGCCGAAACCGTCGTCCGCATCTCTTCCCGACGTCCGCCGGTCACCCGGCGGCGGCAGCGGCCTTGCGGCAGCCTGCCGCACCGGCCTGTCCCCGGATCATGCCCGCCGGCAGGCGGCGCGCGGGAACCGGAAGCCGGGTCCGTCCCTCCGGCGGACCGGCCGACGGCCCGGGCCGGTCGGACCGTCCGGAGCCTCCCATGGGATGGATACTGGATTCGGGAACGTCTCGGTACCGGTCGGGCGCGGCCAGCCGTCGATAGCCCCTCCCCCGACGGCCGGCCGCACCCTCCGGGGGAGCGGCCGGCCCGGTCGTCGGCCGGGGCGACCGGATCAGTCGCCCTCCCCCGACGATCCGTCCCCGGTGGCGTTGGCGCCGCTCCCCTCCGACGTTCCCGACGTGTCCGACGCCTGGCCCCCGTGGTCGGACCCGCCGTGATCCCCGCCACGGGTGGTCGCCTGGTCTCGTCTCCCGTGCTCGGCGGGGTGGGCCTCCCGGACCGGACTCGGCGACGCCTCGGGCGTCGCGGCGCGCCCGCCGTGGTCGCCCGTCTCCGGCGTCCCCTCCGGCCGCCCGGCGGTCGCCGCCGGCTGGGGCGGCGGTGGCTCGCCCTCCGACTCCCGTCCTGCCGTGGACACCGACGCCGGCCGGGCCGGGTGGGCGGTGTGGCGGAGCGACTCGGTCAACGTCTGGACCGACGTCCGGCGCGCTTGGTGCAGGGACAGCCCGACCCGCTCCGCCGCGAGGTAGCGGCCCAAGGACAGGGAGGCCGAGGCGGCCCGGGCCACGGCAGCCGCCGACGCGGGCGGGAGCGTCACCACATGGTCCGGCGGCACACGGCCGAGCCGCTCCACCTGGCGGGCCACGGCCGTCTCGGCGGCGAGCACGGTCGCGGACGCCGGATGCTGCCCCGGCTCCGGGGCCCCGGCCACGAGCACCCAGGCCGAGGGCCCGAGGAATCCCCGGGCCCGCCCCGTCCGGGCCAGCTCAGCCGCCACGTCGGTCAGGCGCCGGCCACACTCCGGGGCCAGCGCCGCCGCCAGAGTCCGGCCGTCGGCGTCCCATCCCGTGATGGCGGTGACCCGGCCGTCGGCGGCCAGCGCCAGGGACAGGCTGGGATTGACGTCCAGGCTCACGACGGCCACGGGCGCCGGAGCGACGGGGCGCCCTGGGAGCAGGAGCCAGGCGGCTGCGGCGGCGGCCGCGGCGACGGCTCCGCCAAGCACCCGCCACGCCCCCGCCCGGGGCTCGTCGACCACGACTTCCTGGCCCACCCGCAGGCCCGGCCAGGGCACGCGGATCCGCCGGATTTCCCCGGTTTCGGTCAGGACGACGGCCCGGCGACCGTCGACCTCCAGCACCACGGCACGGCGTTGCACCTCAGCCGTCCTCCTGTCCGAGTCCGTCGAGAAAGGTCCGGATGAGCGGCCAATCGTGGAGGTAGACCAGCGTGGCCGCCAGGATGTAGCGCCGGTGGCGCTCGAGCGTCTTCCGGCTCGGTCCGACCAGCGTTTCGAGGCGTTTCTGCGGCAGCGTCCGCTCGGTCAGCACGTGCCGCGCCAGCGCCGGATCCCGGGCGATGGCGCGGGCCACCTCGAGGGCCCGGCGGCGGGCGTCCTCCCGTCGGGGGCAGTCCGCCACGAGGTCGTCGAGATGGAGGCCGAATGCCGCCAGCGTGCGCACGAACTCGGCGATCTCCTCGCGGCGGTCTTCCTCTTCCTGGGCCGCACGCCACAGCCGCTCGGCCACGCGGTCCGCCGCCGGCAGGCGGGTGTGCCCCTCCTCGTCGGTCTCCTCGAGGGCGGAGAGCGGCACCGCCTGCTCGCGCTCGCGGCGGCGCGCGTCGATGAGCCGCCGACGGACCACCGTCCGAGCGAACGCCCAGAACGACCCCCGCTCTGCCACGAACCCGTCGATGGCCTCGTCGAGCGCCAGCAGTCCGACGCTCATCTCGTCGTCGGAGCCCAGCTGGACCCAGCGCCCCGCCACCTCGCTCGCCAGGCGGGCGACGAACGGGACGTAACGCGCCAGCAGATCATCCCGGGCCGCCGCGTCCCCCCGCTGCGCCCGTCGCACCAAGGTCTCGACGTCGTCCGGCTCTCGGCCGAAGCCGAGTCTCACGGGCGCCACCTCGCCGTCCGGGCGCCGGCCCGTCCCCCCGCCGGATCGGGTCGGAACGCCCTCGTGACACCGTTCGTGCGCTCACGCCGGCATCGGGGGGTCATGCGCGGCTCAGCGGCGGAAGATCACGTTGAGGAGGAGGGTCAGGAGGAGGCTCAAGAGGAGGGAGGAGGCCAGGGGGAAGTAGAACGACACGGACCCCCGGCGGAAGCTCAGGTCGCCCGGCAGCCGGCCCAACCCCAGCCGGGACCCGGCCCAGAGGAGTGCGCCCAGCAGCACCAACCCCAGCCCGAGCGCGATGAGCGCGCGGCCCAACCCGGCCATGGTCAGTCCTCCCCCTCCTTGCCGGTCCAGCCGAACCGTCCTTGCGTCCACCGGGGTTCCCGGCCCACGGCCTGGAACCCCGCGGCCGTCAGCTGCCGGCCGCGGGGAGTCCGTTCCAGGAGGCCCACCTGGAGCAGATAGGGCTCCACCACGTCCTCCAGGGTCGTCGGCTCCTCGCCCACCGCCGCCGCCAGGGTCTCGAGGCCCACGGGACCCCCGCCGTAGCGCGTGGCGAGCGCCTCCAGGACCCGGCGGTCGACGGCGTCCAGCCCCAGCGGATCCACCTCGAGGAGAGCCAGACCCTCCTCCACCACCCGGCGGGTCAGCACCCCGTCGGCCCGGACCTCGGCGTAGTCCCTCAGGCGCTTCAAGAGGCGGTTGGCGACCCGCGGCGTCCCGCGGCTGCGGCGGGCCACCTCGCGGGCGACACCCGGTTCCAGCGTGACCCCGAGGACCCGCGCGGACCGTTCCACGATCTGCTCCAGCTCCTCGGGAGGGTAGAAGTCCAGGTGGAGGATGACCCCGAACCGGTCCCGGAGCGGCGAGGTCAACAGGCCCGCCCGGGTGGTGGCCCCGACGAGCGTGAAGCGCGGCAGGTCCAGGCGGAGCGAACGGGCGGCCGGCCCCTTGCCCAGCACCAAGTCCAGGGCGAAGTCCTCCATGGCCGGGTACATGACTTCCTCCACGGTGCGGTTGAGCCGGTGGATTTCGTCGATGAAGAGCACCTGCCGGTCCTCGAGGTTCGTGAGAATGGCCGCCAGGTCGCCCGGCCGCTCGATGGCGGGGCCGGAGGTGAAGCGGATCCCCACCCCGAGTTCGTTGGCGATGATGTGGGCCAACGTCGTCTTGCCCAGCCCGGGGGGCCCGTACAACAGCACGTGGTCCAGCGCGTCCTGGCGGGCCACGGCGGCTTGGGCGAAGACGGCCAGACGCTCCTTGACCTTCTCCTGGCCGATGTAGTCGGCCAATCGCTGCGGGCGGAGGGCCCGGTCCCAGGCATCCTCGCCCTGCCGCACCCCGGCGATGATCCGGTCATCGGGCATGGCCCGTCCCCTTCCTTCGGTCGAGCTGCGAAAGGGCCTGGCGCAGCCGCTCGGCGGGTTCGGTCGCCGATACCTGCGCCAGGGCCCACAGCGCTTCCTCGGTCGTGTACCCGAGGCCCACCAAAGCCTCCGCCACCTCGTCCGCTCCGGCCCCGACGTCTTCCGCCGAGCCGTCGGCAGCGACATCGCCGAAGAGCGGCTTGAGCTCCACCACCAGCCGCTGGGCGATGCGCGCCCCCACGCCCGGCACCTCCTTGAGGCGCTTCCACTCGCCCGCCGCCACCGCCCGCCGCACCCCGTCCGCGCCGAGGTGGCCCACGACCGCGAGCGCGAGCTTCGGCCCCACGCCGCTCACGTTCAGGAGGGCCCCGAACACCTCCCGCTCGGCAGCCGTCGCAAAACCCACCAGCTGCCAGTGGTCCTCGCGCACCAGGAGCGTGGTGAGGAGCTTGACCGGGCGCCCCGGCTCGGGCAGGCGCCGGGCGGTCGAGTCGGGCACCGCGACTTCGATCCCCACGCCGCCCACGTCGATGATCACCCGCCCGGATTCGCGCTGGGCGACGGTGCCGGCGACATAGGCGATCACGGAGCCGTCCTCCGGTTGCCCAGGTGCCCGACGGCGCACCAAGCCACCGCCAGGGCGTCGGCGGCGTCGTCCGGACGGGGCACGGCCTCGAGGCCCAGGATGCGGGTGACCATCCGCTGCACCTGGACCTTGTCGGCCCTGCCCCAGCCGGCGACGGCCTGCTTGACCACGGCCGGCTTGAGTTCCAGGACCGGACAGCCGTAGCGCGCCAAGGCCAGCAGCACCACCCCCCGCGCCTGGCCGACAGCCAGCGCCGTGGGGGCGTTGTGCCCGAAGAAGAGCTGCTCGACGGCCGCCGAATCGGGGCCGTGGGTTTCGAGCAGGCTCCAGAAACGGTCGTACAGCGTCTTGAGCCGCTCCGGGAGCGGACCCGGCGCCGTCTCGATCACCCCGAAGGCCACGGCCCTGACGACGCCGCCTGGGCCCCGCTCGACCACGCCGTAGCCGAGCCGTGCCATACCCGGGTCGACCCCGATGATGCGGATGGCCATCCCTCCTCGGCCGGTGCGGCGGCCTCACGCCTCGGCGTCGTCCGCGAACTCCGCGTTGGTGAAGACCCGCTGCACGTCGTCGTGGTCGTCGAGCAGGTCGAGCAGCTTCAAGAGACGCTCCGCGTCCGCCCCCGACACTTCCACCGTGGTGCGCGGCAGCCACACCCGCTCGGCCCGTTCCACCGGCACGCCCCGGGCCAGGAGCGCCCGGTGCACCTCGTCGAGGCGCGTCGGCTCGGTCAGAATCTCGAACGCCCCGTCCTCGGTCCTCAGGTCCTCGGCCCCGGCCTCCAGAGCCGCCTCCAGCAGCCGGTCCTCGTCCCAGCCCCGGTCGCCGGGGACCTCGAGCCGCCCCTTCTGCTCGAACATCCAGGCGACGCTGCCGCTCTCGCCCAGCGACCCCCCGTGCCGGGTGAACAGGTGCCGGATCTCGCCGGCCGTACGGTTGCGGTTGTCGGTCAGGATCTCCAGGAGCACCGCCGTGCCCCCGGGCCCGAAGCCTTCGTAGATGGCCTCCTCGTAGGCGACCCCTTCCACCTGGCCCGTGGCCCGCTGGATGGCCCGCTCGATGTTGGCCTGGGGCAGGTTGTTCTCCTTGGCCCGCGCAATGGCCAGGCGGAGCTTGAAGTTGGTCTCCGGGTTCGGACCGCCCTGCCGGGCGGCGGACATGATGTCCTTCGTGAGGCGGGAGAAGATGTTCCCCTTGGCCGCGTCGACCTTGGCCTTCCGCCGTTTGATGTTGGCCCACTTCGAATGTCCGGACATCGTGACACCTCCCCGCCCCGTGCGGTCCGCTCCGGTTCAGACGTCCGGAAACCGACCCGTGATGGGCATGCGCCGGTCCCGGCCGAAGGCCCGGGGGCTGACCCGGGTGCCCACGGGGGCCTGCCGCCGCTTGTACTCGTTCCGGTTGACCAGTTTCACCGTCAGCCGGACGTGTTCCGGATCGAATCCGCGCGCGACGAGTTCCTCCGGCGACAGGTCCTGCTCCACGTAGCCGGCCAGGATCTGGTCCAGCACCGCATACGGCGGCAGGCTGTCCTCGTCCCGCTGGCCCGGGCGGAGCTCCGCCGTGGGCGCCTTCTCCAGCACCCGCCGCGGGATGACCGGCCGGTCGCGGTTGATGGCCTCCGCCAGCCGGTACACGTCGCGCTTGTAGACGTCCTTCAGCACCCCGAACCCGCCCGCCATGTCGCCGTACAGAGTGCTGTACCCCGTCGCCATCTCGCTCTTGTTGCCGGTGATGAGCACCAGCCAGCCGAACTTGTTCGACAGGGCCATCAACAGGTTGCCCCGGATGCGGGCCTGCAGGTTCTCCTCGGCCTCGTTCCACGGCCGGCCCCGGAACAAGTCCGCGAGCTGGGCCAGCGACGCCTCGAAGATCGGGGCGATTCCGATCTCATGGTAGTCGATGCCCAACGCCGCCGCCAACTGCTCGGCGTCCTCCCGGCTCTCCTGGGAGGTGATGGCCGACGGGAGGAAGATCCCGTGGACCCGATGGGGGCCCAGGGCCTCGACCGCCAAGGCCGCGGTCACCGACGAGTCGATCCCCCCCGACAGGCCGACCACGACGGCCTCGAAGCCGTTTTTCTCCACATAGTCGCGCACGCCGAGGACGAGTGCCCGGCGGAGTTCCTCCACCGGGTCCAGGAACGGCCGGACCACCGCCGCGGCCGCCCCGGGTCCGTGCGGCCGGGGCTCGCCCTCGAGCGTCACCACCGCCGCCGCGCCGCCCGGCTCCCGGTGGAACCACCGGCGGTCCAAGCCGCGCCGGTACCGCGGTCCTTCCGGATCCAGATCCACCGTCAGCAGTTCCTCCGTGAACGATCCGGCCCGGGCCAGGACCGTCCCGTCCGGCCCGTACACCGCGCTCGTCCCGTCGAAGACCAGCTCGTCCTGGCCGCCCACCAGGTTGCAGGCAGCCAGGAACGCCTCGGCGTCCTGGGCCCGGGTGGCCAGCATGCGGTCGCGCGCCGCGGGCTTGTCCCGGTGGTAGGGCGAAGCGGAGATGTTGAGGAGCAGGTCGGCTCCGGCGCGGGCGTCTTCCAGCCACGGTCCGTCCGCCAGCCACACGTCCTCGCACACCGACAGACCGATCCGCCATCCGGCCCACTCCAGGAGCACGCGTTCCCGGCCGGGCGTGAAGTAGCGCGCCTCGTCGAACACCCCGTAGTTGGGCAGGTGCTGCTTGTCGTAGAGAGCCGCCACCCGGCCCGGCACCAGGACCGCGGCCGTGTTCGTCAGGCCCGACACGCCCCGCCGGGGCAGTCCCACCACCGCCACGGGCACCGTGGTGTGGCGCGCCAGGACCTCCAGCTCCGCCCAGCACGCGGCGATGAAGTCGGAGCGGAACAGGAGGTCTTCCGGGGGATAGCCCGACAAAGCCAGCTCCGGGAAGAGCAGGATGTCCACCGCCCGGTCCCGCGCCTCGGCCATCCACTGTTCGAGCCGGCGCCGGTTCTCCTCGGGCCGCCCCACCCGGACGTCGACCTGGGCCAAGCCGATCCGGATGCGGCCCGGCGCCCGGACCGATCCGTTCACGACGACCGCCTCGCCGCGACCGACCGGATGAGGGCGGTCGCCAACCGCGCCGCGACCCCGAGCGCCCGGCCCGCGTCGTCCGGCCACGCCACGGGCCCGTCCGCGGGCCAAGGCACGCCATCGACCCAGATGCCGGGTTCGTCCCGCCGCACGAGCCGCGCGCCCGCCCCGCCGAGATAGCGGGCGAACCACTCCGGCCCCGGGCCGTCGCCCCCGACCGCGACCTCGGTGGACCACAGGCGCTCGGTGCCCTCGAAGTCAATCTCCTCCACCAGCACCTGACGCGCGAAACGTTCCAGGGTGACGTTATCCCACACGGCGTCCGTCGCCTCCATGCGGGCAGGCGTAAGCCGCCCACCGAACCACCTGGACCCGGTCCCGCCAGCCGTCGACCAGGCGCAGCTCGCGCACCGTCTCGCCGCCCCAGTGGCGGCGCAGCAGGTCGTAGCCCTCCGAGGCCACCCAGCCCGCCACCGGTCCCACGATGCCGACCTCGAAGCAGGCCGGGCCGTCCTGCCCCGCCCCGAACAGGCACCGGAGACACGGCCCGTCCGGCGCCATCAGGGCTGCCTGACCCTCCCAACGGATGGCCGACAGGAAGAGCCACGGGCGCCCCGCGCGGCGGCAGGTCGCGTCGATGACGAGCCGCGTGGGCCAGTTGTCCGTGCCGTCGCCCACCACGTCCACGCCGTCCAACAGCCGGGCGGCGTTGCCCGCGTCGAGCCGTTCCGGCACCGCCCACTCCGGGTGCCCGAGCCGCTCGGCGAGCACGCTGGCCTTGGGTCGCCCGATGTCCTGATCCCGGTATAACACCTGTCGGGGGAGGTTGGATCGCTCCACGCGATCCCCGTCGATGAGGCGGAGCGCGGCGATCCGGGGATCCCCCGCCAGCAGCCAGGCCAGGGGGGTCCCGATGGCCCCGAGTCCTACGACGGCGGCAATCATAGCCCCGCCACGGCGTCGGGGTAGACGGCTTCGAGGAGACGACGCTGGGCCGAGGCGGTCCAGAGGTCGATGGTCTCTTCCACGAAGGCCACCGCCTGGGCGTACCGCCCGTGCTCCGGGCCGCCCGGAAAGCCCCGCACCCGCGGGTAGTAGGCGAGGAGCGGCGCCAGCTCCGGGTAGAGGTCGGCGCCCGCCCGGAAGCTCCGTTGGGCCTCGGCCGCGTCGCCCATCAGGTCGGCCACGAGGCCGTACAGGAACCACGCCTCCGGGCGCTTGGCGCGGGCCCACGCGTACGCGTCCCGGGCCCGGGCGAGGTCGCCCAGGCGGTGGTGGCACTGGCCGAGCCACAGGAACGCCTCGCCCTCGGCCCCGCCGGGATCCCAGGCGATGGCCGTCTCCAAGGGGCCCACCGCCTCGTCGTAGGCCCCCCGGCGCACCCGTGTCACCGCCAGGGCCAAAAGCGCCCGGATGTAGGGACGCACGGCGGGATCCTGCCATCCCGTGCGCCGCTTGCGCCGCGGCAGGAGCGGCTCGGCCATCGCGATGGCCATCTGGAACAGCTCCGCCGCCTCGTCAAGGTCGTCCCAGCGCAGGTACACCATGCCCAGGCCGTTGAGCGCATCGATCCGGTCTGGATCCAGCTCGAGGCTCTTGCGGAAGTGCCCTTCCGCCTCCTCCAGGCGGCCCTCCTCGAGGCGCTTCCACCCCAGGATCTCTTCGTCCCGTGCCGCCAACCGCCTCACCTCGCGTCGTCCTCGAAGCGGAAGAACCGGTGGCGGCCCACCCGCACCCACGAGCCGGGGCGCACGGCAACCCGCTGGTCCTTGTCGAGCCGCACCCCGTCGAGTGTCACGCCGCCCTGGCTCAGAAGCCGCCGCGCCTCGCCCCGCGACGCAATCCCCGGCAACCCGGCCACCAGGTCCACGGCGGCCAGGTCCTCGGCCCCGGCCGGCAGCGGCAGCCGGGGGGCGTCCGGCGGCACCTCCCCGCGCCGGAACGTCCGGTCCCACCGCGCCTCCTGCTCCGCCGCGGCCTCGGGCCCCCAGAAGCGCGCAACGATCTCCCGGGCCAGACGGGCCTTCCAGTCCCGGGGGTTGTCGCCCGCCCGGACGCCCGCCTCCACCACGTCCGGCGGCCAGCCCAGGAGGAGGGTGCCCCATCGTCCGATGAGCCCGTCGGGGATGGACATGACCTTGCCGTACATGTCCTGCGGCGGCTCGGTGATGCCGATGTAGTTCCCGGCGCTCTTGCTCATCTTGCGGACGCCGTCGAGACCTTCGAGGAGCGGCATGAAGATGGCCACTTCCGGCTCCTGACCGTAGGCTTCCTGGATCTGCCGGGCCGTCATGATGTTGAACCGTTGGTCGGTGCCGCCGAGTTCCACGTCGGCCTGGAGGGCGACCGAGTCGTACCCCTGCATGAGCGGATAGAGCAGTTCGTGCAGGTAGAGCGGCAGGTGGCCGGTGAAGCGGCGGTGAAAGTCCTCCCGCTCCAGGACGCGGGCGACCGTCATTTGGGCCATGAGCTCGATGAGGTCCTGGAACGTGAGCGGCGCCAACCATTCGCTGTTGTACCGGATCTCGAGCCGCGAGCGGTCCAGGATCTTGGCGGCCTGCTCCACGTAGGTCCGCGCGAACTCATCCACCTCGCGCGCGCTCAGCTGCCGCCGGGTCGCCGTACGGTCGGTGGGATCCCCCACCCGCCCCGTGAAGTCCCCGATGAGCAGGACGACCTGGTGGCCCAGTTCCTGGAACTGTCGGAGCTTCTCGAGCACCACCGTGTGCCCGAGATGAATGTCCGGCGCCGTGGGGTCGAGTCCCAGCTTGACCACCAGCGGGCGACCCGTCTCCCGGGACCGCTCCAGCTTCCGCCGGAGCGTGTCCGGCTGCACCACCTCGACCGTGCCCCGGCACAACAGGTCCAGCTGCGCTTGAACGTCCACCGCGGTCCTCCCGACGCAATCGTGGCGCCATCATACCACAGGCGGTAGAAATCTGAAAAGCTCAGCCGGACGCGCCCAGACGCACCACGGTGACACCGTCGCCTCCCTCCCCCGCCCCCCCGAGGCGGAATCCGGACACCCGACGGTCGCTGGTCAGGAAGTCGGCCACGGCCCGCCGCAGGACTCCCGTGCCCTTGCCGTGGATGACGCGCACCTCGTCCAGGCCGCTCAACACCGCCTGGTCCAGGAAACGGTCCAGAGCGTCGAGCGCGTCGGCGGCCGACAGCCCGCGGAGGTCCACCTCCGGTCGCGCCGCCCCGGCCGGCCGCGCCGGCCGGGGCGCGGACGACCGGGCCGGGCGCTCCGCCCGCGGCGGAGCGGTGGGCACCAGCTCGGCGCGGGGCACGCGCAGCCGGAGCGCACCGGCCTCCACCACCGCCTCGTCCCCGGCGAGGGCGACGACCCGGGCCGGTTCGGCGAGCCGACCGCCCACGGCCCAGTCGCCGACGGCGACCGGACGATCCTTGGCCGGCCGGGGTGCCGGTTCCTCCTCGCCGGCGGGAGCCAATCCCCACGACCGCATCTCCTCCCGGAGCCGGGTGAGCGCCCGCTCGCGCTCGGCCCGCTCCGCCGTCCGCGCCGCCTCGATGACCGCCTCGGCCCGCGCCGTGAGGTCCGCCACCGCCCGCCGCCAACGGGTGCGCTCGGCCTCCAGGACCTGCTCGCGCCGGCGCTCCCAGCGGGCACGCTCGGCCTGGAGGTCCCGCTCCGCCGCCTCGAGGCGCCGGCGGACGGCCTCCGCCTCCCGGCGCTCGGCCTCCAGGCGGCGTTCGGTCTCGTTGAGCCGGGAGATGACCGCTTCCAGGTCCACGTGGTCCTGACCCATCAGCGACCGGGCCCGGGCCACCACGCCGGGATCCAGGCCCAGGCGCTCGGCGATGTAGAGGGCGTGCGACGCCCCGGGCTGGCCCATGACCAGCCGGTAGGTCGGCCGAAGGCTCGCCCGATCGAACTCGACCTGGGCATTGACCACGCGGGGATCGCTGTAGGCCATCAGCTTGACCCGCAGGAAGTGCGTGGTCACCACCGCCGTCGCCCCGCGTTCGAGGAACGCCTCGAGCAGCGCCACGGCCAGGGCCGCGCCCTCCTCGGGATCCGTGCCCGCCCCGATCTCGTCCACCAGGAGGAGTGTGTCGGGCCCGGCGCGTTCGACCATGGGCACGATCTGCCGGAGGTGTCCCGAAAATGTCGAGAGGTTCTGCTCCAGGCTCTGCTCGTCGCCGATGTCCACCAGGACGTCGGCGTAGATCGGGACCGCAGTGCCAGGCTCCGCGGGGACGGGCCACCCCGCGAGCGCCAGGGCCACCGTCAGCCCGGTGCACTTGAGGGCGACGGTCTTCCCCCCGGTGTTGGGCCCCGTGATCACCAGTGCCCGGCGCGGGCCGCCGCACTCCAGGGAAATGGGCACCGGCCGCTCGAGGAGCGGATGGCGTGCCGCCTCCAGGCGGAGCACGGCGCCGCCCAGGCGGGGCAGGTGGGCGTCCACCGCCTCCGCCCACCGCACCGCCGCCAGGAGCGCGTCGGCCTCGGCGAGGGCGGTCCCCAGCGCCTCGAAGCGCAGCCGGTTCTTGCCCACCATCTCCGAGAGCTGCCGCAGGATCCGGTCGATCTCATGCCGCTCCTCGGCCCTCAGCGCCGCCAGGCGGTTCTGCCGCTCCACCACGGCCATCGGCTCCACGAAGACCGTCTGGCCGCTGCCCGACTGGTCGTGCACCAGGCCGGGCAGTTGGTGGCGGAGCTCCTGGCGCACGGGGACCACGCGGCGCCCCGCCCGGATGGTCACCAGCGGTTCCATCAGAACCTGGCGCCAGGCCGGGGAGCGGAGGATGTCCTGGAAGATCCGGTCGATCTCCTCCTCCACCGCCCGGATGCGCTGCCGGATGTCGAAGAGCCGGGCGCTGGCGTCGTCCCGGATCTCCCCCGTCTCCGTCACCGCCGCCTCGATGGCCCGCCGCACCTCCTGCGGCGGGTTGAGCGGACCGTAGCGCGCCCACAGGGTCGGCGTGCGCTCCGGATCGACGGCGGCCTTCAGCCGGATCCCCCGTTCGACGGTCACCGCCAGGCGCCAAAGATCCTCGGGGCTCAACGTGGCCCCCTTGGCGGCGCGCGCCACCAGGGGACGCGGGTCCACCGCCCCCGCCAGAACCAGCTGGCGCACGGACGCGCGGGGGTCGGCCGCCTCGCGGAACGCCGCCTGCTCGCCCAGAAGCCACGTCGCATCCGCCTGGGGTCGGCGGGCCCGCACCGCCTCCCGGCCCGGATCCGTCTCGGTCCAGCGCGCGATGCGTTCCAGGACCGCGGGCCACTCCAACCGTTCCAAGCTGTAGGCGTTCATCCCGCCCAGCACCACCGGAGCCAGGCGCGGACGTCGGCCGGGACCGGCCGCCCGGCCGTGCTCCAGGCCGGCAGCCGGTCGGGCCAGCGGACCACGCGCCGACCCGGCCAGCCGAGCGCGTGCCACGGCCGGCCGGCGCCTTCCACATGCGCCAGGACGGTGTCGAGGTCGCCCGGCGGCGCCTCCTCGTCCACCACCCAGAGGACGTCCTGTCCCGTCGCCAGCCAGCCGACGATGACCGCCGCGGCGGCGTCCGCCGCGACCGGCGCGATCCCCGCGTGCCCGCGGGATCGGAGCGCGGCCCCGGTGATGTCGCCGGCCACCGCCTCGCCGCGGCGGAGGTCCCCCACGGTGCGCAGCCGGACGCCGGCCGCCACGGCCGCCAGCCGGAGCGGGGTGGGCGGTTCGCGGAACACCGCCGGCGGGTGCGCGTTGGCGAAGACCACTGGACGCCCCGCCAGCAGGGAGTGGGTCCGGATCCACTCCGCCAACGGGCCGTCGGGCCGGCCGCGGCGGTGCGCCCCGGTCACGGTCAGCGGGTCCTCCCCCGTCACGAGCGCGGCCTCGACCGTGGTGCCCTCCGGCGGGCCTTGGGCGCCCAAGGTGACGTCCACCCATCCGCTCGGGGGGCGGCCGGCCAGGCTTGCCCGAAACGGCCCGTTCTCCCGCACCAACGCCACCAGTCCCGGCATGTTCGGTCCTCCCCGGCCTCGCCCGCGTCCACGTTGCGTCCCTAGCATACCGAAACCGCCCCGACGGTTCATCCGCGGGGCGGTCGGGCACGCCGGCCGGGGGATGCTAGCCGGTGGCGGGCCCGGCGCCGGGCCGGCCGCCCCATTCGCGTTCCCGCAGCTCCACGCGCCGGATCTTCCCCGAAATGGTCTTCGGCAGGTCGGACACGAACTCGATCGCCCGCGGGTACTTGTAGGGGGCCGTGACCCGCCGGACGTGCTCCTGAAGGGCCCGGACCAGCTCCGCGGAGGGGCTCACGTCCGGCCGGAGCACCACGAACGCCTTGACGATGGCCCCCCGCACCGGGTCCGGGGAGGACACCACCGCCGCCTCCACCACCGCCGGGTGTTCCACCAGCGCCGACTCCACCTCGAACGGCCCGATGCGGTACCCCGCGCTGATGATGACGTCGTCCGCCCGGCCCACGAACCAGAGATAGCCGTCCTCGTCGCGCACCGCCCGGTCCCCGGTCAGGTACCAGCCCCCCCGGTGCCGCCGGGCCGTCTCCGCGGGGTCCTTCCAGTACTCCACGAAGAGTCCCTCCGGCCGCCCGTCGCCCAGCCAGACGGCGATGTCGCCCTCACGGCCGGGGGGCAGCCGCCGCCCCTCTTCGTCGATGACGTCCACGTCGAATCCCGGGGCGGGCAGACCCATCGCCCCGGGCTTGACCGGCATCCCCGGCCGGTTGCCCACCAACAGCACGGTCTCCGTCTGGCCGTAGCCGTCCCGGATGGTCAACCCCGTCCCCCGCCGGAAGGCCTCGATGACCTCCGGATTGAGCGGCTCGCCCGCCCCCACCGCCGAGCGGAGATGCGGAAACCGCCACCGGGCGAGGTCCTCCTGGACCACCAGGCGGTACACCGTCGGCGCCGCGCACAGACTCGTCACCGGGTGGGCGGCCAGCAGGTCGAGCATCGGGCGGGCCTCGAACTTGCCCACCAGGGGGTCCACCAGGACCGTGGCGCCCGCCATCCATGGGCCGAAGAGCGAGCTCCAGGCGGCCTTGGCCCACCCCGTGTCGGAGAGGTTCCAGTGCAGGTCGCCGGGCTGCAACCCGATCCACTCCACGCCGGTGATCCGATGCCCGCGGGGATACGACTGCTGGTGCAGGACCATCTTGGGGTAACCGGTGGTCCCGCTGGTGAAGTAGATGAGACAGGGATCCGTCTCGTCCGTGGGGTGGCCGGGGTCCACCGGCCCCTCCGCCGGCCACAGATCCGCCGCGACCCACCCCGCCGGCGGCGGGCCGCCCACCGTCCACCGCAGCCGAAGCCGCCCGGCCACCTCCTCCGGCACCCGCGCAGCCACCTCGGCCAGGGCGATCATCCCCGTCGCCTCGGCCGCCTCCAGCCGGTACCGGAGGTCCTTGGCCGTCAGCTGCGTCGTGCCCGGCATCGGCACCACGCCGAGCTTGATGAGAGCCACCATCGTGGACCAGAACCCCGGGTCCTTGCCCAAGACCACCAGGACGCGGTCGCCCGGCCTCAGCCCCGCGGCCCGGAGCCGGCCCGCCAGCCGGCCGGTGGTCTCCGAAAACGCCCGGAAGGACACCGTCCGGGCCGACCCGTCGGGCGCCACCACGTAAAGTGCCGCCGCGTCGGGCCGCTCGGCCGCCCACCGGTCCATCACGTCGCGACCGAAATTCCACGCCGCCATAGCCATCCCTCCGTCCTCCGACGGTTCTCCCTGGCCTACGGCGTACGTATTAAACGAATCGCGCGACGAGTCCTGCATGGACGACGACCGTTGCCGCGAACACGGCAATCTGTTCCTAGCATCCGCCCGTTGCCAGGCGGAGGCGCCGGTCTTACGCGCGGGCGCGCCGCCGGCTTCCCGCTTCCTCCGGGACCGCCCACCTGCCGGCGGGTCTTGCGCCCCGTCCACGGGCGTTTTCCGTCTCCGGGCCACTCCCGGCGACGGCGGCCGCCAGGGCCGCGAGGTTCCGCGCCGCGTTCTCGTCCCGGTCCAGGACGAGGCCGCAGGCGTCGCACCGGAACGTCCGCTCCCGGAGGGAGAGGGCGTCCTTCACGGCGCCACAACCGGAGCACCGCTTGCTGCTGGGGTAGAACCGGATCCGCCTCCACGAGGCGGGAGCCGTGCCAGGCCGTCTTGTAGGCCAGCTGGCGGCGGATCTCCGCGGGCGCGGCGTCGGCCACGGCCCGCGCCAGCCGCCGGTTCCGCAGCCTCCCCGCCACGTGCCGGCGCTCGACCACGACCGTCCCGTAGTTCCGGGCCAGCCGGGCGGTCAGCTGGTGCAGCGCGTCGCGCCGGATGTTGGCGAGGCGGGCGTGCAGCTGGGCGAGCTGCCCCCGGGTCTCCGCCCGGTTGTGGCTCCCCGGCTTTCGTCACGCCAGCTCCCGGTTGAGGCGAGCCAGCCGGCGGAGGGCCCGCTGGAGCGGCCGCGGCGCGGGCACCCGCTCGCCCGTCGACAGCACCGCGAGGTCCTGCACGCCCGCGTCGACGCCCACGACGGCGTCCGGTCGGCACGGGCGCCCGACCGTCCGCTCCACCTCGCAGGTGAAGCTGACGAACCACCGCCCGCCCTCCCGGGACACGGTGGCGCGCAGGACGCGGGCCGTCCCCTCCCACACGCGGCGCAGCAAGGCCGTGGTCGGCTCGTGGGTTCGCACCCGCCCGATCCGGGGCAGGGCGACGTGGCTCTGGTCGTCCACCCGGATCGCGCCGGTCGTGAAGCCCACCGACTCCCGGCCCCGGCCCTTCCGCTTGAAGCGGGGGAACCCCATCCGGCGCCCGGATCGCCGTCCCCGCCGGCTGTCGGCCCAGTTCCGGAGGGCGTCGGCCAAGCCGGCCAGCCCGGACGCATACGCCTCCTTGGAGTTCTCCCGCCACCAGGGGGCCACGGCCCCGTTGGCCCGGTTCCATTCCCGCCGCAGGGCGGGGAGCGTCCACGGCGCCTCGACGGCCTCGCCCCGTGCTCGCGCGTCGAGGCGCGCCCGCACCACGGGCCAGCCCCCAGTTGAAGGCGAAGCGGCGGGCCCCGACGTGGGAGGCCAGCGCCCGCGCGGCCCGGGGGGACGGGTCGAGGGCGAACCGGTACGCCTGCAGCGCGCGGACGCGCGGCGCGTCGGCCATCCCGCCCACCACCCCCTGGTCCCGCGGTGTCCACGCACACCATAGCCCATGGCGGCGGCGTGGGCCAGCCCGCCCCCATCGTTCCCTGCCGTCCGCCATGGCCACCGATGGGATAGCTTCCAGGGACACGAGGCCACCAAACGGCATGGTTTTCAAGAACACTCGCGGCAGTTGGGAACCCCCGGGCGAACGTCCCCGGGGGTCGTTCGCGACGCGGCCCGGAGGCTCTGGTCCGCCTCCGGGCCGCGTCGGCTTCAGCCTCACACCTTGGAGCGAAACGCCGCCTTCTCGCGGCGCCACCGTGCCTGCAGCGCCGCCAAGGCCTCGTCGTGCTCGGCCTTCAGGCGCGCGAGCTCCTCCGCGAACGTCATGGCCGCCAGCACCGCCAAGCGGCCCGACGCCACGCGCGGATGCTTGGCCGCCAGGGCCCGGATCCGGTCGTCGACCATGCGCGCCAGCGCCTGCACGTGCTCCTCCGGCAGGTCGGTCCGTAACTGGTACTCCTCGCCGTAGATGACGACGGTAGTGCGGACGATCTCGCTCATGGCACGTTCCCCCCGGGCCGGTTTTCCTCCGCGTTCTCGACACGGTCTGGGAAATCCTTCCCGCGGTCGAACTTTTTTGCCGGCGTTCGACGCCGCGGCTAGCGCCGCTCGACACCCCGCCGGGCCAAGGACGCCACCACGCGCGCGACGGCGGCGTCCACCTCCGCGTCGGTCAAGGTCCGATCGGCGGCGCGGAACACGAGGGCGACGGCCACCGAGCGCCCTCCGCCCCCGAAGTATTCGTCGAACGGCCAGAGCGCTTCGAGCAGGGGGCCGGCGGCCTCCGTGATCACGGCCGCCATCTCCCGGTACGCCACCCCATCCGGCACCGCCAAGCTGAGGTCCCGCCGGACCGCGGGAAACCGCGACGGCCGGCGGGCCGGCTCCCGGCGGTCCCACGCGGCGGGGAGCTCCAACCACAGGACCCCCGTCCGGGGCAGGTGCCACGCCTCGGCCACGTCGGGGTGCAGTTCGCCGAGGTGCCCGAGGAGCCGATCGCCTTCGTAGAGGGCCAGGGCTCGACCCGGGTGCAGGTAGGGCGGGAGGGGGCCCGCCTCGCTCCGGACGGCCCAGCCGAGCCGCTCGGCCAGCGTCTCGAACGTCCCCTTCAGATCGTAGACCACCGGGTGGTCTCCCCCGAACAGCCCTGCTGCCGGTTCGAGGGTGAGGACCGCGGCCAGCTCCAGCCACTCGGCGGGCGCCTCGGGCGTGCCCCCGAACGCCTTGCCGACCTCGAAGAAGGCCACCCGCTCCACCTGGCGCTCGTGGTTGTACCGCGCGGCGGCCAGTACGCCGGGCAGGAGGCGGGGACGCAGCACCGACTCCTCCTCCCGCAGCGGGTTGAGCAGGCGGTGCACGGCCTCCGGCCACCCGAAGCGGGGCGCCACGCCGGGTGCGATGAGGGCCCGGGTGAGGACCTCCGTGTAGCCGGCGGCCACCATGACCTCGCGGACCCGGTCGGCCCGCGCCTCGGCCGGCTCCCGAGCCGCGGGGGCCGCCGCGGGCGGCAGGCGGGCGGGAATGGCGTCGGTCCCCTCGAGACGCATGATCTCCTCGGCCAGGTCCTGCTCGCCGCCCACGTCCGGCCGGTCGCTCGGCACGGCCACCCGCCCGTCCTGGACCACGAACCCCAGTCGCCGGAGATCTGCGGCCATGCGCTCGTCCGACCAATCCACCCCGAGCCAGATCCGGAGCCGATCCGGCCGCCACGGCACCGTTCGCGGCGGCGGGGCCGTGCCGGCGACCCAGGCCGGACCCGCCTTCACGAGGGCCCCGGCCTCCCGCAGCAACTGCTCCATCAGGGCCAGGCCCGCGGCGGGCCGCGCGGGGTCCGTCCCCCGGCTGAAGCGCAGCGCCGCGTCCGACAGGATCCCCAGGCGTCGGGCGGTCCGGTAGATGCCGGGCGCGGTGAAGTGGGCGGACTCGACCAGGATGCGGCGGGTGGACGGGCCGACGCCCGATCCGCGGCCGCCCATGATGCCGGCCAGGGCCAGCACCTTTTCCCGGTCGGCGATGACGAGATCCTCGGGGTCGAGGTCGATCATCCGCCCGTCCAACAGCTCCAGCCGCTCCCCGGGCCGGGCGAGCCGCACCACGACGGGCAGGGCCACGGTGTCCGCGTCGAAGGCGTGAAGCGGCTGGCCGATGTCCATAAGCACGTAGTTGGTGGCGTCCACCACCGGGCTTATCAAGCGGAACCCGGACCCGAGGAGCTGCCGCTGCCGGAGCCAGGGCAACTCCCCGGGACCGACCTCGGCCTCCCAGAGGGCATAGACCGGACACCGGTCCGGCACGTCCAGCCGCACCTGACCGGCGACCGGGAGGACCTCCCGGTGCGCCAGCGCCGGCCGCGGCCGTCCGTAGAGGGCGGCGAGGTCGCCGGCCAAGCCGAAGGCCGACTGCGCGAACTGCGCGAGGTTGGCGGTCAGTTCCAGGGTCAGGCGCCAGTCCCGGCCCATCACGTCCGGCCAGCGGCTCCCCGCCGGTTCGGGACCGGTCCAGATCCAAAGGTCGCCCGGTCCCGCCCGCAGGCCGAGTTCGGACGCCGCCAACGCCATCCCCTCGGAGGCGACGCCGGCGACCGGCCGGGTCTCCAGGGTGCGGCCGTCGGGCAACCGCGTGCCCGGCGGAGCCCACCACACGCGCTCACCCGGCCGGCCGTTGGCGGCGCCGGTGACCACCGTGGCCGGCGTCCCCCGTCCCACGTCGAGCGTGAGGACGGCCAGATCGGGCCGGGCCGGGTGCGGCCGGCGCTCGGTCACCGCGGCCAGCGTGACGGCGTCGAGGCCGGGTTCGGCGGGATCCACGGCCACCACTTCGTAGCCCAGCCGCTCCAGGTCGCGCGCCACCTGCTCGACGGGCGGGAGGTCGCCCAGGTGTCGGGCGATCCAGCTGTAGACGATCTCCATCCAGGTTCCTCCTGACGGGCCGGTTCAGAACTGGGACAGGAAGCGCCAGTCGTTCTGGTAGAAGAGGCGCAGGTCGTCGATGCCGTACAGCAGCATGGCGACCCGCTCCACGCCCCACCCGAAGGCGAAACCGGAGACGACCTCGGGGTCGTAGCCGCCGGCGCGGAGCACGTGGGGATGGACCAAGCCGGCGCCCAGGACCTCGAGCCAGCCGGTCTGCTTGCACACGCGGCAGCCCGCACCCCCGCAGACGGCGCAGGTGACGTCCACCTCCGCCGACGGCTCGGTGAACGGGAAGAAACTCGGGCGCAGGCGGATCTCCGCGTGCGGGCCGAACACCTCGCGGGCGATGGCCCACAGCGTCCCCTTGAGATCCGCCATGCCGATGCCGTGGTCCACGACCAGCCCCTCCATCTGCATGAACTGGGGCAGGTGGGTAGGGTCGTCGTCACGGCGGTACGTGAAGCCCAGGGCGGCCACCCGCACCGGCAGCCGTCCTCCCGCGGCCTGCATGGCGCGGATCTGGACCGGCGAGGTGTGCGTCCGGAGCAACCGGCCCGCGGGCAGGAAGAAGGTGTCGTGCATCTCGCGGGCAGGATGGGACGCCGGCATGTTGAGGGCGTCGAAATTGTACCACTCCGTCTCGATCTCCGGCCCCGACACGAGCGTGAACCCCAGGCGCAGCATGACGTCTTCGAGGCGCCGGCGGGTCTGGGTGACCGGATGCCAATGCCCGATCCGCGGCCGGCGGCCGGGCAACGTCATGTCCAAGCGCTCCGCCGCCAGCCGCCGGGCAGTGGCCTGGGCCTTGAGCACCGCGGCCCGCTCCGCCACGAGGGCCTCGAGTTCCGCGCGGACCCGGTTGAGGACCCGCCCGCGCTCCCGTCGCTCCGCCAGGGGCAGCTCCCCCAGCCGCCGGAGCGCCTCCGTCAGCCGGCTCTGGCGCCCCAGGGCGCGGGTCCGCGCCCGCTCCAGCTCCTCGGGCGTGCCGGCGGCCAGGATGGCCTCACGCTCCGCGGCCCATTCGTCCCGGGCCTCCGGTGTGCTGCTGTCCTCCATTCGGTCCTCCCACCAAAAAACGCCCTGGATGCCCAGGGCGACTTCCGTCGCGGTACCACCTGCTTTTCGGCCGATGCCGACTCGCCGCGCGGTATCGGGCGCGAACCGTCCCCCCTACCTCCCGCCGCAAGCGGGCCTTCAGGGGGCCGCTCCCCAGGGAACTTCACGGGAGGGCGGAAAGGGCCTCGCAGTCGTGGACCCTCTCCCTGCATCCGCCGCGCCCCGCTACTTTCCTGGTTCCTCGCGTTGGGGTGTGCCTCGCGTCTGTCCCACGTTATCACGCCGGACCGGCCGCCGGCAATTGCCGACCCCGACGATACGCGTCCGCCATGATGACGGCGGCGGCCACGGCGGCGTTGAGCGAGTCGAACCCCGGCTCCATGGGCACCGCGAGCCGCACGGCGGCCCGCCGCGCCACCTCGGGAGCGATCCCGCCGCCCTCGTTGCCCACCACCAAGGCGGTCGGCCGGCGCCAGTCCCAGTCGGCGTACACCATGTCGCCCGCCGGGTCCGCCAGGACCAGGTAGAGTCCCGGTTCCGCCGTCCAGTCGGGCCGCAGCCGGGCCAGGTCCACCCGGAAGAACCCCCCGGCGGACGCCCGTAGGCTCTTGGGGTTGAGCGGGTCGACGGTCCCCTCGGTGAGATGGACCCGGAACCCGAAGGCGGCCGCCGCCCGGATGAGAGTCCCGAGGTTGCCGGGATCCTGGATGGCGTTGGCGACCACGACCCGGGGGCCGCGGAGCGTCCCCGTAAGCGGCACCGTCAGGTCGGCCACCGCCACGATCCCCTGGTGGGTCTCCACGTCGACGACATGGTCGAGCACGCGGTCGGTCACGTAGACCGAACGGACCGCGCCGCCCATCAGTCGCCGCAGGAGGGCCGGCCCGTCGGGCCGGTCGAGGAGACGGCGACTGTAGAGGACGGCCCGCATCCGGACTCCGGCCGCCAACGCGTCCAGCACCAGATGCGGACCTTCCAGCACCGCCTGACCGGCCCGCTCCCGCGCGGTCCGGCTCTCCCGCAGGTGGCGGGCGGTACGCACAATCTTGTTGTGGAGATCGTCGAGCGGTCGTAGGGCGTCCACGCGGCGCCTAGAGCTGCCCCTTGGCGAGACTGGCGAGACGGCCGAAGCTTTCAGCGTCGTGCACGGCGATCTCCGCCAGCATCTTGCGGTTTAGGCCCACGCCGGCCTTCTTCAGGCCGTACATGAAGGTGCTGTACGACATGCCGTGCAGCCGCGCCGCGGCGTTGATGCGCGTGATCCACAGGCGCCGGAAGTCCCGCTTGCGCCGCCGCCGGTGGGCGTACGCGTACATCAGCGCGTGCATCACGGCCTCGTTCGCCGGCCGGAACGACCGGTGCCGTGCGCCGCGGTACCCGCGCGCCAGTTTCAGGATGCGCTTGTGCCGGCGCCGGGTGACCGGCCCCGTCTTGACTCGTGCCATGTTGCTCCTCCCGTCTACCTGTGCTGCCGTCGCGCGTCAGTCGTAAGGGAGCAACGGCCGCGTGCGCTTGGTGTCGCCTGGCGACAGCGCCGCCGGGATCTTGAGGCGGCGGCGTCGCGATGCCGACTTGCCGTACAGGAGATGCCGCCGGCCCGCGCGGTACCGGACGATCTTCCCCGACCCGGTCACGCGCAGACGTTTCTTGGCCCCCCGATGGGATTTCATCTTGGGCATGGACCGCGCTACGCTCCCTTCCTGGGTGCCAAAATCATGATCATGGAACGGCCCTCGACGCGGGCCGGCCGCTCCACCTGGCCGACGGGGGCCACCTCTTGGGCCATCCGGTCGAGGATGGATCGCGCCAGGTCCGAATGGACGATTTCGCGGCCCCGGAAGGTGATGGTCACCTTGACCTTGTCACCCGCCTCGAGGAACCGGGTGGCGGATCGCCGCTTGACGTCGTAGTCATGCTCCTCGATCGTCGGTCGCATCTTGACTTCCTTGATGGCGACCACATGCTGCTTCTTGCGGGATTCCCGCTCCCGCTTCTGCTGCTCGTACTTGTACCGACCGTAGTCCATCAGGCGGCAGACCGGCGGCCGCGACGTAGGCGACACCTCGACGAGGTCGAGCCGTCGCTCCGCCGCGATGCGGAGCGCCTCCCGGAGCGGCACGATCCCCATTTGCTCCCCGTTCTCGCCGACCAACCGCACGTCCCTGGCACGAATATCCTCGTTGACCCTCAGGTCCTTGATGGCGATCCCTCCTTGAGCCAGTTCGGCCGCCCGCCTCCCCTCGGCCGGCGGGCGAGCCCTGCCGCGGTTACCGCGGGCCCCCCGCAAATCCGGCAGAACCGCGGGTTGCCATGAAAAATGGGTGGGCGCACCCACCCCCCCAACGGCCCACGCCTTGTCGGACGAGACAACCTGAACAGCGCCAGCCGTCAGGTGAGAAGCGGATGCCTCTGCTTCGCCAGCCACCGTCACCGTACCATGCTCGCCGCGCGCCGTCAATCGCGCCCCCAGGGCGATTTCCGGGAGGGGAGGCGTCCGCGGTGCGCCCCGCACCCGTCTCTTCCACCGGAATTCTCCCAGCTTGAACGGTCAGCGTTGCTTCTCGCGCCGCAACCGGTGATCTAGGCTGAATCATCGAATATGTCGCTTGTCGGCGGCCTTGCCGGTCGGCGGCGGTGCCGGCCGGCTCGGCCGTCCTCCGCCCCGCGGCCACGGGGCGGCGGGCGGCGGGCGGCGGAACCGGGTCCCGCCGCCGGGCCGGATCCGGATTCCCGTCCCCGGCCCGATCCCGTTTCGGGAGGTGTCTTCATGGCCACCTCGGTGCCTCCGGTCGTCCGCTGGTTCCAGCGGCGCGACCTCACCTATTATCCCCGCGGCTGGCTCCAGGTCTGGCTGATGCTCCTGGTGGTGGTCGCGAACCTGGTGGCGAGCTACGAGGGCGAGTTGGCGCCCGTGGTGCCGCTGCTCGTCCCGTATCTCAAGATCACCTTGACGCAGTACGGCTACATCGTCGCCGGAACCACCGTGGTGTCCGGCCTCGTCGCCCTCGTCTCCGGTCCCTGGATCGACCGCTACGGCCGCACCACCTTCGTGGTGGGCGGCACGTTCCTGACCGCCATCGCCGTCTTCGCCATGACCCTGGTGCACACGGCGACGAGCTTCGTCATCGTCCGCCTCATCATGGCCACCGTCCTGGGGGTGGCCTATCCGGCCACCACGGGCCTGGTGCGGGACTTCACGCCGCGGGTGGGGCGCGCCCTGGGATTCGGGCTGTGGACCTTCGGTCCGGTCGGCGCCAACTTCCTGGCCGCGTGGGTTGCGGGCTGGACGTTGCCCCTCTTCCACGACGCCTGGCAGTCCCAGTTCGTCATCATGGGCGTGTTCTGCCTCGTCGTGAGCGGGCTGGTCGCGCTGTTCATCCGGGATCTCAGTCCCGGCCTGCGCGCCCAGATCGTGCACGACCGGCGGGAGGTCGCCCTCGCCGACCGCCGCGCGCGGGAAGCGCGGGTCGAGATGGCCCACCCCCGGCTGGTCCACGGCTCCTGGCGGGTGTGGGCGCTCGCCGTCGGCATCAACCTGTTCCTCCTGGTCTACTTCTTCACCACGGCTTTCGGGCCGGTGTACCTGGTCGAGGCCTTCCGCTATCCGCCGGCCGAGGCCGCCGCCGTCGCCAGCACCTTCTGGCTGGCCAACCTGGGGGCGCTCATCCTGGTGGGCGCCCTCTCCGACTGGGCCCGCCTGCGCAAGATCTTCTCCATGGCCGGCGTGGTCGGGCTGCTCATCTTCATGTACTACTGGATCCATCTGCTCGGCCACCCCGTACCGGTCCCGACGATGGTGCTGTACACGTCGCTGCAGGGCGTGCTGCTGGGCATCGGTTACGGGCCGTGGATGGCCCTCTACTCCGAGAACCTCGAGGACATCCACCCCACCCTCGTGGCCACGGGATGGGCGGTGTCGGGCCTGGTCGCGTTCGTCGTGGCCTCCATCGCCGACGCCGTCACGTTCCCCGTCGTGGCCCGCATCGGGTTCGCCGGGTGGCTGGAGATCTGCTGGGCGGGCGTCGCCGCCTACGGCCTCCTCCTCTTCGCCGGCCGGGGACCGTGGTTTGTCCGCGCACGCCGGAGTCTGACGCCCGACGCGGCGGAGCAGCACGTCGGCAGCTGACCCGCGCCGTCCCGGTGCACCGTCCGCGGCGGGAGGGAGCCGGCCGGTCTCCGTCAAAACAGGTCGGATGGAGGCCGGCCGGTGCCGGGACCGTTCGCAGGTCGCACCCAACAAGTCGAGTCCGCTGGGGAGGGAAGACGGACACATGTACCAGCCTGCACCGGTTGCGCCCGAGGCGCTCGCCGCCTTGTTCGCCCCCCAGAGCATCGCGCTCGTGGGGGCTACGGACCGCTCCCGCTGGTCGGTCAACACCTACGCCAACCTGAAGGCCCTGGGCTTCCCCGGCCGCATCCACCTCGTCCACCCGCGCCACCCGACGGTCCACGGGGCGCCGGCGGTTCCGTCGCTCCGGGCCATCGGCGAGCCGGTGGACTTGGTCTACGTCATGGTGCCCACCGACCAGGTGCTGGCGGTGCTGGAGGAGGCCGCCGACCTCGGCATCCGCCACGCCGTGGTGCTGACCGCCGGCTTCGGCGAGACCGACGCGGCGGGTCGGGCCCGGGAGGCACGTCTGGTGGAACACGCCCGGCGCCGCGGCCAGATCCTGCTCGGCCCCAACGGCAACGGGTACATCAACGCGGCAGCCCACATCGCGCCCTACGGCCTGCCCATCACCCCGCCGCTCAAGAGCGGGCCGGTGGGTATCATCCTGCAGAGCGGCGCCCTGGCCAGCGCCGTCCTCACCCTGACCCAGGTCCGCGGGGTGGGGTTGAGCCTGCTGGTGTCCATGGGCAACGAGGCCATGGTCGGAGCCACGGACGTGCTCGAATACCTCCTGGAAGATCCGGCCACCCGTGTGGTGGCGATGTTCCTGGAGACGGTGCGCGACCCGGAGCGCTTCGCCGTCCTGGCGCAACGGGCCCTGGAGCGCGGCAAGCCGCTCGTGGTGTTCAAGGTGGGCCGCAGCCAGGCGGGGGCCGAGGCGGCCCGGGCTCACACGGGAGCCCTGGTCGGGGACGACGCCGTGAACCGGGCGGCCTTCCGCAAGTACGGCGTCGTGCAGGTCGACTCGTTGGAGGACCTCATCGTCACCGCCGGCCTGCTCGCCTACACGCCTGAGCTGCCCGGAGGACGGTTCGCCGCCGTCACCGCGTCGGGCGGCGCGAGCGAGATCATCGCCGACCGGGCCCAGGACGAGGGTCTCGACCTCCCGCCCTTCGCGCCCGACACCGCGGCGGCCCTGAGCGGCATGCTGCCGGCGTTCGCCACCGTGCAGAACCCGCTCGACGTGACGGGGTACGTCGTGGTGGAACGCGACCTGCAGACGCGGGCCCTCGAGGTCGTCCTCCGGGACCCGGGCTTCGACTTCGTCCTCTACCTGGTCCAGCCGCCGCGTGAAGCGCCCTCCGATCCCGCCCCGCTCCTGGCCCAGTTCGACCACCTCGCGGCCGTGATCCGCGAAAGCCCGCGGCCGGTCGTGACGATGAGCACCACGTTCACCGACCTGACCGCCTTCGGCCAGGAGCTTGTCGACCGGGCCGGGCTGCACATCGTGGGCAGCGTGCACCACGGGCTCGCCGCCCTCGGCCGGGCCGTGCGCTGGCACGCCCGCCGCCGGCGGGGCCTGGCCCCGGCCCGCCGGCCGGCTCCAGCCCCGCCGCCTCCCGAGGCGCTCGCCGGTCCGTGGTCCGAGGCGACGGCGCGCGACTTCCTGACGCGCGAGGGCGTGCCGGTGGTGCCGGGGAGGGTCGTCCGCGACCGGGCGGCCGCCGTGGACGCCGCCCGCTCGTTCGGCGGGCCCGTCGCCCTCAAAGTCGTTTCGCCGAACATCCTCCACAAGACGGACGTCGGCGGTGTCCGCCTCGGCCTCGAGGGTCCCGAAGCTGTCGGGGCGGCTTACGACGCCATCCTCGCCGCCGTGCGGGCGCATCGGCCCGACGCGCGCCTCGAAGGCGTGCTGGTGAGTCCCATGCGGCGGGGGGGCCTCGAACTCCTGGTGGGGATAGTGCGGGACCCGGTGTGGGGGCCGGTGCTGGCCGTCGGGCTCGGCGGCATCTGGGTCGAGGTGCTGCGCGACGTGGCCTTCGACGTCCTGCCCACCGGCGCGGACGACGTGGAGGCCTTGCTCCGGACCCTGAAGGCCGCCCCGCTGCTCACGGGCGGACGCGGCCGGGCTCCGGTGGACCTCGGCCGGGTCGCGGCCGTGGTGGCGCGGATCGGGGACATCGCGCTGCGCTACGGCCGGTGGCTGGCGGAGTTGGAGATCAACCCGCTGTGGGTGTCCGGGGACACGGTGGAAGCCCTGGACGTGTTGGTGCGCTGGGAATCGGAGGCCGCCGTGCCCGTCGAGGAGGCGGCCGGTCGCGAGGAGTCGTAGGACGTCATGAGTCAGGAGAAGATGGAGCAGCTCCTGGAGCATGCCACCCGGCTGTTCCAGGAGCGCGGGTTCCGGGCCACGTCGCTGGAGGAGATCGCGGAGGCCATCGGCATCCAGAAGCCGAGCCTCTACCACTACATCGCGTCCAAAGAAGAACTCCTGTTTCTGGTGATGAGTCGGACGATCGCCGACTACAACGCCAAGCTGCGCGCCATCGTCGAAAGCGACCGCTCCCCCGTCGCCAAGTTGGAGCAGGCCGTACGTCAGCATATCACCCTGCAGCTGGAGCAGCCGGGGACGGTGACGCTGTTCCGGGACACGCCGTACCTGACCGGGGATCGCAAGGAGGCCATCCGGCGAGATCTCAAGGTCTACCGCGACCTCCTGCAGACCATCCTGCGCGAAGGGGTGGAGGCCGGCGAACTCGACGTGCCGGATCCGGCTGTCACCACGCTGTTCATCCTCGGCGCCCTCAACTTCGTCCACCGCTGGTACCGGCGGGACGGGCGCAAGACCATCCCGGAGATTGCCGGCTACTATGCCGACCTCGTCCGCCGGGCCCTGGTCCGCCGGTGACGCCGGCCCATGGACATTCGGGAGGCAAGTCGAATGGCCCCACAACTGCTCACGCGGGTCCTGTCGGACAACATCGCCGCCTACGGTCCTTACCCGCTGCTCTACGACGGCCCCCGCACCTTCACCAACGTCGACACGCTGAACCACGCGGACCGCATCAGCCGCCTGCTGGCCTCGCTCGGAGTCGGACCGGGGGACCGGGTGGTGGTGTCCATGCCCAACGCGGCCGAGGTCATCTTCGCCTACTACGGCGTGCTCGGTGCCGGCGGCGTCATCGTGCCCGTCATGTTCCTGCTCCAGCCACCGGAGTTCACCTACATCCTGCGGGACAGCGGCGCGAAGGTGGTCCTGACCGACGCCACGGTGCTCCCCAAGATCACGGCGGCGGCCGCCGGTCTGGAACACCCTCCGGCCGTCGTCGTCATGGGGCCCCAGGCCATGCCCGAGCGCGTGGACGCCGGCGGGTTGACCCTGCTCCGCTATGATCCCCAGGCCGCCGGGCCGCCGTACGACGGGCCTTCGCCGCGTCCGGCGCTGACCGAGGAGGACGTGGCCGTCATCCTCTACACGTCCGGCACCACCGGCCGCCCCAAAGGCGTCATGCTCATGCACCGCAACCTCTACGGCAACGCGGCCAACCTGGTGCAGCTGAGCGCCGACCGTGCCCGCGAGACCACCCTCGGCGTGCTGCCCCTGGCCCACGTCTACGGGTTCACGGCCGCCACCGTGACGCTCATGGTCGGCGGCGCCCTCGTGATCATGGCCCGGTTCGACCCCAAGGCGGTCTTCGAGGCCATCGAGCGGTTCCGGATCCGTTCCTTCGCCGCCGTGCCGGCCATGATCCACGCCATGGTCCACAGTCCCGACGCCGACCGCTACGATCTCTCCAGCCTGGAGTCCGTCTCCTCGGGTTCGGCACCGCTGCCGGTTACTCTGCTCGAGGCCTTCCGGGCCCGCTTCCACGCCGAGGTCTACGAAGGGTACGGATTGTCCGAGGCGGCTCCGGTGGTCACCGGCCATCGCCGCGGCATGCCGGTCAAGCCCGGCACGGTCGGCGTGCCGATCCCCGGCGTCGCGATCCGGATCGTCGACGAGCACGGCCGCGACGTCCCCCCCGGTGAGGTGGGCGAGCTCTGGGTCCGGGGTGTCGGGGTCATGAAAGGCTATTACCGGAACCCCGAAGCCACCCGGGCCGTACTGACCCCCGACGGGTGGCTCGCGACAGGCGACATGGCCCGGGTCGACGCCGACGGGTACGTGAGCATCGTCGACCGCAAGAAGGATCTCATCATCCGGGGCGGATTCAACATCTACCCGCGGGATGTCGAGGAGGTGCTCCTCGGCCACCCCGGGGTCCTTGAAGCCGCCGTAGTCGGCATCCCCTCCGAACGGTTGGGCGAAGAGGCCGTCGCCTGGGTCGTCCGGCGCGACCCCGCGCTGACCGAGGAGGAGCTGGTCGCCTACTGCCGCGACCGCATGGCCCACTACAAGGCGCCGACACGCATCTTCTTCGCGGAGCAACTGCCCAAGAACGGCGTCGGCAAGGTGCTCAAGACCGAGTTGCGCGCGCGGGCCCGCGAGTTGGCCGGCCGTTGACGGCCCGAGCTGCCACGCCGCCGTGGGACCGAAGCCCAGGGAGGGCCACAAGAAGGGTCACCCGGAGGGTCACAACGCGGGCCATAAAGTAGGTTAAGTTAAAAGGAGGGTCACCTCGTGACACGACGCCGGAAGTTCTGGGGATGGGGCCTGGAAGGTGAAGGCCTGACGCCCGCCGAGCAAGCGGATCTGCTCCGCCGCATGGCGCTCCGGTTCGGCGTCGCGGAGCTCAAGGCCGTCCCCCCGCCGCGGATTGAGGATCTCGACCTCCGCCCGCCGCGGATCGAGCCGCCGGCCGGCCTGGCGGATCGGATCACGGCGGACCCGTACGAACGGGCGCTGCACACCTACGGGAAGTCGTTGCGGGATATCGTGCGGGTCTTCCGCCGGGAATTCGGCCCGGCCCCGGACCTGGTCGCTTATCCCACCTCGGAGGAGGATGTCGTCCGCATCCTTGACTGGTGCGCCGACCGGCGCGTCGCCGTCGTCCCCTTCGGCGGCGGCTCCTCGGTGGTGGGCGGCGTGGAACCGGCCGTGGGCGACGGCTATGCCGGGACGTTGTCCCTCGACCTCGGGCGACTCGACCGGGTGCTGGAGATCGACCGCGTCTCCCGAGCCGCCCGGATCCAGGCGGGCGTCCTCGGCCCCGCCCTCGAGGCGCAACTCAGGCCCCACGGCCTGACCCTCCGGCATTTCCCCCAGTCGTTTCAGTACTCGTCGCTCGGCGGGTGGATCGCCACCCGGTCGGGCGGGCACTACGCGACCCTTTACACCCACATCGACGAATTCGTGGAAGGCCTCCGGGTCGTCACGGCGCGCGGCGTCGTCGAGACGCGGCGCCTGCCGGCGTCGGGCGCCGGTCCCGCGCCGGACCGCCTCTTCATCGGGTCGGAGGGCATCCTGGGCGTCATCACCGAAGCGTGGATGCGTCTACAGGACCGACCGCGTCACCGGGCCATGGCCGCCGTCTTCTTCCCCGACTTCCTGACCGGCGCCCGGGCCGTCCGCGCCCTCGCACAGAGTGGGCTCTTCCCGGCTAACTGCCGTCTCCTGGACCCCCACGAAGCCGGGGAAGCGGGCGCGGGGGACGGGACGCGGGCCGTCCTGGTCCTGGGGTTCGAGTCGGCGGATCATCCCGTCGACGCGGCCCTGTCGCGGGCCCTCGAACTCTGTCGGGATTTCGGCGGGGAGCCCGAGTCCGCACGGAGCGCGACCGACGACCCTGCCGTCGCCCGCACGGGATCGGCGGGCGCATGGCGCGACGCGTTCCTCCGGGCGCCGTACGCCCGTGAGGTCCTGGTCCCGGCCGGCGTGGTGGCCGACACGTACGAGACCGCAGTGACGTGGGACCGCTTCGAGGCGTTCTATAGCGCGTTGGTGGAGACGACCGAACGGGCCATCCGCGAGATCTCCGGCCATCCGGGCTGGGTGGCCTGTCGCTTCACCCACGTCTACCCCGACGGGCCGGCGCCGTACTTCTCCTTCAGGGCCCTGACCCGCCCGGCCGACACCCTCGCCGCATGGGAACACATCAAGACAGCCGTCTCGGAGGCCATCGTGCGACTGGGCGGGACGATCACCCACCACCACGCCGTCGGGCGTGACCACCGTCGCTGGTACGACCAGGAGCTGCCGCCGCTTTTCCGCGCAGCGCTCCGAGCCGCCAAGGCGGAGCTGGATCCCCGGGGCATCCTCAATCCGGGCGTCCTCGTCGATCCGGCGTAGACGGCGCCCTCCCCGCGACCCGACCGGACCGGCGGGCCCGGTCCGGTCAGGTATCGCCCGACGGGATGCGGCGCATCGCGTCGCCCCGGGGCGCAGGGGCCGAATGGCCGGCCGCGCCCTGTGGAGGGTGGCTTGTCGCCGCGTTGGACCATTCCCGCCCGGGATGCCCAAGACTGGGCGCCGCGCGGCCTCGGGCCGCCCCCTCGCCTCCGCGCCCCCTCCCTACCGACCCCGATCCAGGGCTTCGGGGTTGAGCAGGCCCGGCGGGCGGCCGCCGGCCAGCACGGCGAGCGCGTTGTCCACGGCCCGGGTGACCATCCGGGTCCACGCCTCGTGGGTATAGGAGGCGACGTGAGGCGTCAGCACCACGTTGGAGAGACCCCGGAGCGGGTTGTCGGCCGCGACCGGCTCCTGGGCCAGGACGTCCAGACCGGCGGCCCGCAGGTGACCGGAGCGGAGCGCCTCGGCCAACGCCGCCTCGTCGACCAGGGGTCCGCGGGCCGTGTTGATGAGGATGGACCCGGGCCGCATCCGCGCCAGGAACTCCCGTCCCACGAAGCCTCGGAGATGCGGCTGCATCGGCAGGTGCAGCGACACGACGTCGGCCTCGGCCAACACCGCCTCCGTGCTGGGGAGCAGCGTGATGGCGTGGGCCGCCGCGTAGGCGGCGTCGGCCGCAGGATCGTACGCGACCACCCGCATGCCGAAAGCCTGGGCCCGGCGGGCCACCGCCCGGCCGATCCGCCCGAGCCCCAGGATGCCGAGGCACTTGCCGTCCAGTTCCATCCCCAAGATGCGCGGCCACTGCCCGGCGTGAACCCCGGCATTCATCGCGGGCAGGCCCCGGGCACAGGCCAGCAGCAAGGCCAGAGCCAGGTCGGCCACCGATTCCTCGATCGTCCCCGGGGTCAGGGCCAATGCCACGCCCCGCTGCGTGGCCGCCTCCACGTCGACGTTGTCGTAGCCCACGCCGACCCGCGAGATGACGCGCAGCCGCTTCGCCTCCGCCAAGGTCGCGGCGTTGTAAGGTTCCCGCGAGCCGGCGATGGCGGCGTCCGCCTCGGCCACCCAGCGGGCCACCTCCGCCTCCGACGTCGGCGCCGCCTCCGGCACGACCAGCTGATGACCGGCCCGCCCGATACGTTCCGCCAGCCCTTCGACGCCGCTCACGGCCAGCGCCAGATCCACGATCCGTCCCATCCTGTCCGGGGCCGGCCCAAGACCGGCCCCTCCCCCCTTCCCCCGCTCGGGGCATCTTCGAACAGGCATTACGCGGTGCGGCCGCGATTCCCTGCCACCTTCAGTAGCCCCGGGTCAGGTCCACTTCCCGCGGGAACGGCCGGCCGGCCAGAAAGTGCCGCAGATTGTCGCAGAAGACGGCGACGGCACGATCCACGTAGTGCTCCTGCCGCCCCCCCACGTGGGGGGTGATGAGGACGTTGGGTAGCGTCCAGAGCGGATGCTCCGGAGGCAAGGGTTCCGCGGGGGCCACGTCGAGGCCCGCCCCGCCGAGCCGGCCGGCGGCGAGCGCCGCCGCCAGGGCCTCCCCGTCCACGATGGCCCCCCGCGCCACGTTCACCAGGACCGCCCCGGGCTTGAAGCGTGCCAGGCGCGCGGCGTCGAAGAGTCCCCGGGTCTCGGGCGTCAAGGCCAGGGTGAGCACCACCCAGTCGGCTTCCGCAAGGTGCCGGTCTAACGCCTCAAGACCTTCGACCACCACCGACCCGTCGGTCCGCGGGCGTCGCGAGACCACGCGGACCGTCATGTCCAGGGCCTCCAGGCGGCGGACCAAGCCTCGCCCCACCGCGCCGTATCCCACCACCAGGGCGGTCTTGCCCGCCAAGGTCGCAAGCCGCCGGAACGGTTCCTGGTCCCAGCGGCGCTCCGCCTGGAGGCGCACGGCGACGGGCAGGCGCCGCGCCAGGGCCAGCATGAGGAGCAGGGCGTGCTCCGACAGCGCCTCGGTGTGGATCCCGGCGACATTGGTCACCCGGACGCCGCGTGCCCGGAGGGCCGCGTGGGGCAGACGATCGGCACCGGCCGAGAGGATCTGCAGCCACCTGAGGCGCGGAGCCCGCTCCAGGTCCGCCTCGGTGACGTCGAAGGCGAAGAGAACGTCGGCCTCTGCAAGGGCTTCCGCCCACCCCTCGGGACCCAGCAGGCGCACCGGCCCGACTTCCTCGATCCGGCGGCGCTGCTCGGGCCGCAGACGCACAGGGGTCACGACCGTGACGCCGCTCACGGCGCGTCCCCCTCCGCCTGGCCCGGGGCCATCGCCTGCTGGCGGATGGTCTCCAGGTAGGCGGGCCAGGGCTGGGTTCCCCGGTCCTCTCCCTGCCACCGCACCGCCACGGTGTGCGCCTCGACCTCCCGCCGACCGATCACCAGCGCCACCGGCACCCGCTCCAGCTGGGCCTGCCGGATCTTGTACCCCAGCTTCTCCCGTCGCCCGTCCACCGTCGCCGTCACCCCCGCCTGGCGCAGGTCGCGGGCGACGGCCTCGGCGTACGGCCGCTCGTCGTCCGCGAGCGGCAGGACGCGGACCGGTTCCGGGGCGAGCCACAGTGGGAACCACCCGTTGAAGTGCTCCACCAAGATCCCGATGAACCGTTCCAGCGACCCGAAGACGGCCCGGTGGATCATCACCGGGCGCTGGCGCTGGCCCGCGGCGTCGACGTAGACGAGATCAAACTGGCGGGGCATCTGGAAGTCGAGCTGCACGGTGGCGGTCTGCCACTGCCGGCCGAGGGCGTCGGTCACGTGGAAGTCGAGCTTGGGTCCGTAGAAGGCCCCTTCCCCGGGCCGCACCGCGTACGGGCGGCCCGATCGCTCCAAGGCCGCCTTCAACTGGGCCTCGGCCACGTCCCAGGTCTCGAGGTCGCCCAGGTAGTCCTCGGGGCGGGTGGACAACTCGATGGCCACCGGCATGTCCAAGGCCCCGTAGACGGCGTCGACCAGCCCCAGGACCTCGGCGATCTGGTCGGCGATCTGGTCGGGTCGGACGAAGAGGTGGGCGTCGTCCTGGTGGAAGCCCCGCGCCCGCATCAGGCCGTGCAACGTCCCGCTCCGCTCGAAGCGCGACAGGGGCCCGTATTCGGCCAGCTTGAGGGGCAGGTCGCGGTAGGACCGGGTCTCCCCGGCGTACAGCAGGCAGTGCCCGGGGCAGTTCATCGGTTTGACCCCGAGCCGCTCGTCGTCGCGCTCGACGACGAACATGTTGTCGCGGTAGTGCTGCCAGTGACCCGACGTCTCCCATAGGGAGGCGCGGAAGATCCAGGGGGTGCTGACCTCCTGGTAGCCCAGCGGCTCCTGGAGGCGCCGCGAGAACGCCTCGAGCTTGCGGTACAGGGTGACGCCCTTGGGCAGCCAGAACGTGAATCCGGGCGCCTCGTCCCGGAACACGAACAGACCCATCTGGGGCCCGAGGCGTCGATGGTCGCGGCGCTTGGCCTCCTCCACCCGCTCCAGGTAGGCCGTCAGCTGGGCCTCGTCGGGGAACGAGGTGCCATAGATGCGGCTCAGCATCGGCTGGCGCTCGTCGCCCCGCCAGTAGGCCCCGGACACGGTGGTCAGCCGCACGGCGCGCAGCACGCCGGTCCGCGGGACGTGGGGGCCGCTGCACAGGTCGACGAATTCGCCCTGGCGGTAGACCGAGATGGGGACATCGGCGGGGATCCGCTCCACGATCTCCACCTTGAAGGGTTCGCCCCGCTCCGCGAACAGCCGCCGGGCTTCCTCCCGACTCAGCTCCTGCCGTTCCACGGGCAGGTCCTCGGCCACGATGGCGCGCATCGTCGCCTCAATAGCCGCCAGATCTTCCGCGGTCAGCGGCTCGGGCAGGCGGATATCGTAGTAGAATCCGTCCTCCAGCGCCGGACCGGTGCCGAGCTGGGCCGTCGGCCACCGTCGCTTGACCGCCTGAGCCAGCAGGTGGGCGCTCGAATGCCGGAAGATCCGGCGCCCCGCCGGGTGGTCGAACGTGAGCCAGTCGACCGTGCCGTCTTCCCCGACGCGAAAACCGAGGTCCACCGGCCGGCCGTTGAACAGCGCGGCCAGCACGGACCCCCGAAGAGGATCGGGTACCAGGTCGGCGAGCGGGGTCCCGCGTTCGATGGAATGCGTCGCCTCGCCCACCCTCACCAACACTGTGTCCGCCATGAGCCCTCCCCGTTCGGCATAAAAAAAGCCCGTCGCCAAGGACGGGTAAACCCGCGGTCCCACCTTGCTTTGGGCGTGCCCACACTCGCTTCGACGTTAACGGGTCGACCCCGGCGCCTTATCCCGCCCCCGGCAGGCTTCGGCGGCTGGCTCGCGGGTGGTTCGGCACGGCCCGCCGGGTCGACTTCCAGCGTCCGTCGACCTCTCTGGACGGCGGCCACCCGCGCCTTGTCCCGCTCATCGCGTGTGTCCGACATTAATTATAAGGGAGCCGGCGGCGCACCAGCAAGGTTATGCCGGATCTACGGGTTCACGTCGTCAAGGCGGTCTGAACGGTTCTGAAAGCGCGCATGTCGCGGCGACGCACGAGGCGGAGGTGCCCACCACCCGTCGGTCCACCCGCTCTGCCGGAAGAGCCGACGAACTCCATGGGACCGCGGGTCCCGATTGGCCCGCCGTCAGGGTCTTAATCGTCCGCGGTCCAAGACGACACAGCCAGCCCGCGAATAGCCGACCCGGGCTTGTTAACATGTTACCGGCGGGCCAGCCAAGACGGGGGGCGCCCAGAACGGACGCCCGCCGCCACCCACAGAACCCGCGGATGCCGAGCGGCACTGGGCGTGGTCCCGCGCAAGGCGGCGAATGCGTCGCACCACGGTTTGAGTGGCGGGATCGCTTGTGGCTTACGATGCGGCCACCTCCTGCGCCTTACAAGACGCATGGGGCCTTTGTGACTACAAGCTCAGGTAAAGATAGCGTGTGCTGACATCGCTCTCCATAGCCCTGACCCAGGAGGGATCGTGGCCTGCGTCCCATCTGAGTAGCAAGGTCAGCGTGTTCTGGGCTTCGCCCTGGACTGGATTTGGCCGTCGGACCCGATGAGGTCGGGCAGACCCAGGGCAGCGTGGGCCTGAACCTCTTGGTTCCCGAACCCGGTGGGACTGAACGCTACTCGATACGGATTTGCCTGCCGGTTGCAGGCCTACACAGCTGAGACCCAACCACACCCCGTTATATGTCGGCTGGTGCTCTTAGTTGGACCTAGCCGATAGCCTAGCCGGCTGAGCGCCCAGTAGCCCCTTATGAGGAAGACGGATGTGCCAGGATCGGATACTTGCTAAATAAAGGCTTATCTTGCTACACAGTAATGGGTTGGATACCATAACTTGGTGAGGGGCGGGGGGGGGGATACAAGGTGGGTCAGGTCCGAAGCCTTACGCATCGCAGTGCTTTACTATTCGCTTCTGTGCTTCTGCCCAGTGCTGTGGGAGGATGTAGCCCCATATCCCGTTCTTCTTTGAATACCCAGAGACATGTTGTGCAGACCCCGGCGGTATTACCCCGCAATTTATCAGTCACTGCCACCCTTCAACCTATCGTGCCATCCGTGCGGCGTGCCCTTACAGGACCATGGAGCTATCTCCTAGACGTGAAGCTTGTCACGACCCGGAAGTTTCCTGCCCCTCATTATCACTTGGACGTGTACCCCTACGTAAGCGGTGCCCAGGAGACCGTGGTGGACTTCGGGCGTGGACAGGTTACGACCGGACCGACGGTCGCGAAAGCAGTGGGTGGTAACCATATTACTGTCGGTAATAATGGAGACGCCATAGAAAGGGCGACCAAAGCGCTCAAGGCGTCTGGTATCCCGATCCTCAATAACTTCTGGAACCCTGAGGGTATCACGTACACAGGCCTGGGTCCTGCCGTGGAGGTCAGATTCGCTGTCACCGATCAACCTGAGGATCCGGTCAAGGAGGAAAATCCGACTGCAGTCGTCGTGGTTTACCGTCAACGTTTGTCCGACCATGTGATGACATGGTCGCGTGCTTATCCCATTAAGGTATCGCCCCTACTCAGGAGCATCCCAGGCGCACGGATCGATAATTCTCTCGGTCCGCCATAGCTCGTTCGCAGTCTGATAGCGGGGCGGGTCCGGTTGCAGCTGCTCTAATACTGGCGCCGGGCTTGTTAGCATGTTGGCGGGGGCCCAGCGGAGGCGGCGGCTCGGGCAGGATTGGAGGTCGGCCACCGCCAACAGGAAGGCAGGTCTGCTACCACGTTCCGGGTCGCGGCGGTGTGGAGCAACTGCTGTAACGTATACTTCCCGAACAGCGCGAGAGCACAGACCGTCGAGGGACTCAACCGTCAGGTGATGGGCCAGGACGGTAAACCGCCCGCGCGGCGTGGCCGGGGCCGTTTGCGGAATGCGTTCCAATCCGGCTTTCATTCCGGGTTCCTCCCCCGCAGGAGGCGATCGGCTTTGAGATCGCTTGAAACCGCAGGCAGCCTCCCCTCTAAACACAGCTTTCCCGCGCTCGGAGTACTGTTCTGGTCCCTCGGCGCATCTTCCGCCTTCGGCTTGGCCTGTCGGGTGGAGCATACGCTGTCGCGACAGCGGGGGAGGCCTCCCGTGTGCCCCGATAGCCGCCATGGCGCGCTCTACGACGCCGCCGAGGTCACCCCGCCCTTGCTATAACAGGCACTTGTTGTCCTAAGGTTCCCTGATCTCTTGGCTGGTGGCAACATACAAGGTGCTGTGCTATGGGCGTGCTGGCCACTTAGCCACCACGCGGTTCTGGCTATCTAATGCTTCTATCGAGATTAATCCCGGCGACTTCTTCAGCGAAAGTCCAATGTCGATATATAAATACGACCGGTCAGGAGGGCCCACGACAAAATCAGTAACCTTCTCGGGAGTGGTGACTACTATGTGGGCAATAGTGGGTTTGTTGCTCATACCGCCAATCACCAGATAGTCTTGGTAGGGAGGCGTTGCCACTTGCCCGACCATTTCCTGGACTGTAAACGGGGACTGGCGATCATGCGTCGCCGTCGTCATAAACTGGAGAACCCAGGTCTTCTCCCGTCTCACCGCATAGAGCAAACCTTCTCGGAGCTGCCCCGCAACGGTAGCACGAAATTGGACAAACCCATTGGCCCCACTAAGGTAGATATTTGTAATGACAAGGTGTTGTGGAATCCGAGGGGTGTAACGCCGACGCAGTGCCTGGTCAAGAAGTGCCGTCAAAGTAGTTGCCTGCACAGTCTGGTCCTGCCGCAAGGTAGTCGCCTGGCCGTTTCCGCTAATTGTGTGGGGCACCGGATGAACAGAAGCAGACTCGTTCACCAGGGAACATCCTGCTAAAAGGACACCACCTATCAGAGTTAAAGGTGCCAACCATTGCTGCGCCGCTTTCATTCGACTATCCTCCTTGTTGCATAACTGGGCACCAATTCATTATATGGAATCCCAGGTGACATATTCTGTCTTCATAGTGATGAGCAATGTGGTTACCAGAGACGACATGCACTAACTGCAGTGTGTTACTGAAGTTGGGAAGGCGAATGTTAACGGGGTGCCCGTTCCATTGAGGCACATATGAACACGTGGCCTTGGCTAACACAGCCATAACAGTAATGAAGGGCGCTGCCACAAATGCTCCTGAGAACTGCTGCAGCACCACCCCACGATGCGTATAAGCTAGACTCGTAATCCCTTGGCCTGGAGCGTAAATGGTTCTAGGGTCATTAACAATGCTTTGTGGTAACACGTTAAGATTCGGATCGATGGCCCCCACCGCGATGACCCCGGGAATATTAAAGCCACCGGGAAAGGATAGGCATGCGATCCTGTGTTGCCTGCAGAAACAACGATCGTGGCTCGTTCCTAGACAGCCGCAACGCATCGTGCGCGCTTCGGCCCGGTCGGAACCCAAACGAGCAGCCCAGAATCGCCGGCTCGAAGAGGGCCCCCAGCAGGCGCTATACGGTCGCCTGCAGCAGCCGGTCTTCGACGGTGGGGATGCCCAGCCGTCGGAGCTTCGCGGGGTTGCCGGCCATCGGGACATAATGGCGCTTCATGCGCCAGTGGGTCAAAACTACGTTGCATTAACAGCGCATGCGACCAAGCGAGCCCAGCAGTGGCCGCACCCCTTGCACGCCCCGCCAAGCGCTTATCGCCACGACCACCGCGGCAGTCCCGGCCAGCCACGGCGCCGCCCCTGCCAGCCAACTCCCCACGGCATCCAACGCACCTGCCGAGACGGTCCAAGCCGCGAGAGCCGGTCCGGCACAGCACGCAGCCGGCACGAGCGCGCCAGCCACCACCTCCTCAGGGGCCGGCCTCCGCCAAGCGCTTGAGCCACCGGGGCGCCCCCCAACGCACCGCGTCGGCCAGCGGCACGGCGACCGCCTGGTACGTGAACGGCGAACCGCTTTGTCGCCTCGGTCGAAGCGGTGGAGGCGCCGGCGGGTCTCGGCGTCCTTACGCGCATCGCGGGCCACCCACGACCTCAGCCAAGCGGGTTCGTGATCCGCGGTCAAGCTCTCCTGGTCCACACCGTGGCCGCGACGCCCGCCACCGGGCATCCAGGCAGACATGCTCGGCCAGTAGGCCGACACTTTGCGGCCGTTGCGCCCGGCGGATGAAGCCTGGGTGTAGTGGCGGCAGTTGACCCGGGTGGACGCTCGCTTGACAGCCGAGCACACCCGGTTGGTCAATCAGCCTCACGGCCGTGCTGAAGCGCTACGACCCCGTGGTCCTGACCCTGTTCGACGACCTGAGTCCGCCCACACCTTGGCGTTCTTGGCGCAATGGACTGAGCGTCTCTCAACTGACGTGCTGGCTACGGCAACAGCGTAACCCGCACGCGGAGGCCGCGGCCGCCCGGATGCACGCTCTATTGCAAGTCTCCGCGCTCGCAGCCACGCCGGGCAAGGCCCACGCCCAGATCCGCTGGGTGCGGCCGTTCGTTGTGCAATTGCCGGCTCTCGAAGCGCATTGGGGGGAAATCCGGGCGCAGATCGCGGAGCCTTTTACGGCCCACGCGGATCTGGACAGCTGGGCGAGGGTGCCGGGAGCGGGGCCCCTCCTGGGCGCACGCCTCATGGCCGCCTTGGGCGCCAACCGCGACCGATTGGCATCGGAAGAGGCGGTGCAAGCCTTGGCAGGCACCAGCCCAGTGGCCTACCAGAGCGGCAAACGGCAGCGGGTCCATCTGCGCCGGGCGTGTGACGAGCCTATCCGGTAGACGATGCACCAGTTGGCCTTGGCTTTCCTGACCCGGTGTGCTTGGGCTCTGGCCTACTATGACCCCTACCAGGCCCGTGGGCACGGTCACCACGGAGCGCTGCGGACGTTGGCCAACGTGTGGCTGCACCTGCTGTTCAGGGTGTTGCAGGACCGTGCCCCGTATAACGACGCCCGCTTCGCCGCGGCCCGCGCCCGACGTCAGGCCGCTCAAGCGTCGTGGCTCCCCCGCGCTCGACGACGATCCTGCTTGGGGGGACCGCTGGGGTCGGCCTGTTCCAGGGATTCGGACTGTCTGACCCGTCTCATCGCGGGCCAACAACTTCGCCTCCACCCGTTATCCACACTTGACGTCTAACATAGACGGTCTTTCGGTCTGCCAGGTCCCGCCCGCCTGAGCAACAGCCGGCACCACGCCCGTGATTAGACCACACGTCCAGGAGCTAGTCGGTCCATGTGGCCACGGTGGGACGCGACCCGGCCCAGGTCCGCCTGGCCATGGCCAGATGCACGGGCCGTCCGCCCAGTCCACCGCGCCACCGCCCCGGCGAGGCCTGAGGCCGCGAGGGCGCTGTCGAGCAGTCGTACCGCCTCCCGGCGCGCCGCCGGCGGCGTCGTCACCGTCAACGCCGGTCAACCCACGGTCAGGCCCCGGCGCAGCAGGAGAGCTTGGCCACGTCCTTGTGGAAGGTCAGCGCGGCAAGCTTCAGCCCTTCCACTGCTGCCAGGTATGGGAAGTAGAGCTGGGTTAGATCCGACAGGGTCATCTCGTATTTGACCGCGATGACTCCGACCTGGATCATCTCGCCCGCCTCCGGCGCGACGATGTGGACGCCCCGCACCTGCTCCGTCTCCCGTTCCGCGACGATCTTGATCAGGCCACGCGTGTCCCGGTTGGCCAACGCGCGCGGCACATACGCGAGCGGCAACGTGCGGCTGTCGCAAGGGATCCCCTGCCGCTCTGCCTCCGCCTCCGTCCAGCCGACGCTCGCAACCTGCGGGTCCGTGAACGTCACCCGCGGCAGGGCGTCGAGGTCGTTGGCCACCGGCCCGAGCCCCAGCGCATTGGTCGCCGCCACGCTGCCCTGCGCGGCGGCCACATATACGAACATCGCTTGGCCGGTCACGTCGCCCGCCGCATACACCGTGGGCACGGTCGAGCGGAGGTGGGCGTCGACGACGACGGCGCCCCGCCGGTCCACCTCGATCCCATGTTCCACGAGCCCGAACCCCGCCGTGCGCGGCCGACGTCCCGTCGCCACCAGCAGGCGGTCACCCGTCACGGTGCGCACCTGCCCGTCGACCCGGGCCGTGACGGTGAAAACCCGCCCGTCATAGGCCACGGCCTGGACCGTCGCCCCCGGCATCACCGTCAGCCCTTCCTCCCGGAGGTAACCCGTCAAGGCGTCGCTGACCTCTTGGTCCTCAGCCGGGACGATCCGATCCAGCGCTTCCAGGACGGTCACAGCGACACCGAACCGCCGGTACAGCTGTCCGATCTCGAGCCCAACGGCGCTGCCGCCCAGCACGATAAGATGCTCCGGGAGCGTCTCGGCGGCCAACGCGTCTGAACTGGTCCAGAACGGCGTGTCGGCTAGGCCGGGAATGAGCGGTGCCCACGGTTCCGCCCCGGTGGCCAGGACCAGGGCCGGCGCCTGAAGCGTCGTGCCCGCCACATCCAGCGTGACCGGGTCCGTCCCCGTCAGCGTGCCCTGACCCCGCACCCACTCGATGGTGGGATACGCCGCCAAGACATCGAGATATTTCGCCTGCCTCAGCTCGTCGACCAGCGCCCGCTTCTGCGCCATCACCGCCGGCCAGTCCGGGGCCACGGCGTGCACCCCGAGACCCTCAAACGCCGGGCGGGTGGCGCTCGCGCGGGCCCGGGCGGCGGCGATGAGGGTCTTGGACGGCACGCAGCCGACGTTGACGCAGGTGCCGCCGATCGTGCCCCCTTCGACCAAGGCTACCCGGCGACCGGCCTCGGCCCCTTTGATGGCCGCGGCGAACCCGGCGGACCCCCCGCCGAGCACTAGCAGGTCATAGGTTCGCGTCATTGCCTCGTCTCCTTCGGGAACCGATTGCCGGGACAAACCCGGAGCACCGGTGGACTACTCGGCCGGGGCCGCCTGATAGCCGACGCGGGCGACCGCCTCCACGAGCGTGGCGGTCGGCACGCTGTCGTCCACCGTGACCGTGGCCACTTTCTTGAGATAGTGCACCCGGGCCCGGGCCACCCCCGGCACCGCCGCCAGGGCCCGTTCCACCGTATGGGCGCAGTCCACGCAGTGCATGCCGCCAATCTTGAGCTGGCGTTCGGTCATGGCACATCCCTCCTTCCCGTGGTGGCGACGCCGAGTGCGCGGCGGCGTCGCCACGCAACCCACACCAGCAGTCCCGCCGCCCCGAGCGCCCCCAAGCCCGGTGCCCAGACGGCTGCCACGGCCGAGGCCACGGCGCCGAGCACCCCCACCAGGAGGGGTCCGCCGCAGCACAGCCCCAGGGCCGCAAACGGCAGGATGAGCCACCACGAGCTGTCTGCCCGCACGGACCCGACGCACGCCGCCTCGTCGCCGGGACGCGTGGCATCCGACGCGGCCTGCTTTTGTACGGGTTTCATTAACCAGCCCCCCTTCCCGCTGACCGCCCGCCGCGTCAATAGGATGCGGCCGTCAGCTGCCCCGCGCCGCCCGCACGACGCGGAGTAGCTCCGCATGAGACGGCCGCGGCCCGTCATAGACCACCTGACCCCGGCCGGTGACCACGACGACCTGCCCACGCGATAGGCCTGGATAACCGGCAGGGTGGCGAAGGCTTGGGGCCAGTGCGCGCCCACCTGCGGGGCGAGGTGCGCCACGGTTGAGGCCGGGTCGGTCTGGGGTGTGACGTCCACGGAGAGCACCTGCGTCCCCACCGGCAACTCGGAGGCCACCGCGGCCAGTTACTGCTCGCCGTCGATACAGGTCCCGCATTGACGGCCATGAAGTACAACACCGTAACGGGGGCTGCCGGCACCTGAATCCGCAGGCCGGCTGTCGTCTGGAGCGTCATCGGCGGCACCGTGAGGGTCAAGGTGCCTGCCGGGCGCGGCCTCCCGGCCGGCGCCTAGGCCGACGCGAGATGGGACGGTGCGACAGGCCGGTAGACCACGGCGAATCCGGCAAAGGCTGCCGCCCCCCCACCGAGCAGAGCCGAGGCCACGCGCCCCCACTGCCGCGGCCTCATCCGGCCACCTCGGGGCGCGGTACCGCGACGGCCTCGGCGCCAGCCGAGGCCTCCTCCCGGACCACGGCGCAGGCGGCCACACCCAGGACGTGGTCGCGCCAGACGTCCGCGCCCACCTCCAACAGCGTTGCGATGCGGCCATCCGCCAAGGCGTAGCGGACGAAGCGGCCGTCCGGCTCGGCCCGGACAAATCCGCAATTCCTCAGGCAGCTCAAATGGTTGGACACGTGGCCTTGACCGAGCCCCAGGGTCGCCACCAACTCGCTCACGGTGAGCGATCCCCGCTCCCGCAGCAACTGCAAAATCCGGATGCGGATGGGATGGGCCAGCCCGCGCCAAAAGTCGGCGAATAACACGTCCGACGCCGTATCCATCGCTAGTCACCTCGCCTTTATGATATTTCAATACGACAATATGTCAACGTTAGGAGGCTCTGCCCCCAAATCCGGCGGACAGGGCACTATGCCACGCTCGGCCCCGCTTCCGCGCGGCGCGGGCGGCTTAGCGGAGGAGCGCGGGATTCGGCCGCGTCGGCGTGGGATCCGAGGGGTTCGAGGACTGGAACCCCACGCGCCGGAGCCGCGCGGTAGGGGTTCGGAGACGGGTCTCAGGCTTATCGCCCGTCACCAGACAAAGTGGGCGCCCGCCTGCTGCCCGGTGACGAGAATCCAGTCGTCTTCCGGAGGGGCGGCCGCACCTGCTACCGGTTCAGGCTGGAGCATAGCCGTCTCTTTTAATGTCAACGGCCATGTAATTCACCCAGGGGACGGTCAGTGAATTCACCACGTGTCCTTAGGCCGAGTCCGGGGGAATTGCCCCCGGTCGTCGTCGCGGGCGGTAACTTTTACCCTGCAAGACGACATGATAGCTGGTGTTGACCAGCCGGTCGAGAATCCCTTCGGCTAAGACCGGATTCGGGAACAGGGGATACCAGTCTTGAGGCAATCGGTTCGAGATGAGGATCCAGGACTTATGCTGGTCGCGCTGGCACACCAAGTCATAGAGGTCTTCGCTTTGCTGGGGGGTTAACTCCCAGAGCCCGAAGTCATCGACGATGAGCAAGTCAGGATGGAAATAAGCCCGTAACCGTCGCTCGTAGGTGCCGTCGGCATGACCGCCCCCGAGGTCGGCGAACAGCGCCGGCGCCTTGCGATAGGCCACGGAATAGCCTTGCTGACAGGCGGCATAACCCAGGGCTTGGCCCAGGTGAGTTTTGCCTAGGCCGACGGCCCCCGCGAGAATGACCGATTCCTGGCGGCGGAGAAACGCACAGGTCGCGAGATCACGAATCACGGGAGCCGGAATCTCGGGATTGTAGGTGAAGTCGAAGGTGCTGAGCGTCTGGACCTGTTCAAACCGGGCGGCGGCCACGCGGCGGGCGAGCGTCTGTTGCTCGCGCCGCTCGATTTCGTCTAGGCAGAGGCGTTGGAGAAACTCCAGGTAGCCCCACCGCTGGGTCTCGGCTTCGTGGAGGCGGGTGTCCATAGTCGCCAGGATCCCGCTCAATTTGAGACGCTTGAGGGACGGGCGGAGATCATGTGGGGTCATTCGGGACGCTCCTTTCTCGGGACGGGCGGCATGGGGCTCGTTGTTCGGCGGTGGGGGACCCCGTGCCCTGGGGTTCCCCGTCATCCGTCGGTCCTACGGGGCGGTCCATGCTAAACTGAGATGATCCGTGGAGCAGCGCGCCCGCCGAAGGCCGCGGGTCGCCCGACGGTGGCGGCAGGGGTTGTTGATCCCAGGCTTTCACGAGGATGGTGCGCACGGTCCGGTACCGGGGGTCGCCAAAGGCCCAGGCGCGGTGGCAGGCCGCGTCGAGGCGGGCGGCCCCATAGGTCTCCTGTAGTCGCAGAATCCCGAGGACTTGGCGCAGATGGGCGGACGTCTCGGTAGCCAGTAAGGCCTCGACGACCGTGAGCACATGCGGCCCGGCGGCCGCGGCGCGTTCCCGACACCGCGTCGGAGTGGCCATGTAATACGCCAGTTGGTCCGGGGAAAGTCGGCGGGGTCGTCATGGGGGCGGTCACCCACGCGGCCCCGGGAATGGATTTTGATGCACTCCCCCTGCCAATAGAAGGCTACCTCCCGGGCGCTCACCCGGACATCGAGCTGGCGGTGCAAATACCGCCAGGGGACCGAATAGAGGACCCGTTGGACCTGACACCGGGCGTCCACGCCGACTTTGGCGGTGGTCCAGGTCGCCAGCTCCCACGGGGTGGGCGGCAGGGGGAGCGCGGCGGGTTGCTCGACAGCCTGGAAGTGCTCGACGGGCCGGCGGCCTGTGGTGCCGTGGATGCGCTGGCCCGCCACGTCGCGACACCAGCGCCGGGCTTCGGCATTCATGGCGTCGAGCGACGCCCACGAGCGGCCGGCCCAGAGACTGTCCCGCAGAAAACGCATCGGTCGTTCGACCCGCGGCTTGTCCTTGGGGTGCGCCACGCGGCCTGGGTCCACCAGGAACCCGTAGTAGGTAGCGAGCTCGGCATAGCTTTTGTTCAACTGCGGGTCATAACGGTCGGCCTTGAGTACCCCGTCTTTCAGGTTGTCCAGGACCACTCGATGCGGCACGGCGCCGAAGAAGGCAAAGGCCGCCACGTGGGCCTGGCACCAGCTCGCGAGGTCTTGGGTGGGGGTGAGCCAGACGAATGGGTGGCGGCTGACCGTCCACACCATGCTGAAGGCCCAGATCCGCTGGCGGCGCTGGGTGCGGGGGTCTGTCCACCAACCCATGAGGCCAAAGTCCACTTGGACTTCTTGGCCGGGGGGTGGGTCGGGCCGCCACACGGTGACGGCCTCGGCCTGGGGGGGCGCCGTCAGGGTCGCACAGTAGCGACGGAAGGTCCGCAGACTCACCGGCACCCCGGTGTCGTCCACCAACCGACGCCACACCGTCGTGACGGTGTTGGTGGTCAAGCCGGCTACAATCCGGTCGTGATAGGGCACCAGGAGGGCTTGAGCGGTTCGCGGGTGCCCCGGTCCCGCCGGTACATGCTGCCGATAGAGCGCGACCCAGTCCACGTGGGTGACGCCTGGCTGGTGCGGGCGGTAGCCAGCGGCTTCCGCCCACTGAATATATTTCCGCAGGGTCTGGCGGTCGACACCCAGGTTGCGGGCCATGGCCCGAAGACTGTCGCCCGCGTGCCAATGCTGCCAGATTTCGAGGAGATCGTGCATCGTGAACTCCCTTCTCGCCATTCCGGCACTCCTCTCCGAGTCTGAGACAGACTCGGGAGGGACTTAGCCCTGGGGAAGGGAGACCCCTGGCCCCAGGGGGGTGAATTCGGTGGCCAAGGGGTGTGGGTATGATGAGCGTCAAGCCCCGCGGTCACGCCGAGGAGGAATCGGTTCCGCTCCGCCGAACGGCGTGGGTACCGCGCGGGCGCGGTGCTAACCGCAGCCGAGGCGGGGCGCGCCGGACGTTTCCCATGGCGTGGGCCTGGGGGGCCCAGCGCCGCAGGGGTGTATGGCTGGCTCCCGCCGGCGCACCGCCCGCATGAGGCCGGTCCGGTAGCCGGGCCTCGCATACGTGAGTGCGTGCGGACACCCGGCGGCACACGGCGCCGGGTGAGCCGGGTTCTCGCCCCGAAGGAGGAGACGCCTGTGCCGCAGTACTTGGGCTTGGATGTCCACAAGACGTATCTCCATGGGTACCTGTTTCGCCCGGGCCAGAAGGGGGTACACTTCCGGGTGCCCAACACGCCAGAGGGCTGGAACCGCTTAATCCTGGCCTACGTGACGCCCGAGACCTGGGTGGCCCTGGAGGCCACCGGCAACGCGTTTGCGCTGTATGACCGGTTAGTCGAGCGGGCTGGCCAAGTGGTGGTCGCCCATCCGGTGGCGTTAAAACGCCTGGGGGCGGGGCGCCATACGGACCGTGTGGACGCAGAACGCTTAGCGCAGATGCTCGCCCTGGGGACCGTGCCGCGCGTCTGGGTACCGCCGGCGGAGGTGCGCGCCGTCCGGGCCCTGATTCAGCACGTGCGGGCGTGCCAAGAAGCGGCGACCCCGTGGACCAACCGGGCCAAGAGCGTGCTGCTGCGCGCGGGGTGGAGCCTGCCGCGCGGCACCGCCGTCGGTCCCTGGTTGGCTGCGCATGGGCGCGAGGTGGACGTCGAGACCCAGCTCTTGGTGACGAGCGCACTGACGTTGGCCGAGCACGCAGCCGCGGAAGCGGCGCGGCTCCGGGCGGAGATTGTGCGGCGCGTTCTGGACCAACCGGCTTTGGCGTGGTTATGGCGTCTCGACGGCATTGGCCCCTGGACCGCCGTGGTGATCGGGGCCTGGATCGGTGACCCGCATCGCTTCCGGCACGCTCGCCAGGTGGCGCGGTATGCCGGCTGGGATCCGCGCGGGCACCCATCGGGGGAAGCGGACTGGCGAGGCCGGATCAGCCGTCAGGGCCCCGCCGTTTTGCGGCATGCCTTACTGGAAGCCGCATGGCAAGCCATTCGCCGGGTTGACGGACCGTGGTGCGCCTTTTATTACCGCGTCGTCGGCCGCTTGGGCCCCCGGCGGGCTTTGGTCGCGGTCGCCCGGAAACTGTTAGTGGCCGCGTGGCGGATTTGGCGGGACGCTCGGTGGGCGCAGGAACGGGATCCGCGTCGCTATCACACCAAGGTGCAACGGATTCGGCGCACGATCGCGCAGCAGCCGCCGTATCCCCTCCGGGAGCGCCTGGCCCAGTGGGGAGTCGAACCGGTGGTCCCTCCCACTGCGGCGGAGGCCTGACCGCCGAAGGCACGCGGGACGTAGAAGGGGGAACCGTCCGGGCGAACCCTGACGGAGCGGTCCGTGTTGGCGTCGTCGGGGGGCTTGACGCTCATCATACGTGGGTGAATTACGTGGCCGTTTTACCGACCAGGTGGGTGAATTTGATGGCCGCTTACACTTTTAAGCCGCGCTCAAACGCGTTGAATCCGAGCCGGCCCGAGACGCGTGGAAGATACGGTTTCGTGAGTGTGCGCTCTACCGCCGCCAAGAGCGGTTCGGAAACCACCACGTGCAGGTCCCTAAGTCAGCCGTCACGGAGGATGGCCAAGGGGCCGCCCTCGGCTCGCATGCCGATCACGTTGGTGTCCAAGACGACACGCATCATACGGAAGATAGCCCGGTAGTCCCCGCGGAGGCCAGCGACGGCCTCGGCGACGGGCCGGTCAAACTCCTCGGCCGGGACATCGCGGAATGGCTTGCGGGGGTCATCCATGACGCGCCGAGTTCGGCGAACCGTCCATCCCGCTCCTGCAACCACGCGAGGTCTTGGGCGCTGACCACCGCGACAACGGGCACGCTACTTTTCCCCCATCACGCGGATGTGCTCGCGGGAGACCTCGGGGACGACGGCACGCCCGTGCTGACGGACGTTATACGCCTGGCGCAGTGTATCAGTGCTTTCGGTCCGGACTCCTTACGGGACCATCCGCGAAGGCTGGCCAGGTCATACCGGCGGTGACCTCCCGGTGTTCGCCCCACCCGGATTTTCCCTTCCGCTTCCCAATGGCGCAAAGTCTCTGGCGACACCCCTCGTTCTTGGGCTGCTTTTTCCCTGCCGGGTGACGGCGTGGCGCCGTTTGCCGGCCCTCTCGCGCTGCTGCCCCGGTGCCATGCCGCCAAGCGGTCGGCGCGAGCGTCGCGGGTGAGGGCCTGTTAGCGCCGGAATTAAAATGATCCAGATCGCCGGAATAAAATTGACCCACCCCTGACGAAATCCGACACCAATAC
>JAIMBI010000018.1 GCA_023565505.1 Actinomycetes bacterium | reverse complement strand
CGACCACCGCGTCCGGCCCTGCCGCCGACTGGGCCGCGCTGGTCCGGCTGTGGAGTGCGGTCGCCACCGCCTTGGCGTGGCCGGGGGCCCCGCCGTTAGTGGCCTGGTGCACGGGCGCCCCGCACGTGGTGCCGGCGGCCTTGGTGCCACCCCACACCCATTGGGGCCGGCGCCTGCGGGCAGCCGGGGGCTGTCCACCATGATTGGGAGGAGGCGCCAGGTGCCTGCGAGCGGTAGGGTGAGGGTCGACAGGAGGCGACCCGACATGACCGACGACGACCGGGAGGCGTGGGCCTTGTTCCGCTATCGGCTCATCAGTCCCCTCTTGGATCCGGCATGCTCCCGGGCGGATCGCGCCGCCTATCTGGCGTATCTCCAGGCGCATCCGCCCCACGACCCCCATGGTCAACCCTGGGTGCCCTCGGTGCGCACCCTGGAACGTTACCAGCAGGGGTACCGGACGGGCGGCTTCGACGCGCTCCGACCCCCCCGGCGGGCGGACTGTGGGGCCCGGCGCACCATCCCGGCGGCGTGCTGGGAGCAGGCCTGCCGCCTCAAACGCGAAGTGCCGGAGCGCAGCGCCGCCCAGGTGTTGGCTCTCTTGGCAGCCTGGGCGCCGACCGCGGGGATTGACCCCGCCGTCATCGCCCGGATTCGCCCGTCGACGCTCTACCGGCATTGGCAGCAGGCGGGGATCACCCGGCGGCAGCTCCGGGTGGCGGCGCCGAAACGCTACCGGCGCTGGGAAGCGCCCGCGCCGGGGGCCCTGTGGCAATCCGACGTGATGGCCGGCCCGTGGCTGCCGGACCCGCATCCGCGGGACCCCGGCCGCACGCGCCAGACGGCGTGTCTGGTGCTCCTGGACGACTACTCGCGGCGGATTGTCGCCGGGCGGTGGGCGTGGCAGGCGGATACCGCGCTCCTCGAGGACCTGCTGGCGGAGGCGCTGCTCCGGTATGGCGCGCCGGAACGCCTGTATACCGACAACGGGAGCATCTATACCAGCGACCGGCTCACGCAGATCTGCGCGCGGCTCAATATCCGGCTCGTCCACACCCCTCCGTACACCCCAGCGGGGAAGGGCAAACAAGAGCGGTTATGGGGCCATATCCAGGCCTCGTTCCTGCCCGAGTTGCGGGTCCGGCCTGCGACCTCGCTGGGCGAGCTGAACACGCTGTTCCACGCCTGGGTGGAGGAGCATTACCATCGGCGGGTCCACAGCGAAACCGGGGAGACCCCCCTCGCGCGGTGGGGCGCCGGCGGCGTCCACCGCCCGGTCACGGTCGCCACTCTCCGCGACGCCTTCCGGCAGGAGGTTAGCCGCTGGGTGGACAAGACCGGCCAAGTGTCGTGGCAGGGGCAGCGCTGGATTGTCCCCGAGGGCCTCCTGCAGACCCGCGTGACGCTGCGGTGGGACCCCCATCACCCCGACACCGTCGAGGTCTGGCACCAGGAGCAGCGCTACGGCGTCGCCGTGCGCGCCGACCAGGCTGTTCCCTCCGCGCCCGGCCCGGCGCCCACCCCGGCCCCGCCTGAGGCTACCGGCCTGAATTATCTCGACCTGCTGCTGACCCGCCAACACGCCCGGCGGCCGGGCGTGCCCTATGCCCGCGAGGAGGAGGCGTCATCATGACCGCATGGTGGCAGTTCTTTGGCGCGCACGACGCGCCGTTTACCCGCGAGATCCCGGTCGAGCGGCTTTGGGTGACCCCCGCCTTGCGGGAATGGCAGGCCCGGTTTGCCGTCGTCCTGGCGGAGCGCGGCTTGGCCGTCCTGACCGGCGAGTCCGGCGTCGGGAAAAGCACGGCCCTCCGCCTGGTGTGGCAGACCCTGACACCCACGCACCACCTGCCGCTGTATCTGCCGGTCTCCGATGCGTGGACCCCCCGCCAACTCTACCGCACCCTGGCCCACCGACTCGATATCCCCCCGACCCGCTTTGCCGACGACACGGAGCGCCAGGTCCGGGACACGCTCTGGACGCTGGCCACCCAGCAAGGGCGCTTGCCCGTCCTGGCGCTGGACGAGGCGCACCTGCTGACCCCCCGCCTGCTCCAGGAACTCCGCTTCTTGCTCAACTTCGCGTTGGATACCACAGCGCCCCTGGTCGTGGTCTTGGCCGGTCACACGGAACTCCGCCAGAAGCTCGCCTGGCGGCCGTTGGAGGCGATTCGCCAACGCGTCACCCTCGCCTATCAGCTGCCGCCGTTCACGACCGAGCAGACGGCGCGCTATCTTCAGCACCACCTGCAGCGCGTGGGCATCGACCGCCCGGTGTTTACCGACAGCGCGCTGCAAGCCGGCCATGACTGGAGTCAAGGCGTGGCGCGGCGCCTGAACACCTGGGCCCGGACCTGTCTGGTGGCGGCGTATGCGGCGCAGTCGCCCCTGGTGGACGACAGTGTGGTGGCGACAGCCATCCACGAGTTGCAGTGGGCAGGCACGGTGAGTTCTTAGCCGGCACGGTCGTCCGACGGCGCGGGGTTCGGTCGGACACCGAACCCCTTACGCATGCCGGTGGGGCGTCACGCAGTGTGGGAACGTCGACGACGAATAACGTGAGAACTGACAACACCTCGAAAAAGAAGTCGAGGAGGGTCGGGCGGTGGTTCTGGTTGATGCGAAGACGTCCGACAAAGCCGAGGAGATTCTCCGACAACGCACGGGGGCAGTCCAAGCGGTGCATTGAGGTGCCGACCAATCTGCAAGAGCCATCGCGACCCAAGCCTGCGGCACCGTTCCGGGTCGGCGGCTGCGGCCAGGCGCCGCGCGAGTCACGCTCCATCGGGCGGCGGTAGGCTCGGCTTGAGATGATGGTTGCCTGCCCGGCCAACCGCGGCTGATGGGGGACGGGCCCGGCTCTTGCAACGACACCCAGGGGTGATCCGGACCGTTAAGCGCGCACCGGCCCTACCGGCCGGCGGAAGAGAAGGTGCCCATCTTCATCCGGTCAACTCAGGTTCAGCCGAGTTGGTGAAGGCGAGGAGACGCTCCGCCTCGATCTTGGTACACATCCCCTGGCGCCGGAACTTGGCGGTCAACACCGCGTCCATCGGATAGCCCGCCGCGAGTCCCATGGAAAAGACGAAGGAGCCGACCCCCGGGACATTGAACACGGGTCGCATCAGCGGCTCGAAGAAGACCCCCAGGGCATGCACCATCCCGGTGGCCAACAGGATGTCTGACAGGACGAAGAACGGCAACAGCGACGGGAAGACGACCTCGAAGAAGAGCTTGAGCCCGGCTACGGTAGCACGGAAGCCGTGCTCGGAGAAGGCGATGAGCGCCATGGTGAGCGCCAGGACTACCAGGCCCGTGCTGACGGCACTGAGACGCGACGGTTCTCGCTCCATGACGGTCCTCCCACCGCGGCTTGTTCTCGTCTGTTGCTCTATGAACGCCTTGTCCGGGCTATGATGGCTCCCCCGCGGTGGGATTTTCTGGCCTGTTGGAGGGGGCCGCCATCTATCGTCTCCGCACCCGGGGCGTTGGGGAGCGCTGCTCCCCCGTCCGGGAGCGGGTGCTGGCCAATCGCGGACGAACGGGCATTTCTCCTCTGATCGTACCCATCCGACTACTTCGACCTGCTTTAGCGGACATCTCTGCACTTTCCACCATGCGGCCGGGCGTGTCCCGGGGGAGATCGCCGACCGCACGGGCGTCAACCGTAGCGAACTGGTCCATGTCCTGCAGGAGCGGGGAATGCGTCCCTGCGACGACCCGGCTGTCCAGCCGAAGGCCCTCGAATACGACCCCCCAGCGTACCGCGCAGCGTCATCATTCTCGGCATCCTCGGATCCAAACATCCAAACGTATTGAAAGGTTATCCACTACTGAGAAAACCAATGAGGGGGTGCGGCAGACCGCACACCGCCGGTGCGCCACCGGCCCGACCGTGGCCGCCGACGCCGTCACCACGTGCCGCCCCGACTCGTGCACGAGTCCCTCGACGGCCTGTTCGGTCGCCCCCACATCCGTCGGCACGCCGGTGTCCACCAGCCCCGCCCGCCAGGTCTCCCAGGTCTCCACGGGGACAACACGGCCTTGTCGACGGGGGCGGGTGGCGTGACGCTCACGCTACAGCTTCTCCCTGGGTCTGGCGAGACCTCCGGGTTTTTGCCGAACTGGCTTCGTGCCCGGCCGCCTTAAGTCCTTGGCGATATCCTTCCGGTTCTGCCACTTCCTGCTAGTGAGTTGCGCTCGGGCGGCCCCCACGTCACGGACGGATTAGGCGTCACGCTCGCACGTCAGCCAAGCGTTGGCCCACTCCGGCAGGGGGCCATATCGCGCCCGGAACCCGGCGAAGTGACCGGCCGGGTGCTCGGCCGCCAGTCGGACCTCCATGTTGTCGCCGGTCGCGGCCGTCCAGAGCAGGGCGAGGCCGACCCGATTGGCTTTTTGCGCCGCGGGTGGCGCCCGGGGGGCTGCCGCCAACACCCCCCCCCGAGGTTCCGGCGTTGTACTACGCAGTTGAGGCTGTCACCGAAACCGGAAGCGGGGCGGATAGGGATGGTCGGCACGAAGCGCCTGAGCGGACGCGGGTGCCTTGGCTGGTACGTCGGGCTGGCGGTGATCGGGCCGGCCCTGGCGGGATGCGGTCACGCGGCCGGCTCGGCGACGCCACGGCACGCCGGATCTCCGGCCCGGATGCGGACCGGGGTACGGACCAACGCCTCGTCGGCGGTTCCCGCGCACGCTGATGGCTTACCGGCGCGCGCAGCGCCGACGACGGGCAACGCGGTGGTTGCCCAGGCCTTGAGGACGGTGGCCCGAACAACCCGGGTACCGCTCTGGGGGCCCCTGGGGCTGCCCGACCGTTCCGCCCAGGGAGAGTACCTGGCGGTGCGTACGGCGGCCACGGCTACGGCCTACGAGGTGGATCTCCAGTGGGCGGATGCGCCCTTGCCGGTAAACAGCCCGCAGTTGTGGCAACCGCCCAATACCGGTTTGGCCAATGTGCTGGGCTCCTTTGGGGGGCACGCGTATCCCAGGCTCTCCGCGGCCCAGGCGGCCCTGACGCAGCTGATGGGGTATTATTGGCAAAATCCCCCGCCGGTTCGGCTTCACACGGTCGTTTTGGCGGCCGGCGTCGCGGCGAGGGTCTGGACGCAATCTCAAGGCCGTGTGGGACTGGTCCGGTGGCAAGAGGACGGCTGGCGCTGTGAGGTGAGTCAAGTACCGGATCTCGCGCTCGCCCGGACATTGGCCGGCTACATTGCGGCGCATCCGCTGCCGGCGGCCTCGGGTGTGCTGGCGGTCGCCGAGGCGGGGGACGGCGAGCACACCCAGCTGGCTTGGCGCCGATACGGAACGGTCGTTTACACGGCGGGCAATTATCACGACGCCGTGGCCGCCGTGGCGATGGCGGAGGCGATGCGCCCCTACGCCGTGATCGCGGCGTCGGCCTCGGAAGGATAGCCGAGCCGCCTCGCTGCCTTGAGGGTCGGGCGGACCGCGCCCGTCCGTCCGACAAGCTACGACAGGACGGCGAAAAGGGGAACGCGTCGGCTTGCCGTCCGTGAACGACAGCCGGTCCGGCTCCATCCGCATGAGGGAACCAGAATCACTTCAGGCCTGAATCCCCGGGCTTCGTTGGGTAGCGGGCCCTCGTCGGGGTCTGCTCGACGGCCGGGGTGTGCGTCGGGGCGGCGGCTCGCGGGTCGCGACGGCCGGCCGGGGGACGCCGGAGGGGGCCGTCGGCACCCGGTACGACCGCACCCCCCCGCCTGCAGCGGCCATGGGGGCCGCGCCGGTCAACCGGTCGCCTTCTCGACCGGCGTCGTTCCGCGTCGCTGTCGGGGTATGCTGGGCAGGAGTAGTCCGTAGGGGAGGACGGGTGGTGGGAGTCACATCCTGGCGTGCCCGGCGGCCGGCGCGCACGATCCCGTGGGCGCTGGGGGCTGCGCACTTCATGAACGACACGGCGAGCGGGATCGTGCCGGCCTTGCTGCCCTTGTATCGCGCCGCCTTTCACCTCAGCTACGTGCAAAGCGGGCTGGTGGTCCTCCTGACCTACATCACCTCGTCGGTCATGCAGCCGGCCTTCGGATGGGTCACCGACCGCCGCCCGCTGACATGGCTGCTTCCGACCGGCGTGGCGGTGTCCACCCTCGCCCTGGCCGTGTCCGGTCTCGTGCCCTCGTACCCTTGGCTGCTGGCCGTGCTGGGGCTTTCCGGCCTGGGCTCGGGCGCGTTTCACCCGGAAGGATCCCGCGCCATCTACCTGGGGGCACCGGAAGGCCGCAAGGGTTCCACCCAGGCCATCTTCCAGGTGGGCGGCAACACCGGACAAGCCTTCGGCCCCCTGGTGGTGGCGGGGTTGGCCGCCACGTGGGGGCTGCGCGGACTGCCGGCCCTGACGGTGCTGTCGGCCATGGCCCTGGGACTGACGCTCTACGTGCTGCCGTGGTACAGCCGGACCGTGCGGGAGCGAACCCGGTACGGTCCGGGTCGGGGTCGGGCCGTCGGGCGTGACCGTGTGGGCGCGATGGCCTTGCTGGTGGCGGTCGTGGTGCTGCGGTCGTGGTGCCAGCTCGGGGTGGCCAGCTTTCTGCCGTTTTTCTACGTCGAACACCACCTGCCGCTGGCCCACGCCGAACTCTACACGTTCCTCTTCCTCATGGCCGGCGCCGTCGGGACGTTCCTCGGCGGGGCCCTCTCGGACCGCATCGGCAAGAAGAACCTGCTCGTCTGGTCGATGCTGGCCTCCATCCCCGGCGCTTGGCTGCTGCCGCGCGTGACCGGCTTCTGGGCCGTCCCCGCCCTGCTGGCCTTCGGTTTCACCGTGTTGTCGTCGTTCGCGGTCACGGTCGTGTTCGGCCAGGCGCTCCTGCCCCGGAACATCGCGCTGGCCTCCGGACTGATGATCGGGTTGAGCGTCGGTGCCGGCGGCGTGGGGGCGACGCTCTCGGGTTGGGTGGCGGACCGCTACGGCGTGGCCACCGTGCTGCACCTCCTGGTGGTCCTGCCGGTCGCGGCGGCGCTGGCCGCGCTCTGGCTCCCGGACGATCGGCGGCTGGCGCGGGAAGCTGCCTAGACGCGGGCTCCGGCCGCCGGATTCGGTCGGGATGCCGGCCGGGGTGGGCCCGGACTCGTGGACCGGTGGCGTCTTCGCGCCGCCGCGGGCGGGGCGCCGGTGCGGCCCGCACGGCGTCGCCCCCACGGGAAGGGACGGCCCCGTGCGGGTCGCGGGGACCCTGCGGCCCCGGAACCGGGCCGGTCCGCGGCCACGCGCACCGACCCGATTCGCGGCACCGTGCCTGTCCGGCGCCGGCGTCAGGGCGCCAGGACGTATACCGTCACCGGTTCGATCCCGAAGTTGGAGACCGTCTGGGCGTCGGCATTCATGAAGATGTCGATGCGGTTGCCTTTGATGGCGCCGCCCGTATCCATCGCCTGTCCCAGGAACCCTCCGGCCGGGAGGTTGGGATCCGTGTAGCCGGTCACATAGACCAGCGACCGGAGCGGGATCACGGACGGGTCCACGGCCACCATGCCCGGCTTCAGCGGTTGGCCGAAGGCGTCGACCGGCCCGTAGGGGTAGTTGTCCCGGAGGCTCGGTCCGTACGCCGTGGCGCGCATGTGGTAGACGGCGACGACCCGGTGCCCGGCGATCATCGTCGGTCGGGCCGTGGGACCGGCCGTGGCCGGGAGGCTCACGGCGGTGTGCGCCTGGGCCAGGGAGGCGGACGCGGCCGGAGCCCGCGATGCCGACGCGCGGGCGGATCCCCAAGCCGTCACACGGTCGCCGCCGGAGTCAGCGTGTCGGGCGACTGCCCGGGTGTGGCTGAAAGCATCGTGCCCGTTGTCCGGTGTGCCCGCCTGGTCACCCTGATCCTGCCGGCCGGACTGATTTTGCTGGTTCTGTTGGTCTTGCTGTTGTTCTTGGTCGCCGCCGGCGGGCTGACCAGGCAGGTTGAGCTGGGCGACCGCATGGGCATCCGGCGGGGTGGCTGCGTAGGTGGTGGGTCCGAGGGCCAGGATCCCGAAGCCGGCCGCACTGGTGGCCAGCGCGGCGAGGGAAGCCCGAAGACTGTTGGACAAGAGGTAACCCTCCTCGCGTAGAGCCGCCGAGGTTAGCTGACGGGTTCGGGCGCGCGAGTCGCCCTACCGCGCGGACGCGGATTCACCCCAGGGAGTGGGTCCCCCGGTCGCGGGCCGTCGGTGTCGCCCGCGATTAGGCTCGGGGCCGAGTCTATCGGGAAGGCGCGCCGTTGTCAGACCGCGGGAAGGGACGAGTCCGGAGGGCTTGTCCGGTTTGCGGTGCCGTCTGGCGGGATTCGGCATGTCCGGCAGAAATCCCAGGGCATCCCAGATTTTGGCATCCCCGCGCGGTCACTCCGTCCAGCCGCCCAGCGGCGGGAGGAATCGGCGGCTGACGGGCCGAACTCCTTCCACGAAGACGGCACTGGTCAACGGGCGGCGATCAGGAGGGGCGGTATGCGGGACAAGGTCGTATCGTTGGACGAGGCCATCGGCCTGGTCCGCCCGGGGTCGGTGGTGGCCATGAGCGGCACGCTCGACACCACGCCCATGGCCTTCGTGCGGGCGCTCATCCGGGCCGGGAAAAAGGGCCTGCGATACCTCGCGGTGCCCACGGCCGCCTTGAATCTCGACCTCCTGGTCGGAGCCGGCGTCGTGCACGAGGTGGAGACGTCGCAGGTGGCCCTGGGCGAGTTCGGACCGGCTCCCCGGTTCCGCGCGGCGGTGGAGGCGGGGCGGCTTACGGTCCGCGAGCACACCTGACCCGCGCTCCTGGCGGCGCTCCAGGCTGGGGCGATGGGTCTCCCCTTCATCCCGGTGCCCGGTCTCGCGGGCAGCGACATCATGCGCATGCGGCCCGACTTCCGGACCCTGACCAACCCGTACGATCCCGCGGAGACGGTGGTCGTGGTCCCGGCGCTGGTCCCCGACGTCGCCGTGTTTCACGCCGACCGCGCCGACCGGTACGGCAACGTGTTGACGGACCCCCACGAGACCAACCGGATCCTCGCCCAGGCGGCGGAGATCACCATCGTGACCGCGGAGGAGATCGTCGCCGGCCCGCTCCGGGGACCGGAACCCGGGTTCACCTTCGTCCCGGGCCTCTATGTCACGGCGGTGGTGGAGGCGCCGCTCGGGTCCCATCCGGCCGGCTGCGGGCGCCGTTACGGCGTCGACGCCGCCCACCTGCGCGAGTATGCCCGGCTGGCGCGTACCGAGGCGGGCTTCGCGGAGTATCTGGAACGGTACGTGATGGTGCCGGCGGAGACGTACCGGACGCAGGCGGTCGCCGGGATCGGGAGGGGGCGGTGACCCTGGAGCGGGAGGCCGAGATCCTCATGATCTGTGCCCTGGCCCGGGAGATCCGCGACGGCGAACGGGTCGGGGTGGGGACGTTGTCGCCCCTTTGCGCGGCGGCGGCGTGGCTCGCCCAGGCGCACCACGCGCCCCGGGCGGAGGTGGTGGTCCTGGGTCATCCCGACTGGCCGTTCTACGACGGCTCCAAGGAGTTCTTCGACTGGGCCCAGCGCGGCCGGCTGGACGTCTTCTTCTTGAGCGGGGGCCAGATCGACCGCCGGGGCAACATCAACCTGACCGCCGTCGGGCCGTACGCGTCCCCCCGGGTGCGGCTGCCCGGAGCCGCCGGCTCGGCGGTCCTGTACTACGCCGCCCGGCGTACCATCCTGTTCAAGACCGACCATTCGCCCCGCGGCCTGGTGGAGCAGGTGGACTTCGTCACCGCCCCGGGCAGAGCGCCTCCCGGATTCCGCCGCCGCGGCGGCCCGGCGGCGCTCGTGACACCCCGGGCCGTGTTCGACTGGGATGCGGACCAAGCCGAGTGGGTCGTCCGCAGTCTGTCGCCGGGCGAGACCTGGGACGGCGTGCAGGCCGCCACGGGATTCGCCCTGGCGGCGCGTGGGGCCGTCGGGACGACGCCTCCCCCCGGTTCGGACGAACTCTACTGTCTTGAGACCCTCGTCCGCCCGCGGCTGGCGGAGGTCTACCCCGAGTTCACCCATCGTCTCTTCGGCGCGACGGAGCCCTGAGGGCCGCGCCGCCCGGGGCTGTTCACGTTCGGGCGGGCCGCCGGCCCCCTGCAAGGGGCGAGGAAGCGGCATTTCCCCCAAGAGGCACGCCCAAGGGGCCGGATCCCGGCGAGGGGAGCCGGCGGCCGGTCCTGGCTCGGAAGGGCCGTCGGCCCGCGGCGCCGGGGCACCGGCTCCCGTCGCGGGACGGGCCGGCGTCAACGCAGGTGATTGACGGTACGATCCGACAGGGTTAAGAATAAGATGGTCATGATAGTGAGAATCATTATCATTCTGTGCCGTCGAAAGGGTGCCGGAGCCGTCGATGTTGCCTGCGTTCCTCGTCTACCTGCGTGAAGGGCTGGAAATCGGTCTTTTGGTATCACTGCTGCTGGCCACGGTGATCCGGGCGGGGGCCCCGGAGCGCGTCCGCGACATCTGGGCCGGCGTCGTGACGGCCGCGCTCACGGCCTTACTCGGCGGCATCCTGGTCCAGGTCCTCATCGGTCGGTACGTGGGGACGCCGCTGGAGTCGGCCGTCGAAGGCGTCACCTATGGGGTCGCGGCCGTGGTGCTGACGTACATGATCATCTGGCTGGGGCGGCAACAGCGCACCCACAGCCGGGTCCTCGCGGAGCAGGTGGCGCGGGATGTGGCGGCAGGCGGGGCCGGGCTGTTCCTGCTGGCGTATGTCACCGTTCTCAGGGAGGGCCTCGAGGTGGTGCTGTTGTCGCTGGCGCTCGGCCTGGCGGTCCATCCCGAGTCGGGCCTGGTGGGGGCCGTGCTCGGGGCCGTGGTGGCGGTGGCGCTGGCGGTGGGGCTGTACCGCGGCTCGCAGCGACTCAATCTCCGCCGCTTCTTCCAGGTGTCGGGGCTGCTGCTGGTGTTCTTCGCCGGGGGGCTGCTCGCCAACGCCCTGGACGAGTTCCGCGACCTCGGCTGGTTCGGCCCGTACGGTCACGCCCTCTGGAACACGTCCCGCGTGCTCTCCGAGGACGGGCTGGCGGGCAACCTGCTTCACGGCTTTTTCGGCTACGTCCCCGATCCCTTCGGCGTCCAGGTGGGCGTGTACGTGATATACATGGTGGTGACGCTCGCTATCTTCCTCCTGCCGGGATGGGGACACCACCGCCGGGCCTGAGGACCCGGCCTCGGTCGGGGACGGTGGCGGGGCCGACGGTCGGGCGAAGCGGGGGACGGACGGTGACGACGGAGGAGACCCATGGGGCGCCCCAGATCGGGGTGCTGACCTCGGGCGGGGACGCCCCGGGGATGAACGCCGCGATCCGCGCGGTGGTGCGGCAGTCCATCTATCTCGGTTACCGCGTGCGCGGCATCCGCCGCGGGTTCGCCGGGCTGTTCGAGAATCGGGTGGTGCGGCTGGAGCTGTCCTCGGTGGCCGACATCATCAAGATGGGCGGGACCATCCTCCACACCGCGCGGACGCCGGCCATGATGACCGAGGAAGGCCTGGCGCAGGCGGTCCGGGCGTTGGCGGAGCATCAGATCGCGGGGCTGGTGGTCATCGGCGGGGACGGGAGCCTCAGGGCGGCCCAGGCGCTGCACGAGCGGGGCGTCCGGGTCGTCGGAATCCCGGCCAGCATCGACAACGACATCTACGGCACGGACCAGGCCATCGGCTTCGATACCGCCGTCAACATCGTGGTGGAGGCCATGGACCGGCTGCGGGACACCGCCAGCGCCCACGAGCGGCTCTTCGTGGTGGAGGTCATGGGCCGGGAGTCGGGGGCCATCGCTTTGTCGGCCGGCCTCGCGGGAGGCGCGGAGGCGATCCTCATCCCGGAGGCGCCGGTCGACTACGAGGCCATCGCCGAGCGCCTGCACCGCAGCCGGGCGCGAGGCAAGCGCCACAGTCTGGTGGTCGTGGCCGAGGGCGCCGGCGGAGCCGCGCCGGTGGCCGACGCGCTCCGGCGGCTGACCGGCTACGAGGTCCGCGTGACGATCCTGGGCCACCTGCAACGGGGCGGGCCGCCGTCCGCCGTGGACCGCATCCTCGGCGGCCGGCTGGGCACGCACGCGGTCCGGGCGCTGGCTGAAGGGCGGAGCGGCATCATGGTGGGGATGGACGCCGGCCGACCGGTGGAGGTGCCGCTGGAACAGGTGGCGGCCGGTCAGCGGCGACCCGACCTGGAACTCGCCCGCTTGGCCGAAGTCCTGGCCATCTAGGGGACGCCATGACGATTTTCGGGTGGATATTCGGACTCATCACCATGGGCGTGGGCGTCTGGCTGTATCGCTACCCGAGCCGGTACGGCCGGGGCTTCGTCCAGGCGTTGAGCCTCCTGGTCATCCTGGGCGGCGTTTACATCATCTGGGTGGCCGAGTTGTTGGCGGGCCATCGTGTCCTGACGCACGCCCTCTTCTGAGCGGTCCCGGCGCGTCGGGGCCCGGCCGGGTCCGGCACCCGGCACCGGGCCCCCCTCCGTTTTTGGGACACGCTGAGATGAGAGACCGTGGGGCCGAGCCCGTCGGGGCGCGAGGGGGAGGCCCGGGAGGCGGCGGACCGCGCCCGGAGGCCGCCGGCGCGGGGACGGAGCCGGGGTGCGACCGGCATGGAACCGGAATGGGAATGGACGCGCCCCACGCGCGTAGGAATGAAGGGACGCGGGACCGGCTCCCTCCGCGGCGGCGGGCCGGGACCGGCGAAGCCGTGGGGTCGCAAGGGGTGAGCGCATGGCCATCAAGACGGTGCCGGGTCGCCCGCCGGCGGACCCGTGGGCCGAGGAGCTCTATGTCCGCGACTGGGAGGCTTGGCTGGAGGACGACGGCCACCGGTTCGCCTGGATCGTCCAGGACGACAGCCGGGTCGGGGCGCTCCGCTGGGTGCAGGACGAAGTCACCCAGGTCCTCGGGGCCCATGCGCCCGAGCCGCCGGTCGAGGCGGCGGAATACGCCCTCATGTGGGTCAAGCCCCGGGTGGTGCATGTCTACAGTTTCCAGCCGGGGCTGTTCGAGATCCTCCGCCGGCAGGGACTGGAGCTGAAGGAGCAGGTGTTCCAACTCCGGGCGGGGATCACCGGGGTCGACGGGGCCGTGGCGGAGTTGGTCCCCGTCGGCCCTCCGCAGGCCGAGTCGGTGGGCAGCCTCTACGACCAGGTGTTCCGGCTCAAGGGCGGGCGGCGCGTGGTGTGGCAGTATCTCCGCCAGTTCGAGAACGGGCGCGTCTTCGCGTACCGCCACCAGGGACGGCTGGTGGGGCTGTACGCGGACCGGCTCAACCCCACCGGCGAGGCGGCGGTGGTGTGGCTGGGCATCCTGCCCGACCTGCGCCGGCGGGGACTCGGCCGGCGGCTTTTGCAGGCCGGCCTGGCCGCCCGGGCGGCCGAGGGCGTCCGGCAGGCGGTGGTCCAGGTGGAGGCGACGAACACGGCCGCGCTCCGCCTCTACGAAAGCCTGGGATTCGCCTGGGAGTGGACCCGGAGCCGCGCGGCCCTGGGCTAGGGGCGGCGGGCAAACGCCGCCCCGCCGCCCGGGCCGGGCCGCTAGACGCGCGAGCCGCCGAAGTCGGTCTCGGCCGTGAGCGGAAAGTCGAAGGCGAGAATGTCCGCTCCCTGCTCCTTCAACCAGCGGACGACGTCCTGGTGGACCGGATGGGGCTGGTAGGCCGCCGCGGCGGCCTCGTCCACGAACTCCATCACCAGGCCGTACTGGTAGGGGCCCGACCGGCCGCTGACGTCCCGGCCGAAACGGCACGAACGGATGCCGGGGATGTTGGCCAGGAGATTCTGCACCCGGCCGCGGAGGGTGGCGTCCTCCTCGGGGCCCAGGTCCCGGGGGAAGTGGAACAGCACCACGTGTTGCATCGCAGGCATGGCGTCGCCTCCTCGTGGTTGGTCGGCCGCCGGGCGGTCGCGCTCCGGGACCGCCCGGCATCAGGCGACATGGAGCACGATCTTCCCCGTGTTGAGGTTCGCCTCCATGCGCCGGTGCGCCTCCGCCGCCTCGGTCCAGGGGTACACCCGGTCGATGACGGGCCGGATGCGGCCTGCCGCCAGGTCCGGCAGGACGTGCCGACGGACCTTCTGCGTCAGCAGCATCTTTTCCTCCACCGGCCGCGAGCGGAGCGCCGTGCCGATGAGGTGAAGCCGCCGGCTCAGCAGGGCGCCGAGGTTGAGCGGCGCCTGGTTGCCGCCGACCGTGCCGATGATGATCATCCGGCCGCCGACGGCCAACGCGCGGAGGTTCCGGTCGAAGTACTCCGCGCCGACCAGGTCCAGCACCCCCGCCACCCCCGCGCCGCCCGTGGCGTCCCGGACCGCCTCGAGGAAGTCGGTACGGCGGTAGTTGACCACCACGTCGGCGCCGAGGGCCCGCACGGCCTCGGCCTTCGCGTCGCTGCCGCAGGTGGCGATGATCCGGAGGCCCATCCGGCGGGCGAGCTGGACCAGCATGGTGCCGACGCCGCTGGCCGCCGCGTGGATGAGCACCCAGTCCCCCAGGCGGACCGCGATCTGTTCCAGGGCGTCGTAGGCCGTGAACGTGGCCTCCGGGACGGCCGCCGCCTCGTCCAGGCTGAGGGACGGCGGGACGGGCAGCAGGAGGCGGTCGGAGGTCACCACGGCCTCCGCGTAGCCCCCGCCCGGCAGCAGACCCATCACCCGGTCGCCTTCGCGGACGCCGGCGACCCCGGGTCCCACTTGGTCCACGATGCCGGCGAACTCCAACCCGGGAATTTCCCATTCCGGTCGGGGTTCCGGAGGCGGGTAGAGACCCCGCCGCTGCAGCAGGTCGGCGCGGTTGAGCGCCGTGGCGGCGATCCGGACCCGCACCGTCCCGGGCCCGACGGGGGGGTCGGGCACCTCCCTGAACGTGAGCACCTCGGGATCCCCGTACTGTTCAAGCACGATGGCGCGCATGGCACCTCTCCTCGTCGGGTGGTCATAAACAGCCACCGTTTTATTGGACAAGACTGGACAAGTCCACGGCACCGCTTTCGGCGAGCCCCCGGCGCCTGTTGCCTGGTTGGCTCCATGCGGGCGGCATCAGCCAGCCACCCCTGGGACAGCACCTGGGTCGTGCCGGCACAGGTTGGAGGAACAAGCCTTGGCTTCCCCGTACCGGCCTCACCGGGACGAACCACGTCGCCCAGGAGATGCACGACATCCGCCGCAGGTTCAGCCCCGCGTTAGCCGCACATCCCACGCTCCCTTATCCTCCAGCTTGGCGGGAGCGGTTTTGGCTTGCCTCGCTTCCTTGGCCGCTGCCACGAGGGGCCCCAGCGGCGGGAAGGCCCGATCCCGCTTTCGCTTCAGATTCAGCGCTCCCACGAGATCGGCATGGCCCTCAAAGCCGCACGCGGGACACCGGAACGTCAGGCGCGGTCCCCGACCGTTTGCGCGTCGGGAGACCCGCTCCCCGTACGCGCCGCAGTCAGGGCACGCCTTGGACGTGAACGCCGGGTCCCTGAGCACCACGAGGATGCCCTCCCACAGCGCCATCTCGCGCGCGAAGGTCAGGATCCTCCCTCGCATCCACCAGGAGCGGCGCAGGTTCTGCCGCCTCGTCCACCCCATGCGCCTCGTCCTCGGCACCCGATTCAGGGCCTCGAAGACGATCACCTGGGAACCGTGCTGCTTGGCGAAGTCCACGATTTGGCGCGCGGTCTGGCGGGCGGTGTCCTCTTCGGCGTGGGCCAACCTGGCCCATCGCCGCCTGTTCGACCGCTCCCCGCGCGTTGGCCTTCCCGATGCCTGTTGCCGCCGGCGGATCGCCGCTAGCCGCCGCAGGCGCCGGGCCTCGTGCGCACGGCCTGGGACGAACAGCGTGCCCGTGACCTTTCTTCCCGCCCACGCGACCGCGACCGCGAGGTTGTTCTCCCCAGGGTCCACGGTGGTCACAGGAAGCCCTGGGTTGGCCTCGCGCTGCTCCTCGGCCTTCTTCACGGGCCCGGCGCGCACGAAGGGCACGTGCGCAGCCCATCCGTCCGGGTGCCGGTACAGCGTCGCCGACGCCTGGGCGATCGCCCACGGCAGCGGCTTCAGCTGCTCTCGCACGGCCTTGGCTGCCTCTGTGCGCCCTTCCCGTTCGAGGGCACGGGCCGCTGAGCGCCGCCTCAATCCTTGCGCGGGTTTCGTCCGATACCGTCAGGAGAGCGGCCGCGCGTTCGGGGATGCGCACGGGGATCTCAACCCACGTCCAGTCGGTCCCGTTCCATAGCTTCACCTTCAGGTAGGACCGCTTGGGCGTGCGGACGATGAGCCCAAGGCCCTGGTAGACCGTGACCGGGAAGCGCTCGACCGCAGGGGCCCCCGGCATCCGGCCCTTGCGTCCCTGACGCTCCCAGCGGGCCAAGTGGGAGCGGTAAGCCTTCACGAGCCCGATGGCGCGTTTGATGGCGGCCCGGCGGAACACCACAGGAGCCTGGGCCGCTCCGGGCACCGCCCCCAGATCGTAGGGCGGATCGGGGTGGGCCTGGGTTTTCACCGTGAGGGCTTCCACCCGCGTCAGCACGTCATCGGCTGCGGGTGCCCGCATCGCGATCTCGCCCGTCTCAGGATCGAAGAGGACATTCTTCGTCCGCTTGTCCCGTTTGGGAACCTTGTCCCACAGGCTTGGTTCGTGGATCAGCACGGGGATGTAGAACGCCACCAGCTGCTCAAACAGCGTCTGCGTCTGTTCGAGTGCTTGGTTTTTGACGCCGTTCGGCCCCCACGACGGGAGGATCAGGGTGCGCGCGGCCTGGACCAGCGTCATGCGTCTACCCCCTTTCCCTCGCGGGATGGCTTCGGATGACATCTCTCACTTGCTTGCGAAACCCATGGCTACGGCGACCATCGAGGCGTGCCGAGAACACGGTGATGATGGGGACCGGCCGCGGGCGCGGGTCCCCCGGATCCGGCCCGGGGCCGCCGGCCGTCCGGGGGCGGTTCTGTCCCCACGGTTTACATTATCCGGCAAACAGGTCCCGCGGAGGGACCGGCCCTCCCTCCCGCCGACGCCGCCGTGGGGACGGCGGGCCGGCCTGAACTCGGAGCCGGCCCCGGCTAGGCCGGCAGCGGCTTGCCGCGGGTCTCGGGGGCCGACCAGACCAGGGCCAGGCCGACTAGGAACGGGGCGGCGGTCCAGACCAGGGGGAGGCCGATGGTGTGGGTCGCGCCGATGGCCCAGCCGATGACGAACGTCCCCACGGCGGCCACGAAGCGGGAGAAGGTCGTCGCGAAGGCGAACGCACTGGCCCGCACGTCCGTCTCGTACTGCTCCGGAAGCCAAATGGTGAACATGGCGAAGTCAGCTCCGCCGAAGCCCAGGACGGGGATCAGGGCGAAGAACGGGCCCAGGCCGTGGCGGTAGTACGCCCAGCCGAAGTCGCCCACGATGCCGATGATCATGAGCGCGAAGAACACGGCCAGGGCACCGCGCCGGCCGAGGCGCTCGGCGAGCCAGGGCGCCGCGAAGCAGCCGATGATGGTGAACGCGGAGAGCAACGCCGCTCCGAGGGACGCGAGATGGGCCGCCGCCACGGGCGCCAGCCCGAGCGGCTTGGCCAGGGTCAGGATGGCCGTGGGCAGGTACTGCGACCCGGCCCAGAACCCCATCAGGGCGACGACCAGCAGCACCAAGTTGGTCCATGTGCGGCGCCGGTACGGTGGCCGGAGGATCCGGCCGAAGAACGTCCAGAATCCCACGTGCCGGGTGGTGTCCTGCACGTGGCGCCACCGCTCCGGCTCCACGGTGCGGGCGCGGACGTACAGGACGAACAGGGCCGGAAGGATGCCCAGGAAGAACATCCACCGCCACCCGAGGCTGACGCCGACGAAGTAGTTGACCACGGCGGCCAGAAGAATGCCGAAGTACGTGCCGGAGTGCAGGAAGCCGCCGAAGAAGGGGCGCCGGGCTTCGGGCACGGTCTCGGCGACGAGGGTGCCGGCCATGGACCACTCGCCGCCGATGCCGACGGCGGCCAGAAAGCGGGCGGCGGCGAGTTCCCACACGTTCTGGGCCAACCCGGCCAGGAACGTGAACACGGCATACACCAGGATGCTCAGCATCAGCGCCCGGACCCGGCCGGTCTTGTCGGCGATGGGGCCCCAGATGAACGAACACCCCCAGCCGGCCAGGAAGATCGCCACCATGAGTTCGCCGAAGAACCCGATGGTGCCGGTGTTCACGGGGATGCCGGAACGGGGCAGCAGCGCGGTCATCGCCGGCGCCAGGACGACGCCGAACAAGCCGGAGTTGTAGCCGTCCAGGGTCCAGCCGCCGAACGCCCCGATGAACCCGCGGCGCTGGACCGGCGAAAGCCGCGGGGATGCCGTCGGGGCGGACCGCATCGAACGCTCTTCGGCCATCTGTGTCGGCCTCCTCGGGATGGTTGTCGGGTAAGACCAATCTATCGCACAACACGCGCGTTAGAGAAGAGTCGGTATTGTGTCGATCCGCGTCGATCGGGCCGCGGCAGCCGGCCCGCGGGGGTCGCGGTGCGCCGGACGGGCGCGGGGATAAACGCCGCGGGCTTTCCAACACTATGGACGGCGCCGTCGGCGGATACCGCGTCCGCCGGGGCCACACAGACGAGGACACGAGGGAGGGATTGCGCCGTGGCCAAGAACCAGACCATCAAGTGCACTGTGGACGCCTGTCGGTACTGGGTGTCGGGCAACAACTGCGACCTTCAGGAGATCTGGGTCAACCGGCGGTCTGGGACCGCGGGGGGACTCATGAGCGTCCTCGGCGGGAATCCCGCGCCGACGGAGCAGGACACCTTCTGCGCGAGCTTCGACGCCCGGCGCTAGGCCAGCCGGCCGAAGATCGTGACCAGCGTCCCGGTGATCCAGTGCCACAGGGCGGCCAGCCACGCACGTCCCACGGCCCACCACGGGGTGGCGGGGAGCGCGCGGCCATGCTGGCGGACGGCGGTCGACTTGGCGGGTGCCAGGACCGGCAGCGCCGCCCGCCGGGCGGGCGCCGGGGCGGCGGCGAGCGTCTTGAAGGTGTAGTGGTATTGGATGTGGATGTACGGCGCGGTGCCGGGGACGTATTGCCAGGTCACGTTCACGTCGGGACGGCCACCTACGTAGAGCGGGATGTGCCAGTCGTCGGGGAGCGCGGCGAAGTAGCCGTCCACACCCCAGGTAGGGTCCGCCGCCACCCAGCCGAGGCGGGGCAGCTCGAACTCGACCCATTGGTGGAAGCCTCCTTCGCCGGCCCCGTTGTTCACCACATAGCCGTCCACCAGGCGGGCGGGGATGTGGGCCGTCCGGAGCATGCCCGTGAAGAGTTCGGCGAAGTCAGTGCAGATGCCCAGCCGGGTCTTGAGGACCGCCAGCGCGCTGCCGGCCGGCACGAGGCTGTAGTTGTAGCGGATGTGGCCGACGATCCAGTCGAAGTAGGCCTGGGCCCGGTCCAGCGGGCCAGCGTCGGCCGGCGCCAGCGAGCGGTCCAGGGCGACCAGGGCGGGGGCGCCGGTGTCCACGGCGTCGGCCTCCAGCCGGGGATCCGTGTAGGTGCGGTAGCTGGCCCCGGTCGTCTCGTACGGACCCTGGACGGCGTCGAGGCGGTAGTGGATCGCCCAGACCTCGGCGGTGTAGGTGAAGGTGAGCGTCACGGACTGGCCCGGGTCGAGCTGCGCCCAGGCGAAATGGCCGATGGTGTTGCCGTACGTGTCCCGGCTGACGGAGGCCGGCACGACGGACTCGCCGGTGAGCTGGAGACTGGCGTAGCGCGTCGCGGGCGGCAGCAGGGTCACCTGGGCGTCGACGTGGTAGGCGGTCTGGTTGCCGGTGTTGGTCAAAGTCACCGTCTTGGTGACGGCGTAGTACGCCGGCGCGCTCCGGATCACCGCGGCCCCCGGCCCCGCGGCCGGGGCGGCGACCAGCGTGGCGGCCAAGGCCCACGCTCCTTTCCACGGCCCGTGGCGCACAGCCCCACCCCCCGCCGGCGTTCGGCTCGGCCCCCATCTTGGCAGCTCGGCCCGCCCTTGTAAACCAAAAACGCGTCGAGCCGCCGCGCGGCTGCACGCGGCGGCTCGACAGGCGGGCCGCTCAGGCGAGGGGCCGGACTTTTTCGACCTCGGAGCGGATGTCCTCGAGCTTTACGTACCGGTCGCAGGCGTTCTCCAACTCCGCGGCGATCATCCCCCGGGTGCCGACGCCGATGATCTCTTTCCCCTTGGATCGGAGTAGCTCCACGGCCCGCTCGAAGTCGCCGTCGCCGCTCATGAGGACGGCTACGTCGTAGCGGCCGGCGGTGTTGAACATATCGATGACGATTTCGATGTCGAGATTCGCCCGGCGGATGGTGCTCGAACTCGCCTGGTCGAAGGTTTCCTTGATGACCTTCTCCCGCACGGTGAAGCCCAGGTGCCTGAGCGCGGTGAGGAAGTCGCGCTGCGACAGGTCGGGGGGCACCTGGACGCCCGTGTAGTAGAAGGCGTTGTAGAGCTCCTGGTCCCGTGTGAAGTACTCGATGACGCGGGCGAAGTCGAGGTGCCATCCCAGAATCCGCTGCGCGTAGAACATGTTGGCCCCGTCCACGAAGATCGCGACACGGTCAGGGCGCGTTCGGCTCATCCTTCCATCAGCCTACCTCTCACTCGACAGCATGGTGTTGTACATGAGGCCGCGTCGGCTCCGAGGGCGGGCCGGTCCGCCACGACCAACCATCTTCCCCCTATTCTCTCCGCGTAGTCGCGCCATGTCCAGAAAGCTGCCGTGGTCGGCGCCTTTGGGCGTCCCGGCGGCCGGGCCGGCGGGGTGGACCGTCGCGGGCCGGTTTACGCGGCCGTTCGACCCGGTTACGATGCGGGAAAGACCACAGTCCGGGCGCCGGGACGCCGGCGGCGGGCGGAGGGGGGCGTCGGGTGCGACGGGGATGGGGCGTGCTGGGCCTGGCGGTGACGCTGAGCCTGACCGCCTGCGGGGCCAAGCCGCCGGCTGCGACGGGACCGGTCGGGCCGGGCGCGTGGCAGGCGGCGTTGGCGCGCCAGGCCCGGGCCATGAAGACGGTCGACGCGACGCTGACGGTGACGACGGGCAGCGGGGGCGCGGCGCGCACCGTGCGGGTCCGCCTGCTCGCCGCCGGGTCGCGTTGGCGGGAGACCGTCGTGCCGCCGGGCGGCCCGACGTTGACCCTGGTCAACGACGGGGCCAACGGCTGGAGTTGGGAGCAGGGCGGCAGCCACTACGCGGTCGGACCGGCGCCCATGACCAGCGGCCTCCAGGTCAGCTGGCTCGGGCCGCGGTACGCGGACTGGATCGCCGCGGTGCGGTTCGATGCCGTCGCGGTCCGCGGCGGTTCGGCGACCGCGCGCTTCCACGGCAACCTTCCCGGGGTCGGCCCGGTTTCCGGCACGCTCGAGTTCCGGGCGGCCACGGGGGTGCCCGAACGGCTCCGCTGGAACGCGGTCGCGGGTGGGGAGACGGTGGTGGTCGACCGCTACGGGGTCGACGTGACCCTGCCGGCCACCGCCTTCGCGGCCGCCCCGCCGGCGGGCGCCGTCCCCGTCCAGGGCGGGGCGGCCGTCGTGGCCGACCTCGACGCGGTGGCGCGCACGCTGACGTTCCCCCTCCTGGTGCCGTCCCTGAAGGCCCATCTCGTCTTGGAGGACGTGCGGACGGCCCAGGCCAGCCCCTACGGCACCGAGGTGGTCCTGCGGTTCCGGACCGGCGCCGGTGATCCGGTCCTGGTGACCGAATACGGGGCGGCCGACCTTCCGCCGGCTCCGGGGACGGGCCCGGCGGCGACCGTGACCGTCGGCAAGCTCAACGTGGACGAGGCGCCCTTGGCACTCGGCGGCACGTGGGCGGCCGCGGTGGACGGCTCGACCACGGTGGTGGCGGAGGGACCCGCGGACGCCGTCACCGCGTTCTTTCAGGATCTGGCGGGACCGACGGGACCCGGCGCCTAGACCGCGGCCCGAAGCCGCGTCCACCCCTGGCGCAGGATGTCCAGGAGGTACGCGGTCTCCTCCACCCGGAACCGCCAGGTCAGCACCGCGTACACGGCCGCGCCGACGGCGGCGAGGAAGGCCAGCTGGGCGGCCTGGGCCACGAACCCGTGGGCTGCCGGCCAGGCCCGCGTGAGGCGGTAGAGGCCGTCGACCACGGCTCCGGTCACGCCGGCGGCGGCCAGCGACTTGACGAACGTCCGCGCCAGCCGGGACCCGCCGAGCGGACCCGTCCGGCGGCGCAACTGCCAGAGGAGGAGACCGGCCAGAGCCCACTGGGCGAGCGAGGTCCCGAGCGCCAGTCCCCCTTGCGCCAGCGGGCGGATCAAGAGCAGGTCGGCCACGATGTTGACCGCGACGGCGACCAGTCCGTACAGGGTGGGGGTCCGGGTGTCCTGGAGGGCGAAGAAGGCCCGGGGGAGGAGGATGGCCGCCGCGTTGCCCGTCAGCCCCACCGCGAAGAAGACCAGGGCGTAGGCGGTCTGGGCGGCCGCCTGGGCGCCGAAGGCGCCGCGCTCGAACACCACCTCCACCACCGGCAGGCGCAGCACCGCGGTCCCGACGGCCACCGGCAGGGTCACCAGGGCCAGCACCCCCAAGGCGCGGCGGATGGCGTCGAGGAAGCCGGCGTAGTCCGCGTGCGCGGTGTAGCGCGCCAGGGTGGGGTACATGACGGTCACCAGCGCGGTGACGAAGATGCCGAGGACCACGTTGTTGACCAGGGCGGCGTAGGACAGGGCGGAGATACTGCCCGGGGCCAGGGTGGAGGCCAGGATGCGATCGACGATGTACCCGGCTTGTCCCACGAAGGTGGACAGGAAGACGGGCAGGACCATGCGGCCCATCCGCGCCAACTCGGGACTCCGCCAGGCCAGCCGCGGTCGGTACCGGAACCCGTGGCGGCGCAGCGCGACCGCCTGCAGGGCGACGTAGGAACTGCCTCCCACGAGGGTGCCCAGCGCCGCGGCGAAGATGTTGAGCCGGCCTGCCAGCCCCAGGACGACGGCGATGAGGAGGAGGTTCTGGGGGATGCCGACGGCGGCCGGCGGCCCGAAGTCCGCCTCGGCCTGCAGGATGCCGGTCTGCACCGCCGCCAGCCCGATGAACAGGAGGGTCGGGAGCATCACCCAGGTCAGCTCCAGGGTCAGCTGGATCTGACTGGTGCCGGCGCAGGCCTTGCCGACCCAGCCCGGGACGTACAGCGGCAAAACCGGGAGCGCCGTCACAAACCCGATCCCCATGAGCGCCACCAGCGCCAGGAACAGCACCGTGAACACGGTGTTGGCGTAGTCGTAGGCGCTGGCACGGCCCCGGCGTTCCCGGATCTCCGTGTAGAGCGGGATGAACGTGGTGGCGAGGGCGCTGTTGATGCCGGCGAAGAGCGTGTTGGGATACACCGTCGCCGCCATGTAGCTGTCGGTCAGGCACGTGGCGCCGTACACGTCCGCCAGCACCACGGTGCGCAGGAAGCCGGTGACCTTGCTGGCGAGGGTGATGAGGACGATGAGGCCGGTGGCCTTCGCGACTTGGGTGCCTGTGCTCAACGCCTCGCTCCTTACTCTGGGCGGACGCTCTCATGGTAGCGAAAAGCGCCGGGGAAAGAAACCGCCGGGCCTGTCCCCGTGCGTGCGGCGCCGCGAGGGACCGGAGGACCTTCGCGGCGGGGGGACTAGGCGCGGCGGCGCACCGGCTCGACGGCGTCGACGCCGGTGATGGCGCCCACCAGCGCGCCGTAGACGAGGTGCGCGGCGAGGAGGATGACCGGGGCGGCGGCGCCCAGACCGAGGGCGAAGAGCCCCGGCGCGGCCATGAGGCCGTTCTCCACCAGCGGATCCAGCCAGTCGAACAACGGCAGGCCGACGAGCATGAGCGCGCCCCAGACCGCCAGGCCGAAGAGGGCGCCTCGAACCCAGGCCTCGCCCTGCAGGCGGTCGCGCCACCACCGTTGGTACCAGAGCGCCAACCCGATGCCGATGAGGAAGTGGAGGACGTAGCCGACCGCGACGGCGAGCCCCAGGTTCAGCGTGAAGAACGTTCCGTCCCACAGGGGCAGATTGAGGGGCGGGGCGCCGATGCTCGGACCCCACGCCAGGATGAGGGTCAGGGCGGCCGTCCCGACGATGCCGGACATGACCGCCCGCCTGGTCTGGTACCGCACGATTCATCCCTCCCGTTGGGCGAGACGGGGCGCTGGGCCCCGGTGTGCCTGGACGGCTTTCGACAGCGGTACAATGCGAGAGGACGCGCGCGGGAGCGTTTCCCCGTCCCAAGCTACGACGAGGCTCGTCAGTTTAGCACGGCGCCGCCCGCGCGGCCGGCGCCCGCGACCATCCCGCGGAGGGAGAGGCTGACAGATCATGGAAGAGAGCGCGTCGCCGGCGACGGGTGGGACGGCGCCCGCCCTCGCCACGCCCGTCGGACCCTGGGTGTTTTTGGCTGTCGCCACGCTGTCCCAGACCGGCATGTCGTTGACCCAGCAGGGCATCGCCGTCCTCGCGGTGTTCATCCGCAGCGCCCTGGGACTGTCCTTCAGCCAGATGGGGACGCTGGTGTCGGCCACGTCCCTGGGCGTGGTGGTCGGGTTTGCCGCCGCCGGGAGCCTGGTGGACCGGTTCGGGCCGCGCTGGCTCCTGTCCTGGGGTACGGTCTGGATGACCCTGTGGGCGGCGCTCGTGGCCGGGGCCCGGACGTATCCCGTCCTCCTGGGGCTTTTGTTCCTGCTCGGCATGGGCTTGGCCACCGTGCCGAGCGCTGGAACCCGGGCGGTCTTCGAGGTGTTCGCGGGCCCCCTGCGGGGGATGGTGATGGGCATCCGCCAGTCCGGGGTCCCCATCGGCTCCGCCCTCGCGGCGTCGTTCCTGCCCCTGGCCATCGGGCGCTGGGGCGAACCCGGGGTCTGGCACCTGCTGGCCGCCGTGCTGGCCGTCACGGGATTCGGCTTCGCCCTCCTCATGCCCCGCTGGCCGGCGCACGCCCGGTCCGCTCCCCGGCCGTGGCGGGAGATCCTGCCGGCCGTGGGGCCGATGGTCGTCGCCGCCCTCCTGGTGGCGGGGCAGTATGCGGCGCTGACCTTCACCATCGTGGACCTCCACGGGTGGTTCGGGTGGCCGGTGGGACTGGCCGGCCTCGGACTGGCCGTGGTCCAGGTGGGGGGCGGGGTGGGCCGGGTGGGACTCGGCTGGTGGTCGGACCGCCTCGGCGGTCGGCGCCCTCCGGCCATCGCCGTCACCGCGGTGGTGGGCGCGGCCATGGCGTTGGCGCTGGCCTGGCTGCCGCGGGACACGAGTGCCGTCGTCCTCGTTCCGCTCCTGTTCCTGTTGGGGTTCGGCACCGTCGGGTGGAACGGGCTCGCGTTGACCTGGGCGGGCGAGCGGGTGCCCGTCGCCCGCGCGGGGCAGGCCATGAGCTGGGCCGGGTCCGCGGCGTTCCTGGGGTCCGCCCTCTACCCCCCGCTCTTCGGGTGGGTGGTTGACCGGACCGGCGGGTTCCAATGGGCCTGGACGGGCTTGGCAGGCGTGCTCCTCGTCGCCCTGCTGGTGGTGGCGGCGGTGGCGCGCCGGCCGGCGGTCGCGCGGTAGGCGCCGTCAGCGCGCCGCGGCGCGCTCGAAGAGCGCGAGCAGGGTGTCGCGTTCGGAGGCGGTCAGCGTCTCGTCCGCCAGGCGGCCCCGCACCGGGTGCCGGAACACGCCCCGGTGGCGGAGGACCTCGCGCTGGCACGCCAGGCTGAAGGCGAAGGTGGCGGTGGCGAACCGGTTGAGGTCGGCGAGCGGCCAGAACGTCTCCCGCGGCAGGGCTCCGGCCGCCGCCGCGTACTGGGCGAGGTAGCGTCCGAACAGATCCGCCCACCCGGCGGCGGGCATGGTGCCGTCCGCGCCGGCGGCCAGTTCCTCGGGCAGCCACGTCCCGTGCAGGCCGCCCAGGATGCACAACCGCGGCCGCCCGGCGCGCAGCGCGGAGACCCGCCGGGGGGTGGGCGGCGCCTCCGCCTTCACCCCCACCAGCGGGACGGCATCGGCCAAGGCCAGGATCTGGTCCGGCGCCAGGTCGACCCCGGTGAACGCCGGGGCGTCCTGGAACAGCAGGCCCGGCCCCTCCGCGTACCCCCGGGCCCAGTCGGCCAACACCGCCGGCGGGAGTCCCGCCGGCGGACTTATCATCCACACGTCCACCCAGGCGGCGAGGGCGGCCCGCTCGGCCGCCTCGAGCCCGCGGGCGCCGAACACCACCGCGACCCGGCCGCCGGCCAGGCCTTTCGCGAGGGCGACGAGGCGGCGGCGTTCGGCCGCATCCAGCGCCTCGACCTCGCTGGCGAAGCCGAAGGCGATGCCGGCCGCGCCGGCGTCGAGGAGGAACTGGATCTCCCGCTCGAGATCCTCCCAGACGATCCCGCCGTCGTCGCCGAACGGCGTCACCACCACCGGGACCAGTCCCCTGAGATCCATCGCGTCTGCCTCCCCGTGCCGGCGTCGCCCCCGTCGTCGGCCGGCCGACCTTTGCCCTGCGCTCCTCCTTCGCGGTGCGGCGGCCCGGATCCTGGCAGGAGATCGTCCGTCCGGCGCGGAATCCCGTGGCCGAACTCCCGGCGCGCCCGCGTCGGACAAAGCGAGGGGATCGCCGTGTTCCATCCTGAGATCCCGGACCTGGTGGCCGCCCGCGAACGCCTGGCCGCCGGCCGGCTCGCCCCCCACGAACCGACCGAGCTGGCCGCGGCGCGGATCGCCGCCCACGAGGGCCGGGTCCGGGCTTTCCTGCACCTCGACCTGGAGGGTGCGCTGGCGGCGGCGCGGACCGCTCCGGTCGGGGCCGACCTCGGGGGCATCCCGCTCGGGGTCAAGGACATCGTCGACGTGGCCGGAATGCCCACGACGGGCGGCTCCCGCGCCTACCGGCTCGAGCCCGACCGCGACGCGACGGCCGTGGCCCGCTGGCGGGCGGCGGGCGCGGTCCTGCTAGGCAAGACCAACACCCAGGAGCTGGCGTACGGGGTGGTGACGGCGCCGACGCGGAACCCGTGGCGGCTCGACCGGATCCCGGGCGGCTCCAGCGGCGGCTCGGCCGCCGCGGTGGCCGCGGGTATGGCGCTGGGCGCCCTGGGCACGGACACCGGCGGCTCCATCCGCATCCCGGCGGCCTGCTGCGGCGTGGTCGGCTTCAAGCCGTCATACGGGGCGGTGTCCGCCGACGGGGTGATGCCCCTCTCCTGGACGCTGGATCACGTGGGGCCCCTGGCCCACAGCGTCCGCGACGCGGCATGGCTCTACGACGTGCTCCGGGGCGTCCCGCCGCGGCTGAGGACGCCGCTCGCGCCGGGTCCGCACCGGGCGGCGGTGCCCTGGGACTACCTCCGCGGGCGGCTGGCGCCGGCCGTGGAGCGGGCCTTCGGCGAGGCGTTGGACGTGTTCCGGCGCGCCGGGTTCCGCGTCACGGCGGTGCCGATGGAGCCGTGGGAGGAGTGGCGCGACCTGCAGCTGACCATCCGCCTGCCGGAGGCCTACCTGGTGCACCAGGAGGTGCTCGAGGGCCCGCGCCGGGCCCTGTTGGGCGGGGACCTGGCGGACCGCCTGGACCCGGGCGGCCGCATCCGGGCCCTCGACTACGTGCGTGCCCAGCGGCGCCGGCTGGAGCTCCGGGCCCGGTGGCTGGAGCGCGCCCGCGACTTCGACGTGGTGCTGCTGCCCACGCTGGCCACCGGCGCGCCGCCGGTGGGGGCGGAGACGGTCCGCGTCGGGGACGGCGACCTGAGCCTTTGGGAGGCGATGGTGCGGCTCACGGCCCCCTGGAACGTGCTGGGTTGGCCGGCGGTGTCGGTGCCGGCGGGGTTCGACGACGACGGGCTGCCCGTCGGCCTCCAGGTGGTGGCCCCCGAGGGCCAGGACGAGACCGCGCTGGCGGCGGCCCTCTGGTACGAGGACGAGACGGCGTGGACCCGCCGGATGCCGCCGCTGGCCGATTAGAATGGGCCGGGGTAGAGGCCGGGCATTCCGAGGGTGATCCCGCCGTCGGCGACGATGATCTGACCGCGGATGAAGTCGGCGTCGTCGGACGCCAGGAACGCCACCACCCCGGCGATGTCCTCCGGCCGCCCCAGCCGGCCGGCGGGGGACAGCCGCCGGGCCTCCTCGGTCAGGGCGGCCTCCGCTTCCCCCGCGTAGTAGACCAGGGAATCGGTGCGGATGATGCCCGGGCTGATCCCGTTCACCCGGATGCCGAGCGGCGCCAGTTCCACCGCGAGGTAGCGAACGAGCGCCTCCTGGGCCGCCTTGGCGGCGCCCAGGAGGGAATAGCGGGGGATCACCCGGTCGGATCCCGTGCCCGAGATGCAAATGATGGCCGATCCGGCCGGCATGAGCGGCACGAGCCGCTCCACCAGCTGGTAGAGCGCTCCCACCACCACCCGGTAGGTCCGCTCCCAGTGATGGGCCCGCACCTCGAGGGCCGTCTTGAAGGCTGTGGCCGCCGCGGCCAGCACCAGGACGTCGACCTGCCCCGGGCCCTCGCGGACCGCCCCGGCGAGCCGGTCCACGGCCGCGGGATCCTCGAGGTCGGCCTCCACGACCCACGCGCGGCGGCCGAGAGCCTCGACGGCCGCCGCCGTCTCCCGGGCCAGGTCCGGGGAACGGCGGTAGTGGACGACCACGTCGTATCCGTCCCGGGCCAGCCGGAGGGCCGCGGCGCGGCCGATGCCCCGGGAGCTGCCGGTGACGAGGGCGACTTTGGCGGCGTTGCTGCTCATGCGTCCATCATACCGCAGGCGAACGACCGGCGGGACGCATCCCGCCGGTCCTGTCAAGGTTTGGCCGTCCGGTTCCAAAGGGGTCGAATGCTATAATCAAGGGCGCATAGACGGGGGCGATGGCATGCGGGCCACAGGCCGCATCTGGTTCTATACCAAGCAGATCCTGGCCGTATTGCTGGATGCGGTGCTGATCAACGTCGCCATGTACGTGGCCCTCTACCTCCGGTTCGACACGCCGCACGTGCCCGCGGCCTATCTCGACCCGTATCTCCGGGTGGCGCCCGTCTTCACCGTCGGCACCCTCGCCATCCTGTTCGCGTTCCGGATCTACCACCGGCTCTGGCAGTACGCCTCGGCGCGCGACGGCCAGGTGCTGGCCGTCGCCGTCACGCTGAGCGCCGTCCTGCTTGCCGTCCTCATCTACGCGTCCGGCGGGGAGCATTATGCGCGCGCCGTGTTCGCGCTCTACTGGCTTTTGGCGCTGGTCCTGGTGGGCGGGGTGCGCTTCCTGCGCCGCTCGCTCGGGGACTGGCGCGTGGCCCCGCCGCGCCAGGAGCGGCCGCGGGTGCTCATCCTGGGGGCGGGCAAGGCGGGCCAGTTGGTCGCCCAGGAGCTCGCGCGGCATCCGGAGTCGGGACAGGCCCTCGGCTTCCTGGACGACGACGACCAGAAACAGGGGATGCAGATCGGGTCGCTCCGGGTCCTGGGACGGCTCGCGGACCTCGCCGCCGTGGCGGCGTCGCTGGCGGTGGACCAGCTCATCATCGCCATGCCGTCGGTCGGGGGGGCGGTGATCCGCGGGGTGGTCGAGGAGGCCCGGCGGCTCCACTTGCGCATCCGCATCGTGCCCGGCCTGAACCAGATGATCGAGGGGCAGGTGCGGGTGGAGCAGATCCGCGACGTCCAGATCGAGGACCTCCTCCAGCGTGAGCCGGCCCGCATCGACCTGGGCGAGATCGCCTCGTACCTCACCGGGCGTCGAGTATGGGTGACGGGGGCGGGCGGGACCATCGGGTCGGAGATCGCGCGGCACGTCGCCCGGTTCAACCCGGCGGAGCTGGTGCTGCTCGGCCTCGACGAGACGGACGTGTTCGAGGTGCACCGGCACCTGGCCGCCGACTTTCCAGACGTGCCCATCGTCCCGTGGGTAGGGGACCTCCGCGACGCCGCCCACGTCGAGCGGCTCGTGCGCCGACGGCGGCCCCAGGTCGTCTTTCACGCGGCGGCGCACAAGCACGTGCCGCTCATGGAGGCGCAACCGGACGAGGCGGTGCGCAACAACGTGGGGGCGCTCCTGACCCTGGCGGCGCTCGCCGACCGGTACCGGGTGGAGCGGTTCGTCTTCATCTCCACCGACAAGGCTGTCAATCCCACCAGTGTCTACGGGGCGACCAAGCGGGTGGGGGAACTTCTGGTGCAGGCGTTCCAGCACGGGTCGACGACGCGCTTCGTGGCCGTCCGCTTCGGCAACGTGCTCGGGTCCCGCGGCAGCGTGGTGCCCATCTTCCAGGAACAGATCCGAGCCGGCGGGCCGGTGACCGTGACCCATCCGGAGATGGTGCGCTACTTCATGACCGCCGCCGAGGCGGCGCAGTTGGTCATCCAGGCCGGCGCGATGGGGCAGGGCGGCGAGATCTTCGTGCTCGACATGGGCGAGCCGATCCGCATCCTGGATCTCGCCCAGAACCTCATCCGCCTCTCCGGCTTGGTGCCGGGCGAGGACATCGACATCGTGTTCACGGGGGTCCGGCCGGGGGAGAAACTGTACGAGGAGCCGCTCACGCGCCGGGACCAGAGCCGGGCGAGCCGCCACGAGCGGATCTACGTCGCCCGCCAGGACCCTGTGGACGCGGAGGCGGTGCGCCAGGCCGCCGAGCGGCTGGTGGCGCTGGCCCAGTCCGGGCAGACCGAGGCCGTGGTGCGGGCGCTGGCCGCGATGGTGCCGGAGTACCGGCCGAACCGGGCCGAGGGCACGGTGCCGCTGGCGGCCTCGACCACGCCGGGGGGAGGGCGTGCGCACCATGCCGTGGAGCCCTGAGGCCGAGGCGCTCAAGGCGCGGATCGAGGCCCGCACGGCGGTCGTGGGCGTCGTCGGCCTCGGCTACGTCGGCCTGCCGCTGGCGGTGGAACAGGCGCGCGCGGGGTTCTCCGTCGTCGGGCTCGACGACAACGGCCGGAAGGTGGAGCAGGTCAACCGGGGCGAGAGCTACGTGCCCGACGTGGCCGCCGCCGAGGTGGCCGCCGCCCGCCGGAGCGGCCGGCTTCAGGCCACGACGGACTACCGGGAGCTGGCCCGGGCGGACGTCATCCTCATCTGTGTCCCGACGCCGCTCACGGCCAACAAGGAGCCGGACCTGTCGTACATCCTCGCCGTCGCCGACCGGGTGCGGGCCGTCATGCGCCCGGGCCAGCTGGTGGTGCTGGAGTCGACCACCTATCCGGGCACGACCGAGGAGGTGCTGCGTCCCATCCTCGAGACGAGCGGGCTCCGCCTCGGGGAAGAGTTCTTCCTGGCCTACTCCCCGGAGCGGGTCGACCCCGGTAACCCGCGCTACAACACGCACAACACGCCGAAGCTGGTCGGGGGGGCCTCCGACGTCTGCGGAAGCCTCGCGGAGCTGTTCTACCGCCAGTCGCTGGAGACCGTGGTGCGGGTGGCGTCGCCGGCCGTGGCCGAGATGGCCAAGGTGTTCGAGAACACCTACCGGGCGGTCAACATCGCGCTGGTCAACGAGATGGCGCTGTTGTGCGACCGGATGGGCCTCGACGTGTGGGCGGTGCTGGATGCGGCCGCGACCAAGCCGTTCGGCATCCAGGTGTTCTATCCCGGACCGGGGGTGGGCGGTCACTGCATCCCCCTGGACCCTTTCTACCTGGCGTGGAAGGCCCGTGAGTACGATTTTCCGACGCGGTTCATCGAGCTGGCCGGGGAAATCAACCTGCGCATGCCATACTTTGTCGTCGAGAAGCTCACCGCCGCGCTCAACGAGGAGGGGCGGGCCCTCAAGGGCGCGCGGGTGCTCCTCCTCGGGGTGGCGTACAAGCGGGACGCCCACGACGACCGGGAGTCCCCGGCGCTCAAGGTCTACGAGCTCCTGGAGCGGCGGGGCGCCGAGGTGGCGTATCACGACCCGTTCGTGCCGGTGGTGCGTCCCCAGGCGTCGTTTCCCCGCACGCTCCGGTCCGTCGAGCTGACGGCCGAGCGGCTGCGGGCGTCCGACGCGGTGGTCGTCACCACGGACCACTCGGTCGTGGACTACGGATTTGTGGCCCGGCACGCCCGCCTCATCCTGGACACCCGCAACGCGACGCGCGGCCTGGGTCCGGTGCCGGCGCGCATCGTCAAACTGTAGGAGGCACGATGGCGGTTCGGTTGGGACTCATCGGGTGCGGGACCATCGGGCAACGGCACCTGCAGGCGTTGACGCACCTGCCCGAAGCGGTCCTGGTGGCCACGGCCGACACGGATCTCGCCCGGGCGGAGGCGGCGGCCGTCCCCTTCGACGCGCGCGCGTTCGGTTCGCCCGAGGCGCTCATCGCCGCCGGGGGGGTGGACGCGGTCATCGTCGCCACCCCGTCCGGCAACCACCCCGACGTGGCCCAGCTCGCCATGGAGCAGGGCCTCGACGTGCTGGTGGAGAAGCCGCTGGCGCTGAGCTTCGCGCGCGCCCGGGAACTGGTCGACTTCGCCGCCAAGGCGGGGCTGGTGTTGGCCACGACGCACTTCAACCGCCTGCTGCCCGCGGTGGCCCAGGTGCTCGCGGCCGTCCGCGCCGGCGCGCTGGGCCGCCTGCTGTCGGGCGGCGTGGCGGTGCGCTGGGCCCGGCCCCAGGCCTACTATGACGAGGCCCCGTGGCGCGGCCGGCGCGCGCTCGACGGGGGCATCCTCTTCAACCAGGCCATCCACGCCCTGGACCTGGCGGTCCAGGTGTTCGGCCCGGCGGAGGAGGCGTTCTGCTACGCGGCCACGCAGACCCACCGGATCGAGGCGGAGGACCTCGTGGCGGGCAGCGTCCGGTTCCGCTCGGGGGCGCTCGTGACCGTGTCGGCGACCACCTCCGTGCCGACCACCAACCTCGAGGAACGGCTGACCATCATCGGGACCGAAGGGGTGGCCGTTTTGGGGCCGGAGATCCACCGGCTCGCGGTGTGGCGCGCCCGCGGCGACCCCGACGACCGGGCGTTCGTGCAGGCCGCGACCGCGGCCGCCGAGGAACCGTGGCCCCGCTGGAAGAGCCACCTCAACGCGCTCAAGGACTTCGTCGCCGCGGTCACCACCCGCCAGACCCCGGCCCTGGCGGCGGCGTCGGCGCTGGACGTGCTGGCGCTGGTGGAAGCCTTGACCCGGTCGGGCCAGACGGGCCGGCCGGTCGCCGTCGCCGAGCTGGAGGCGGCGTCGTGAGCGACGGGCCCGCGGCGGCGGGCGTCGGGGTGGTCGTCGAGCCGGGCGTGACCTTCGGCCGGGGGGTGCGCCTCGGGCATTACGTGGTGGTGCACGCGGGGACGCGGCTCGGCGACGGGGTGGAGGTGGCCGACTTCGCCGTGCTGGGCCGGACGCCGCGCGCGGCCCGGACGAGCACGCTCCGGACGGGGGAGCTGGGTCCCCTCGTGGTGGGGCCGGGGACGTACGTCGGGACCCATGCCGTGCTCTACGCGGGGACGGAGATCGGGCCGGAGTGCTTCATCGCCGACGGGGCCCAGGTGCGGGAGCGGTGCCGGCTCGGCCGGCGGGTGGTCGTCGGCCGCGGCGTGACCATCGAGAACGACTCCACTGTGGGCGACGAGACCAAGTTCCAGACCGGGGCGTACCTCACGGCCCACTCCACCGTGGAAGACCACGTGTTCGTGGCGCCGGGGGTGGTCACCACCAACGATCCCTACCTGGCCCGCACCGCGGCGCGGCATGCGGCCATCCGCGGCCCCCGCATCCGGCGGGGGGCGCGCATCGGCGGCGGCGCCGTGCTCCTGCCGGGCGTGGAGGTGGGCCGGGAGGCGGTGGTGGCCGCGGGGGCGGTGGTGACGCGGGACGTGCCGCCCTACCGCGTCGTGATGGGCGTCCCGGCGCGGGTGGTGCGGCCCACCCCGCCGGAGCAGTGGCTGTTCCCGCCGGACGCGGAGGAGGATCCCGCCGATGGCTGAGCCGGCCGGGCTGCCCCCCATCCCCGTGTTTTCCCTGGCGCGGCAGATCGCGCGGCTGCGTCCCGAGCTGGACGCGGCCTGGGATCGCGTCCTGGGGAGCGGCCAGTTCATCCTGGGCGCCGAGGTGGAGGCCCTCGAGCGGGAGATCGCCGCGCGGTTGGCCCCCGACGCGGGCGCCGTGGGCGTCGCCAGCGGCTCCGACGCGCTGTACCTGGCGCTGGTGGCCCTTGGGGTCGGTCCGGGGGACGAGGTGGTGACCACGCCCTTCACCTTCTTCGCCACGGCCGGGGCCGTGGTCCGGACAGGCGCCACCCCGGTCTTCGCGGACGTGGACCCGGATACGTTTAACCTGGACCCGGACGAGGCGCTGGCCCGGGTTACCCCCCGTACCCGGGTCATCCTCCCGGTCCACCTGTTCGGGCTGGTGGCCGACGTGGAGCGCCTGAGCCAGGGCTTCTCCGGGGCCATCCTCGAGGATGCCGCCCAGGCGCTGGGGGCGGCGGCCGGCGACCGGCCTGCAGGGACCCTGGGGGCGGCCGCGGCCGTGAGCTTCTTCCCGACCAAGAACCTGGGCGCCTTCGGCGACGGCGGTCTGGTGGTCAGCCGCGACCCTGCCGTGCTGGAGCGGGTGCGGACGCTCCGGGTACACGGGGCGCGGACGAAGTACTTCCACGAGGAGGTCGGGTTAAACTCCCGCCTCGACGCGCTGCAGGCGGCCATCCTGCGGGTCAAGCTCGGCCACCTCGACGCCTGGACGGCCCGGCGGCGGGCGCTGGCCGCCCGCTACCGCGAAGGGTTGGCCGCCCGCGGGCTGGCCGGGATCGTCGTGCCCCAGGCGGAGCCGCCGGGGCGGCTCCACGCCTATCACCAGTTCACCGTGCGCGCGCCGGACCGCGACGGGCTCCGGCGGCATCTCGCCGCGCGGGGCATCGGCAGCACGGTCTACTACCCGTATCCTCTCCACCGGCTGCCGGCGTTCGCGGCGCTGGGGTACGGGCCCGGTTCGTTCCCCGTGGCGGAGCGCCTGGCCGCCGAGGTGCTGTCGCTCCCCCTGTTCCCGGAGCTCGAGGACGAGGAGGTCGACCGCGTGCTGGACGCCGTCGCGGCCTTTTATCGTGGGCCGGCTTAAGGTCGTCACGGTGGTGGGCGCCCGGCCGCAGTTCATCAAGGCCGCGGCGGTGACGCCCCCGCTCCGGCGGGTCGCCGACGAGATCCTGGTGCACACGGGCCAGCACTACGACCGGGAGCTGTCGGCGGCGTTCTTCGAGGAACTGGGCCTGCCGGCGCCGGACGTCAACCTCGGGGTGGGGTCCGGCACCCACGGGGTCCAGACCGGCGAGATGCTGCGCCGCCTCGACCCCCTGCTGGCGGCCGAGCGTCCCGACTGGGTGCTGGTTTACGGCGACACCAACAGCACGCTGGCGGGCGCCTTGGCCGCCGCCAAGCTCGGGATCCCGGTGGCCCACGTCGAGGCGGGGCTCCGGAGCTACAACCGGGCCATGCCGGAGGAGGTGAACCGCGTGCTGGTGGACCACGTCGCCACGCGCCTTTACTGCCCGTCGGAGGCGGCGCGGGAGAACCTCCGGCGCGAGGGGATCACGGACGGGGTGCGGGTGGTGGGCGACGTGCTCGACGACGCCCTGGCCCTGGTCCCGGACCGGCCCGAGGTCCTGGCGGCCCTGGGGGTGGAGGCGGGCGGGTATTATCTGGCCACCGTGCACCGCCAGGAGAACACCGACCGCCCGGACCGGCTCGTGGGCATCCTCCGGGGGCTTCGGGCCCTGGACGCCCCGGTGGTGCTGCCGCTGCACCCGCGGACGCGGGCGCGCCTCGAGGCGGCGGGCCTGGAGCGCGAGACGGCCGGGATCCGCGTCGTGGCGCCCCAGCCGTACGGCGCGACGTTGACCTTGGTGCGCCACAGCCGGGCGGTGCTCACCGACTCGGGGGGGCTGCAGCGGGAGGCGGGGGCCCTCGGGATCCCCTGCTACGTGCTGCGGGACGAGACGGAGTGGACCGAGCTGGTGGCGTCGGGGCGGGCGGTGCTGGTGGGGGCGGACGCGGACCGGATCGCGGCGGCGGTGCGCGCGGGGGCCGCCCGCGGGCAGCCCGGCCGGGGGCGCGGCGCCGCGCTGGCGGTGGTACGGGACCTAGTGGGGGTGGCGGATGCGTAGCACGTTCTTGCCCTACAACCGGCCCGACCTGACCGAGGCCGAGGCCGAAGCCGTCGCCGAGGCGGTCCGGTCGCTGTGGATCACCCGGGGGCCGCGGGTCGCGGCCTTCGAGGCGGAGCTGGCGGCCTATCTCGGCGTGGAGCACGTGGCGGCGGTCCGGTCGTGCACCGCGGCGCTCCACTTGGCGCTGGTGGCCGAGGGCGTGGGGCCGGGCGACGAGGTGGTGACCACGCCGCTGACGTTCGTCGCCTCGGTGAACGTCATCGTCCATGTGGGGGCCACGCCGGTGCTGGCGGACGTGGACCCGGACACCGGCTGCCTCGACCCGGAGGCCGTGGAGGCTGCGCTCACGCCCCGGACCCGGGGCGTGATCCCCGTCGACTACGCCGGGCACCCGGTGGACCTCGACCGCTTCCGGACCTTGGCCGCCCGGCACGGGCTGTTCCTGCTGGAAGATGCCGCTCATGCCCTCGGCGCCGCCTACCGGGGCGCTCCGGTGGGCCGGGGCGGACACTGGACCGCCTTCTCCTTCTACGCGACCAAGAACCTCACCACGGGGGAGGGCGGCGCGCTGGTCTGCCCGTCGGAGGAGGCTCTGGAGCGGGTGCGGGTGCTGTCCCTGCACGGGCTGTCGAAGCATGCCTGGGCCCGCTACACGGAGGCCGGATCCTGGTTCTACGAGGTCCACCAGCCGGGCTTCAAGTACAACATGACGGACATCGACGCGGCCCTGGGGCTGGTCCAACTCCGGCGCTTCGACGGCATGCAGGCCCGGCGGGCGGCGATTGCGGCGCGCTACCAGGAGGCGTTCGCCGCGGAGCCGGCGCTCGAAGTCCCCGCCGTGCGGCCCGACGTCCGGCCCGCCTGGCACCTCTACCCGCTCCGCATCCGGCCCGAGCGCCTCGACTGCGACCGGGACACGTTCGTGGAGGAGTTGCGCCGCCGCCGGATCGGTACGTCGGTGCACTTCATCCCCATCCATTACCACCCTTACTACCGGGAACGGTTCGGCTGGCCCAAGGGGGCCTTCCCCCGGGCGGAGGACTACTTCGCCCGCGAGATCTCCCTGCCGCTCTATCCGTCCCTGTCCGACGCCGACGTGGAGGACGTCATCGCCGCCGTGCGCGACGTGGCGGCGCGCCACGCGCGGTGAGGCGGTCCCGTGCGGTGGAGCGGGCGGCCAAGCGCCTCATGGACGTCGTCGGCGCCCTGCTGGGCCTGGTGCTGCTCGCGCCGCTCTTCGCGGCGGTGGCGGTCTGGATCCGGCTCGACTCGCCCGGCCCGGTCCTGTTCCGGCAGCGGCGCATCGGCCGCGACGGGCGGCCGTTCGTCCTGTTGAAGTTCCGCACCATGCGGGTGGGGGCGGACCGGGAGTGGCGGCCGCCGGCGACGCGCGGAGAACTCGACACGTTCCGGTTCCAGGAGGCCGACGACCCCCGGGTCACCCGGGCGGGCCGGTGGCTTAGGCGCACGTCGCTCGACGAGCTGCCCAACCTCTGGAACGTCCTGCGCGGCGAGATGTCGCTGGTCGGCCCGCGGCCCGAGGTGCCGGAGATCGTGGCGCTGTACGACGCACGCATGCGCGGACGGCTCGCCGTGAAGCCGGGGATCACGGGACTGGCGCAAATCTCCGGACGGGGTGAGCTGACGACGGGGGAGGCCATCGAATACGACTTGGAGTATTGCCGGACATGGTCGTTGTGCCTCGACGTCCGGATCCTGCTTCGGACGGTGGGGACGGTGCTTAGCCGGCGGGGAGCGATCTGACCCGGGGCACCCTGGTCCGGTCGTGGCCGGGCACCTGCGCTGCCGCGGGACCCGGTCGGGACGGTCGGGGTTCGGCTTCCGGGCGCGGGGGAGAGGCGTGGCAAGACGGCTCGTCCCGCTGTTGTTCCTACCCCTAAGGGTTCTGCCGGCGCCGGATGGGGCGATGGGCCTTCTCCTTCCGTACCCCGGGGCCGGGACGGCAGGATCCGGCGCGGCGGCTGCGTGGGCCGGCCCCTGGCGAAAGTGAGCCGAGTCGGTCCGATTCTAGGGTGGTATCCTGAAGATAGGCAGGCCCAAGCCATTCCTGCCGACGGCGATGGAGTCCCGCCGGCCGTCCGGGCGAACCGCCGCAAGCCGATGCGGCTGATGACTCCTGGCGCAAGCCGGGAGTTTTTCCGTCGGACGGAGGGGACTCAGGATGGGCGGACAGCAACGGGTACGGGGTGGCCGGGTGTTGGTGCAGCTCCTAACGGACTGGGAGGTGCACTACCTATGGTGGTTCGTCGCCGACGCCGCCGTGATGGTCCCCGAGACCCGTATCCAGTTGCGGCGCAGCTTCGGCTGGTGCGCCGAGCACGCGTGGGGCGGCGTGGCGGTTCAGGCTGGGCTGACCCACGGCTATCTCCACGGCCTCGCCATTCTCTATGACGACCTTGTCCGGCCCGTCGCGGGGCGTCTTCGCGGTGGCCGCTGGGCCTGGCGGCGCGTCCTTACGGCTGCCCCGTGCCCGCTCTGTGGAAGCGAGCCCCGCGGCGGAAGCCGCTCGGCGCCGCAGGAGGTGCTGCGGCGGGGACGAAATCCAGCCCCCATGGACGCGCTGGTGGCGGCTTCGGAGGGGCGCTGGGCCGCCTGGCGGTGCGGGGCCTGCGACGGGTCGGGGTTTCCCTGGCGGTGTCGGCCGCACCTCCTGGCGGCTCTCGCCGCTGGCGAGGCGCTGGATCTGGCCGGAATCCGAGAGGGGATGAGCCGGCTCGGGGAGGGGGTGTTCCGGTACGCCCGCGGATACCGGCTAGAGTACCGGGGGATGACGGGGGCCGAGGAAGTGGCCGCGTTCCTGGGGGCCATCGGGTGGTGCAGCGGCTTCGCGCCGTTTTTGGCCGCGTACGGAGCCGATCCAGGCGAGGAGTAAGGGATTAGAGGGTGGGCGGATGGCTCTGTGGCAGGACCGCTGGTTCGCGTGGATCTACCCGCGGACCGAACCCGCGCTGGAGCGTGAACTGGGATCTCTTCGCCGGGAGCTGTGGGCCGCGGCGAGGGGGCGAACGCTGCTCGTGGGGGCCGGTACCGGCTTGGATCTGGCCTACGTGCCGGCGTCGGTTACCGAACTGACGCTGGTCGACCCGCATCCGGGGCTGTTGGCGACCGCACGCGCCCGGGCGCGACGGTTGTCCATGCCGTGGCGCGCGGTCCAGGGACGGGGCGAGGCTTTGCCGGTCGACGACGCCAGCCAAGATACCGTCGTGGCGACGTTGGTCCTCTGCTCCGTCGAGGATCCCCGTCGGGTGCTCGCCGAGGCGCACCGGGTGCTGCGGCCGGGCGGTGCGCTCTTGGCGCTCGAACACGTGGCGTCGGAGCGCCCCTGGGAGCGCCGACTGCAGGGAGTCTTGACCGGGTTGTGGCGGCACGTGGCGGGGGGATGCCGACTCGACCGGCCGACCGATGTGTGGATCGCCGGGGATCCCGGCTGGTCCGTCAAGCGGCGTCGCCGCGAGCGGCACCTGGGGGTGCCGTGGGTGCTGGTGCACGCCGTTCGGGTGGATGCAGAGCGAGGCCACGCCGACCGCTGAGGGACCGACGGCCGTCTGTCCGGGGTGCGCGGCCTCGAGGCCGGCTGAGGACCGTTAGCTGCAGGGGTTCCTGGAGAAGAACGAAGGGGAGGCGCGGCGCTCGGGGAGCTGGCGGGGCGGAGGTTCTCGGGCGGCACCGCCGTCGGCTTGATGCGGGACACGGGGGCCTTTCTCGCCCGACGGAGGTCCTGGTCGCCGCTGCGCGGGCACGCCTGGACCGCCCGCCCACGGCCCGGCGGGCCGGCCCGTGGCGGTGGCGCGAACGGCCTGCCGCCGGCCCGGCTTGTCCCGCCTGCGAGGGAGGAGAGACGGCGGCGGTGGCGGTCGCGACCAGTGGGACGTGACCGATGGCGACCGATCCGGCGGCCCTGCGGGGGATGCCGAAAGCCCGGCCCTGTTTCATCCCCACCTCGCGCGCGCCCCGGAGACAGCCACGCCCCAGGTGGACGCGTGCCCCAGGGCGGTCCCAGGAGCGGCTCGACGCCTGCCAGGGTTTTCGGCGTTGTCCGCCGGAGGCCACTTCGCAGGCGGTCACCTTGTATGCCCGCGTGTCCAGCGCCGACCGGAAGGCGGGTCTGGAGCGGCAGATCGCCCGGTTGGTCGCCCACGCCAGCGAACGGGGCTAGGCGGTCACCCGGGCCGTCTCGGAAATCGGATCCGGCCTGAACGGCCACCGGCCCAAGCTCCTGCGTCTGCTGTCCGATCCGCAGGTGGGCACCATCATCGTCGAACACCGGGACCGACTGATGCGCTTCGGCTGCGAGTCATCGAAGCAGCCCTGTTAGCCCAGGGACGGCGGATTGTGGTCGTCGATCCCGGCGAGGTCACGGATGACTTGGTCCAGGACATGATCGAGATTCTCACGTCTTTCTGTGCCCGCCTCTACGGCCGCCGGTCGGCCCGGAACAAGGCGAAAAAAGCCCTGGAGGCCATCGAGCGTGAAGGTTAATCGTGCCTATCGCTACGAGCTCGACCCCAATGGCCAGCAGCGCATCCTACTGGCCCAGCACGCGGGCGCCGCCCGGTTCGCCTACAACTGGGGACTGGCCCGGCGCATCGAACTGTACCGGCGGACAGGGAAGACCACCAACGCATCGAGCAGCATCGGGAGCTGAACCGTCTAAAGAAGACGGAGTATCCCTGGCTGTATGAGGTGTCCAAGTGTGCCCCGCAGGAGGCGCTGCGGGACCTGGACCGGGCCTTCCGGAACTTCTTCCGGGACCGGAAGGAAGGCCGGAAGGTGGGCTTTCCCCGGTTTCGGAAGAAAGGGCGGGACGACCGGTTCCGGCTGACGGGCTCGATCCGGGTGCGGGAGCGGGCGGTGCAGCTTCCCCGGCTGGGCCTCATCCGGCTCAAGGAAGTGCCGCGGGTCCAGGGCCGCATCCGGTCGGCGACGGTGAGCCGGGAAGCCGACCGCTGGTCTGTGAGTCTGACGGTGGAGAGGGAACTGCCGGATCCCATGCCCGTTCAGGGGCCGGCGGCAGGGGTCGACCTGGGGATCGACCACTTCGCCACAGTGGCCGGGGACGACGGCACGGTGGCGACGATCGAGGCGCCCAGGCCGTTGCGGCGGGTGCTGCGGGTTCTGCGCCGCCGTCAGCGGCGGCACAGCCGGAAGCGGACGGGATCGCGGAACCGGCGGAAGTCGGCCCTGCGGCTGGCGCGGCTGCATCGGCGCGTCCGCCACATCCGGCGGGACTTCCTGCACCAGATCACCACGCGCCTGGCGAAAACCAAGCGGGCGATCGTGGTGGAGGATCTGAACGTGAGCGGGTTGCTGAAGAGCCCGACGCTCGCGCGGCACATCGCGGACATGGGCTGGCACGAGTTCCGGCGGATGCTGGCCTACAAGTGCACGTGGTACGGGAGCCAACTGCTCGTGGCGAACCGGTACTTCCCGAGCAGTAAGATGTGCTCGTGCTGCGGGCATGTGCGGGAGCGGCTGGCCTTGGACGTGCGGGCGTGGGACTGCCCGGTCTGCGGCGCGCATCATGACCGGGACGTGAACGCGGCCCGTAATCTCCTGGCGATGGCCAGATGAACGGCGTACCGCCAGTTCGGCGGGAAGTGACGCCTGTGGACATCGGAGGTTGCGGGCCGAGGCCAGTGCCGGTGGATGAAGCAGGAAGCAGCCTGGGCAGATGTGGTGGAACACTTGTCCATGAGTTGCAGAACGGGTCCTTTGCTGCCGCCTGGGCGGCTTTGGTATCCTGAGGCATAACCGACGCGAAGGGGGCAAAAACGGGTGTGACCCCTCCGAACGGAGCCGACACATTCGTCGTCACGGTGGATAGGGCCCTGATGGATGCCCTCGACCGGTTCATCCATCAACCCGAGAGCCGGCGGTCCGACGTCCTGGTCTCGCACCGGTGGCCGGTGGATCCGGACCACGAGTTGCACTGGACCATCAAACACGACTTGTTCGCCGGCGTCCTGATGGTCGCCAGCCTGGTGGACCTGGCGGCCGGCCGGGTGGTGGCCGACCGGGAGACGGCGCTCGGCCGGGCGGACGACGTGCTCGGGGACATCGCGCTCGCGACGGGCGAGCGCGCGGTACGCATCCGCGTCCGGCGGGGATGAGCCGGCCGGCTCCGCCGCCGGTGCGCGCCGGGCGTGTCCCGGCTCCCGGGGCCCGCTTCGCCGGTCGGGTCGGATTGGCGCAGACTGCCTGGTACCCACGAGGGTAGCCTCATTTTCCATGGTTTTCGGGGTCGCATTGATCCCATTGCACCTTCCGCAAACGTGGATCCGTGTGCTACGATGACGACGTTCCGGACCGGCGACCCCGGTTGAGGGAGCGTGGGTCGTGGATTGTCCGAGGTGGTGCAGCGGAAAACATGTGAAAGTGTTCACATGAACAAACTAGAATTCCGAGACTTTATGGAGAGATTCGCCCGGCGGAGGAGGGAACGCCGGGCGCACCGGATTCGACGGGTCCGACCGGCACCTGCGGAGGCCGGCGGCGGTGGCCGCCGGTCGGGACCGCGGGGCGGTCGCGATGCCGCGGCGCGGGCACGCCTCATGGGCGCCCCAGATCCGCTTCGCTGGGGGTACCACCGGGGGTAGAGGTCCGGCGGGTCGCTTTCGGCCGTGGGGGCCGGCGGCGACCCAGGGAGCATACCAAGAGGTGGAAACCGATGCATTGGCCAGCGTTTCTCCTGCTCCATCCGGCGGGACCTGTGGGCGCGAGCGAGCTGCACCTGATGGAAGAGGCCGCGATCGCCATGGGGTTCGTCATCCTCTTCGTCTTCGTCCTGTTCGCGGTGGCGGTCGTCCGGTTCCGCGACCGGCCGGGCCGGCGGGCGCCGTACGCGCCGCACTTCCGCGAGCATCGGTGGCTCGAGATCCTGTGGTTCGTCATCCCGGCGCTCATCCTGACGGTCATCGCGGTGCCGACGGTCCGGCAGACCTACGCCCTGGCGAGCCTGCCGACGGCGCAGGACCCCGTGGTCGTCGACGTCACCTCGCTCGACTGGAAGTGGCTGTTCGAGTATCCGCAGCAGCACATCGCGACGGTCAACTACCTGGAGATCCCGACGGGGGAGCCGGTGCTGTTCGAGCTGACGGCCAACTCGCCGATGAACACGTTCTGGATTCCGCAGCTCGGGGGCATGGAGTACACCATGTCGGGCCGGGTGCTGCCGCTATGGCTGGAGGCGTCCAAGCCGGGGGTGTACTGGGGCCACAGCGGGAACTTCTCCGGGATTGACTACGAAGAGATGTTCTTCCGGGTCAAGGCGGTGCCGCCGGCGGAATTCGCGCGGTGGGCGGCCTCGGTGCACGCCACGGCGCGGCCGATGACGCTCGCGGACTATCGCCAATTGTTGCGCCCGGGCACGACGGGGGAATGGACGTTCGGATCGTACCCGGCGAGCACGTTCCCCAAGGTGCCGACGGGCTTTACGCTGTCGGGCGGCATGTACATGGTGATGCACGACAACCCGGCGAACAACTGACGGGGGCGCAAGGAGGCCAGGCGATGCCGTCGTTCGTGCCGTATCTGCTGCACACGCTGTTCCCGCCCAACGTGCGGCGCCCGACCGAGATCGGGGCGGAGGTGCTCATCGTTCTGGGCACCCTCGGGGTGGTGGGTGCCCTGACCAAGGCCCGGAAGTGGGGCTGGCTCTGGCGGGAGTGGATCACGACCGTCGACCACAAGCGGATCGGCGTGATGTATCTCATCGCGGCGATCCTGATGCTCTTCCGGGGCGGGACGGACGCGCTCATGATGCGCACCGCCCTCGCGGCGCCGACGCTGCACGTCATCGGGCCGGAGGAGTACAACGAGCTGTTCACCACGCACGGCACCATCATGATCTTCTTCATGGCGATGCCGCTCATCTTCGCGCTGTTCAACCTGGTCATTCCGCTGATGATCGGGGCGCGGGACGTGGCGTTCCCGCGGCTGAACGCGGTGAGCTTCTGGCTGTTCGCGTTCGGGGCGGCGCTGTTCAATCTGTCGTTCATTGTGGGCGGCTCGCCCAACGCGGGGTGGACGGCGTATCCCCCGTACACCGAGCTGGCCTTCAACCCCGGGCCGGGCGTCAACTACTACCTCGTGTCCCTGCTCATCTCCGGCATCGGCACGACCATCACCGGGATCAACTTCCTGGTGACGGTGCTCCGGATGCGGGCGCCGGGGATGACGCTGATGCGGATGCCGATGTTCGCCTGGGCGGCGCTCAACACCTCGGCGCTCATCCTGTTCGCCTTCCCGCCGCTGACGGTAGCGCTCTTGATGACGCTCCTGGACCGGCTGGCGGGGACGGCCTTCTTCACCCTGGGCCGGGGCGGGATGGCCATGATGTACGTGAATCTCTTCTGGCTGTTCGGCCATCCGGAAGTGTACATCGTCCTCCTGCCGGCCCTGGGCGTGTTCTCCGAGGTGGCGGCGACCTTCTCGCGGAAGCCCCTGTTCGGCTACGCCTCCATGGTGTTCTCGATGACGGCCATCATGGTGCTGTCCTACGGCACCTGGGTGCACCACTTCTTCACCATGGGCGCGGGGCCGGCGGTCAACGCCTTCTTCGGGCTGTCCACGATGCTCATCGCCATCCCCACGGGGGTGAAGATCTTCAATTGGATCCTCACCATGTGGGGCGGCCGCGTCCGGGTCACGGTGCCGATGCTCTACCTGATGGGCTTCATCCCGACGTTCGTCATCGGCGGGGCCACGGGGGTCATGCTGGCCACGGTGCCGGTGGACTACCAGCTCCACAACACCTACTTCCTGGTGGCCCACTTCCATCAGACGCTCATCGGCGGCACGGTGTTCGGGCTGCTCGCGGGGCTGTACTACTGGTGGCCGAAGGCGTTCGGCTACCAGCTGGACGAGCGGCAGGGCAAGTGGGCGTTCTGGCTGTTCTTCGTCGGCTTCTGGGTGACGTTCACGCCGCAGTACCTGCTGGGCTTGGCGGCCATGCCGCGGCGGATGTGGACGTACCCGCTCGGACTCGGCTGGCATGACCTCAACGTCATCGCGACCGTCGGCGCGTTCATCATGGGCGCGGGCTTCGTGGTGCTGGTCTACAACGTGGTCTGGAGCATGCGGTACGGCGTGCGGGACGTGACCGGGGACCCGTGGGACGGGCGCACGCTGGAGTGGGCGCTCCCCTCCCCGGTGCCGGAATACAACTTCGCCCGCATCCCGGTGGTGGCCGAGCGGGACGCCTGGTGGGCGATGAAGCAGCGGGGCCAGCGGCTGGTGTGGCGGCCGGGGGACCTGCGGGCGCTGGAGCTGCCGCGCAACACCGCCTACCCGTTCTTCCTGGGCGGGAGCTTCTTCATCCTGGGCTTCGGGCTGGTCTTCGAATGGTGGATCATCGCGCTCGTGGGCCTGGCGGGCGTGTTCGCGGCCATGGTCTACGCCTGGTTCGACGATGACCAGCACCACGCCGTGTCCGCCGACACGATCCGCAAGACCGAAGCCGCGTTCGGGAGGGTGCAAGCATGAGCCGGCCGGCGCCGCTGCTGGAGGACGCGCACGTCCCGCTGGAGTTCGCCCACGAGGAGCAGGCGCTCCGGATCAGTGGGTTCTGGATGTTCCTGGTGACGGACGTGCTCATCTTCGCCAGCCTGTTCGCGTCGTACGCGGTGTACGTGGGGCAGGTGGCGATGGGGCCGACGCCGGCCCAGGTGTTCGACCTGGGGCCGGTGCTGGCCGAGACGCTGATGCTGCTGACGTCGAGCTTCACCGCGGGGCTGGCCATCTGGCAGATGCGGCGGGGGCAGACGCGGTGGCTGGTGGTCTGGCTCCTGGTGACGCTCGGGCTGGGGGCCGGGTTCGTGTCCACGGAGGTGCACGAGTTCGTCGCGGACGTGCTGGCGGGCGCGGGCTGGCGGACCAGCGCGTTTCTGTCGGCCTTCTTCCTGCTGGTGAGCACGCACGGGGCCCACGTGACGTTCGGGATCCTGTGGGCACTCGGGCTGTTGGCCCAGCTGGGGCGGCGGGGGCTGTCGGCGGTAGTGCGGCGCAAGCTGTACACCTTCGCCCTGTACTGGCACTTCCTGGACATCATCTGGGTGTTCATCTTCACGGCGGTCTATCTGGCGGGGAAGATCGCCTAGGCCGCCGCCTTCGCGGAAAGGGGGTAGGAGGCATGTCGACACGGGTGGAGGCGCATCCGGAGCCGGAGGGGGTGCAGGCCTACGAGGCTGGGTTCGAGTGGCTGGCGCCGCGGTTTGCGGCGGAAGGGTTCCCCTGGGCGCAGGTGGCCGGGTACGCCGGCTCCCTGGTGCTGACGCTCGCGGCGCTGTACCTGGTGGTCCACCACCTGCTGGCGCCGGGGGTGCTGGCCGCGGTGGTGTTGGTGCTGGCGGCGGGTCAGGCGGGGCTGCAGCTCGGGGTGTTCATGCACCTCCGCGAGGCGCGGGGGACGGCGTGGCAGGTGCTGCCGCTGTTCCTGGCGTTCGCCATCGCGCTGGGCTTGGTGGGGATGTCGGTCTGGGTCATGGCGTTCAAGTCGGGGGTGTCCTGAGGGCGGCCGCCCAAGCGCCGCGACCCGCGGGGGGCCGGGACGCCCGACGGCGTCCTGGCCCCCCGGCGTCCGACCTAGCGGCGCAGGTTCTCGAAGACGGCGGCGATGCCCTGGCCGCCCCCGATGCACATGGTGACCATCCCGTAGCGTCCGCGGATACGCTCCAGCTCGTAGAGCAGCTTCACCGTCAGGATGGCGCCGGTCGCCCCCACCGGGTGGCCGAGGGCGATGGCCCCGCCGTTGACGTTCGTCCGCTCCCAGTCGAGGTGCGCGTCCCGCATGACGGCCGCCACCTGGGCGGCGAAGGCCTCGTTGAGCTCCACCAGGTCCAGGTCCTCGACGGTGAGGTCCGCGCGGCGCAGCGCCTTGGCGATGGCCTCGGTGGGACCGTAGCCCATGATGGCGGGCTCGAGACCCGTCACCGCGTAGCTCACCACCCGGGCCCGGGGGGTCAGACCGCGGCGCTCCGCCTCGGCGGCGGTCGTGAGCACCACGGCGGCGGCGCCGTCGTTGATGCCCGAGGAGTTGCCCGCCGTGACCGTGCCGCCCGCCTTGAACACCGGGGGCAGCTTGGCCAGCTTCTCGGGGCTGGTGTCCCGCGGGTGCTCGTCCACCGCGAAGGCCACGGTCTCCCGGCCCTTGGTCACGGGGATGGGGACGATCTGGCTCCGGAAGCGTCCCTCGTCGATGGCCCGTCGGGCCCGAACCTGCGAGTCGTAGGCGATGCGGTCCTGCTCCTCCCGGCTGACGTGGAACCGCTCGGCCACGTGCTCGGCGGTCACGCCCATCTGGTACCGTTCAAAGGGGTCGGCGAGCATGGCGAGCACGCCGTCCTCCAGCGTGCCGTCGCCGAGGCGCCGCCCCCAGCGGTTCCGCACGTAGTAGGGCAGCCGGCTCATGTTCTCCACGCCGCCGGCGACCACCACGCGGGCGTCCTCGAGCTTGAGCCACTGGGTGGCGGTGAGGATCGCCTGCAGGCCGGAGCCGCACAGGCGGTTGACGGTGTGCGCCGTCGAGCCGACCGGCAGGCCCGCCCCGATGGCCGCGGCGCGGCTGATGTAGGCGTCCTCCCCGATCTGCCCCACGCATCCCAGGACGACTTCGTCCACGTCCTCCGGCCGGACGTGGCTCCGTTCCAACGCCTCCCGGATCACGGCCGCACCGAGGGCGCGGGGCGGGGTGTCGACGAGGCTGCCGCCGAACGTCCCGATGGCCGTCCGGACGCCGTCGAGGATGACGATGTCTTGCGCGTGTCCCATGGGGCACCTCACTTCTCAGATTTGTCTTCAGTATAGGCCCCGACCCGCCGCGCGAACAGCCGTACCCCGGAGAGGGCCCCGTCCCGCCGCCGTCGCCCCGCCCCGCGGCGGCCGTTCCGGCCCGGAACGGGAAAGACGCGCGCGGCAGGATTGTCCGCCCACCCTGGCGCAATGTTCCTCAGGGGTCCGGCGGGCGACGGCGCCCGACGGCCGGGCGCGGCTCGGGGCATCGCCCCCGGGGCGCGGACGTCGGCGGCGCCGTCGTGCCGGCGAGGCCTCGGATGCGGAACAGGTCCGCCGCGGCCCCCGCCCTCGCGACGGTGGCGCGGCGCCCCGGACGCGGGCGCCGGCACCTGGGGCGGGCGGGTCTTCCGTCGGCGGAGGCGAAGGAGCGGGATGTGGTGAGCCGGATCGCCGAGATTCTGAAGGATTGTCCCTCCAATTGGGGCCGGTTCGGGCCGGACGACGAGATCGGGACCCTCAATTACCTCACCCCGGAGGAGGTCCGCCGAGGCATCGCGCAGGTGCGGGAGGGCCGGCTCTTCCCCCTGGGCCTGCCCATCGGGGATCCCCGGGGCGACCTGGTCTGGCCGGGCCGGGTGCCGACGCAGCACTACATGGTGAGCGACCGGGGACTGTACCTGACCGGCAAGCGCCGGCCCATCCGCGGCTCGGGCGGCGTGGAGTACGCGGACGACGTGGTCCACATGTACCTCCAGGGCACCACCCAGATCGACAGCCTGGGCCACGTCTGGTACGACGGCCGGCTCTACAACGGCTACGACGCGGCCACCACGACCGGGGGCCTCAGCAAGAACGGCATCGACAAGGTCGCGGCTCGGGGCATTGCCGGGGCCGCGGTCTTGCTCGACGTGGCCCGCTTCAAAGGGAAGGAGATGTTGGAGCGGGGGGAGGAGATCACCCTCGAGGATCTGTTCGCGACGGCCGAGGCCCAGGGCCTGGAGCTGGAGCGTCGCGACATGCTGCTCGTGCGCACCGGGTTCTACCTGCACTATGTGCGCGGCGGGACGGCGGAGTACGTCGGGGAAGCCCTGCGCGAACCGGGCCTCACCTATTCGCCGGAGCTGGTGCGCTGGTTCCAGGCGCAGGAGGTCCCGCTGTACGGGACCGACACCATGGGCAGCGAGCAGACGGTGTCCTCCCGCACGGGGACGTTCCAGCCGCTCCATCCGGCCTTCATCACGCGGCTCGGCCTCACCGTGGCCGAGCTACTGTGGCTGGAGGATCTGGCCGCCTACTGCGCCGAGGTGGGACGCTACCGGTTCTTCCTGACCATCAGTCCCCTGCGTGTCCTGGGCGGGGCGGGCTCGCCGGTGAATCCACTGGCTATCCTGTGACCGGGCGGACGGAACCGGGGCCCGGACGGGGACGACGGGCGGCCCGCGGTCCGCGCCGCCCCGTCCGGCCCACCGGGAAGGGAGGCTTTCGCCATGCAGTTCCTGTCGCACGTGACCCGCCGGGGGGATCCCGGCTGGCCGGGGAACCCCACGCTGGCCATCCGGCCCTTCTCGCTGGTGGAGCGGGGCGACGTGGCCAACACCTACACGCTCGAGTGGTTCAACCACTTCGGGACGCACATGGACGCGCCCAACCACTTCAATCCGGACGGGCCCCCGGTGGCGGCGCTGGGGCCGGAGTGGTTCGTCTGCCGGACGCCGTACCTCCTGGACCAGCCGTTGGGCGAGAACGAGCTGCTGCGCCCGGAGCACCTGGCGGCCCATGATCTCGCCGCGGTGGACTGCCTGCTGATCCGGTCCGGGTTCGAGCGCTACCGCACGGCGGACCCCGTCGTCTACGCCGAGCGGGGCCCGGGTATCAGCTCGGAAGCGGCGCGGTACCTCATGGACCGCTGCCCCCGGCTCAAGCTCCTCATCCTCGACTGGATCTCCGTAAGCGCCTATCAACAGCGCGAGGACGGTTACCGGGCCCACCGCCTCCTGGCCGGGGCCGAGGGCCACGGCCGGTTCGTCCTGGCCGTGGAGGACGCCACACTGGCGGGACTCGCCGGCACCCCGGCGTGGGTGGTGGCGCTCCCGGTCCGGGTGGACGGCGTCGACGGAGGTCCCTGCACCGTCATCGCCGGATGAGGGGCGGGCCCTCCTCCGGCCTGTGCTATAGTAAGCCCCATGGACGACCGGCCGTCGCGGGCGGGGAGCGGCGCCCCGTCGCTCGTCATGCTGACCCAGTACTACCCGCCGGACCCCGGCGCCGCCTCGGTGCGGCTTCAGGCCACCGCCCGGGAGCTCGTCCGGCGGGGCTGGCGGGTGGCGGTGGTGACCGCCTTTCCGCATCACCTGGGTTTCTCGGACCCGCGCTACCGGGGTTGGGTGCGCGAGGAATGGGACGGCCCGGTGCGCGTGGTCCGCACCTGGATCTGGCCGGCGCCCCCGGGTCACCTGGGGCGTCGGCTCCTCAACTATCTCTCCTTCACGGTGTCGAGTCTCCTCGGCCTGATGCGGGTCGGCCGGGCGGATTACCTGCTGGTGGAGTCGCCGCCCCTCTTCCTGGGAGCGACGGCCTGGCTCTGGTCCGTCCTGCGGGGCATCCCCTACCTGCTCTCGGTGTCGGACCTCTGGCCCGAGTCGGCCGTGGCGCTGGGGCTGGTCTCCTCGCCGCTCGCCGTCCGGCTCGCGCGGGCCCTGGAGCGGTTCCTCTACCGCCACGCCCACCGCATCCTGGCGGTGACGGAGGGGATCGCCCGGGGGGTGGCGGACGCGGGCATCCCCCGCGACCGCATCCTGCCCGCCCCGAACGGCGTCGACCTGGAGCGGTTCGCCCCGGTCCAGGAGGACCCCGAGCTCCGGCGCGCCCTCGGCCTGGAGGGGCGGCACGTGTTCCTGTACCCGGGCACCTTGGGCTACGCCCAGGGCCTCGAGGTGGTGGTGGAGGCGGCGGATCTGCTCCGGGACCGGTCCGACGTGGCCTTCCTGCTCGTCGGCGACGGGCCGGTCCGGCCGGCCCTGGAGGCCCGCGTCCGCGAGCTCGGGCTCACCAACGTGGTCTTTGCGGGACTGCAGCCGGTGGAACGGATGCCGGCCTACTTCGCCCTGGCGCGGGCGGCGGTGGTGCCCCTCCGGCGGCACCCGCTCTTTGCCGGGGCGCGGCCGTCGAAGCTGTTCGCGGCGTGGGGGGCCGGGGTCCCGGTCATCTTCTGCGGCGAGGGCGAGGCCGCGGAGTTGGTGGAGCGGTCGGGCGGCGGCGTGGTGGTCCCCCCGGAGGACGGACCGGCCCTGGCCATGGCCGTGGACTTGTTCGCGCGCCTGGCGGACGCCGAGGTGCGCCACATCGGGGCGGAGGGGCGCCGGTTCGTCGCGGAGCACTTCACCTGGCCGGCCATCGTGGAGGGGTGGCTCGGGGGTCTCGGGCGTGAGACCTAGCCGTCCGCGGGTGCTCCTGCTGGGGCACTACCCCCTCCACCGGCCGGACCGGGCGCCCGTGGTGCGCACCCGGGCCATGGCGGAGGCCCTCGCCCGCCACGCGGAGGTCCGCGTGGTCGCCGGGACCCGGGCGGCGCGGGCCCCCGCCCTCCTGGCCCTGCTCCGCTCGGGGGGGCTTTCCGGCGTGGACGGGGTCTACCTCGAGTCCGCGACCTCCGCGATGACGCCCGTCGACTGGTGGTTCCTCCGGGCCGTCCGGCGGCGGGGCCTGCCCCTCGCCGTCTACGTCCGCGACTGGTATCAGCGCTTCCCCGACCTCTACCCGCCCCGGGGGCCGAAGGAGCGCGTCCTGGCGGCCCTCTACGCGGCCACGCTGGCCGCCTACCGCCGCCTCGCGACGACCCTCTTCGTGCCGACTGACGGGCTGGGCCGCCTGCTCGGGGGGCCTTACCGCCTGCTGCCGCCGGCGGGCGCCGTGCTGCCGGAGGCGCCGGGACCCCGGGTGCGGGGGCGCCTCGTGTACGTGGGCGCCAACGGGCCCTACGACGGGGTCGACCTCGCCCTCGAGGCGGTGGCCCGCCTCGGCCGGCCGACGGTCGAGCTGGTACTGGTGCTGCGTCCGCGCGAGGCCCCGGCCGCGGTGCCCCCGGGCGTCCGGGTGGTGGCGGCGAGCGGGGCGGACCTCTCGGCGTGGCTGTGGTCGGCGGAGTTGGCGCTCCTGCCGCGCCGCGACACGGCCTACAACCGCATCGCGCTGCCGGTGAAGCTGTTCGACTACTGGTCCCACGGCCTGCCGGTCCTGGCCACGGGGAACTCCGAAGTCGGCCGCTGGGTCGCCCGGGTGGGCGGGGGCGTGGCCGTGCCGGCCACGGCCGAGGCGCTCGCCGCGGCGCTGGACACGCTCTTGGACGACCCGGTCCGGCTCCGGACGATGGGGGAGCGGGGGCGGGCGGCGGTCCGGTCCGCCCACAACTGGGACGCGCGGGCGCTGACGGTCCTCGATGCCTTGGGACTCAGCTGAGGGCGGCGCGCCACTCGGCCTCGACCCGTTCGGGGCGGTGGCGGCCGGCCAGCAGGAGCGCCGCGCGGTGGTAGCTCGCCCATTGGGCGGCGTCGGTGAGGAGCGGGCGGAGGGCGGCGGCCAGGGCGTCCAGGTCGCCGAGGGGCGCCAACCGCGCGAGCGTGCCGCGTCCGGTGAGCTCCTGCACCACGAGCGGCGCGGCGACGGCGGTGAGCGGGAGGCCGGCAGCGGCGGCAGCGACGAGATCCCAGCCGGTCCCGTCGAGCCATTGGGGGGCGCAGAACACGCCCTCGGCGAGGTGGCGGTCGAGGTCCGGGCCGAGCGGGGCCACCGCGAGCGGTACCCCCGTGGCGGCGGCCACGCGGCGGACCTCGTCCAGGCGCGGGCCCCCGCCGACCACGTCGAGGCGCGCCGCGACCCCGTCCTGGGCGAGGAGCGCCAGCGTCTGGACCAGGATCTCGAGGCCCTTCAGGCCGTCCACGGGGCCGAGGGTCACCACCCGGGCGGCCGGCCGCGCCGTCTGCCCGGCCAGCGCGGGGGCCGGCCAGGTGACGGTGCGGACGGCTTGGGGAGCGACCCCGAAGTGTTCCACCAGATCCGCCCCCACGGCGTCCGCCAGGGCCAGCACGCGGTCGAAGCGGGGATAGAGGTGCAGCGCCCGCCGCCGGTCGCGGCCGGCCACGTGCTCCCCCCGCCCGGCGAGGTATGGTCCCAGGGGTTCGGTGGCCCAGAGCCAGAGGGCCGGCCGGCGGCGCAGCCCGAGCAGCACCTCGGCCACCAGGAACTCGGTCGCGAGGTCCTGCTCGACCAGCACGGCGTCGAATCCGGCCACCGCGCGGCGGACGGCTCCCATCCGGGCCAGGCGGGCCAACAGACCGTTCCCCTCGGCCGCGTCCCAGACCTCCGCGAAGCCTGGGGGCACCCAGGCGGGCGGGCCGGCGAGCGGCCAGTAGGTCACCGCCCAGCCCAGGCGCGCCAACAGCGGCGCGACGGGGGCGGCGAGCCAGGCGGCGGCGCCGTGGCGGGGCGCCCCCGCGATCCAGAGGAGCCTCATGTCGTCCACGCCTCCCAGGTCCGGGCGAGACCCTCCTCCAGCGCCACGGCGGCGGCGAAGCCCCAACGCCGGCTCCGACGCACGTCGAAGACGCTGGCGCGCACGTCGCCGGGCCGCGGCGGGGCGTCCTCCCAGGCCAGGGGCCGTCCGGCGCAGGCGGCGAGCAGGGCGCCGAGGCGGTTGACCGAGGTGGCCGTGCCCGTGCCGACGTTGTACGTTCCCGCGGGGCCCCGGCCGAGCCGGTGCACGAAGGCCCGCGCCACGTCGCCGACGTAGACGAAGTCGCGCGTCTGCTCGCCGTCGCCGTGCCGGACCAGCGGCAGCCCGCGGGCCAGCCGGTCGCAGAACTGGGCCACCACCCCGCCCTCGCCGGCGGCGGTCTGCCCCGGGCCGTACACGTTGGCCAGGCGCAGCACGACGGGGGTGATGCCGCGGGTGACGCCGAAGCGGCGCACCAAGTCCTCCCCGGCCTGCTTGGACAGGCCGTAGAACGATTCGGGCCGGAGCGCCCGCCGCTCGGCGAGCGGCAGGCGGCCGCGCGGGTCCCCGTAGACCGCCGCGGTCGAGGCGAAGCGGAACTCCCGCGCGCCGAGGCGCTCCGCCAGGACCAGGGCCGCCATCGTGCCGCCGACGTTGTCCTCCACCAGCGCCAGGGGATCCTGCTCGCCCTCGGGGACGCTGACGCGGGCAGCAAGGTGGATCACGGCGTCCGCGGCGGCGACGGCCCGGACCACGGCGTCGACGCGACGGACGTCTTCCGGCACCAGCGCGACGGCGTCCGGCAGGTAGGGGGAGCGGCCCCGGTCCAGGCGATCCACCACGACCGGCTCGTGGCCGGCCAGGAGCAGGGCTTCCGTCACGTGGGCGCCGATGAACCCGGCGCCGCCCGTCACCAACACGCGCACGCGCTCTCCGCCTCTCCTCCGGGCAAGTCGGCGCCATTATAGCACGGGCCCGCCGGGCCTACGGGCAAGCCGTCTGGTACGTCCAGGTGTTGTTGACCGGGCCGGTGACGGCGCCGGGGGGCGGTTGATTCTGCACCATCATCGTGTAGGTCTGAGTGAGGGTCACGGTGGCCGGCATGACGCCGGGGATGACGATGAGCGGCTGGTAGGGGTAGGCCACGGTCACGGTCACGTCGTCCTGGGCGGTGTCCGCGGGGTCGACGCTCAGGGTCGGCGGCGGCGTGAGCAGGGTCTTGGCGGGGCTCTTCGGGGCCGACAGCCCGAGACCGAGGTTGATCTGGTCGTCCACGTAGCCGTAGATGGTCTGTTGCCCCGCCTTGGCGGAGTCGCCGGGGCAGCCGAGCGGGTCGCCGATGGCGGCCGCCCGGGCGCCGATGCGCGCCGCCTGCTCCACGGTGACGTTGGCGTTGAGGTACAGGCCGAAGGTGATGATGCCCAGAAGCAGAAGCGCCAGGAGCGGCAGCACCAGGGCGAACTCGACGAGGGCCTGGCCGCGGCGGCCGGAGGGGTGGCGTCTCATTGCACCAACGTGACCTGCCAGACCGGAACGCTCACTTGGTTCGCGGGGATGGCGGTCAGGCTGAACGAGCCGTTGATGGTGATGTCCTGCCCGATGATGGCCCCCCCGGGGAAGGAGGCGGCGCCGTTGACGGTGATGGTGCCCTCGGGATCGTAGAGCACGCCGGCCACGGTGGACGCCCCGTTGACGGTCAGCTTGGCCCCCGGCCCGATGGCGGCCAGCACACCGCTCGCGGTCGCCGCGCCGTTGAGGGTGAGGCTCCCGTTCCACGCCACCAGGCTGCCGTGGATGTTCGCCCCGCCGTTGATGGTCACGTTCCCTTCGACGACGTAGTTGCCCTCGAGCTCGTTCGGCGGAGTGAAGGTGCCGCTCTTGGCGTCGTACTCCCAGCCGTCCGGTTCCTCCGGAGTCACCACCGTGGTGCCCGGGGCCTCCTCGAGCTGGGCCAGGGTCCACACGGGGAGCGACAACGGGGGGACCCGGACGGCCGCCACATTGCAGCTGGCATCAGTGGCGCTGGCGGTGATGACGTCCGACGGGTCGAAGGAGACGCTCCCTTTGGTCTCGATGCAGTCGTTGGCGTGGACGTTGCCCTGGATGCTCGAGCTGCCCTTGAATACCAGCGGCGCGTTGGGGTCGGCCTGGAAGATGGCGTAGGTGAAGGCGGGCCCGGCGCTGTACTGGGCGACGGCCCGGGCCCCCACGGTGAAGGTGCGCCAGCCGAACAGGGCCGCGAACCCGCCCGGAACCCGGGCCGTGCCGGTCGCCACCACCGCCCGCGGCAGGGCGCTGTCGGGGACCACGGTCCCCGTGGCCCCGGGGTCGTCGGCGGCGATGAGGCGGGCCTGGTCCGCCGGCGCGTTGGGATCCCCCGTGGCCAGGGCCTGGGCCCCGGCCAGAGCCGCCGCGTCGACCGCGTTCTGCAGCCGCGTGCGGGCCACGTAGAGGGTGCCGACCGTTACACTCCCGGCGGTCATGCCCAGCAGGACGCCGAGGAACACCAGGAAGAGGGCCAAGGTCTGCCCGGAGCGCGGCGCTTCGCCCCTGAGTCGCCGGAGCGACCCGGGTCCCAGGCGGCGCAGGCGACGGACAAAGGGGGCGACGCGCGGCATGGGCCTCCTCTCCCTTGGACGGTTGCCCGGAAGAGTTCGGGGCCCGACGGATGCCTCCTTTTTTTTGGACCGGTCTTTTTTGGAGCCGGCTCGCGCGGGCGACGGCGGCGGGGACCCGGGCCGGCCGGACTCGCCGCGCGGGGCGCCTACGGGGGCGGACCGGACCCGGTGCCCGGCCACCGGGCGGCCGCGCGTCGCATCGGGCGGGCCTGGGCGCGATCCCGGTCCTTTCGCCGCGCGGCGGGGTGCCGGCCGCCGCGGCGGACCCGGGGGACGGGGCGGTCCGGCTCCGTCCCGAGCCGGTCACGAGCCTAAAGCGCCGGCGTGGACTGTGCCGTGAGGGTGCCGTAGAGCGCCGGGCGCCGGTGGGCGAGGCTCGGAAACCGCTCCCGGACGGCCTCGGCGCGGCCGGGATCCACGTCGACCAGGAGCAGGGTCTCCGTCTCGGGCCCCTGGGCCACGACCAGCCCGGCCGGATCGGCCACGAGGCTCCGCCCCACGGCGTGGTTGCCGACCTGGTCGCAGGCCGCCACCCATACGGTGTTCTCCAGCGCCCGGACCTTGACCAGGTCCGTCCACTGCTCCTCTTTCAGCGCGCCCCGGACCCAGTACGCCGGCACCAGGAGGATGTCCGCGCCGCGCAGGACCAGCTCCCGGGCGACCTCGGGGAAGCGCAGCTCGTAGCACACGAAGACGCCGAGGCGGCCGAAGGGGGAGGGGACGGGGTCCGGGAGGCGGTCGCCGGGGAGGACGGCCGCCGACTCCCGCTGGCCGAAGGCGTCGTACAGGTGGGTTTTGCGGTAGGCGGCCCGCACGGTGCCGTTCTCGTCCAGGACCACCGTGGTGTTGTAGCAGCGGTCCGGGCGCGGGGACCGCTCCCGCATGCCGAACACGACCCACCGCCCGGTCCGGCGGGCGGCCTCCTGCATGCCCGCGACGAACGGGCCGTCGAGCGGCTCGGCGTCCTCCGCCAGGACCTCGGGGGGCGTCCTGGGGCCGAACTCGCTCATAAAGGTCTCGGGAAAGAGGACCAAGCCGGCCCCCTGGGTGCGGGCGCGCTCCAGGAGATCCCGGGCCCGGGCCAGGTTGGCCCGCTTGTCGGGTCCCACCGCGATCTGCGCCAGCGCGATGCGCCACATCGGTCTCGCCTCCGGCGGCTCCCCCGCGCGACGGGGAGGAATTTTGGCACGCTTCCGGTATCCTGTAGCATAGCCCATGCCGCGCGGGCGGGCCACGGGGGCCGAGGGGAGGGAGAGCGGGATGGAGATCGTGGACCTCAGCCGGCCCTTGGGCCCCGCCACCCCGGGATACCCGGGCGACCCCGCGACGACGGTGGAGCGGGTGGCCGACGCGGCCGCCGGCGACCCGTACACGGTCCACCGGGTGGCGTTCTCCTCCCACGCCGGGACGCACGTGGACGCGCCGTCCCATTTCCTGCCGGGCGCGCCGGCCGTCGACCGGCTCCCTTGGGAAGGGTTGGTCGGCCCGGCGCGGGTGGTGGCCGTGCCCGAGGGGCGGGTGACCTTGGCGGCCCTGGAGACCGCCCGGGGGGTGCCCATCATCCTGCTCAAGACGCTCGGGCCGGGCGCGGATCCGCGCGACGGGCCGGCCTGGACGCCCGAGGCGGTGGCTTGGCTCCTGGCCGCGGGGGTGCGCGGGGTGGGGGTGGACACGCTCTCGCTGGAGACGGACGACCCCGCGCGCCGGGGGTGGCTTGCGCCCTACGCCGTGCACCGGGCGGTGCTGGGACGCGGGCTGGTGGTGATGGAGGGGCTGGACCTCGCCCGGCTTTCGCCCGGCGAGCGGGGGTTCTTGGTGTGCCTGCCGCTCCGCCTGGCGGGACTGGAGGCGGCGCCGGCCCGGGCCGTGTGGCTCCGGGCGGCGCCGGGAGAGGAGGAGGCGAAGACAGGGTGAGACCGTGGATCCAGTGGTACGGAGGTCTCGATCCGGCGGGGCCGGACCCGGACCAGAGCGTGGGGGAGCGGTTCTGGGCGCTCGCGGCGGCGGATCCCGCCGCCCCGGCGATCCACTACTTCGACCGCACCCTGACGCGGGGGGAGCTCTGGGAGCGCGCCCGCCGCCTCGCGGGGGCGCTCCGGCGGCTCGGGGTGGGGCCGGGCGACCGGGTGGCGGCGGTCCTGCAGAACGTCCCCGCCTTCGTGGCCCTGGAGCTGGCCGTCTGGGCCCGGGGGGCCATCGTGGTGCCGCTCAACGTGATGCTCCGGGAGGAGGAGCTCGCCCATCACCTCGCCGACGCCGAGGTCCGGCTCGTCGTGGGCCTGGCGTCGCTGGCCGGGACGCTCCTTCCGCTCGCCCGGCGGTTCGGCGTGCCGTTGGTGGTGGTCGACGACGACGAGGACGGCGCGCCCGCCGACGCGGTCCCGGCGGCCCGGGCGCCGGCGGATCCCGCCGTGGTGGCGTGGCGCGACCTGCTCGCGGAGGCGCCCGACGCGGCCTTCCACCGCCCCGCGCCGGACGACGTCGCCTACCTGCACTACACCTCGGGGACGACGGGGCCGCCCAAGGGGGCCATGAACACCCACCGCAACGTGGCCGTCAACGCCGAGGCCTACGCCCGCTGGTGCCACGTGGGGCCGGACGACGTCAACCTGGCCATCGCCCCGGTGTTCCACATCACGGGGAGCATCGCGGGGATCGCGGCGTCGTTGTGGACGGGGGCTCCGCTGGTGCTGCTGTACCGCTTCGAGCCGCGGCGGGCGCTCGAGGCCATCGAGCGGCGGCGGGTGACCTTCGGCGTGGGCGCGGTGACGGCCTACCTGGCGCTCCTCAACCAGCCGGACGCGGCCGGGCGCGACTGGTCCGCCTTCACCAAGGCGTTCTCCGGCGGCGCGCCGGTCTCGCCCGCCGTGGCGGAGCGCTTCCGGACCGTGACGGGCCAGCGCCTCCACAACATCTACGGCCTCACGGAGACCACCTCCCCGGCGACGGGGGTGCCGTGGGGCGTCGACGCCCCGGTGGACCCGGCGTCGGGAGCCCTGTCGGTGGGCGTGCCGCTGCCGGGGTACGACGCCCGGATTGTGGACGTGGACGACCGGGCGCGGACGCTCGGCCCCGGGGAGGTGGGGGAGCTGGCCCTGAAGGGCCCGGCCGTCGTCCCCGGCTACTGGCGGAAGCCGGAGGAGACGGCCCGGGCCATCGTCGACGGGTGGCTCTACACCGGCGACGTGGCGGTGATGGATCCCGCGGGGTGGATCTTCATCGTCGACCGCAAGAAGGACATGATCATCGCCTCGGGCTACAAGGTGTGGCCCCGCGAGGTGGAGGACGTGCTCTGGCGCCACCCCGCGGTCCGCGAGGCGGTCGTGGTGGGCGAGCCGGACCCGTACCGGGGCGAGTCCCCGGTCGCGTACGTGGCGCTTCACCCCGACCGGCGCGCGACGGCAGAGGAGTTGCTGGCCCACCTGCGCGAACACCTGGCGGCGTACAAGGTGCCCCGGCGGATCGAGTTCGTCGACGAGGTGCCCAAGACGGCGACGGGGAAGTTCCTGCGCCGGGCGCTCCGGAAGCCGTCGCCCGCCCCGTGAGGCGACGGTCCCCAAGACCCGAGACGACAGACGGAGGGACGAGAAGCGGAATGCACGTGCGGCAGTTGTTCGATCTCACCGGCAAGGTGGCGTTCGTGACCGGCGGGGGCCGGGGCCTCGGCGAGGCCATGGCGGAGGCGTTGGCGGAGGCGGGGGCGAGCGTGGCCGTGGCCTCCCGCCGGTTGGAGGACTGCCAGGCGGTGGCGGACCGCCTGGCCCGGGAGACGGGGGTGCGGACCTGGGCGGGTGCCCTCGACGTCTCCGATCCCCAGGCCATCCGCGACACGGTGGCGGCGGTGGAGGCGGCCCTCGGGCCCATCGACATCCTGGTCAACAACAGCGGCACCTCGTGGGGCGCCCCGTTCGAGGAGATGCCGCTCGAGAAGTGGGAGTACGTGCTCCGGGTCAACGCCACCGGGCCGTTCCTCCTCACCCAGGCGGTGGTGGGCGGGATGACCGCGCGGCGTTGGGGGCGGATCATCAACGTGGCTTCAATCGCCGGGATGCTCGGGGTCGACCCCCGCATCATGCAGGCGACGGGCTACCACGCCAGCAAGGGCGCCGTCATCGCCATGACCAAAGACCTGGCGGTCAAGCTGGCCCCCCACGGGGTCACCGTCAACGCCATCGCGCCGGGCTTCATGCCCACCAAGATGACCCGCGGGGTGATCCGGCAGGCGGGCGACCTCATCGTGCAAACGGTCCCCATGGGCTACCTCGGCGAGCCGGCGGAGATCAAGGGGACGGTGGTGTTCCTGGCGGGCGAGGCGTCCCGGTACATCACCGGCCAGGTCATCCCCCTCGACGGGGGGACCACGGCCTGGTAAGGCGGGACCCCGGCGGGCCGGTATGCCGAGCGTGCATATCCCTTTACGGCCGGCGGACGGGGCGGGCATAAGTAGGGCACGGGCCCCGCGCCGCCGCGTCCGGTCCCCCGGCGCACGGCCGGGACGGCGCGGGCGGGGCCGGCCTTTTCCGCCGACTTCGTCGACCGTGAGAGGAGGAGACCCGTGGCGCGTCCTGTGATGACCGAACCGGCCGCCCGGCGGGGGTCGACGGCCGCCGTGGCCGCCTTCCTCGCGCTTGCCGTCGCCGCCGTCTTCCTGGCCAAGTGGGATCCGTACTTCCAGAAGGTCTTCGTCGTGGCCGCGCATCACTCGCTCGGCGCGTCCATCGTCACGGGCAAGGCCGCGGCCGCGCCGCCGGTCGGCTGGGCGGCGGCCGTGGCCTACACCGTGGCCTACTTCAAGGCCATCTGGCTGGCGCTGGTGGCGGGGCTGGTCATCGGCGCGGGGGTCCAGACCCTCCTGCCCGAGCGGTGGCTGCTCACCGTCCTGGGCCGGCTGCGCTGGTCCAGCGCGGGCGTGGCGCTGGCCGCGGCAGTCCCGTCGATGATGTGCACCTGCTGCTCCGCTCCCGTGGCCGTGAGCCTGGCCAAGAAGCAGGTCGCGCCCGGCGCGGTGCTCGCCTACTGGCTCGGCAATCCGGTCCTGAACCCGGCCACCGTCGTCTTCATGGGCTTCGTGCTAGGCTGGAACTGGGCGCTCCTGCGCATCGTGATGGGATTGGTGCTGGTTGCGGGGGCGGTCTGGATCGGCAACCGGTTCGGCCGCTCGCTGGGCGCCGACCGCCTCGCCGCGGCGGACGCCGCGACGACCGCCGAGGAAAACCGCGTCGGGCGGTTCTTCAAGACTCTCGGGCGCCTGGCGGTGGGCCTGGTGCCGGAGTACATCGTCATCGTGGGCGTGCTGGGCGCCGTGCGGGCGTGGCTGTTCCCGGCGATGAACCCCGCGCTGGGCCACAGCGTCTGGCTAGTGCTGGGCCTGGCGGTGGCCGGAACCCTGTTCGTCATCCCCACGGCGGGCGAGATCCCCGTCGTCCAGACCTTGATGAACTTCGGGCTGGGCCTGGCGGGAGCGGGGACGCTCATGATGACCCTGCCGGCCGTCAGCCTGCCGTCGATGGCCATGGTGAGCCAGGGGCTGTCGCCGCGCCTTCTGCTCACGGTCGCGGCCTGGGTGGCGGTGGTGGGTCTGGCGACGGGCGTGGTGGCCGCCCTCGCCTTCTGAGCGGCCCGGAGGGCGGCCGCCGCCCTCCGACCCGGGGCCGTTCGCTATAATGTGCCCATGGACGTACGCGAGCCTCAACTCCTCCACTACGTGGGTGAGGCCCCGGAAGGTCCGTGGGCCATTTTTTCGGAGCCGGGGGGTTCGGGGTGGCGGCTGGTCTCGGTGCTGGTGCCCCGCACCCTGTGGATGCAGATCACCCGGCGGGATCCGTTCTCCAGCGAGATGCAGCTTCTCGAGACGGTGGGCCGGAAGGCCATCCTCCGCGCCATGGAGGCCGGTCCCCTGCCGCCGGCGATCTGGGTCACGCCCGAGATGCTGGACCTGACCCTCGACCCGTACGGGCCGCCGTGGGAGACGCTCTCGGTCTGCGGGCAGTGCGGCCGGACCGTCCCGTCCGGCGAGGTGCTGGAAGGCATCAAGAACGCGTTGCCGCCCAACACCCGGGGCGACACGGAGGTGCTCGTGCTGTGCCCGACCTGCGGCGTGCAGACCCGCTTCGTGTTGACGCCCTTCGGCGCCGTGCGGGCGTGACCGTTTGCCGGACGGCGCATAGGCTTCGGGTGGACGGGATCCAGGATCTGGGATGACCGGTGACGGCCCGGAGGGCCGGGGCGGCCCCCGTCCGGCCGGGGCCCCGACGGCGGCCGTTCCCACCGGGGTATGTGACGGAGGTGCGGGATGCGGACGGAAGTGGTGCGCGGGCACCTGCTGACCCAGTGGCTGGCAGAGGATGGATGGCGGACGGCGGCGCCGGAGCGGGTGATCCGGGCGACGGTGGTCTTCCGCCCGGAGCGGGAGGAGGAGATCCGGGCCCGCCTCAGGGACCCCGAGGCGGCCCCGGTGGCCTCGGCGGCGGAACTCCACCGCCTGTTCCGCCCGGACCCCGCCGTCGTGGTGCGGCTGGCGTCGTATCTGGAGGATCACGGGCTCGAGGTCGCCCCGCCGCGGGCCGAGGGTCTCTACCTCGACTTCAGCGGGCCGGTGGCCCGCGTGACCGCCGCGCTCCGGTGCACGTTCGCGGAACGGCAGGTCGAGGGCCGGCACGTCTACCTCAACCGGGAGGAACCGCAGGTGCCCGTGTGGGCCCTCGACGCCGTCGGGGCCATCGTGGGTCTCGAGAACCGGGCGGGTGCCCGGCCGGCGCACCGCTGGCCGCGCGCGGAGGCGGATCTGCCCAACGGGGGCCAGGGGTACTTCCCCCGCGATCTCCGGACCGCGTACCGGTTCCCCGGGCAGTGGGACGGATCGGGGCAGACCGTCGCGCTCCTGGAGTTCGGCAGCGGCTTTGCCGCGCAGGACGTGGAGGCGTTCTGGCGGGCGCACGGCGTGCCCGTACGGCCGGTCGGCTTCGTGTCCGTGGACGGGACGCCCAACAGCGGCGGGACGCAGGCGCTCGACGTGGAGTGCACCCTGGACGTGGAGTGGGCGGGTGCGCTGGCGCCGGGGGCCAACCTGGTGGTCTACGAGGCGAATCCGGGGAGCAACGACGCGTCCTGGGCCCGGGCGATGCTGCTCGCCCTGGAGGCCGTGGTCACCGACGAGGTGCATCGGCCCTCCGTGGTCTCGATCTCCTACGGGGACGCGGAGACCCGCATCCCGCGGCGGGCGCTGTGGGCCTGGGATCTCGCCGCGCAGCGGGCCGCCGCCCGCGGCATCTCGGTGCTGGCCGCCTCCGGGGACATGGGCAGCTACGGGGTCCGGGGCATCGCCTGGCCGTTCCCGCACGTGGACGCTCCCGCCAGCCTGCCGCACGTCTGGGCGGTGGGCGGCACCACGCTCCGGCTGGCGCCGGACGGGAGCCGCGCGAGCGAGACGGGATGGAGCGACACCAACGACAACGGCGCCTCCGGCGGCGGCGTGAGCCTCGTCTTCCCCCCGCTCCCGTGGCAGGGGAAGGCCCAGGTGCCGGCCAACCCGGAGGGCCGGCCCGGCCGGGGCGTGCCCGACGGGGCCTTGGTCGCCGATCCCGACACCGGGGTGGCCATCGTGTTCCAAGGCGAGCCGGGGGTCATCGGGGGGACGTCGGCCAGCGCGCCGATGTGGGCGGCCCTGGTCGCCCTCGCCAACCAGGCGCGGGCCGCGCGCGGCCTCGGGCCGCTGGGCCTGCTGGGGCCGCGGCTCTACCCGCTCGGAGGCAGTCCCGTGTTCTACGACATCCTGGAGGGCACCAACCGCATCGACGGCATCCCGGGATACCAGTGCGGCCCGGGGTGGGATGCGGTGACCGGATGGGGATCCGTGGACGCCACAGCGTTCGTCGAGCGGCTCGGCTGAGGGACCGGGATCGCGGGCGCCCGGCGGGGGACGACACCCCGCCGGGCGCCCGTGCGGCAGGTCAGGAGAGCGTGCCCGACATCCGGTTCGGGTGTGGTTCGTGCCGCGCCCAGTACCGGGTCTGGGTGACCAGCGTCCCCATGCCGATGCCGAGAACCGTCACCACCACCAGGACCATGCCCATGTCGATGCGGGACAGGTTGTGGACGGCGATGCCGGTCGCGATGCTGAACCCCGCCAGGCCGGGGAACAAGAGGCCGAAGAGCCCGCCGGCCACGAACGCCCAGCCGCCCCAGCCCATGGTCCGGCCGGCCGTGATGAGGGCGACGCGCCGGATGGCCGCCGGCGTCAGGCCGAGCCGCTGGCTCACCCAGCCGAAGAGCGCCCCGGCCGCCGCCTGCATGGCCATCGTGCCCAAGCCGAACACCGCGCCCGGCACCCAGCCCCACCACGCCGAGGGCATCGTCGGGGCGAGCACCGTGTAGATGATGGTGGCGAAGGCCCCGAAGCCCCAGCCGGCGATGAAGCCGTGGACGGCCGGCATCCACGGGCGCGGGTCCCGCAGCATCTGGTCCGGGTCCGGCGCCTTCGCCGGGTGCGAGCCACCCAGGTGGAAGTGGTGGCCGCGGAGGATGTGGCGGCCGGCGATGACCATAACCGCCCCCACGACGACATACACCACGTAGTCCCCGACCGACCCGACGGTGAACCACCGGTCCAGGGCCAGGTAGGCGAGCTCGCTGGCGAGCGCCCGCTGGAACGTGAAGGCCAGCGAGAAGGTGAGCCCGGCGACCAGCCCCCGCCGCGTCGAGTAGCTGCCGATGGCGTAGCTGAAGGTGATGGGCCAGGTGTGTTCGTCCGGCGTGATGCCGTGGAGCATCCCGAGCAGGAACGCCGCGACGAGGGCGGTCCCGGCCGCGATGCCCACGTGAGGATCCCAGAGCTGGTTGAACATCGTGGGCACCCCCCGCTTTCATGGCGATCTACGTGCAACTTTTTTGCATGTACATCGTAGCTGCACGTCGTCGTGTCCGTCAAGGGGCGGATGCCAAAGTTGCCGGTCGGGGAACGGTATGACGCGTCGTGGCCGTCCGAGTCCGTCGCGGACTTTGGTATACTTTGTGAAGCAATGGGCGGTGACCGGCGTGGCCGGTTCGGCAGCAGAGCGCGGCCCGTACTCGGGCCTCCGGCTCCCCGGGCCGCGGGAAAGGACGACAACAATGCGGAGCATGCTCTATGCCCCCAACACCCCGACGTTGATCGAACCGATGGGCGGTCCCCGCCACGTCGCCTCCGAGGCGGCGCTGCGTCAGGTCGGCGCCGCGTGGGCGGGCCGCATCCGGACCTTGGTGGTGATGTCGCCGCACTTCGCCACGCGGGGTGGGTTCGGCGTGGACCCGCGGCCGGACCCGCCCCAGATCTTCGACTTCTACGGGTTTCCGGAGATCTACCGCCAGCCCTACCGGCCCCCCGGGGCGCCGGAACTGGCCCGCGCCCTGCTCGCGGCGGCGGACCGGGCGGGCCTGCCGGTGGCGGCCACCGACCGGTGGGGCGTGGACCACGGGGCGTGGGTGCCGCTCAGGCACGTCTTCCCGGCGGCGGACGTGCCCGTGTTGGTCGTCTCGGTGGCGGCCGACCAGCCGCCCGAGGTCTTTTTCCGCCTGGGGCAGGTCATCCGCGAGGTCGCCGACGACTCGGTGGCGTTCGTGCTCACCGGCTCCATCATCCACCGGCTGGATCTGTGGGACGGGCGGGACAAGACGGCGCCGGCCGCGGCGGAGGCGTTCCGCCGCCGGCTCCTGACCATCATGGCCGAAGGGCGCTGGGCGGATCTGGACCGCGTCCCGGCGGAGGAGATTCGGGCGGCGGCGCCGGAAGGGGGCTTCGCCGTGTACTACGCCCTGGCCGGCGCGGCGGGGTCGGACCTCCGAGGGACGGTGCTGGCCCAGGAGGGGGAGTTCGGCGCGGCTAGCCTCGACACGGTGCAGTTCGAGGCGGTGGCCCCGGCCGCCTAGCCCCGGGTGCCGGGCCCGCGGGCAGACGCGACCGTCCCCGCGGAGACCGGACGCCCGGGCCTTTGGCGTCAGGCTTGGGATGCGGCCAGGGCGGATTGGGCCTGCTCGCGCACCCACCGGCGGGTCTCCGGGGCGTCCGGGGCCATCCCGGCGGGAAGACGGCCGCCCGCCGCCCGGGGATGGCCGCCGCCCGCGAAGACCCGCTCCATCAGGCGGGCGGCGTCCACGCGGACGGAGGTCCGGGCGGACAGCCGCCCGTCGGGTTTGATCAGCAGGACGAGATCGTGGCCGTCTTCGATAAGGCGGTGGGCCACCTCGTTGACCGCCCCTTCGCCGTCCAGCGCCACCACCGCCGCCTTGAGGTCGCCCACCGCGAACGGCTCGGCGCGCTCGCGGTGCCGCCGGACGAAGGCCTCCTCGGTCGCCACCAGCTCCGCGAGCCGGGCCCGCTCCTCCGCGTCGAGCGGCGCGTATCCGTGGGCGAACTTGGCGGCGAACCACTCCCAGCCGCGGTCGTGCAGGAGCCGGTTGAGGTCCTGGCCGGCCCGGTGGTCGGGGCGCCAGAGGTCATAGTCGTCGACGGCCGCCAGGAGCGGCTCCCACGCGGGATCCGGGGCGAGCCGCCCGGTCCGGGTGAGCCATCGGTAGAGCAGGACGCTGGCGCAGTGGTCCAGTTCCAGGTGCACCCGATCCAGGCCGCGGAGCGGCAGGGCCGACTGGTGGTGGTCGATGAGGGCGACCAACCGGGGCGCGTAGGTGTCGTAGCTGGCCCGGTCGAAGGACACGTCGGCGAGCACCACCGGCTCGTCGGGCGGCAGCGTGCGGAGATAGGCGACGACACCGTCGGGATAGACGAACGCCGGCTCCATCCCGGCCGCCCGCCCCAGCACGGCGCAGGTGGCGCCGTCCAGGCACCGTTCGTGGGTCACCAGGCGCATGCTCCGTCACCTCCGCCCCCTAGTGTACCGTGTCGCGGCCGACGGTCTCGCACGGCGCGCGACGACGGCGTCGGGGGCATCCGGCCCGGACGGCCGCGGCGCGTGACGGCGGCTCGGCGGCGCCTCAACGGCTGAGGGTCACGGCTTCCCGTGCCGGGAGGAGGCGGTCGGCGGCGCGGCCGCGGTCGGCGATTTCCTGCGCCCAGAGTTCGAGCGCCAAAAGAGCCCAGATCTGACGCCCGGCGGCCGACCCCTCGGGTCGGATGCCGGCGAAGAGCGCGTCGACCCGGTCGGCGTCGACCCAGCCGCGTTCCCGAAACGACCGGCTGTGCAGCACGTCTTCGGCGAACGGTCGGAGCGGGCCGGTAAGCCAGCGGCCCAACGGGGTCGGAAAGCCGTTCTTGGGTTGGCGCGCCGCCCGACCGAGGAGCGACGCGGCCACCCGGCGGGGCAGGAGCTTGGCCGCCCAAGGCCGGAGGAAGAGGTGCGGCGGGCGAAGCCACGCCCATTCCACCACGCGGTGATCCAGGTAGGGGACGCGCACCTCGACCTGGTAGCGCATGCCGAGCCGGTCGCACTTGAGCAGGGTGTCGTCCGGGAGGAACCAACGGATGTCGAACGCGCGCATCTGTTCCAGCCGGGGCCGGTCGTGCACGGGTACGCCGACGCTGCGGGTGTCGAACGGCAGCGCCTCGAGCGGCGCGGCGCCGATGTCCTCCGGTCGGGGGAACGTAACCCCCACCCCGCGGTAGTAGGCCGGGGGCGGGGCGAGTGCGGCTCTCAGCCGGCCGGCCCCCGGGCCGCGGCCGGCGAGGTAGCGGGCGCCGGGCGCGGTCCGGGCCAGCCGGCGCGCCAGCGGCGCGAGGCCGTCGAGCCAGAAAGCCTCGCGGTAATGGGGGTAGCCGAAGAAGAGTTCGTCCGCGCCTTCGCCGGCGAGCGCCACCGTCCAGCCGGCGGCCCGGGCCGCCCGCGCGAGGCGGTCGAAGCTCAGGACGGTGGGATCCCCGAGCGGTTCGCCGAGGTGGCGAACGACGGCGCGCACCTCCTCGGGCGTGGGGTCGTCGAACGGCGCCGTCTCCAGGGAGAGACCGGTCGCCCGGGCGACGGCCCTCGCCCCGGCCCGTTCGTCGAACGCGGCCCCGTGACCGCCCGGACCGAGCACCAGCGCGGGCAGCAGCCTGGCTTGCCCCGGCAGGGCTGCGGCGAGCAGGCTCGAGTCGAGTCCGCCGGACAGGAAGACGCCGAGGGTGCGGTCCGCCTCCAGGTGGTCCTGCACCACGCGGGACCAGAGTGCCCGGAACTCCTCCTCGGCCCGGCGCGCCGGGACCGGTTCCAGGGGGCGATCCGGGAGCGTCCACCAGGTGCGGCGGCGCATCCGGCCGTCCGCACCGACCGTGAGCACGGTGCCGGGCACCACCTTCTCGATCCCCGCGAGCAGGGTGTCCGGACCGGGGACGAAGCGGCAGGCGAGGTAGTGGGGCAGGCGGTCCTCCCGCACGGCGGGAGGGAAGTCGGGCCAGGCCGCCAGGGCGGTCAGCTCGGAGGCGAACCGCACCATCCGGCCGCGCACCCAGACATAGAGGGGCTTGATCCCGAGGCGGTCGCGGGCGAGGTGGAGCTCGCCCCGGCGCCGGTCCACGACGGCCAGCGCGAACATGCCGACCAGCCGGTCGAGGAGGTTCAGGCCGTATTCCTCGTAGAGGTGCGGCAGGACCTCCCCGTCGCCGGCGCCGGCGAGCACGTGGCCGCGGGCGGTCAGTTCGGCGCGCAGCGCGCGGTGGTTGTAGATCTCTCCGTTGAAGACGACGGCGACGGATCCGTCCTCCGACAAGTAGGGCGGCGGGCTGCCGGCCGGGTCGAGCACCGCCAGCCGGTTCATCCCCACGGTGCCGGCGGGTCCGTCCACCAGCGCGTGACCGTCCGGTCCCCGGTGGGCCATGCGGTTAAGCATCGCGCCCACGACGGCGCGGGATTCTCCTCGGCTTGTCCCCCAGACCCCGGCGATGGCGCACATGCAGGACCGTGCCTCCTCGGGCGCAATGTCGGGTCCAGGTTAGCCGGCGTTCGTGAGACGAACCTGTGGTGCGGTTAAGAAGCTCTTAAAGAGGCGGGACGGCGGCGTTCGGCGACGGCGAGCGAGGTCGCCGTGGAGCCGAAGCACGTCCGCGTCAGTTGGCGAATGTCGAAAGGCAGTGAATGAACCGACGCAGCGGGGCCGTCCAGGCGGCCGGGTATGCGCGTATGAGGGCATACGGCTTGGCCGAAGGCCTCGGATTCAGGGCTGCCGCCTTTGCTCGATGTCCCGGCGAGCGAGTTTGACCGTCCGGGGTTGTTCGGTCCATCCTTCCTCCCCTTCCGCCCCGTGTCCTACGGGACGATGCCGTGCCGGGCGGTGCGGGCCTGGTTTCCCAGCTGCGCCAGCCCGATGTCCTTAAGCTCTGTATCCTCCGCGCGACGGAAAGACTGGCAGGGCGGTGCGGGTGCGCGCCGACCGAGAGCTGCTACGGTTGTCTGCGCGATTACCGAACCCGTTTCTCCATCACGACCTTGCACGGGGACCGGTGTATGCGTTTTTGTCCGCGCTGGCTGTCGGCGGTCTGGTTCCCCTCTGAGACCGAGGGATCGGGTCCGGTGTCCGGGCGTCCGGGGCCCCGGTCGCCCTCCGCATCCCGAACGCTCGGCGACGTGCCGGCGACGGACCGGCCCACTCACCGTCGACGAGCCGTTTCAGGTGGACGGGGGTCGGGCTGCGGGGCGGCCGGGGCGACGACGATCCGGCCCTTGCCGGCTCGCTTGGCGGCATAACAGGCGGCTTCCGCGGCCGCGACCAGATCCCCCAGGGTGACGTCGGGGGCGTCCGGGGGTGCGGTGGCGACACCGGCCGAGAAGCTGAAGGTTCGGGCACCGGAGCGGCAGCGGAGCAGGAGCCGCTCCAGGGCCGTCTGGGCGGAGACGGGCGAAGCCCCGCCGAGGAGCCAGCCGAACTCCTCGCCGCCGAGACGGCCCACCACGTCGCTGCGGGGGACGACGGCGCGCAAGAGCCCGCCGAATATCATCAGGACCGCGTCTCCGGCGGCGTGCCCGGCAGTGTCGTTGACGCGCTTGAAGTCGTCGAGATCGATGAACGCGAAGGTACACGGCCGATGGGCGCGCCGGTTGCCGTCCCAGACCGCGCAGGCGGCCGCCCAGAATGCTTCCGGGCGGAGCAGCCCCGTCAGCGGGTCGACTGCCGCCCGGCGACGCCAGGGGGCGACCACGTAGCGGGCCACCAGGACATGGTCCACCAACAGGAGCAACGCGCCCAGGCTGCCGACGGCGGCGGACAGGCGCCACAGGAGACCGCCGGGCAGCGGCAGCCACCATCCGGCGAGCAGGCGGCTCGTCCCGACCAGGGCGGCGAGGACAACCACCTCGCTCAGCCAAAGCCGGCCGAGACGGGGGCGGAGCGGTGGTTCAACGTCGTCGAACCCAGGCACGTCGGGATCATCCTCGGTTGCGGGCGAAGGACCGGCGACCCGGGAGGCGCGCCGGCGGTCGGCGGCGACGAGGGCCGGCCCGCGCCCCGGACGGGTCGTCCCGCCGCGGTCTTCCCCGCACGGGGGGCGGGGTCACGACTCCTCCGCGGCCTGCCGCGCGGCCGGGAGCGCGGCGTCGGGACGGAGCGGCGGCGAGGGCGATGCGGCCGCCCTCACGGTGTCGTCCGGCAGAAGACCTTCGCGGTCCAGGTCTTCGAGGCGGCAGTCCACGAAGACGAACCGGTCCGCCGTCACGGCATACGTGAACGTCAGCGTGGGTTGCCGCGTCCGGTGGTCGCGGTACGGGTCGGACAGGGCACCGTCCCGCGACCGGGCTGCCTCCTCGATGTTCCGGAGGCAGTAGGGGCGGGTGGTCCAGTTGGCGCCGGCGAAGCTCCGGTCGACGGTCACGCCGTCCGGTCCGCGTTCGATGTTGCCCGAAACCTGGTAGCCGTCCCGGTCGCACACGTACAGCCGGTAACAGTACGGAGGCAGGTGCTCCAGCAACCGGATCAAGCGCCGGTCGCACGACCGGGGATCACGGCCGTCGTCCGCCGCGAGGCTTTCGCCTTCGGGCCGCAGGCGGGCGGCCAGCTGCTCCTGGAGGCACGCCCGCTTCCGCATCTGCTCCCGCCGCCGGTGCCGGAGGGCGGACAGGCCGCGGCGGACCAGCGGGGCATAGCGGTCCGGCTCCACCCACCCTTCGCGGGGCGGCGAGAACAGGAAGCCCTGCAGATATCGGGCACCCACCGCAAGGGCCACCGCCAGCTCGGCCTCGGATTCGATCCCCTCCACCAACAGCTCGGATCCCAGTTTCTGGGCGATAAGGGACAGCCCCTCGAGCAGGTGGTAGTAAGACGCGGCGTGGGTGCTCCGCTGGACGATGCGCATGTCCACCTTCAGGAAGTCGGGACGGAGCAGCGCCACGCGATCCAGCTGGCTGAAGCCGCTGCCGACGTCGTCGAGACCGACGCGACAGCCGGCCGCGCGCGAGCGTTCGACCGCATCCCTCAAGGCCTGGTCCGACCCCGCGGACGGATTCTCCGTCACCTCGATCACCAGCCGGTCCGGCGCAATCCCGAGGCGGGCCGCCTCCGCCAGGAGTTCGTCGCGGTAGCGGTCGAGCGCCGCCTCGGTCCAGGAGGGATTGACGTTGAGGAACAACAGCGCCGGGGACGCCTGGCGGGCGTACAGGGCGAGCGCCTGGCGGACGACCCGGCGATCCACCCGTGTCTTCTCCTCCGCGGGTACGCGGCTGTCCTGGAAGAACGGTCCCAGGCTGAGCACGCCGTGGGGGGTGCGGAGCCGGCCGAGGACCTCGTAGCCGACGACCTGCATCCGATCCACGGCGACGATGGGTTGGAAGTACGGCACCACCGAACGCGCGTCCCACGCCCGGCGCATGGCAACACCTGACCTTCTCCGCGGTTGACGGGCCCCGGGCCGGATCCGGACCGTCCCGCGCGCGGCCGCCCGGGGGCCGCCGCGGCGGGGGAGGCCGTGGGCGGCGCCGCGGCCGCTAACCGCCCGGTTCGGGCTGGGGGATGTGGCTCGGGAGCCTGCCGGACGACGCCGGGAGCGGCAGCGCGGCGGGTGCGCAGCCGAGCACGGGATCGCCGAGTCGGGGGTCGTCGAGCCACCAAGTGAGGACGGACGGGTCGAGAGCTCGGAGGCCCCACGGCACGGCGTCCGGGGGAAAGTCCCACAGGGTCCGCGCCCGTGTGATGATGGTTTCCGCGCCGTGGTCCCGAAGCCACCACGTCAGGCGGGCGGCCTCGGCGGCGGTGAACAGTTCCGCGAAGGACGCCGCCCGACCGGTCCCGGTGGTCGCGGGCCGCACAAACACCACGCGTACCGATTCGGCGCACGGGTCGCCGGGGAGCCAGCCCCGGCAGTCAGCTTCGACGGTGTAACGACGCATAGCAAGGCGGCTCCTTTCCCGGTGATGGCGATGTCTCGGGAGGGGTCGGCCCCCCGGGGCGACGCGCGGTGCGCCGGGCGGCGGCGAGGGCGGCCCTGGCCGCCCTCCCGGCCCCCGCGTCAGACGTCGAAGTAGAGGGCGAACTCCATGGGGTGGGGGCGGAGGCGCACCGGGTCGACTTCGGTGGTGCGCTTGTAGTC
>JAIMBI010000017.1 GCA_023565505.1 Actinomycetes bacterium | reverse complement strand
TTGCGAATGCGTTCGGCTGCCTCTTTGTAGACCCTTGCCCGCTCTTGGCCTGCCACGATCGCAGCCGCCAGCAGACACAGGACAACAGCTGCCCCGAGCGCCCGCCCGGCTTGCCGCGTTTGCGAAAGCGTTTCCCAAACATCGGGCACGGCTGGGTTCACAGCCACCGAATTCCAGGGGACTGTAGCAGAATTCCAGGCAAACAAGCCCCCGGCCTGCTTGCGCAAGCGCTTGCAAATTTTCATTGACAGCCTACTCAATTCATGCTAGCATACTGCCGTTAGCCACCCGGCTGCAACGCCGGGGGCAAAACTCGGTGAGAGAGGCGTGCCATGATACACGCGAGCGCTTGCCAGGTTTCCTCCTACGGAACGTTCCTGCGCCAGTTCCGCTTGGGGGTGGTCTTGTTGGCTTTCGTGGTTCCAGCGTTGGGGCAGTTCACCGCCGTCCTGGAAGGTTATGTAACGGATCCTTCGGACGCCGCCATTCCGGGGGCGGAAGTCGTTGTCGAGAACCAGGCGACAGGCGTCAAGCGTAACGTCAAGACTTCCGAGTCCGGTTACTTCCGTGTGCCTTCTCTGCCTTCCGGATTGTTTACGGTTCGCATCTCCGCGCCGGGATTCGAGACAACCGTGCAGGAGAACGTGCTGCTCCAGTCCGACCAGGTCAAAACGTTCAACGTGCAACTCAAGGTGGGAACGCCCACGACGCAGGTGACCGTTGAGGCCGCGGTGCCTTTGATCGAAACCGGCGAAGCCAAAGTTTCGGGCCACATTCAGGAGCGCCAGGTCTCGCAGCTCCCGCTGGTCGGGCGTAACTTCATGACGCTGGTCGTGCTGACCCCTGGTGTGACCGGCCTGCCGGCCGCCGCCGGCTCCCGGCGCTGCGCGGCCCGCCCTCGAGCCGCGCGGCGGCCCCGTTCCGCCCTATACTGGAGGTCGAGAGGCCGACCGGAAGGGCGAGGCGCCCGGGGTCGGCGAAGGGGGCGGTGTCATGCAGGACGGGTCAACATCCGCGATGGGCGCCTGGGTGTTGCGACGCCCCGGTTCGGTGACGCGGGGCGACGCCGAGCTCAACTGGGAGTCGGTGCCCCGGCCGGCTCCGGGCTCCGGCGAGGTGGCGCTGGCCGTAGCCGCCTGCGGTCTGTGCCACACCGACCTGCACGTGGTCGAAGCGGACATCACCCCGCCCGCCTATCCCGTCGTGCCTGGCCATCAGGTGGTGGGTCGCGTCGTGGCCTGCGGCCCGGGGTTACCCGCGATGCTCGAGCCGCCGCCGGATCTGGCGCCGGCTGCGCGCGCCTACTGGTCCGCGCGGCCCGACGCCCTCCGCGTGGCTGCGGGAACCCGTCTCGGCGTCGGCTGGCTCGCGTCGACCTGCGGCACGTGCGCGTTCTGTCGGAGCGGCCGGGAGAACCTCTGCCCCGAGGCCCGGTTCACGGGATTCTCCCGGGACGGGGGGTTCGCCGAGTTCGTCACCGTGCCGGCCGAGGGCCTCATCCCCCTGCCCCCCGCCCTGGACGACGTCGCTGCCGCCCCGCTGCTCTGCGCGGGGATCATCGGGTACCGGGCGCTGCGCCTCGCCGGGGCCCTCGACGGGCCCCCGCGCCTCCTGGGGCTCTTCGGGTTCGGGGCCTCGGCCCACTTGGCGCTCCAGCTGGCCCGTGCCTTCGGTCACCGTGTCTTCGTGTTCACCCGGAGCACGGAGCACCGCGACTTGGCCGCCCGCCTGGGCGCCGAGTGGACCGGCGCGGCCGACGCCGCCCCGCCCGAGCCGCTGGACGCGGCGGTGACCTTCGCCCCCGTCGGCACCGTCGCGGTGGCGGCGCTCCGCGCCACCAAGCCGGGCGGCGTGGTCGTCATCAACGCCATCCACCTCGCGGGCGGCATCCCGTCCTTCCCGTACGCGTGGCTGTACGGCGAGCGCGTGCTGACCTCGGTGACGAACTACACCCGCCGGGACGGCTGGGAGTTCATGTATCACGTCGACCGCGCCCGCATCCGGCCCACGGTCGAGACGGTGGCGCGGCCGCGGCTGCCCGAGGCCCTGGCTCGGCTCAAGGTGGGCGCGATCCAGGGCAGCGCGGCCCTCATCCTGCGGGACCCGGCCTGAGGCTGGCCCGCCGCGGCGGTCAGCTCTCCTCCTCGCGGTCCTCGCGCCAGTCGGGCGGAATCCAGGCGGGCGGGCACGGGCGCGGCTCGGTGGTCAGGCTGGGGTCGACCTCGTCCCCCCGCCGCTCTTCGAGGAACCAGTGCCCCCGCTCGTCGAGGCAGAAATACGGATTCCGGTAGGCCCCCTGGGGAACCAGACGGACTCGCCGGATGCCGTCGGGATCCGGCTCCCGGGCGAACGCGGCCCAGGCCGCGTCCAACATGCGCTGATACGGCTCCTGTGGCATGGCGCCCCTCCGCACCGTCACCTTCCGCCGTCAGGCGGACGGGCCTTCCGTGCTCCCGCCGCCCGTCTGACGCGGCAGTCCTTCGAGATCATCGGCCGTGACCTCGAAACCGCCCAGCGGGACCCGGCCTCTTCGCCGGGTCTCCCGCTCGACCGCGGCCACCACCAGCGGTCGCAACGCCGCCGGCCGCCAGATGGTGTAGCCGAGCTGCCTCAGCGCGTCCTTCTCGATGCGAATCGGACAGTGCAACAGGTCCACCGACGTGTTGACGACCACGTGGCGCTCCGGTGTCCGGTCGACGCTCTGGATCACCGTCTGCATCAGCCCGATCCCCTCACCTCTCTGTATACGGCTTCCATGCGGTCGAGGGAAGCGGTCCAGGCAAAATGCTCCCGCACCCAGCGGGCGCCCGCCGCGCCCATGACCGCCCGCCGTGCGGGGTCCCGCAGCAGCTCGGCGAGCGCCGCGGCCAGGGCCGCGATGTCGCCGACCGGGACCAGCACGCCCGTCACGCCGTCCACGACCACCTCGGGCAACCCGCCGACGCGGCTGGCGATCACCGGCCGTCCGACGGCCGACGCCTCCAGGGTGGCCACGCCAAACGATTCGCGGTACGAAGGATAGGCGGCGACCGCCGCCCGGACCAGCCAGGTGCGAACCGCCTCGGGGGGCAGCGGCCCCGGCAGGTCGACCACGTCGTCCAACGCGAGCGCCTTCGCCCGCCGGCTCAGGGCATCCGCCTGCGAGCCGCCCCCCAGCAGGGCCAGCCGGGCCGGGATGCCCTGGCTCCGGACGCGCGCCAGGGCTTCGAGCAGGAGGTCCCCGCCGTACACCGGCTCGAGGTGCTTGTTGGAGACCACCACCAGCTCGCCGGAGGGCGGCGCCGGCGCGAAGAAGGCCGTGTCGACGCCAAACGGCACCACCTCCACGGGCACGGTGGCTGGCGCCAGCGCCCGCGCCACCTGCGCCAAGTGCCCGCTTGTGGCGGTGAGGCGGTCCGCCCGCCCCAGCGCCCATTGGAGGATCCGGCGATGGAGGACCGACCGGCGCGGGAAGACCTCCACGTCGGCGCCCCAGACCGACACCACCAGCGGGCGACATCCCGCCGCGGCCGCCAGGATCCCGTAGTGCGAGGCGTAGTGGGCGTGCACCACGTCCGGCCGGAGGCGCCTCGCCGCAGCCGCCAGCGCCCGCGCGACGGCCGGCAGGTTGAGCCGCCCGCGACGGGGTGCGGCGAGCGGCACCCATTCCGCCCCGGTGTCGTCCGGCGGGGTCTCGGAGGCGACGATGACCCGGTGTCCCCGGGCGGCGAGCCCCGCCGCCCAGCGGCGGGTGTGGATGCTCGCTCCGTCGGCAACCAACAGGACCGTCATGCCCCGCTCACTCCGACCCCGCCAGCCGGACCGGGGCCGTCGCGGTCGCCGCGCGGCGCGGACGGCCCGCCTCCGCCGCGTCCCGGCGACCGGCCGGCGTTGTCCCCCATCCTGGGTCCTCCCCCCTGTCTGTCCACGCGCTCTATGCTAACGCCGCGGCGCGCGGACGCCAACGGCCGTCCCCGGCCCCGCGGGCGGGTGATGCCAGGGCGCGGCGGCCGATTTCGGACGAGCGCGGGCACGCCGGTACGATTTTTGGCGTTCCCCCCGATCAACCGTTGACGCCCGGTCCCGCTCGCGCGTATCCTCATAAGGGACAACTGAACCGTATCCTCGTTAGGCGAGGCGGCTACATCAACACAGGCCACTGCTCCGGCCCGTCCAAAGACGCTCAGGAGTAGACCAGAAGTTGCCGGATTAAGGCTTCTTCTAAGGTGGCTGAACCCTGGGTCGACAGGGTTCCTACGTGATGTAGTGCTGAAGCTCCACTAGGAGGAACGACGCACGACGCGTGCCTGTGTCCTCTTGCGGAGCAAGAGGATTTTTTCATGGGCGAGGAGGTGGTCGCGGTGAGTGCCGATCCTGGAGGGTGTAGACGACCCCGCCGATACGGTTCCGGTTGGCTCCACATTCACGGCGACCACCGGGTGCGCGGCTAGCCGCTTCGGCGTCCCGCCCCGGGGGTTGCCCGGGAGGGATGCGACATGGCTTTTCGTGCGCTTTCGCCGGCATCCGCCCCCGTTGTCTCCGACGAGGAGATCCGGGCCCGGGACCAGGCCCGGATCGCGGCGCTCCGTTCGCAGCGCGGGATCTGGCAGCGGATCCTGCTGGCGCTCGCGCTGGTCGGCCCGGGCATCCTCGTGATGGTGGCGGACAACGACGCGGGGGGCGTCATGACCTACGCCGAGACGGGCGCCACCTACGGGCTGCACTTCTATCTCCCCTTCCTCGTGCTCCTGGCGCCCGTGGCCTACATCGTCCAGGAGATGACGGTGCGGCTGGGGGCCGTGACCCGGCGCGGCCACGCGGAGCTCATCTGGGGCCGCTACGGCCCGTTCTGGGGCGCCTTCTCGCTGGTCGACCTGGTCATCGCGAACGGGCTGACGCTCGTCACGGAGTTCATCGGGATCACGGTCGGCCTGGGCGTGTTCGGCGTGCCGCCGGTGTGGGCGGCGGTGCTCGCCGTCGCCGTGGTGGCGGGCGTGCTGCTCGGTCTCCGGTACTACACCTGGGAGCGCGTGGCGCTTATCATCGCGGCGGGGAACCTCGTGTTCGTCCCGCTGGTTCTCTTCGCGCCGCCGCACTGGGACGCCGTGGTGCGGGCCTTCGGCGACTGGTCGGTGCCCGGCGGGCTGACGCCGGCGTTCTGGTTCGTCGTGCTGGCCAACCTGGGCACCACCGTCGCCCCCTGGATGCTCTTCTTCCAGCAGTCGTCCGTCGTCGACAAGGGGCTTACGGTGCGCGACATCCGCGCGGGCCAGATCGACACGGCGGTGGGCGTCGGGGTCATGCTCATGGTCGCCCTGGCCATCGTGGTCCTGGGCGCGACCTGGATCTACGGCACGCCGGGCGCCGCCAGCCTGACCATCGGCCAGATGCTGGAGACGCTGGGCGCCCGCATCGGGCCGTGGGGCGAGCGCCTGTTCGCCGCGGGGCTGGTGGAGGCCGGCCTCATCGCCGCCATCGCCATCACCGCCAGCACTTCGTGGGCCATGGGGGAGGCCCTCGGGTGGCCCAAGAGCCTCAACCTGCCTCCCCGGGTCGCGTGGCGGTTCTACCTGCCGGGGCTCTTGAGCGCCGTCCTGGCCGCCGCGGTGGTGCTCATCCCCGACGCGCCGCTCGGCTTCCTGAACCTGACCGTGCAGGTGGTGGCGACCATCTTCATGCCGGCGGCGATGTTGTTCCTCCTTCTGCTCTTAAACGACCGGGAGGTCATGGGGGAGCACGTCAACCGCCGCTGGCAGAACTGGGCGGCCGGCCTCATCGTGGCGGGACTGGTGGCGGCCAACGGCCTGTACGGCTGGAGCATCGTGTTCCCGCACGGATGGCACTGACATGCGGGCGCTGACGACTCCGCGGCCGCCCGTCCTCCGCCCCGTGGGCGGAAAGGCCGGGGCGGCCGACCGCCGGTACGACCGGCAGCATCCGTCCGGAAGGGAGGGAAGGCCCATGAACCGCACCCCGAAGCCGCACGGCGCGCCCCCGGACCTCGGCCCGCCCGCGCCCCTCCGCCGGGCCCAGCCGGAAGGATGGGTGCGGTGGGTCTTCTGGGGACTCCGCGTGTACATCGTCGGCATGCTGGTGCTGGTGGCCATAGGATTCGCGCGAGGCTGGCACTGAGCCGCCGGACCCGGCGGCTCAGTCCGTTCCCGCCGCCTGCAGCACGTCCGCCAGGATGTCGTCGACGTGTTCGAGGCCCACGGCAAGGCGCACCGTCCCGTCGGTGATGCCCATCCGCGCCCGCTCGGCGGGGGCCAGGTTCCGGTGGGAGGCCATCACCGGGTACAGACAGAGGGTGTACACGTCCCCCACGCTGGTCGCCGACCCGACCAGGGTGAGCCGCCGAAGGAAGTCGAACGCCTGCTCCCGACCGCCGCGCAGCTCGAGCGTCACCACCGCCCCGCCCCGTCCTCCGAGGATCCGGTCCGCCAGGGCGCGGCTCGGATGGTGGGGCAGCAGCGGGTAGACCACCCGCGCGAACCGCCCGCTCGCGTCGAGGCGCTCGGCCAGGAGCCGGGCGTTGTCGCACTGGCGGCCGTAACGCACCGCCAGGGTCCGGAGCCCGCGGTGGACCAACCAGGCCTCGAACGGCCCGAGCACCGCGCCCCGGAGCTTCACGTACTGGAGGAGTCGCGCGCGGTAGGCGGCCCGCCCCACCACCACCCCTCCGGTGGCGTCCCCGTGGCCCCCGAGATACTTCGTGGCGCTGTGGACGACCAGATCGGCACCCCAGGCCAGCGGCCGGCACACCAGGGGCGTGGTGAACGTGTTGTCGACGATGCTCACCGTCCCGTAGCGGGCGGCCAGGGCGACCAGCGCCGGTCCGTCCGCCACCCGCAGCAGGGGGTTGGACAGCACCTCGAACAGCATGGCCCGGGGCGCGTGGCGCCTGAGGGCGGCCTCGACGCGGTCCAGGTCCCCGAAGTCCTCCACGACGGTCTCGACGCCCGCTTCGCCCCAGATCCCCTGGGCGAGGTTCAAGGACGCGCCGTACAGGTCCCGGCTCAGCAGGACCCGGTCGCCGGCCCGGACGCCCGCCGCGTAGAAGGCCGCGTCGATGGCGGCCATGCCCGATCCGTAGCAGACGGCCGTCTCACCCCCCTCGAGGGCGGCGACCGCGTTCGCCAGCGCATCCACCGTCGGGTTGGCATGCCGCGTGTAGCTGTATCCCGCCGCCTCCCCGCCGAGGACGGCGTCGAGTTCCTCCGGCGTGGGCGCCTGAAAGCTCGTGCTGGGATAGATGGGCATCGCCGTGGACACCGGGGCCCGCGGCACGCGCCCGGCATGCACCAAGGTCGTCTCCAACGCCCAACCGAACCCCGTCGCGTTCCCGCCGGCCGTCCCCGGTCCTTTCTCCTGCCGTCCGTCCAATACGCTCCCCTCCTCCGACCTGTCCGTCCGACGGTCGACGCCCGCCGCCGTGCCGGCCTCCGCAAACGAAAAGCGCCCGATAAGCGGGCGTCACACGGGGTTCCGCGTCGCTTATCTCTCAGCCGGCTCCCCGGCTGCAGGAGTTGGCACCTTCAGCGGCCGTCGCCGCTGGGTTGCCGGGCTTCATCGGGCCAGTCCCTCCGCCGCTCTGGATAATCGACCGTGGCTATGGAGTTGTCGCCCCACCCCTGGGGCAGGTCGGGGTAATTCTACCGGCCCCCAGGGGGCCTGTCAAGCGGCCCGGCCGAGCGGGCCGTCCTCGCGGCCGCGCCGTGGCCGGGCGGCCCATACGAGGGAACCGGGGGCCGGCCGGGTCCCGGCCGCCGCGTGGCCCATCCCCGCCGGGCGGGCGGCGCGGTATTATGGTAACAGATGAGGGAGCCCCCGGACCGCGCGGCGACGTTTCCCTGGGCGGGCAGGACTTTCCGCCGGCGCGCCGCGCGGCCGTCGAGCTTGAGGCACCAGAGAGGAGGGATCCGACGTGAAGGCAACCGGCATCGTACGCCGCCTGGACGACCTGGGGCGGGTGGTCATCCCAAAGGAGATCCGGCGGACCCTGCGCATCCGCGAGGGGGACCCGGTGGAGATCTTCGTCGACCGCAACGGCGAGGTCGTCCTGAAGAAATACTCGCCGTTGGGGGACCTCGACACCCTGGCGCAGGAGTACGCCGAAGTGTTGCACAAGGCGACGGGCCTCGTCGTGTTGGTCTGCGACGAGGACTCGGTGCTGGCCGCGGCCGGGCCGGCAACCGCGGGTCTCGTCGGCCGGGGTCTGGGTCCCTCCCTGGAGCGGGCCCAGCGTCATCCCGCGACCGGCCGGTGGGTGGACGACCCGGGCCGGGTGGTGACGCCGGCCGACGCCGACTCCGCGTTCACGGCCGCCGTCGTCACGTCCATCGTGTGCCGCGGCCGCGTGGCCGGAGCCGTGGTCCTGGCCAGCCGCGAGCCGGAACCGGCCATCGGGGAGATCGCCGTGAAGCTCGCGGAGACGGCGGCCAACTTCATGGCCCGCCACCTGGAGGGCTGAGGCCCGCCCGCATGGCGCGCCGCCGGCCCGCCGACACTAGGGCCGGGAGGTGAGGGGATGGAACCCTTGACCGTCGCGGTCGACGCCGAGTTGACGCCGGTGGCCGATGCCCTGAAAGCCGCCGGGTTCCGCGTGGTGGGCCTCGACGCGGACCTCGGCCGGGTGCAGGCGGTGGTCGTCGACGGGATGGAGAAGCGCTTCCTGGGCATGAATCGGCCCTCGACGCCGGCACCGGTCATCGAAGCGCGCGGCCTGTCGGCGCAGCAGGTCGTCGCCGAGGTACGCCGCCGCGCCGCCCGGCCGGATCTCCCGTCCTGACCCCGTCCGTCAGCGGTCGGACCCCACGGAGCGAGAACGAGCCGAGCCGGGCGGGACCGGCTCGGCCGCGGCCCGGACCTCCCGTCCCGGGCCCCGTACGACGGCCAGACCCAGCAGGACGGCGAGGTAGACGTGCACGAAGGTCACGCCCCCCAGATAGAACGTCTCGGCGAAGCCCTGGACGAGGGCGGCGACCAACAGCGCAAGAACGCCCCGCCGTTCGGGCTCGGGGAGGCTCGTCCCGTCCGGTCGGACCAGACGCCCGACGGCCCACGCCACGAAGGCTCCCACCAGCAACAGACCCGGCAGGCCCAACTCCACCAGCAGCGTGAGATACGTGCTGGTGGGCGACAGGCCCCGGAACGCCGGCGGCACCAGGGGCTGGATGGCCAGGGTGCCGTTGCCGAAGCCGGCCCCGAAGATCCAGTGGCCGTGGCCGACGAACCGGAGCGCCGCCTCCCACAGCACGGGGCGCCCGGACAGACCCCGGCTGACCAAGTTCCCCGCCAGGTGACGCGCGGCGAACGCCGCGCCGGCGAGCGCCACCACCCCCACGCCGGTCACGATCCGGCCCCACCGCGGCCGGAGCAGCCACACCAGAAGCCACGCGGCGACCGCCGCGGCGATCCACGACGAGCGGGCGAGCGTCCCCAGCTCCAAGGCGGCCAGAAGCAGCGTGAAGGCGGCCCAGATCCACCGTTGGGGGCCGTCTTCTACCAGCGCGAGGAAGAGCGACGCGCCGACGCCGTACCACAGCAGCACGCCCAACGTGTTCTTGTTGAAGGGGCCGGCCAGCGCCGTCACCTGGTGGTGGCCGAGCGGCACGGCCATCCCGTGATGGGCGAAGAGCAGCGCGGCGACGGCGTACCAGCCGAAGCCGAGCGCCACCACCGCCCAGAGGCGGAACACGGTGCGCCACTCCTGCCTCAGGGCGACCACCAGCGGCAGGCCGACCAGGTTGACGGCGGCGGCCCCGAGCGAGCCGAGGTCGAACAGGACGCCGTGGGAGATGGGCGAGAAGCGGCTCGACAGCAGCACCCACACGGCGTAGGCGGCCAGGAAGCCCCAGAGCGGCCGGCTCTGCTCCCGGAGCGCCTGCCCGAAACGGCGCGTCAGGACGGTGGGCAGCAGGAACCCCATGCCTATGATCCAGGGCGCGTAGTCGACCACCAGCGGCCCCGGCCCATGGTAGACGGCCTCCGCCACCATCCCGAGCCAGGCGCCCAGGAGCCCCAGGGAGGGCCACAGGAAGCCAATTCCCGCCGCGACCCCCACCGCCACGAGCAACCACAACAGCGTGGTCAGACCGGTCCCTCCATTCCCCTCCCCGGCCCGCCTGGGGTCGGCGGGTCCCGTCGGAGGCCGTCGGACGTTGTCTTGCCGCTACGATACCATAGTGCGTGAGGATCCCGGCAGGACGCGGGGCCGGACACGGGCCGGCGCCCGACGGGGGTCCGGGAGGAGGCGACGCGGCATGCGGGCGGGTCTCACGCCGGCGTCCACGGCCCGGGTGGACGCGGTGGTGACGGAAGACATGGTCGCCACGCTGGGGGGCCGGCCGGTCCACCCGGTCCTGGCCACCGCGCGGATGATCGAGTGGATGGAGTGGGCCGGGCGGCGACTCATCCTCCCCTACCTCGAACCGGACGAGGACGCCGTCGGCTACGCGGTCAACGTGGTCCACCTGCGCCCGACCCCGGTGGGCATGCCGTTCTGGGCCATCGCGCGCTACCTGCGCACGGAGGGGCGGCGGGTCGTCGCCGCGGTCGAGGCCTACAATCCCGAAGGGCTCATCGGCCGCGGCGAGTTCACCCAGGTCCTGGTCGCCCGCAGCGACCTCGAAGCCCGGTTCTACCGGGGCGGTTCGGAACCGGCCGACTGACGCCGGATGCCGAACCGGGCCAGGACCGCCTCGGTGTCCGCCCCCAGGAGCGGCGGCGGCCGCCGGATGGTGCCCGGGGTGTCCGAGAGCTTGACCGGGATCCCCGTCATGCGCACCGGACCGGCCACGGGATGGTCGACGCTCACCACCATCTCGCGGGCGAGCACCTGGGGATCCCGGAACACGGCGGCGATGTCCTGGATGGGTCCCGCCGGCACTCCGACGGCGTGAAGCCGCGCGGTGACGTCCTCGGCCCGCCAGGCGGCGAGATGGGCCTCGAGCCGCCCGATGAGTTCCTCGCGGTGCCGAACCCGGTCGGCGTTGGTGCGGTACCGGGGATCGTCGCCCCACGGGATCTCCAGCGCGGCGCACATCCGCTGCCAGAGGCGGTCGTTGCCGCAGGCCACCACCACGTAGCCGTCCCTGCAGGCCAGGGCCTGGTAGGGCACGATGTTGGGATGGGCCGTCCCCAGCCGCCGGGGCACCTCGCCGGTGGCGAAGTAGTTGCCGGCCTGGTACGTCTGCCAGGAGATGATGGCTTCGAACAGCGAGGTCTCCACCCACTGCCCGCGCCCGGTGCGGGACCGGGCGTGGAGCGCCGCCAGGATCCCGAAGGCGGCCCACATGCCCGCGCCGATGTCGGCCACCGAGAACCCCGCCTTGAGCGGCGGCCCGTCCGGTTCCCCCGTCACCGACATGAGCCCGCCCATGGCCTGGGCCAGCACGTCGTAGCCGGGGCGGTCCGCCCCCGGCCCCGTGGCCCCGAACCCCGAGATGGAAGCCATGACCAGCCGGGGATTCAGGGCGGAGAGGGCGGACCAGCCGAGCCCCCACCGATCCATGGTGCCGGGCCGGAAGTTCTCCACCAGGACGTCGGCGTGGCGGACGAGCTGCCGCAGCACGTCCCGGTCCGCCTCCTGCTTGAGGTCCAGCACGATGCTGGACTTGTTCCGGTTCACGGAGAGGAAGTACGCGCTCTCCCCGTTCACGAAGGGCGGCCCCCACGCCCGCGTGTCGTCGCCGCCCGGCGGCTCGACCTTGATGACCTCCGCCCCCAGGTCCGCCAGCATCATCGTGCAGTACGGACCGGTGAGGATCCGGGTCAGGTCGATGACCACGATGTCGTCCAGCGCCCCGATCGCGTCCACCCCCGTCCGTCGCCTAGTCCGCCGCGGGCGCCAGCCGGGTCTGGGCCCGTTCCGCCAGGTAGGCCATCAGGGCCGAGTGGTCCTGCTCTCCGCGGCCGGCCTCGACCATCTCCCGGATCGTGTCGTGCACCAGGCGGGTCACCGGCAGCGGCACGCCGAGGGCCTCCCCCGTCTCCAACGCGATGTGGAGGTCCTTGCGGTGCAGCCGCAGACGGAAGCCGGGATCGAAACGGCCTTCGAGCGCCCGCTGGCCGTGGAGTTCGAGCACCCGGCTCTGGGCGAAGCCGCCCAGGAGCGCCTGGCGGACCTTGGCGGGGTCCACCCCCGCCTTGGCCGCCAGGACGAGCGCCTCCCCGACCGCCTCGATGGTGAGCGCCACCACCACCTGGTTGCACGCCTTGGTGATCTGGCCCGCCCCGGCGTCGCCGATGTGCACGATGTTCTTGCCCATGGCCTCGAAGATGGGACGGGCCCGTTCGAAGGCGGCCGCGTCGCCGCCCACCATGATGGAGAGGGTGCCGGCCCGCGCCCCCACGTCGCCGCCGGACACCGGGGCGTCGAGACTCTGGGCCCCCGCCGCCCGGGCCGCCCGGTCGATGCGCTGAGCGATGGCCGGGCTGACCGTGCTCATGTCGATGAGCAGCATCCCGGCCCGCACGCCGTTCATGATGCCCTGCGGGCCGAAGTAGACGGCCTCGACGTCGGGCGTGTCCGGCAGCATGGTGATGACCACGTCGCTGGCCCGGGCGACCTCCTCGGGGCTCGACGCCCGCGCGGCGCCCTGAGCCACGAGGGCCTCGACCGGCGCCTGGCTGCGGTTGTGCACCGTCAGGGAAAAGCCGTGCTTCAACAGATTTTCGGCCATCGGCCGGCCCATCACCCCGAGGCCGATGAATCCGATGCGCTCGTTCGCCATCCGCTCTCTCCCCCTTGTCCCCGGGTTCCGCTCCACCCGGCCGTCTCTCCCCGTCCACCTTAGCAGATCCCCCGTCACCCGCGGGCCTTCCGCGCGGGCGGGATCTCTTCAGGAGACCCTCAGTCAATCTTTGGGTTTTCTTGAGAAGCCCGGCGCGGCGGGACGGTATCCTGGTCCCGGTAGGTAGACCCCCGCACGGAGGGCCCGACCGCGGGATTGTGAGGAGGTGCCGTATGACGGAGTTGGATGCGGGCGCGGCGCGCCGTCTCATCGCCCGGCTCGAGCGCCTGCCGATGACGCCGGCGCTGTGGCTTCTGGTATGCGTGGCAGGCGGGGCCTGGTTCGTCGAGTCGCTCGACATCGGCGCCATCAGTGTGGTGCTGCCGGTGCTGACGCGGCTCTGGCACCTGACGCCCGGCCAAGTGGGGCTGCTCGCCACCGCGTCGACCATCGGCATCGTGGTGGGCCTCATCCCCGCCGGCCGGCTGGCCGACCGCTACGGGCGGGTCAACGTCCTGGTGTGGGGCATGACCGCCTTCGGGACCCTGACCCTGCTCTCCGGGTTCGCCCCGGGCTACGGAGCCCTCCTGGTCCTCCGGTTTCTCGCCGGCCTCGGCATGGGCGCGGTCTTCCCGCTGCCCTACGCCATCGTCGCCGAGTTCGTGCGGAAGAATCGGCGCACCTGGCTCAGCGGCTTCCTCGACGCGATGCTCTCGGTGGGCTATTTCGTGGCGCCGCTCCTGGGGCTGGTCATCGTCCCGGCCCTGCCCGCAGCTCTGGCCTGGCGGGTCTTCCTGGTGGTGGCCGGCGCGCCCATCGTCTACGCGTTCTTCGTCCGGAAACACCTGCCCGAGTCGCCCCGGTGGCTTTTGGAGCACGGCCGCGCCACCGAGGCCGAGGCCGTGGTCGCCCGGCTCGAGGCGCACACGGCCCGCTACGTGACGCTCCCGGAGCCCAGCGAGGCCGACCTGCCGCCGGTGGCGGCCGCCCCGGCCGTCCCCTGGTCGCGGCTCGCCGGCCGGGTCGTCCTGGGCGCCGCCGCGGCCACCGGCACGTTCTTCATGTTCTACGTGGTCATGACCTACACGCCCACCATCTTCGCCGCCGAAGGCCTGTCGCTCCCGAAGTCGCTCGCCTTCGCGGCCCTGGTGACGGCGGCGGCCATCCCCGGCAAGCTGCTCAACGGACACCTGTCGGAGACGGTCGGACGGAAGCCGGTGTTCGTGGGGTTCATGGGCTTCGCGGCGGTCACCGCCCTGCTCTTCGGGTGGCTGCATCAGCCGCTGTGGCTCCTGGCCGACGCCATGCTGATGTCCTTCTTCGGGACCGGCGCCTTCCCGGGGCTCAAGATGTACTACGCGGAGCTCTTCCCCACCGGCGCGCGGGTGACCGGCGCGGCCGCCGTGGAATCGGTCGCCCGGACGCTCGGGGGCATCGTGGGCGCGGCCTTCATGCCGCTCGCGTGGCACCGCTGGGGCATCCCGGTGGCCTTCGACATCATCGGGGCCACGGCCTTCGCGTCGCTGGCCATCCTGGGGCTGTGGGGCACGGAGACGCGCGGGCTGACGCTCGAGGCGGTGCAGGAGCGGCTGGAGCGGCGCGGCCGGCCGGCCGCGGTCCACGGCGTCCGGAGTTGAAGGGCGCCGACGCGGGAGGGGGAGGCGCCGGGCCTCCCCCTCGTCTCGTCCGGCCCCCTAGGAGCCGGCCCGTTCGTCCCGCAGGGTGACCCCCGGCGGTCCGGCCGCCGGGCGGACCTCCACCCGCGGGGTGAGGCGGAGCCGGCCCGCGACGCTGTAGTCCACGGCCGCCGCGACCCGTTCCGGCGACGCGCCCGCCTCCACGGCGACCGCGAGGGCCAGATAGTCCACGCCCCGGCCCCGGTCGTAGGCGATGCGGGCGGACGCCCGGCCGGCGAACCCCGGTGTGCGGAACAGCGCCTCGACCAGGTCCGCCAGGTAGACCGGCCGGCCCTCCACGTGGGGCACCGGCATCCGACCCAGCACCCGCGCGAAGGCCCGCCCGCTGAGCCCGCAGTCGCAGGCCGTCGCTGCCACGGCGTCGTCGGTGGACAGGGGGCCGAAGGCACCCGCGACCACCGGCACGGCCACCCGACCCGGCTCGGCCGGCTCGCCCGTGACCGGGTCGACCAGGTGCGCCGCCCCCTCTTCGCCGCGCAGGTGCAAGACGCCGCGGGGACATTCCAGCGCCAGCGGTCCGGGCATCTCGCCCACGGTGTACAGTTCGCGGACCGCCACCGGCTGGGCGAACCGCCCCGTGATCTTCGCCCGCAGCGCGGGGCCCGCGGCCGGTCCTTCGGTGAGGAGGATCAGCCGGACGTTGGCCGACGCCGGCCAGACCAGCGCCGTGAAGGGGTCGGTGAGCCAGACCGTCGCCGCCGCGGCGACGGCCCCGTCCGGATCGGCCCACGCCACCTCGGCACCCAGCGCCGTCGCGCCCTCGGCGAACAGGCGCGCCTGCTGGCCGTTGGCCAGGCCGAGCGCGACCCGGTCCGCGGACCCCACCCCCGCCTGGGCGAGGGCCCGTCCCGCCCACACCGCGCCCTCGGCCACGGCGTCGCGACTCCAGAACACGTAGTGCGGGCGGACCGTCCCGCGCGTGCGCACCCACTGCCCCGGACCCGGCGCGGGCTGCCCGAATGGCTCCGGCGCCGTCCCGACAGGCTTCCCGATCCGTGGTGCGGCCGCCTCCCCGGACCCGTGCGCGATCTCCCGCTCGACCGCCTCCGCCATCGCTCGTCTCCCCTCCCGCCCGGGCGACAGCCTTCGCCGTCGCCGCCTGGGTCTTCGTGAAATTCGCGATCCTGCCGGTCTTCATGGTGAACCAGGGGCGCCGGTCGCGCAAGGGCAGGCCCCCGGGAGATCCCGGGATGCCCGTCGGACCGCGTGCCCGCCGAGCCGCGCGCGCCGCGGCCGTCGTCCGGGGGCGGATCCGCGGCGGACGCCCGGCCCTCCCCCCGCGGCGCCGCCCGAACCCGCACCGGGCCGGCTGCCGCGGACCCCGCTCATCCGCCCCCGACGGCCCGCCGACCCGGTGCCCGGTGGTCCCTTGACGGGCGCCGGGACAACGTCGATCATGGGCGTGATATCGCCCGAAAATCGAGCAGGGAGGCCGGTCGTGCGCGTCGGCTGCCATATCAGTGTCAGCCAGGGTTTCGAGGCCGCCGTGGTCCGGGCCCACACCCTGGGGGCCCAGTGCTTCCAGTACTTCACGAAAAGCCCGCGGATGCTCCGGTTCAGCCGCAAGCTGGACCGCGAGGACGCCCGGCGGGGCCGGGAGCGTCAGGAGGCGCTCGGGCTGGTGAGCATCGGCCACGCCCCCTACCTGGTCAACCTCTCCGCCCCCGAGGAGGACATGCGGCGGGCCTCGGTGGAGGCCGTGCTCTGGGATCTGGCGGTGGCCGCGGCCCGCGGGTCCTACGCGGTGGTGGTGCACTGCGGCAAGCACAAGGGCGCGGGCCGGGAGCAGGGGATGGCCTGGATGAAGGCCAGCCTGGCCGAGATCCTGGACCGGGACGACAGCGGGGTGCGGCTGCTGCTCGAAAACACCGCCGGCCAGGGGACAGAACTCGGCACCACCGCGGCCGACCTGCTGGAACTCGTGGACGGGGTCGGCGCCGACCGCCTCGGCGTCTGCCTCGACACCCAGCACGCCTTCGCCGCCGGCGTGCTCGACCCCGCCCGACCCGAGACCTTCGCCCCGTTCGTCGACGCCGCCTTCTTGGCCCGCCTGGGGGCGATCCACCTCAACGACTCCAAGGTGGCCTTCGGCCAGCGGGTCGACCGGCACGAGCTCATCGGCCAGGGGCACATCGGGCCGGCGGGCATGGCGCGCCTCCTCCGGGAGCCGGCCTGGCAGGACATCCCGTTCTTTCTGGAGACGCCGGTGGCGGACGAGGCCCAATACGCGGACGAGATCGCGCGGGCGCGCGAGTTGGCGGCGAGCTAGATGCCGTACCGGCTCATCTACAACCCGATCGCCGGCGGCCGCCGGGCGCAGAAGATCGTCGACGGGCTGGCCGCCGCCCTGGCCCGGGTCCCGGACCTCGAGGTGACGGCCACCCGCGACCGCGGCCACGCCACCGAACTGGCCCGCGCCGTCGCCGACGTCCCCGGCATGGTGGTCATCTCGGTCGGCGGCGACGGGACCCACCACGAAGTCGTCAACGGCCTGGGGCCGCACGCGGCCGCCGCCATGGCCGTGATCCCGGCGGGATCCGGCAACGACTTCCCGGCGGGGATCGGCGTCCCGGCGGACCCCGCCCTGGCCCTTGAAGTGGCCCTGTCGGGCCAGCCCCGGGCCATCGACCTCGGCCAGGTCAACGACCAGTACTTCCTGACGGTCGTCGGGGCCGGTTTCGACGCCGAGGTAGCGGGGGACATCAACGCGCGGCCCCACGGCGGGTCGGGCCTGTGGCTGTACCTCGGCGGGATCCTGCGCCAGCTCTTCCGCTACCGCTGCCAGCCGCTCACGGTGACGCTCGACGGCGTCACCCGGACGCGCGACACGCTGATGATCGCCGCGGGCAACACCGCCCGCTACGCCGGCGGCATCCGCATCTGCCCCGGCGCGGACCCCGCCGACGGGCGGCTCGAGGTGGTCTGGGTGGGAGCGGTCTCCCCCCTCGGTATCCTGCCCATCCTGGCGCGGGCCTACAGCGGCCGGCACGTGGAGCACCGCATCACGGAGACGCACGCCGTCCGGGAACTGGTGGTGGACGGACCGCCGGCCCTCTACGTGCACGCCGACGGCGAGCTGGTGGGGCACCTGCCGGTCCGCATCCGGATCCATCCGCTCGCGTTGACGCTCCAGCTGCCGCCGGCCGGCGTGCCGTGAGCGCCCCGCCCGCCCCCGCCTTCTGGTGGGGCGTCGCCACCTCTGCCCACCAGGTCGACGGCGGGACGGACCAAAACGACTGGACCCGGTGGGCCCGAGCCGGGCGTGTACCGGAGGCGGGTCGGGCCTGCGACCACTGGAACCGCTTCGCGGAGGACCTCGATCGCTTCGCCGCGTTGGGACTCAACGCCTACCGCTTCTCGCTGGAGTGGAGCCGCCTCGAGCCGCGCCCCGGGGTCGACGACCCGGAGGCCTGGGACCACTACCGCGCGGTGGTCGAGGGGTGCCGCCGGCGGGGGATCGAACCGCTGGTCACGTTGTCCCACTTCACCCTGCCCGCCTGGCTCGCCGACGCCGGGGGCTGGCTCGCCCCGGACGCCGTCGGCCGTTTCGTCCGCTTCACCGGCGAGGCGGTGCGCCGTCTGGGTCCCGTCCGCCTCTGGTGCACGGTGAACGAGCCCTCGGTCCTAGCCGTGATGGGGTATCTGCGAGGCGTCTGGCCGCCCGGCGAACGGTCGCTCCGCCGGACCTGGCAGGTGCTCGCGAGGCTGGTGCGGGCCCACCGGGCCGCCTACCGGACCATCAAGGCGACCCGGCCCGACGCTTGGGTGGGGCTCGCGCACCACGTGATCCGCTTCCGGCCCCGCACCCCCGGCCTCGGCGACCGCCTCGCGGCCGCCTTCGCCGACGCCCTCTTCAACCGTTGGACCATCGCCCGCTGCGGTCCCGAGCAGGACTACATCGGCGTCAACTACTACACCTGCCACTGGGCCGACTGGCACCGCCCCTTCGACCCCCTTCCCGCGGTCGACGATACGCGCCCCCGGACCCAGATGGGGTGGGTCGTCGATCCGGAAGGTTTCTACGACGTGCTCAAGGCCGTCGGCCGGCACGGCCGACCAGTGCTGGTCACGGAGAACGGCATCGCCACCGACCGCGACGAGGAGCGGCAAGCCTTCCTGGTCGCCCATCTCGAGGCCTTGGCGCGGGCCCGGGCGGAGGGGGTCGACATCCGGGGGTACTTCTACTGGTCGGCCTTCGACAATTACGAGTGGGCGGAGGGGTACGTCCCCCATTTCGGGCTCTACGCCGTCGATCCCGTCACCCTCGAGCGCCGGGAGCGCCCGAGCGCCCGGCTATTCAGCCGTTATGCCCGGGCGGGACCGCCCTCTGTCAGCGGACCACCAGCACCACGATGACCGGCCGCCCGTCCCGGAAGCAGGCGCGGTAGCGGTCGTCGTCCAGGCGCCCGGTGTCCCACAGGGTGCGCACCACCTCCACGGTCGGCCGGCGCACCCACTCCACCGCCGCCTCGAGCGTCGCCCGGATCCCCCTAAGGCCGCCCGCCGCCTCCAGGGCCGCCACCTGCTCGAACAGGCGCCCCATGGCGGCCGGGTCCCGCACCACCGGCTCGAGCGGCACCGCCTCCAGCAAGCCGGCCTCGGCCAAAGTGCGCCGGGCCGCGGACTCGTCGAGCCGCCCGACCCGCTCGTGGCGCCGCAGCTCGTGGCCGCCGACCCGGACCGGGAACCACGCCGCGGGCCAGTCGGCTACGGCCTGCAGCACCATCCCCCTAAGCGCCTCCTCCTCCACCTCGAGGCGCCGGATCTCCCGGCGCAACTGCGCCAGTTGTCCCACCGCCGCCGCCAGGTCCGGACTCACCGGCGGCCGCTGCATCCCGCGATCCTCCCCATGGCTCGCCTCCCGTGTCCCCCAGGGACTCCTTCATACGTAAGCGCGGCCGCCCGCCGCAAGAACCGCCGCGACGGACACGGTTTGCGGTTTAATGGGGGCGGGACACCCCAAGCGCCGCGTCGGCCCCCGGGCCGGCCCGAGAAGGAGTGGGAAGCATGTTCACCGTCGATGTCCTGGTCCAGGGTTACCCCGGCCGCACGCTGTACCACGGCGGACTCGGGTGGAGCACCATCGCCCTGGTGCGAGGCGGTCCGTACCGGCTTCTGGTGGATGTGGGGTCCTTCAACGTGCGGCCCTACCTGCTCCAACGCCTCCAAGAACACGGCGTGGCCCCGGCGGAGGTCACGCACGTGCTCCTGACCCACGCCCACTGGGATCACGCCGTCAACTGGACGCTCTTCCCCGAGGCGGAGATCGTCATCGGGGAGCGGGAGCTGACCTGGGCCGTCGCCGAGCCGCCCGGGGGCTGGCACGTGCCGGAGCTGTACGTCCGCGAGCTCGCCCGCCATCCCCGGTTGCGGACGGTCCGGGACGGCGAGACGGTGGTGCCGGGGGTCACGGCGTACGACGTCCCCGGCCACACGCCGGGCCATCTCTGCTACGTCGCCGAAGGCACGGAGCACGACTGGGTGTTCACCGGCGACGCGGCCAAGAACCGGGCCGAACTCGTCAGCCATGACGTCGACATGACGCTGGACCGGGGCGCCAGCCAGACGTCGCTCGCCACCATGTGGCGGCTGTGGACCCGTCGGCCCGGCAACGTCGTCGTGCCCGGCCACGACGTCCCCATGCGCCTCGACGGCACCGAGCCGGTCTACGTGGACGTGCGCCGGGCGGCCGTCTTCGCCTGGCTCGGCACGCGGCTCGACGACCGCACGCGGTTCGCCTTGACGACCGAATGACGCCGCGGGGGCCGGGAGTGCTCGTCGTGTGGGACGTCGACGGCACCCTGCTCGACGCCCGCGGCGCCGGCCACCGCGCCCTGGACGCGGCCGTTCGGGCGGTGTGCGGCCGGACCGAGGCGGACCCGTTGGCGGGCATGGACTTTGCCGGGCGGACCGACCGGGCGCTCATCGAGGAAGCCCTGGCCCGGGCGGGCCGCCCGGACGTCCCCTGGACCGCCGTGCGCGACCGCTACGGGCACGAGTTGGCCGCCGCCCTGGCCCGCACCCCGGCCGTGGCCCTGCAGGGAGCGGCGGAAGCCCTCGCGACCCTCGCCCGGGACGGCCGCTTCATCCACGTGCTGGGGACCGGTAACCTGGCCCTGGGCGCGTGGCTCAAGCTCCGCAGCGCCGGCCTGGCGCGCTGGTTCGCCACGGGCGGATTCGGCGACGCCCACCGGGACCGCGCGCCGGTGCTGCGCGACGCCCTCCGCGCCGCCCGCCGGCACGTCCCCCGGCCGTGGACGGCGGCGGTGGCCGTGGGGGACACGCCGCGGGACCGGGAGGGGGCCCGGGCGGCCGGTCTCGGCGCGGTTCTGGTCGCGACCGGCCGCTACGGTGCCGACGCGCTGGCGGCGCCCGGCGTCCCGGTCCTACCCTCCCTCGGAGATCCCCGGCGCCTGGCGGACGCCATCTGGGAGGCGGCCGCCCTGCGCGACGAAGGCGGCCAGAGCGGCCCGCGGATCTAGCACGGGCGGCCCGGTCCGGTCTCCCACCACTCGCACCGTCTCCCCCGGCCGCACCGTCCAGCTCCGCTCCCCGTCGAGGGCCAGCGTCGCCGCGGTGTCGGCCTCCAGCAGGACCGGCCTGCCCAGGGGAAGCCGCCGGTGGGCCCGCACCCCGAACCGCCCCACCGCCCCGGGCGCGAGCACGCCGGGAAACACCGGACCGTCGCCGAGGTCCAGGACCAGCACGGCGTCCTCGTCTCCCCCGAGGGGGGCGACGAACCCGCCCACATTGGACAGGCCGGGACGCGTCGGGTCCGCCACCGCCAGCACCAGGGCCCGGACCGCCCCGGCGTCCCACACGGCCAGAGCCCCCACGTACGCGGCCCGCACCAGGGCCACGTCCACCAGGGCAAGGTCCTCCCCGTGGGGCAGGGTCACCCGCAGGACCTTGGCCGGCCGGGTGACCCGCTCCGGGGCCACGGCGCCGACGGCCACCAGCCCCGCGGCCAAGCCGGCCGCCGTCTCGTCGCCCGTCCAGCAGGCCACGTTGTTCGTCCCCCCGGCCAGCGGCAGCACCGGGACCGGCAACCCGGCCCGCGCCACGGCGCGCTGCGTGCCGTCGCCGCCCACGGCGACGACCACCGCGGCGCCCTCCGCGACCAGGGCCGCCGCGGCCCTCCGCGTGGCCTCGGCGCCCTCCTCAACGCCGCCCGTCGCCACCACGGCAACCGCGCCCCGAGCGGCCGACGCCGCCTCCCGGGCAATCCCCTGGCCGTCCTCCGCCACCAGGGCGCGGGCCCCGGCCGCGACCAGCCCCGCGACGACGCGGCGCAGGCGGAGGACCTTCTCCGGAGCCGAAGCCATGGGCGCCAGCGCCACCAGCCGACGGATGTCCCGTCCGGCCATGGGGTTGACCAGGATGCCCACTAGTCCCTGAGCCCCGGCCACTCCGCCGCCTCCTCCGGGCGCGCCGCCCCGCTCTCCTCCGGTCGGCCCCGCCCGTTCCGGAGCATGCGCTCCAGGGCATTCGCCAGGCGCGCCCGGTCCTCGGGGTCGACCCCCGCCAGCAGGGTGTCGAGGCGCCGGGCCGTCGCCGCCACGACCTCGCGGTGGACCGCCTCGCCGGCGGGCGTCACGCGCAGCCAGACGATCCGGCGGTCCTGCGGGTCGCGGTCCTTAACCAGCCATCCCCGTGCGGCGGCCGCGTCCACCGCGCGGGCGGCCGTCGCCCCGCTGATCCCCGCCGCCGCGGCCGTGTCCATCAGGGGCAGCGGACCCCGCTCCATCAGAATGTCGAGCAGGTCCCACTGCGTCGGGGAGGGCAGCGCCGCGGTTCGGAACAGCACCTCCACCTGGCGCGCGGCCCTAAGCCAGGCGCGCGCGAGACGCCCCGCGCCCGCCGGCAGGGTGTCGCCGTGCTCCGCTCCGCCCATGGCTCGCCTCCCCGCCCATTCTAGCGACCCGCCCGCCGCCCGGCCACCGCCGCCCCCGACGGCAGGAAGCGTGACGCCTGGTGTCCAAATGTCCCTGGCGTGGCGCGGACCGGGGGCGGCGGGCGCCCGGGCCCGCCCCGGCGCCCGCGGCCAGGATTCCGGGCCGGTGTGCCACCGGCCGCAACGAGGTGATGCCATGGCTTCGCGGCCCCTGCTGGTCCTCCTGGTCCGCCACGCGGAGAGCCAGGCGAACGCGCTCGGGCGCTTCGCCTTTCGGACTTGGGATCCGGGCCTGACGCCCCGCGGGTGGGAACAGGCGCGGCAGTTGGCCGGCCAGCTCGCCGGGGTACCCATCGCCCGGCTGGTGTCGAGTCCCCTCCGGCGGGCCCGGGAAACCCTCGAGCCCCTGGCCGAGGCACGCGGGCTGACCATCGAGGACTGGCCGGAGTTCGCCGAGCTCGACATGGGCCTGTGGGACGGCCTGGTCCGGCGGGAGATCGCGGAACAGCAGCCCGAAGCCTGGCGGGCCTGGCGTCAGGATCCGGAAGCCAACCCGCCTCCGGCCGGCGAACGCATCAGCGGGGTGGGTGCGCGCGTGATGCAGGGTCTCAACCGCCTCCGACCCGGCGGCGGCTTGGTCGTGGCGGCCACCCACGCGGACTGTGTCAAGGCCGCCGTGCTCCAGGTGCTCGGCGCTCCCGGACCCGCCGCCCGCCGGCTCTACGTCCCCAACACGGGGCAGGTGCTGCTGCGGGCGCTCGACAACGGTCTCTGGAACGTCGTCCTCATGCCGCTGGGGCTGGCCGGGATCTAGGCGCCCGGGACGGGGCGGCGGCCGACCGGGCCCCGCCCCGCGTGTGGTGGCCGGGCGCTCAGTCCGGGATGGCCGGCAGGGCGGCGAGACTCCGCTCCATCGCGGCGGGGTCGAAGGCGACGTCCTCGAGCCGGCCGGCCAAGAAGTCGCTGTACGCGGCCAAGTCGAAGTGCCCGTGCCCGGAGAGGTTGAAGAGGATGACCCGGCGCTCGCCGGCCTCCTTCGCCGCCAGGGCCTCGTCGATGGCGGCCCGGATCGCGTGGGCGCTCTCCGGAGCCGGGAGGATCCCTTCCTGGCGCGCGAACTGGACCGCCGCCTCGAACACCGCCACCTGCCCGTAGGCCCGGGCCTCGATGATGCCGTCGTGGTAGAGCTGGGACACCAGGGGCGAGTCGCCGTGGTACCGGAGGCCGCCGGCATGGATGCCCGGGGGCATGAACTGATGGCCCAGGGTGTACATCCGGAGCAGCGGCGTCAGCCCCGCCACGTCCCCGAAGTCGTAGGCGAACCGTCCCTGCGTGAGCGTGGGGCAGGCGCTCGGTTCAACGGCCATCACGCGCACCCGCCGCCCGGCGGTGAGCTTGTCCCCCACGAACGGGAACGCCACCCCGCCGAAGTTGCTGCCGCCGCCGCACGAGGCGATGACCACGTCGGGATAACGGTCCACTTTCTCGAGCTGCCGCTTGGCCTCGAGCCCGATCACCGTCTGGTGCAGCAGGACGTGGTTGAGCACGCTGCCCAGGGCGTAGTTGGTGTCGTCCCGCGAGGCGGCCACCTCCACCGCCTCGCTGATGGCGATCCCGAGGCTGCCGGGCGAGTCGGGGTCCTGCGCCAGCACGGCGCGCCCCGCCGCGGTGCGGTCCGTGGGGCTGGCGTAGACCTCCGCCCCGTAGGTCTCCATGAGGATGCGCCGGTAGGGCTTCTGGTCGTAGCTGACCCGCACCATGTACACCGTGCAGCCGAGGCCCATCATGCGGGAAGCGATGGACAGGGCCGTGCCCCACTGGCCGGCCCCGGTCTCGGTGACCAGCTGCCGCACGCCGGCCTCCCGGTTGTAGTACGCCTGGGGCAGGGCGGTGTTGAGCTTGTGGCTCCCGGCGGGACTGACCCCCTCGTACTTGAACCAGATCTCCGCCGGGGTGTCGAGGGCCCGCTCCAGCCGCCGCGCCCGGTAGAGCGGCGTCGGGCGCCACAGGCGGTACAGGGTGCGAACCTCCTCCGGGATCGCGATCCACCGCTCCCGGGTCATCTCCTGCTCCAGGAGCGGCAGGGGAAAGATCCGGGCCAGGGCCGCCGGGTCCACCGGCTTGCCGTCCGGTCCCAACGGGGGCGGCGGCAGGTTGGGCATGTCCGCCTGGATGTTGTACCAATGGGTGGGGATCTCCGACTCCGACAACAGCACCTTGGTCCCGTCAAACGCCTCGGCCATGACCCGACTCCTTCGTCCAGAGTTTCTGGCCGGGGATTCCACATCCGTCGGCGCTGTTCCTTCCGGCCCGCCGCCGCACGGGTTCATGCCTCCGCCGGCTGCCGCGCGGGCGGGGAAGCGGCCGGCGCGCCGAGCCCGCGCCGACCGCGCATCTGTTACACTCGGACCGGAAGCCGGCTCGAGCCGGTACCGCTGCCGCGGAGGAGGGACCGACGGTGGAGGTGGCCATCGAGTGCGGCGCGTGCGCCGCGATCCAGCTGGTCCGCACGTTGAGCGTCCGGGACCCCGACTGGCGTCGGCACGTGGGGCCGCTGCTCGCGGTGGCCGGCGAGGCCCTCGCCCGCGCGGACAATCCCGGGGCGATGCTCACGGCGATGTACGATGCGGTCAAGGCCGCCGTCGGGGACGAGGATCCGTACCGGGCGGCCAAGGATGCCGCCGACGCCCGGGCCGAGGCGTGGTGGGCCGCCCATTCCCTGCCGCTGGCGGACCTCGCCGGCCGGCTGGCGTTGGCGGCGGCGGCCAACGCCATCGACGCGGGACTCGACCCCTCGCTGGATCCCCTGTGGGCGAGCTTCGAGGCGGCCGCGACCGAGCCCCCGGCCCACGACGACCGGCCGGCCGTGCTGGCGTGGCTCGACGCACATCCGGGCGCGCACGTCGTCTACCTGCTCGACAATGCCGGGGAGGCGGTCTTCGACCGCGAGGTGCTGCGCGCTCTCCAGGCGCGGGGTTTCGCGTTGACGGCGGTGGTCAAGGGCGGCCCCATCCTCAACGACGTCACCCGGCGGGAGGCCCGGGCCATCGGGCTCGACACCGTCGCGACGGTCGTCGACAACGGCACCGACTGCTCGGGCGTCCTGCCGGGGCGCGTGGCGCCCCGGGTCGAGCGGCTCCTCGAGACCGCCGACCTCATCGTAGCCAAGGGGCTCGCCCACCTGGAAACCCTGTCCCACCGGGACCTGGCAGCGCCGGTCGTGTTCGCCTACCGGGCCAAGTGCCCGCCGTCGGCCCGGCTCCTCTCCGTTCCCGAGCAGGCCACCGTGGTGTGGTTCCGGCCCCCTCAGGCGAAGGTGTCCGCCAGCTCCTGAAGCTTTTGCCAATCGCGGCTCGACAGCCGAGCCCGGGCGACGGGCAGCAGCGTGAGGTCCTCCTTGCGCAGGTGCAGCCGGACCGCGGCGGCGAGTGCCCGGGCCCGGTCCCGCCCCGCGTCCCGCCGCCCCGCCCCCACGAGAGCCACGATCTCGTCCCACGCCTCGGCCCACTGGCGGTGCTCCCGGACCGCGATCGGCACCGGGCCGCCGCCGACGAAATACCGCGCCAACCGGGGGAAGAACACCGTCTCCTCGAAGCGCCGGTGGAAGTCGATGGCGTCGGCCATCTCCCGGACCAACGCGTCCCAGCCGGCGCCTGTCCAGGCTTCCGGCTCCTCCTCCGCGGCGAGCCGCTCCGCCAGGGCCGCGTGCGCCCGGTGGACGTCGCGCCAGCGTTGCCACAGGGGCGTCTCCACGGTCTCTTCCCTCCCGCTTCGTGATCTTCAGGAGGCCGTCGAGCGGGGCACCGCGCCGACCTGCTCGCGACGCCGCCGGCTGGCCTCGACGCCCCAGTACAGCAGCAGAATACCCGCGATCTGGGCGACGTAGAAGAGGGCCGCGACGCCGTAGGCGGCCAGGCTGTCGGCGACGGAGAAGACGACCCCGCCCGCGGCGATGAGGAGGTTGTATCCCAGACGCGTCCGCCACCACGACCACAGCGCGCCCAGCACCAAGGCCAGCGCCCCGAGCGTCCCCAGCACGGCGAAGCCCGTCGTCACGAGGCTCGACGGCAGCACCCGCGTCACCTCCTCGCTGGCGCGCAGGACCGCATGCAGCAGGCCCGGGGCGAGGGGAGCCGTGCCCGCACCGACGGCCGTCAGCGCGACGAAAGCCAGGGTCAGGGCCGTGTACGGCCAGGCCCAGCGGGGCCAGAGCAGGAACAGCGTCCCGGCCCCCATCAGCGCGGGGACGGCCGCGGCCAGCACGACGTAGACCCGGTAGCCGCCGGGGTCGAACGCGCCTCGCAGGAAGCCCGCCAACTGCAGGGCCGCCGCCCCGGCGGTGGCCAGGAACGCGATGCCCCACCACAGCGCGTGGAGACTTCCGCGGCGGGCGTACTGCCGTCCGAACGTGAGTGCCAGGATGACCGCGACGAGGGCGGTCACCGCCGCCGCCAGTGCATCAACCGCCATATCGCTCAGTCCCTCCGTCCGGGGTGGTCACGGCTCCGGCGGCCCAGGCCAGCCATCGGGCTAAGTGCGCGCTGGCCTGCTCGATGAGCCGGGCGGCCCCCGCGACGGCCTCGTCGAGGGTCATCGGTCCGGGCAGCGCCGGGTAGATGGCCTTGAGCCCCTGCGGGTAGAGCGCGTCGGCCCCGGGGCCCACCGTCCCTGCCAACGCCACCACCGGTTTCCCCAACCGGCTGCCCCGGCGCGCCACCGTGCCGACCACCTTGCCGCCCGCGCTCTGCGCGTCGACCGCCCCCTCCCCGGTGATCACCACGTCGGCAGCGGCCATCCGGGCGTCCAGCCCCACAATGTCGGCCACCGCGTCCCCGCCCGCCCGGATAGTCGCCCCCAGCGCGAGGAGAGCCGCGCCGGCGCCCCCCGCCGCGCCCGCTCCGGGCACGGCGGCCACGTCCCGGCCGCACGCCTCGCCCAGCCGGCGGCCCCACTCGGCCATGGCGGCATCCCACTCGGCCAGCCGCTCGTCCGGCAACCCCTTCTGCGGCCCGAAACGGAAGATGGCCCCCGTGGGTCCCGTCAGCGGGGAGTCGACGTCGCACCAGCACTCCACGGGGACCGGCAGCGACGGCAGCCGGACCGCGCCCGTGGCGCCCAGGGACGTCGTCGCCGGCGGGACGTCCGTCTCCCAGCGGGCCCCGAGCGCCTCGAGGAGGCCCATGCCGCCGTCCGAGAACCCCGTGCCCCCCAGCGTCACCACGACGCGGCGCGCTCCCCGGTCGACGGCCGCCCGGATCATCCGGCCGAGCCCCCGGCTGGTGGCCTCCCAGCCGGGCCGGGGCCGCCGGGCGGGCGGCACGAAGCCGGGTCCGGCGGCCACCTCGACCACCACCGTCCCGTCGTCGAGCGCCAGCAGCGGGGCCGTGACGGGCCGGCCGTAGGCGTCCTCGGTCGGGACCGTCCACCAGGTGCCGCCGCGGGCCCGGGCCACCACCTCCGCCGTCCCCTCGCCGCCGTCCGCCATGGCCACGCCGTCGACCACCCAGTCCGGATAGGCGTTCAGGATGCCCCGGCGCGTGGCCTCGACGACGGCCGGCGCGTCGAGCGACGCTTTCCAGGAGTCGGGCGCCACCACAATCCGCATCGCTGCCCTCCCCGCCGCCGGCGCGGGCCCTCCATCCGCCGGCGTGCTGTCGTCTCCAGCCTACACCAGCGCGGGCGCCGCGGCTAAGGGTCCCACGGCGTTTTTCGGCCCGGGCCGGCGCCCGGGGGATCAGTTGAGCCGCTCCACGATCATGGCCATGCCCTGGCCGCCGCCCACGCACATCGTCTCCAGGCCCACCGTCTGGTCCCGGGTCTCCAGGCCGTTGAGCAGGGTGCACATGATCCGGGCCCCGGTCATGCCGTAGGGGTGACCCAGGGCGATGGCCCCCCCGAAGGGGTTGAGCTTCTCCAGAGGGATGTCCAGGGCCCGCTGGACGGCCAGGACCTGGGCCGCGAACGCCTCGTTGAGCTCCACGATGTCGACGTCGTCGAGGGTCATCCGGGCGCGCTTCAGCACGGCCCGCACCGCTTCGATGGGGCCCACCCCCATAATCGCGGGGTCGAGGGCCGTCACCGCCGAGGCGACGATCCGGGCCCGGGGCTTCAGGCCGAGCTCCCGCGCGCGGGTGTCGGACATCACCAGCACCGCCGCGGCGCCGTCGTTGAGCGGGCAGGAGTTGCCCGCGGTGACCGTGCCCCCCTCCTTGAACGCGGGCTTGAGGGTCGCCAGCACCTCGAGCGTCGTGTTCGGGCGCGGCCCGTCGTCCTTGGTCATCACGGTGCCGTCGGACAGCGGGATGGGCACGATCTCCCGGTCGAAGAAGCCGTTCCGCTGGCTCTCCACCGCCAGGTCCTGGGACCGCTTGGCGTAGGCGTCCTGGTCCTCCCGGGAGATCCCGAAGCGCTCGGCCACGTTCTCGGCCGTCAGCCCCATGCTGATGTAGATCTCCGGCGCCCCTTCGACCAGAAAACGCGGGTTGCGGTGGTCCTCGCGCTTGGGATACCGGCTGATGAACTCCACGCCGGCGGCGATGAAGGTGTCGCCCTCGCCCGACCAGATGGCGTGGGCCGCCATGCGGATGCTCTGGAGACTCGACGCACAGTAGCGCGTGATGGTGGTGCCGGGCACGGTGACGCCGAGGTTGCCCGTCAGCGCCAGAATCCGCCCCAGGTTGAAGCCCTGTTCCCCGTCGGGCAGCCCGCAGCCGCAGATGACGTCCTCTACGGACTCGCGCGGCACGGCGGGATTGCGCCGCATCAGCTGGTCGATCACGTACCCGCCGACGTCGTCCGGGCGCTCGTTGCGGAGCGACCCCTTGTAGGCCCGCCCGATGGGCGAGCGGACGGCGTCGACGATAACCGCCTCGGGCATTGTTCCGCCTCCTCCCTTCCGGCGCCCGGCCGGACGGGCGCCCGACGCCGGCCCGAGCTCCGGTCACCTCGACCATAGACCGACCCGAGGCGTTTTGAAAGATGGAGTCCTTTCTATTTGTCCCGTGGGCCAAAACTTCGCCGCCCCGGGGCGAAAGCCGGAGGGACGCCCGCCGCGTAAGGTGCAGGAGGAGGGATTCGCAATGACCGCCGCACCGGCTCCGAGCCCGCGCTCCGTGGCCCCGTTCGCCCTGGCGCTATCCGGCGGGGGTCTCCTCGGCGCCGCCCACCTCGGGGTGCTGGCCGTGCTCGACGAGGCCGGACTGCAACCGGCGGCCGTGGCCGGGACGTCCGCCGGGGGCCTTGTCGCCGGCCTCCTCGCCCTGGGGGTGCCCGCCCGCCGGATCCAGGAGGTCGGCGCGGCCGTGGCCGCCCGGCCCTGGGACTACTTCGGCGTCAACGCCGAGGGGCTGCTCCACGACCTCTGGCCGGGCGGCCGGCGCCCGGCGACGGGGCTCATAAGCCCCCGCCGCTTCCTCCAGGCGCTCCTGGCGCTCGCGCCCCGCGCCCGCAGCACCCGCGACTGGCTGTGTCCCTGCGCCGTCACCGCGGTCGACGTGGTGTCCTTGACGGCCGTCGCCTTCGCCCATCCCGCCCCCCCGCCGCCCCGGGGCGGACCGTGGCTCGTCGTCGACGACGTGCCCCTGGAACTCGCCCTGGGCGCCACGATGGCGATACCGGGGCTGTTCGTGGCCCCCCGCTGGGGCCGCCGTGTCCTGGTGGACGGGGGCGTGGCCGACACCCTGCCCATGGACTGGGCCCGCGCGCTCGGCCCCGACCGGGTGGTGGCCGTGACCGTGACCGCCCCGCCGCCGGTCGAAGGCGAGACGCTCGGCATCACCGGCGTGCTCTCCCGCGCCGACGCGTACTGGACCGAGACCCTCTCGCGCCTGAGGGCCCCGCGCGCCCCCGTGTTCACGATTGCACCGGACACGACGGGCGTGCCGTTCTTCGGCTTCGGGGACTACGCAAAGCTGGTCGAGGCCGGGCGCCGGGCGGCGGCCGCCGCGCTGCCCGACCTGCTGGCGTTCCTCGCGCCCGAGGCCCCGCTCAGGCGCATCGGCGCAGGATGAACAAAGAAAATGATCATCAGGAGAGCCAGAGGATGACGGACCCGGAGGTGATTCCCGCGATCCTGAAGACGCCGGCCGCCCTGCGGGCGCGACACCGGAACGGCTCGCTCGCGGCCGAGTGGCACTTCTCCTTCGGCCGCTACTTCGATCCGGCCCGGGTCCACTTCGGCGCGCTCCGCGCCTACAACCGCCTCGTCCTCGAGCCGGGGGCGGAACTCGCCCCCCACCCGCACCGGGACATGGAGATCCTCACCCTGGTCTTCCGCGGGGCGTTGACGCACGTCGACGACCGCGACACGTCCCTGACGCTCCGGGCCGGCGAGGCGCTGGCCCTGTCCGCGGGGCGGGGGCTCCAGCACGCCGAAGCCAACCGGGGATCCGAGCCGGTGGAATTCCTGCAGGTCTGGATCCTGCCCGACCGGCCCCGCCTGACGCCGTCGCTGGCCACCGCCCGGATCCCCGACGACGGGCCGGTCCGGGCGTGGTGGACGGTCGCCGCCGACCCCGACGGGGGCGCGCCGCTGGTCGTCCACCAGCGGGCCCGCCTGGCGCTGGCCCGACCCCGACCCGGGGCGCGTCTTCCGTGGATCCCGCGCCCGGCCACCCGGCTCTACGTCCACGCCTACAGCGGAGCGGGACAGGTGGGCGCCACTGCGCTCGAGCCGGGCGACACGCTCGAGTTCGTGCCGGCGGAACCCTTCACCGTGGAGGCCACGGACGCCGGCTGGTGGGTGCTGGTGGAGGTGCCGGAGTTGTAGCGGCGGCACCGGCCGCCGGGGTCGCGGCGGGACGGATAGGGATCCGCCGCCCCCCGAACGGCAGGAGGAAACCGTTCTTCGAGCGCGAATCCTCCCCCGAGTTCATACAATTCCCGGGGAGGTGCCGATTCCGTGATTTCTACTGCTCCCCACCAGACGGTGGCGGCCCGGATGAACCGCCTGCCGCCCACGCCCTTCTTCACCCGGCTGGTCGCCCGGGTCTCCACCGGGGCTGTCTTCGAGCTGTACGAGCTGTTCCTGACCGGCTACGTGGCTGTTGCCCTGGTCACCTCGCACTTGTTCACGACCGCCAGCCTGGCCTACTTCGTGTCCGCGGGCTTCGCGGGCATGTTCATCGGGACCAACCTGTTCGGCCGCTTGAGCGACCAGTTCGGCCGCCGCACCGCCTACACGTACGCCATGCTGCTCTACTCCCTCGGCACGCTCCTGGTCGCCTTCGCCCCCAGCGCCCCCTGGATCGTGGCGTTCCGGGCCCTCGCGGGAGTCGGCATCGGGGCGCAGCTGGTGGTCATCGACACCTACGTCAGCGAGATGACGCCCGCCACCCGCCGGGGCTACTACATCGCCCTCTCGCAGTTCATCGGATTCTGCGCCGTGCCCGTGGTGGCGTTCCTGAGCTATCTTTTGGTGCCCACCCACTTCCTCATGGACGGCTGGCGCTGGGTGATGATCATCGGCGCGCTGGCCGCCGTGGCGGTGTGGATCATCCGCGCCGGGCTGCCCGAGTCGCCGCGCTGGTACGAGACGCACGGTCACCTCGAGGAGGCCGACCGGCTCATGCGGCGCATCGAGGAGACGGTGCAGCGGGAGTACGGGCGGCCGCTGCCGCCGGTGCCGGAGCACATCCAGGTCCCGGAGAAGCCGGGCACGTTCGCGGAACTGTGGACCCCGCAGTACCGGGCGCGCACCTGGATGCTCATCGTCTTCCAGCTGTTCCAGACCCTCGGGTACTACGGGTTCGCGAGCTGGGTGCCCACCCTGCTGGTGTCCGAGGGGGTGACGGTGGTGCACTCCCTCCTCTACACGTTCATCATCGCGTTGGCCAACCCGTTCGGCCCCATCCTGGGGATGATCACCGGGGACAAGGTCGAGCGCAAGTGGATGATCGTCGCCGTGGCCCTCGGCCTCGCCGCCACCGGCCTCATCTTCGCCTCGATGCGGGTCCCCGTGTGGATCGTGGTCTTCGGCATCATCTTCACCCTGCTCAACAACTGGTTCTCGGCGCTGTTCCACTCCTACCAGTCGGAGCTCTACCCGACCCGGATCCGGTCCACCGGCGTGGGCTTCACTTACGGCTGGAGCCGCTTCTCGGCCATCTTCACCAGCTTCGTGATCGTCTGGCTGCTGCACACCGGCGGCGTGGGGGCCGTGTTCGCGGGAATCGCCGGAGCGATGGTCATCGTCGCCGTGATCATCGGCACCCTCGGCCCGCGGACCAACCGGCGGCCCCTGGAGGAGATCGCCAACTGACAGGGAATGCCGACACGGAGGGCCCGCGTCGGGTCCGACGGACGCGTGACGGAGGGACAGCGTGACGACATCCGCGTATCGACCGCTCGCCGGCGTCCGGGTCGTGGAGCTCGGTCACATCGTGGCCGGGCCCACGGCCGGGATGATCTGCCACCAGCTCGGCGCCGAGGTGATCAAGATCGAGCCGCCGGACCGGGGTGACCAAGCCCGGCACATGCCCGCCCTCGGCTCCGGCATGTTCCCGTACCTCAACCGCGGCAAGAAGAGCGTGGCCATCGACCTCAAGCACGCCGAGGGCCGCGCGGCGTTCCTGCGCCTGGTCCCCACGGTGGACGTGGTGGTGACCAACTACGCCCCGGGCGTGGCGGAGCGGCTCGGAGTAGACTACGCCGCGCTCGCCGCGGTGAACCCCCGGCTGGTCTACGCGCAGATCGGCGGGTTCCTGCCCGGCCCGTACCACGACCGGCCCGCCCTCGACGAAGTCGTCCAGATGATGTCCGGGCTGGCCTACATGACCGGACCGGCGGGCCGGCCGCTCCGCGCCGGCGCGCCCGTCATCGACATGACCGCGTCGCTCTTCGCCGTGGTGGGCATCCTCTCGGCCCTCCTCGCCGCCCGGACGACGGGGCGGGGCCGCTACCTGGAGAGCGCGCTCTACGAGGCGAGCCTGTTCTACATGGGCCAGCAGTTCGCCACCTACGAGCTCATCCGGGAGCCGTCCATCCCCTTCCCGGAACGGGGCGCGGCCGGCCGAAACGGCTGGGGGGTGTACGACATCTTCACCACCGCCGACGGCCGTCCGCTCTTCCTGGCCATCACCTCCGACAAGCACTGGACGGCGTTCTGCCGCCGCTTCGGGCTCGGGCCGCCCTTCGACGGGCCCGACTACCGCACGAACGCCGACCGGGTAGCCCATCGCGACATCCTCATCCCGACGCTCCGGGACCTTTTGGGCCGGTGGGCCTTCGCCGACTTAGCGGCGGCGCTCTTGGCCGAGGGCATCCCCCACGCGCCGGTGCGGGCCCCGGAGGACGTGCTGGCCGACCCCGAGACGGTCGCGGGGATGGACACCGTGCACTACCGGGACCGGACGCTCCACGTCCCCCGCCTGCCGCTCGCGGCCGACGGCGCACCGGCGGCGCCCGCCGACGAGGCGGTGCCGGCGCTCGGGGCCGACACCGCCGCGGTGCTGACGGCGGCCGGCCTCTCCCCCGAAGCCGTGGCCGACCTCGCCCGCCGCGGGATCGTCCGGGTCGCCCCGCCGGAGCCGCGCCCCGCCGCAGAAGGAGGTCAGACCGGATGGGCCTGACGCTGACCGAGAAGATCCTCGCCGCCAAGGCGGGCCGCCCGGCCGTTCAGCCCGGCGAGTTCGTCACCGCCCGCCTCGACGGCGTCATGGCGTACCAGTCCTTCGTGAGCGCCGTGGAGCACGGCCTGGCCGCGGACATCCCCGGCGGGGTGCCCCGGGTCTGGGACCCGGACCGCTTCTACCTCATGGTGGAGCACAACGAGCCCGCGACCAGCCGCATCCAGGCGGAGCGCCAGAAGCGGCTTCGGGAGATCGCGGGGACCCTTCGCGTCAAGCACTTCTACGACGTCACCTGCGGCATCTGCCACCAGATCATGGCCGACGACGCCCTGGTGGCCCCGGGCGAGCTGGTGGTGGGCACGGACTCCCACTCGGTCCTCTACGGGGCGTTCGGGGCACTCGGGACCGGCATCGGGGAGACGGAGGCGGTCTACGCCGTCACCTTCGGCGAGCTGTGGTTCCAGGTGCCGGAGAGCATCCGGGTGGAGTTGGTGGGCACGCCGCCGCCTTGGCCGGTGGCCAAGGACGTGATGCTGTACCTCGCCGGGCGGTACGGGCTCGAATGGGCTCAGTACCGGGCGCTCGAGTTCGGGGGACCGGGCCTCGCCCACCTGTCCCTGGACGCCCGGATGACGCTCGCGGACCACGCGGTGGAACTCGGCGCCAAGTTCGGTGTCGCGGAACCCGACGAGACCGTGCTGGCCTACGTCCGGGCGCGGACCGACCGCCGCTTCGCGCCGGCGTACCCCGACCCCGACGCGCAGTACCGGGAGACCGTCACCGTCGACCTCGGCGCCGTCCCGCCCCTGGTGGCGGCCCCCCACAGCTTCGACAACGTGTTCCCGGTGGATGAGCTGGCCGGCGTCCGCATCGATCAGGCGGTCATCGGGTCGTGCGCCAACGGTCGGTTCGAAGACCTGGCCGCCGCCGCGCGGATTCTGAAGGGCCACCGCGTCGACCGGCACGTGCGCCTGTTGGTGTCGCCCGCCTCCTGGGGCGTTTACCGGCAGTGCCTGGAGGCCGGCCTGCCCCAGATCTTCCTCGACGCCGGGGCCCAGTTCCTGGATCCCGGCTGCGGCGTCTGTGTGGGCTACCGTGGGTACCTCGCCGACGGCGAGGTGTGCCTGACGGCCACGACGCGCAACTATGCGGGACGGATGGGCAGTCCCCGGGCCCAGATCTACCTGGCCGACCCGGCCACGGTCGCGATCTCGGCCCTCAAGGGCGCCATCGCGGACCCGCGGGAGGTGTGGTGATGGCGACGCTGGTGGGACGGGCCGTCATGGTGGGCGACAACGTGGACACGGACGTGATCGCCCCGGCCGAGTACCTGCTCGCGGCCGAGGCGTCCGCCGAGGGCATGGAGACGCTCAAGCGGCACGCGTTCCAGGCCGTCTACCCCGGCTTCCACGAAGCCGTCCGGCCCGGGGACATCCTCGTGGCCGGAAAGAACTTCGGGTTGGGGTCGCACCGGGAGGGCGCCAACCTGGTGCTCAAGGCGTTCGGCATCCAGGCGGTGGTCGCCGAGTCCATCGCCCGCATCTTCTTCCGCAACGCCATCGCCCTCGGCATGCCCGCCGTGGCGCTCCCGGGCGTGACGGCGTCCGTGGGTCCCGGGGACGAACTGGAACTGGACCTCGAAGCCGGGCGGCTGGTGAACCGGAGCCGGGGGACGACGCTCACGTTCGCCCCCCTCGGCGGGCCCATCCCCGAGATCCTGGCCGCGGGCGGGCTCCTGCCGCTCGTGCGCCGGCGCCTCGCGGAGACCATGCGCGTGAAGATGGGGACGCGCGAGTAGGCGAGCCGTCCTCAGGCTTGCGTCCGGACCCGGCTTCGCGTAGAACCGTCGCAGACGGACCGGGAGGAGGCGCCGAGGGCCCTGGAGATCCCTGCGACGCTCGACGAGGCCTATGACCTGCTCTACCGCCAGTACCTGGCCGCGCGCCGACCCGGGCCGGACGCCCGCGTCCGGCACCCGGAGTGGACCGACCGCCTGCTGGACCGCCTCGGCCGTCCCGACCGGGCCTTCCCCGTCCTGATGGTGACCGGCAGCAAGGGCAAGGGCAGCACGGCCCTGTACCTGGCGACGATCCTCGAGGCTCATGGGTTCCGGGTCGGCTACTTCTCCAGTCCGCACCTCCTCGACCACCGCGAGCGGATCCGGCTGAACCGCCGGGCCATCCCGGCCCCGGCGCTGTTGGACGTGCTGCGGCGCCTGGCCCCTGCCCTGGCCGCCCTCCAACGGCGCATGCCGGCCGACCAGTACATCGGGCCGGTGGGCATCCTGGCCGCCGCGGCCGCCCTGTGGTTCGCGGACCAGGCGGTGGACGTGGCCGTGTTCGAAACGGGTCGGGGGGCTCGTTTCGACGACGTGGCCCGCGTCCGCCACGAAGGCGCGGTGCTGGGCCCGGTGCTGCACGAACACCGGGCGGAACTCGGCCCGACCCTCGCGGACGTCGCCTGGCACAAGGCGGGCGTGGTCCGACCCGAAACCGCCTGGGCGGTGGCCGCGGCCCAGCCGGTCCTGCTGCGCGCGCTCCGGCGCCAGGCCGCCGGCCGTCCCGTGCTCACGGACGCACGCTGGCGGGTGGCTTCCCTCACGTACGGCGCCGACGGGATCCGCTTCGTGCTGACGGACGAGGGGGGCGAAGGACACCACGCGCGCCTCCCCGTGCTCGCCCCCTGGGGCGCGGACAACGCCCGGCGTGCCCTGCTCGCCGCGCGGCGATGGCTCGGCCCGTCCTTCGACTGGGCCGCCGCCCTGGCCGCGCTCCGGCATGCCCGGCTGCCGGGGCGGGCCGAACTCCTCCCGACAGAACCGCGGATCCTGCTCGACGGCGCCGTCCGCCGGGAGTCCGCCGCCCTCCTGGTGGAGGCCGCGCGGGGCGCCGGGCTGTTGCCCGGTCGCGCGGTGGCCGTCGTGGGCGTCCCGGCGGACAAGGACTGGGAGGGGGTCGCCGGCATCGTCGCACCCTGGGCCCCCGTCCTCTTCGCGCGCGCGGCCAACCCGCGCCTCGCCTGGCCACCCCACCCGGAGCGGGCGGTGCCCGGCTCCCGGGCCGTGGATTCCTTCGCAGCCGCGTGGGACCTCATCCGCGCGAGCCGTCCCCTCCCCGACGTGGTGCTCGTCCTGGGCACCCAGTCGTTCGTCGCCGACGTCCTGGCGCACCTGGCCCCGGAACGGGTGCTGGACCTCACCTGACGCGCGGGGCAGGCTCCTGTGCTAGACTGAGACACGGTCGCCCGCGCGTGAGAGCGCGGGAGCGGGAGGAATCGCGCGATGCTCCAGTCGCTGACCGCCCGCCGGACGGCCCATCGTCCGGGGACAACGGTGGGGCTGCTGTCCACGGCCCACTTCGTCAACGACGCCTACGGCACCGTGTATCCGGCGCTCGTGCCGTACATGATGGCGCTCCTGCACTGGTCGGTGACGGTCTCGGCCCTGGTGGGGGCCGTAGGCTGGGCCAGCCAAGTGGCGCAACCGTTCCTCGGGCGATTCGTCGACGCGCGCCCGAACCGCTTCTACACCGGCCTCGCCCTGCTCGCGGGGTCGCTCGCCGTGTTCGCCGAGCCGTTCACGCGGAACTACGGCCTCTTCCTGGTCCTCATCATCGTGGGCGGCTTGGCGGGCTCCCTCTTCCACCCGCCGTCCCTGTCGGTGATGGGGCAGATCGGCGGGGAGCACCGGGGCAGCCGCATGGCCGTTTTCATGGTCGCGGGCAACATCGGCCGAGCGGTCGGCCCGCTCACGACCAGCCTGCTCATCCTGTGGGCCGGGGGGCACGTCACCGGAGCGGCGTGGATCGCCGTCCCCGGACTGCTGCTGGCCCTCGGGACCCTGGTCTGGACGCCGCGTCCGTCCGAGCGTCATCCCGACCACGACGCGGGGGGAGGCGCAATCCGCCTCCTGTGGCGCCGCGCCAAGCCGACGGCCGTCCTGCTCGGTCTCTCCGGCACCCGGGCCCTCGCCACCTCGAGCCTCGTGGCCCTGCTGCCCGTGTGGGAGCGGCTCCAGGGCCACTCGGCCCTGCAGAGTTCGTTCCTGCTCGGGGTACTCCTGTTCGTCGGGTCGTTCGGCAACGGCTTCGGCGGGTGGTTGTCCGACCGCTGGCCCCGGCGGCGCATCCTGGTCGCGGCCGCCCTGGGTTCCGGTGCCGCCCTGCTGGCCTACGTGCCGAGCCACGGGATCCTGCAGGTGCTGCTCATCGGCCTGGTCGGCCTGTTCGCCATGTCCACCTCGTCCATCACGATGCTGATGGGCCAGGAGCTTTTTCCGGAGAGCCGGGCGATGGCCTCGGGCATCGCCCTCGGGGTGGGCAACGCCTTCGGCGCCGTGCTGGTGGCCCTGCTTTCGCTCGTAGCCGGTCGTCTCGGCATTCCCACGGCGCTGACCCTGGCAGGCGTCCTCGTGCTGGCTGGATCGCCGCTGGCCTACCTCTACGAACGGTGGGCCGCCCGTCCTGCGGACCCGGCCGTGCGGCCGGCCTGAGAAAGCGGGCCCCGGGTGGCGGAAATCCCCGGAATCGACCGGGGGGTCACCTGTCCCGCCGTGGCCGCTGGTGCGGTCGGCTCGGTCATCCGGAGGGAGAAAGACAGCGCCATGGGGACCGCCGGGTATGATGCGGAAAGAGGAGGTGACCCGACGGTGGATTGGACGGTCCTGGACGCGCCTGCCCAGGAGACCCTGCGCCGACTGGCCCGATGGGCCCCGCTCCGCCGCTTCCGCTTGGCCGGCGGAACCGGACTGGCGTTGCAACTCGGCCATCGGCGGTCTCAAGACCTCGACTGGTTCACGAGCCGGCGCTCCTCTGCTTTCGACGCCGTCGGGCTGATTGCCTCCCTGGAACAGGCGGACCTCAGGCCGGTAGTGCAGCTGCAACAAGCCGACGAAGTGCGAGTCCTGTTGGGTACGACGCCGGTCACCTTCGTCGCGTATCCCTTCCCTTGGGCTTATCCCCCGGCCGTGCGCCACCCCTTCTTGCTCGCCGATTGCCGCGACATCGCGCTGATGAAGGCCTACGCCGTGGGGAGACGGGCCACGGCCCGCGATTACCTCGATCTCGCGGTGCTCCTCGACAGCGGACGGGTGACGGTCCCGGAACTCGTCCACCGCGCGGAGCGCCTCTTCCGACTCGACGGCGAGGCGGTGTTTTCGCCGCGTCTGTTCCTGCAACAGCTGGTCTACACCGCCGATCTGCCCGACAAGGCCGATGCCGTCCTGCTTGTGCGTGATGCCGCCTGGACCTGGTCGCGGGTCGAGCAGGTCCTTCAGCGGCACGTCCGCGAGGCCGTTTGGGCCCTGTTCGGCGAGGGAGGGATGGGGTGATGTCCCTGCCCCCGGCCATCGCCCGTCTGTTTCACAACTATCGGCCCGAGGCGATGGATCTTGACGCCGACGCCGAGTGGATCATCCTGACCGTGCTGCGCGACGGAAGCTGGTCCGACTGGCAGTGGCTGTTTGCGACCTACGGGTGGGGGCGCATTGCCTCGGTGGTGCGCCGCGACCTCGACGGCCTGCGCACGCTTCCTCACGCGGTCGCCCACTTCTGGAGCGTGGTCTTCTGGGGTGAGCCGCTTCCACGGCCGACGGCCCGTGACCGCTGGGGTCCCCCGCGGCGCATCCCCCCTTCGGTGTCGGACCCCTCGTAAGTCCGCGGCTTACGGCGCCCGGATCAACCCAGCTTCCGCGATCGTAAACCAAGTCCGCCCCTGATGCCCGACGACGGCAGACGGCCGCGCGATACCGCCTCTCACGGACATAGGCCCCGACCGTGGGATCATGGCGCCCGGCGACCTTCTGCCCGTCGTTGCCCCTACTCCGCGGCGAGTCGTTCCTCACGCACGGGCATGCACAGGACGGCGACGAGCCCCAGGGCCGCCACGAAGATGAGTCCGGCGAACACCGCGTGCACGGCGACGTACAGCGCGTCCCGGACGAACGCCTCCGCCGCCGCCTGGGCCACCGGTACGTTGCCCAGCGCCAGGCTCGCGGCGTTCAGGCCCCGCGGCAGGTCCGGCCGGACGGCGGCCGGCGCCGCGGCGAGGCGGCGCGCCAGCGCCCCGTTGAGGATGCCCCCGAAGACCGCCGCGCCCAGCGCGCTGCCCAGCATGCGCATGAACATGTTGCCCCCGGTCACCACACCGCGGCGGTTCCAGTCCACCGCCGACTGGATGGCCACCAGCAGCGAGGTGGACATCAGGCCCATCCCGAGACCCATCAGGAAGCTCGCGGCGCCGGCCTCGACCGGCGTGGAGGCGGGACCGAGCGCGGCGAAGGCGAGTGACGCGCCGGCCGTGAGCAGCGAACCGACGAGGGCCGTGGTCCTGAACCCGATCCGCAGGTACAGGCGTCCCGAGAACGCGGAGGCCAGCGGCCAACCGAGGGACATCATCCCCAGGGCGAACCCGGCCACCAGCGGCGTCCCCCGCAGGACGCCCTGCACGAACGTCGGCAGGAACGAGGACAGCGCGATGGTGAGGACGCCCACCACCATGCTGCCGAGGTTCGCCGTGAGCAAAAGCCGCCGGCTCATGACCCACAGCGGCAGGACGGGCTCCGCCGCCCGCCGCTCGTGCCAGACGAACACGCCCAGCAGGACGGCGCTGGCGGCCAGGAGGCCCAGGGCGACGGCGCTCGTCCAGGACCACCCGACGCCGCCTTCGAGCAGGTCGAGGTTCAGCAGGATCATGGACGCCACCAGGAGGGCGCTGCCGGCATAGTCGATGCGGTGCGGCCGGCGCTCCAGCCGCTCGTGGAGGTACAGGCCGATGGCCGCCAGCGCGCCCGCCCCGACGGGCACGTTGATGTAGAAAATCCAGTGCCAGGAGGCGAACTGGACCAGGAAGCCGCCCAAGGCCGGCCCGACGATGGCGGAGATGCCCCACACGGAAGAGATGTAGCCCTGGATGCGGGCCCGTTCCTCGACCGTGTACAGGTCCCCCACGACCGTCATGGTGATGGGCTGGACGGCGCCCGCGCCGATGCCCTGCAGCCCGCGGAACACGATGAGCGCCGGCATGCTCCAGGACAGCCCGGACAACATCGACCCGAGCAGGAACAGGCCGGCGCCGAACAGGAGGACGGGCTTGCGGCCGTAGAGGTCCGCCAGCTTGCCGTAGACGGGGATGGTGGCGGCCTGCGCCAGGAGGTAGATCGAGAACACCCAGGGGAAGAGGGCGAAGCCGCCGAGGTCGCGAACGATGCTCGGGATGGCCGTGGCCACGATGGTCCCGTCCATGGCCGCGAGACCCATAGTAAGCATGAGCCCCGCGAGGATGGCCCCGCGATGGCCCGCCCGCCCCCGAGCCTGCGGGCCCGTGCGCACGCGGGCCACCGCCCCTTCCCGTTGGCCGTCCCGGTCTGACAACGGCTTCCCCCCTCCGCCGAGCGGGCCCGTCCCGTCAATAGGCCCGGAGATACTGCGGCGGCACCGGCACCGCGTCGGCCTTGCGCAAGGCGCGCGCCGCCTTGAGCGGCCAGTAGGGCTCGCGCAGGAACTCCCGCGCCAAGAGGACCAGGTCCGCCCGCCCGTTGCGGATGACCTCGTCCGCCTGCATGGGGTCCGTGATAAGGCCCACGGCCGCCGTGGGGATGTCCGCGCCGCGCCGGACCGCCTCCGCGAACGGGACCTGGTAGCCGGCCCCGGCGGGAACCCGGGCGTCGGGCACGATGCCTCCCGAGCTGCAGTCGACCAGGTCGACGCCGGCCTCCTTCAACCGCCGGGCCAGGGCCACGGAGTCCTCGCCCGTCCAACCCCCGTCGACCCAGTCCGTGCACGACAGGCGCACCGCCAGCACCCGGTCCTCCGGCCAGACCCGCCGCACGGCCTCCACCACCTCGAGGGCGAACCGCACCCGCCCGGCGAACGATCCGCCGTAGGCATCCGTCCGTCGGTTCGACACGGGGGAGTAGAAGCTGTGGATGAGGTAGCCGTGGGCGCCGTGCACCTCCAGCCACTCGAACCCCGCGTCGCGGGCCCGCTCCGCGGCCCGGACGAACGCCGCCACGACCTCGCGGATCCCGTCCGCGTCCAGCGGGATGGGTTCCGGCCGGTTGGGCCCGTAGGGGACCGGACTCGGTCCGACGACCGGCCACCCGCCCTCGTGCTCACCGAGGTAGCGATCTCCTTCCCAGGGTCGGGAGGAGGAGGCCTTGCGCCCCGCGTGCGCGATCTGGATTCCCGGCACGGCGCCGTAGGCCTTCAGGAAGCGGGCGATGCGGGCCAGGGCCTCCGCCTGCGCGTCGTTCCAGATGCCCATGTCCCAGGGCGTGATCCGCCCGCGCGGCTCGACCGCCGTCGCCTCCACGATGACCAGCCCCGCGCCGCCCACCGCCCGGGATCCGAGGTGCACCAGGTGCCAGTCGTTGGCCATCCCGTCCTCACAGCTGTACATGCACATCGGCGAAACGCCGATACGGTTGCGCAGGGTGACGCCCTTCAGGGTCAACGGTTCGAACAAGTGCGGAATGGCCGCTCGCCTCCTTGTGAGTGCCGCCGAAACGCGACGAGCGTCCCGCCCGGGGGCGCGGGGCGCCGGGCCGGGGCACGCGGTGCTCTGTCGCGACAACCGGGATCCGTCCGATGCAAGCGGTTCCCAGAGTTTCTCCGGGGAACTCTTGGCTCCATGATACAGGGTGCCCCGGCCGGCCGTCTACCGCCGGCAGGAGGCGGCGGGGCAACCGCGAAGCTTACGGCACAACCCCTCGGGCGGTCGGGAAAGGCAGGGATGAGCATGGCGCGCATCATCCTCAGGGACGGACGGGTGGCGGAACTGAGGGAGATCCGCAACGATCCCGCCGACGCCGAACGGCTCCGACGCCTGTTCGCCCGCGTCTCCCGGGACACCCTCTACTACCGTTTCTTCCAAGTGGTCCGGGAGGTGCGGCCGGAGATCATCCGGCGCCTGCTCCAAAGCGACGGCAAGACCGCGCTCGCCCTGGTGACGGAGGTGGGCGACGAGTTCGCGGGGATCGGGAACTATATCCGGCTCGGCGACTCGGACACCGCCGAGGTAGCCTTCCTCGTCGACGACCGCTACCAGGGCCTCGGCATCGGCACGCTCCTGCTCGAGCATCTCGCCTACCATGCGTGGCGCCACGGGCTGAAGCGGTTCGAGGCGTACGTGCTGGCCGACAACAAGCGCATGCTGGGCGTCTTCCAGCACAGCGGCTACGAACTCACCCGCCACTGGGACGCGGATCATCTCCGGCTGGTCCTGCCCCTGCACGAGACCGAGCGCGTCCGCGCCCTCGCGGCCGTCCGCGAGAAGCTCGCCACGGCGGCGTCCCTCGCCCCGTTCTTCCAGCCCGCCACGGTGGCCGTGGTGGGCGCCTCCCGGGATCCCAACCGCCTCGGCCACCTGCTCCTGCGCCACCTGCTCGGCGGGGAGTTCACCGGCGTGGTCTATCCGGTGAATCCCGAGGCGCGCTCCGTGGCGGCCGTCCGGGCCTACCCGTCGCTCCGGAGCGTCCCCGAACGGGTGGACCTCGCCGTGCTGGCCGTGCCCGCCGCCCAAGTCCCGCTGGTAGTGGAGGACTGCGTGGCGGCCGAGGTCCGCGCCGTGCTCATCACCTCGTCGGGCTTCGCCGACGCCGGCCCAGAGGGCCTGGCCCGGCAGCAACAGGTGGTAGCCCGCCTTCGGGGCGCCGGCATCCGGCTCGTCGGTCCGAACTCGCTGGGGCTGCTCTCCACCCATCCCGCCGTGCGGCTCAACGCCAGCTTCGCCCCGCGGCTGCCGCGGGCCGGCCCGCTGGCCATCGCGAGCCAGTCCGGGGCGCTCGGGGTGGCCATCCTGGACTATGCGGAACGCATCGGTCTCGGCGTGTCCGGTTTCGTGAGCCTGGGCAACAAGGCCGACGTCTCCGGGAACGATCTCCTGCAGTACTGGGAGGACGATCCCCAGACGCGGATGATCGCGCTGCACCTGGAGTCGTTCGGCAACCCCCGCAAGTTCTGGCGCATCGCCTCGCGGATCACCGCGCACAAACCGGTGTTGGTGGTCAAGAGCGCCCGCACCACGGCCGGCCAGGAGGTCTCCGAGGCCCGCGCGGCCGCCCTCCAGGTCGACGACGCCATCGTGGACGCCCTCTTCCACCAGTCGGGGATCATCCGCGCGGACACCCTCCAGGACCTGTTCGACGTGGCCGCCCTCCTGGGCGGCTGCCCCCTCCCGGGCGGTCGCCGCGTCGCCGTCCTGACCAACACCGCAGGGGGCGCGGTCATGGCCGTGGACGCGCTCCGCTCCGCCGGCCTGGTGCTGGCCCGCCCGCCCGTGGACCTCGGCTTCGAGGGGCTGGCCCAAGGCTACCGCCAGGCGCTGCCCGCGCTGCTCCAGGACCCGGACGTGGACGCGGTGGTGGTGCTATTCACCCCCGTCGGCCACCCCTCCGAATCCGAGGTGGCGGAGGCGGTGCGCGCGGCGGTGGCCGAGGTCCTGGGCGACCCGCCGCGGCCGGAGCGGATGAAGCCGGTGGTGGCCAACTTCCTGCTGCCCCTGTCGGGAGCCCCCATCGGCACCATCGAGGCGGGACCCTTCCGGCTCCCCGTCTACCCCTTCCCGGAGCGCGCGGTCCTGGCCCTGGCCCGCGCCGTGCGCTATGCCGAGTACCGCGCCCGGCCCCGCGGGCGGCTCGCGGATCTCCCGCCCGAGGATTTCGACGCCCTCCGCGCCCTGGCCGAGGCCGCCCACGCCGAGAGACGCGCGCACGGCACGCCCGAGGAGGTGGATCGCCTGCTCGCGGCCATGGACTGCCGCCCGGCCGCGCGCCCCGCCCGGCGGGCGCTTGCGCTCCGGGTCACGACGGATCCGCTCTTCGGGCCGGTGCTGACCCTGGCGGCGGCCGACAGCCACGGCGACGGTCCGGAACGCACCCGTCCCGAACTCGCGCGGCTGGTCCCGCTCACCGACCGGGATGCCGCCGAACTGGCCGAGGCGGTGCGGGCGCGGGGCGGCGCCCTGGCCGACCTGGCCCGGCAGGGGCTCGAGACGGTGCTGCTGAAGTGTTCGAGGTTGGTCGACGAAGTCTGGGCCATCCGGACCCTCGACGTCCCCTGGCTCTGGGCGGATGCGACAGGCTGGCAGGCGGCGGAGGCCAGCGTCGTCTGGGACGCGGGCGATCCGGCATCCCCGGGCCCGACCGGACCGTGAGGCGCCGGTCGCCTACGACCAGCCGACGGTCGGCCCCCAGGGCACCCCGGCGAGGAGCCGCGTGACCGTCCGCCGGTTGAGCGCCCGGGCCAGGAGCATGCGGTCCGTCTCCAGTCCGGCCGTCTCGGGGGGATCCACCATCACGGGCGGCAGCGGGGCGGGGGAAAGGCCCTGCCACCGGCGCACCCAGGCCTCCGGCACGGCGACCGCCGTCTCCTGCCCGCGCATCTCGCCCCACACCATGGCCCACGCCCGCGGCACCACCCGAAGGGCCTCGTAGCCGCCCCCGCCCACGGCCAGCCACCGTCCGCCGCACCACCGGTGGGCGTACGCGTGCAGGCGCCGCACGGCCTCCCGGTACACCCAGGTCGTCAGGGACAGGTCCGCCAACGGGTCCCACACGTGGCTGTCGCACCCGTGCTGGGTGACCAGCACGTCCGGCGCGAACGCCTCCAAGGCCGCCGGCACGACCCGGTCGAAGGCCTCCAGCCAGGACACGTCGTCCGTCGCCGGCTCCAGCGGCACGTTGACCGCCGTACCGTAGGCCGCACCCTGGCCCCGGTCTTCCACGGCGCCCGTCCCCGGGAAGAGATACCGGCCCGACTCGTGGAGCGACACGGTGAGCACGCCGGGATCGTCGTAGAAGGCCGCCTCGACGCCGTCCCCGTGATGCGCGTCGGTGTCGACGTAGGCGACCCGGAACCCGCGCTCCCGCCGGAGCCAGCGGATGGCCACCACCAGGTCGTTGTAGACGCAGAAGCCCGAGGCCCGGCTGGCCCGGGCGTGATGCAAACCGCCGGCGGGGTTGAAGGCGTGCCGGTCGGGGGCCTCCGCGACATAGCGGGCCCCCGCGAGCGTGCCCCCGACGTAGTAGAGGCTGGCTTCGTGCATGCCCCGGAATACCGGGTTGTCGTCGGTTCCAAGCCCCCAGGCCGCGAGTTCGCCGGGCGACAGGCCGAGCTCCCCCGCCGCCGTCACCGCTTCGATGTAGGCCCGGGTATGGGCCCACTCCAACTCCGCCTCCGTGGCCGGGGGCGGCGCCGCTTCCTGGTCGGCGGCGAGCCAGCCGAGCGCGGCGATGAGGTCCCGCGTGGCCGCCAACCGGATGGGATTCAACGGGTGGCCGTGTCCGAAGTCGTAGAGGCGGTACTCGTCCCGCCAGAGAAAGCGCGCCGCCGCGTCGCATCCCATGCCCGTCCATCCCCCTCCGGCGCTCGAGCGCCTTCTCGCACCAGCATACACTCCCACGCCGCCGATGCGCGGCCTTCGTCCGCTTCGAAACCGGATGCGGCCGTCCTCTTCGGCTCTGCCGCCCGCCGGGCTGCCAACGCCGCGACGCGCGTGACCGCCTCCGGATCGGCCACCGCGTCGGGATTGACGGCCCGGACGAGGCACGTCTTTTGGGGGCCTTTCGCGTCTTGCCGTGCAGGGTCCGCCGCCCCACCGCCACCTGCGAGATGGCGTCAGGCACATGCCGTGGCGACAGCATCTCCCGGATCCGGCCCGCGATGGTGGCAGGACTCGTCGTCGACCGTCGAACCCCTTTGGCACCACGGGGAGATTCATCACCGAAGGTCCGACGGTTCCGTCAGGATCGGCCCCCCGCCCACGAACCCGGCGCCCACGTCGGTACCGCCGCCGGCGGCGTTGAGCCCCAGATCCCGCGTGACGGGCTCGTGGACCCAGGCATGGGCCTCCGCCGCAGCGGCGAGCCCGTCGTGCCCGACGACCCGGATCGCGTCGAACCCGGACCGCCGGCCGGGTTCGAATCCCGCCCTCCTGCAGGTCGTCGGATCCGCCGCGCTGGGTATGGTCGTTGCAGCCGAGGTCGGTCGCTAACCCGGCCGGTGCGACACCTTCGTGTCAATGGGCTGGGGGCCCGGGAGTTTTTCTGACGACCCCTTCCTGCGGCACCCCCTCAGATGGACCCAAGGGTTCCCGGCAAACCCGGAGGAATCCCTGGTGCGGCGCGCGAGCCCACTGCACCGAGCCGGTGGAATGCCTGCCGCCGACGGGCAGCCCCATGGCGAAACGCTCTTGCCCAGACAAGCGACATCCCGGCCGGGACCCGGGGCGGTAAACCGATGTGATATCCTCGAAGACGGCGAGGAGGATGGCGATGGCGTTCACGGTCGACGACTTTCACGACCTGATCCAGTTGCTGGAAGCCCATCCCGCCTGGAAACAGGAACTCCGCCGGATCATCCTGACCGACGAAGTCCTCGCGTTGCCGGCTCTGGTGCGGGAGCTGGCCGACAAACTCGTCGCGCTGACCGAACGCGTCGACGCCCTCGCGGCTCGGGTGGAGGCCCTGACCGGTGCGCAGCAGCACACCGAGGCCCGCTTGGCGGAGCTGGCGGCTGCCCAGCAGCGTACCGAGGCCCGCCTGGAGGAGCTGGCGGCCGCCCAGCAGCGTACCGAGGCCCGCCTGGAGGAGCTGGCGGCCGCCCAGCAGCGTACCGAAGCCCGCCTGGAGGAGCTGGCGGCCGCCCAGCAGCAGACCGCCCAACAGGTCGGGACGCTTGCCGTCCGCGTCGATACACTACGGGGCGATGTCCTGGAAACCCGCTTCCGGGAACGGGCACCGGCTTACCTCGGATCGCAGGGGTTCCGTCGGACACGCGTGGTGCCGGCCACGGAGTGGGTGGACCGTCTGGACGACGCGCTGGACGCGGGTCGGATTACAGCCGCCGAGCGGGCCGAGCTCCTGCTCACCGACGCGGTCGTCCGCGCGCGCGATGCAGACGGCGACGTCTGGCTAGCCGTCGAAGTGTCGGCCACGGTCGACACGCATGATGTGGAGCGGGCGCGCCGGCGGGCGGCGTTGCTCGCGCGCCTCGACGGCCGGGCACGAGGCGTTGTGGCCGGCCATACGTTCACCGCTCCGGCAGAGGCCGCCCTGCAGGGCGACCCGACGGTGGTGGGCGTCCGGATCCCCGAGAAATGACCGCTGTCCGGCCCGGATAGGCGGGCGTGCCGCACCGGTCGCACGGGTTGCGACGTATGCCTCCCCGACGCAACGACCCTCGCAGGACGGCATCGCGCCATCCAGTCGGATCCCTCCCGTGTCCACGGGCCAGCGACGCCTTCCAGCCCCGAAGACGGTACCGCCACGGCCGGCTTCTGGTCCCTTCAGGGCCCCGGCCTTCGGTGCCGGCATGCCCATCGCGGCACGGCTCGAGATCCCCGCCGAGACAAATTCAGCCGCTCAAGGGTCGAGGTCAGCCCCGGCAGACGGGTTCACCCCACGTGGGGATGAACCCCCAGAGCATGCTGTGAGCGTGCCAAGGACGCGTCCGCGCGGCGGGCAGGGGCAGGGCCCCGCCGCACCCTGAACACGGTTGGGGGATGTCGCCGGCTGCTCCCCTGACGACCGCGCCTAGCATGGTCGCAGCAAGACGCCCTACGTGACTTCGAGTGATGGGCCGTGCTCGCTCCCCGCGCACCACCGGGCGCTAACGAGGCCGCGAGCCTGACCGCTTCCTCGTCACGGGCGAAGAAGACCCAGGGTACGACCGGGCGCACCACACGGTGCGCCCGTGACATCCCCGTCAGCCGTCTCCCAGGGGGCAGGTCGTGCGGGCCCTCGTTCCGGCCCATCTCGACCCTGCCAGGGAACCTGACCAAGGCGAGGGACCGACCCGCCGGAGCGGGCCCCGTTCCTTCTCCGCGGGGCCCGCTCCGGCGCAGGACGGCGGCCGGCTACTCCATCCCCGCACCCGATTTCTCAACCCGCGCCGCCGGCTGTCGCACTCTGCTCCGCCGCCAGCCGGGCCGCCAACGCCTCGAAATCCTTCAGGGCCTCCGGGTTGGCCAGCGCGTCCGGATTGACGGCCTGGGCCAGCGGCACCCCCGAGAGGATCTTCTTGATGGGCACCTCCAGCTTCTTGCCGTTCAGCGTCCGCGGCACCGCCGCCACGGGGTAGATGGCGTCGGGCACGTGCCGCGGCGACAGCGCCTCCCGGATCCGCGCCGCGATGGTCGCCTTCAGGCCCTCGTCGAGCGTGACGCCCTCCTTCAGCACTACGAAGAGATACATCACCGACGGCCGCCCCAGCGCCGTCAGATCCACCACGAGACTGTCCGCCACCTCCGGGATGGCCTCCACCACCCGGTAGATCTCGCTCGTCCCCATCCGCACCCCGTACCGGTTGATGGTCGAGTCGGACCGGCCCGTGATGACGCACGTGCCCCGCTCGGTGATCCGGATCCAGTCCCCGTGTCGCCACACCCCCGGATACATCTCGAAGTAGCTCTCGCGGTAGCGCCGCCCGTCCGTATCGCCCCAGAAGAAGAGCGGCATCGACGGCATCGGCGCCGTGACCACCAGTTCGCCCACCTGGTTCACCACCGGCCGGCCCGCCTCGTCGTACGCCGCCACCGCCGCCCCGAGCGCCCGCGCCTGGATCTCCCCGGCCGTCACCGGCAGGGTCGGTACCCCGCCCACGAATCCGGCGCACACGTCGGTGCCGCCGCTCGCGGAGTTGAGCCACAGATCCCGCTTGACGTGCTCGTACACCCACGCATAGGCCTCCGCCGGCAGCGGCGACCCCGTCGACCCGACGGCCCGGAGCGCCCCCAGGTCAAAGCGCCGGCCCGGCTCGAGCCCCGCCTTCATGCACGTCGTCAGATACGCCGCGCTCGTGCCGAAGAACGTCATGCCCGTCTCCTCGGCCAGCCGCCACAGCACGTCCAGGTCCGGCCACCCGGGGCTGCCGTCGTACAGGATGATGGTGCTGCCCGTCAACAGCCCCGAGACCACCACGTTCCACATCATCCACCCCGTGGTGGTGAACCAGAAGAACCGGTCGCCCGGCTTGAGGTCCATCCCGATGTGCCCGTGGACGAGGTGCGCCAGCACGATCCCGCCGTGGCCGTGCACGATGGGTTTGGGCAAGCCCGTCGTGCCCGACGAGTAGAGCACCCACAGCGGGTGGTCGAACGGCACCGCCTCGAAGGCCAGGAGCCCGTCGTCCGGCGCGATGTCCCCCCACCGGGTGGTGGGCCGGTCGCTCGGCGGCGGTGCCTCGGGGTTCAGGTACGGAATCCAGATGGTGTGCTCCAGCGTCGGCAGCGCCGCCTGGATCTGGGCCACCACCGCCGTGCGGTCGAAGTCCCGGCCGTTGTAGGCGTAGCCGTCGACGGCCAGCAGCACCTTGGGCTCGATTTGCCGGAACCGGTCGATGACACTCACGCTCCCGAAGTCCGGCGAGCAGCTCGACCAGATCGCCCCCAGGCTCGCCGTGGCGAGCACTCCCACCACCGCCTCGGGGATGTTGGGCACGTACGCCACCACCCGGTCCCCTCGGCCCACGCCCAGCCGGCGAAGCTCCCGCGCCAGCCCCGCCACCCGCCGGCGAAGCTCCGCCCAGCTCCAGGCGGCCAGCGGCCGACGTTCCGACCGGAACAGGATCCCCGGCGCGTCGGGCCGCGCGTTCCGGAAGATGTGCTCCGCGTAGTTGAGCGTCGCGCCCTCGAACCATTTGGCGCCCGGCATCCGCCGCGCGTCCAGCACCCGGCGGTACGGATGGTGGGCGATGACGTCGAAATACTCCCACACCGACGCCCAGAACTCTTCCAGGTGCTCCGTCGACCATCGCCAGAGGTCGTGGTACGACGCGAACGACAGCCCCCGCGTGCGCGCGAGCCACTCCTGGTACCGGGTCACGTTGGCCGCCCGCACCGTCTCCGCCGACGGCGTCCACAGGACCGTCCCTTCCTCCACCGGCACGATATCTCGCCGCCTTTCCCGCTTGTTGCGCGACTAGATTATATAAAAAGAGGCCGGCAACTCGGGGGGACGCAAACGGGGCCTCCGGGCCGTCCCGGCCCGGAGGCCCCCTCCGCGGAAGGGCTACGGCATCCACCCGTCCGGCAGCTGCCAGAACGCCCGGAACTCCTCCGCCCAGCGCGCCGATCCGCTCATCGACTCCCGGTACATGCGGCGCACCACGTCGGCGATCCGCCCCTCGAGCAACTTCCGGCGCTCCCGCTCCCAAAACGTCGCATAATCGACGCTGCGGGCCCGACGGTCCGCCCGCAAGGCGGCGCGCCGCCGCTCGGTGGCCGCCTCGTCCACCCGCCATTCCCCCGCGGCATCCGGCCGGACGACCACCCCGAAGACGTTCTCGGCCGTCCGGGGCAGGTAGACGTTGCCGGCCACGTCGGCGCACACCTCCGCGGGCGTCCGCTCCAGAGGATCCCCGTATCCGGGTCCGCCGGAGAACACGCACAACCACAGGTCGTCGTCCCCGAAGGTCTGGGGCAGGATGAGCGCGTGCGGGGACCGGTGGACCTCCCCCCTGAGGGCCGTGTCCAACTCCCGCCGGGCCGGGTCGGCGTCCCCCAACGGGTACGGCCGCCGCTCGCGCACCACCTCGGCGAAGTTGGTGCGCCGCAGGAAGAGCCGGTATCCGGTGGCATTGGGGTAGCCGCCGAACAGCCCGGCGCCGCCGTGGAACACGGCGCCGTCCCGGAAGGAGTACAGTTCCATCCCGGTCACGCCGTGGACCAGCCGGAGCGCCTCCCACCCGCTGCCGCCGCGATAGCGGCCGTATCCCGCGGTATCGGGCTTGATCCGCCGCGAGAGGTACAGCAGGCCCGACTCGATGGTCTCCCAGACCTCCGCGTCGCCCATGTCCGCCTCAGGGTTCCACATGGCGTAGGCGGCGTCCAGCCCGTCCATGGTGCCGCGCGCGCCGAGGCCGACCGAGCACAGCTCGAAGTTCGAGACGGGAAAGTACTGGCCGGTGGCCCGCAGGATGCCGCCGCCCTGGGTCGGGTCGCCCGTGAACCCGTAGCCGCACACGATCTCCTCGCGGTAGCCGCGGGCGAAGTATCCGCGCGACAGGCAACGGAACATGCCGGTGAACGCGGGGATGAGAAAGCCCCAGGGGCTGCCGTAGGCCAGCGTCGGATCGGCGGCGTTGCACCAGGTGCCCCGCGGGAAATGGTGGCCCGCCGCCAGGTACGAACCGTCGTTCACCTTTCCGTCGTAGATGAGCGTCTGCGTGATGAGGACCCAGAGCGCCCCCTGCATGGATCCCTCCGAGGCGTTGAAGGGGAAGGGGCCGGGCGCACTGGCGCCTTCCATGTCCAGGAAGAAGGAGCCGTCCGCTCCGATGGTGATGGTCATGGGCGCATGCATCATGCGGTCCTGGTTCTGCTCGGGATGCCAGGCCTTGCCGGCGTAGGGGGCGTCCTCGAACGACGCCGTCCGGTAGACGCCGGGGACTAGGCGCTCGCGCACGCGGGCCAGGAAGATCTGCCGCCCTTCCTCGATCGCCTCGCGCATGAAGCGCAGGAAGTAGTCGAGTCCCTCCTCGCGGATGATCCGATGGACCGCGTCCCGGATCATGTAGACGCCGGCCAGCCGGCACTTCTCGTCGAGGTCCCAGTACAGCGGGGTCCGGACGCTCCGCGAGGCCCTCACCTTGAAGTCCTTGCGGACCGCGTCGCGCTCGCCGATCTTCTCGGCCGTCACGTAGAACCCGTCCTCGAACCGGTTGGCCGTCGCGATGGGATCATGGCCCGGCGTCGAGGCGCCGATGTCCACCTGGTGGGCGACACCCCCCGCCCAGCCGATCATCTCCCCCTCCCAGAAGACCGGGATGATGGTGTGCACGTCCGTCGTGTGCACGTTGCCCAGGTCCGGGTCGTTGTTGCAGAAGATGTCGCCCTCGGCGATGCCCGGGTCCTGGTCGTAGTCGTTCCGGATCATGAACTTGATGGCTTCGCTCATGGTGTGCACGTGCGTGATGATCCCGGTCGACACGGCCACGGAGTCGCCCTCGGGCGTGTAGAAGGCGAAGCACAGCTCCCCGATGTTGCGCACGATGGGCGAAGCCGAGATGTGCAGGGCCGTCTCCCGGGCCGAGACCAACGCGCCCCGGAGTTCGGCGTAGACCTTCTCGTAGCGGAACGGGTCCTGCTCCTTGAGCGTCAGCCGGTCGATCCCGCCGTAGTGCCCCGTCTCGCGGTACAGGCGCTCCATCTCCTCGAGGCGTCGCCTAAGGCCCACGGCCCGCGCCGTCTGTTCCGGCATTGGGAATTCCCCTCCAATCCTCCCAAGCAAGGCGTCTAGGGCAGCGGCTCCCCGAGCCAGTCGCGGTAGAACGCGTCCAGGTCGGGCAGGAAATCCATCAGGACGGGATAACCCGGGGGAACGGCGTCCACCTCCAGCAGGGCGTAGCAGCCGGGACAGTAGAACTCGCGGAGTTCCTCCCAGTCCGGGTCGGCTCCCTGGTCGGGGTGGTAGAGCTCGGCCATCAGCTCCGGGGTGTCGCGAACCAGGACCCGGGCCTGGGTCTTCCAATTCCGGCGGTAGTCCCCGAACTCGTAGCCGCAGTCGCATTTCACGATGCGGTCCGCTCCCTTCTGCACGATGTACAGGTGCGGCGTCAGCGGCAGCAGGATGCGCTCGGGGAAGCGGACCCGCTCCTGGAGAATGTCCCGGACCATGCGGAACCGCTCCGGATCCTTTTGCTGCGACATGATCTCCTTGGTCTCGGCCCACGGCAGCCGGCCGTCGAGGAGATCCGCCAGGGTCTTCGGGTCGTACGGCATGCGCCTCATCCTCCTCCAGGTCAATCGCGGTCGACGGTCATGCGGCCCGGCCGTCAGCCCCGCCGCGCGAGATGGAACACGCGATACGCGTCGAGCGTCGCCCGCCACCCGGGGGGCACCAGCAACGTGGTCGAGGGCGCCTCGACCACGGCCGGCCCGTCCACCTCCTGGCCGGAGCGGACCCGGTCCATCTCCCACAGTTGGGCCACGTGCCAGGCACCGCCCCAGTAGATGGGCCGCGTGCCCTTGTATGCGTCGGCCCCGGGCGGCCCGGAGGTCACGGGGTAACGGGGCAGGACCGGCTTCTCGGTGGGGAAGATTCCCACCCCGATGGCCTTGGTGACAAAGTAGCCCGCTTCGGGACTCCGGGCCGCCCGGGCGAAGATTTTCACGAACAGCTCCTCGAACCGTCGCACCAGGGCGTCGAGGCCGCCGCCCGGGTCCAGATGCACGGCCGGTGCGCGCACCTCCAGGTCGTCGAGCATGCCCAGGTATTGCATGCGCACCGACGGGACGAACGTCATCGCGTCGGGGTTCAGGCCGTCCCGCCGGAACTCGTCCGCGATCCGCTCCCTGAGCTCCGTCCAGGCGCGGGCCAGGGCGTCGGCGACCGCCGCCCGCTGGCGCGGGTCGGGCGTGATGAGCAGGTCGACGCTCCGGTCGTAGCGGTAGCTGTAGTCGGCGCACGCGCCGCCGAAAGCGGAGAACGCGGCCGCCCAGGTCGGGACCAGGATATCCTGGAAGGCCAACCCCGCCGTGTAGCCCGCCACGTGGAGCGGCCCCCCGCCGCCGTAGCTCAGCAGGTGGTAGTTCTCCGGCGCGTAACCCATGCCGAGGACCATGCCGTAGAGGTGGTCGCGCATCTGGGTCTCGAGGAGGCGGACGACGCCCTCCGCGGCCGTGTACACGTCCGTGCCGAGCGGACCGGCGATGTCCCGCTCGATGGCCGCGAGAGCCCGGTCCCGGTCGATGTCCACCTCGCCGCCGAGGAAGTACTCCGGATTGAGGTATCCCAGGACCAGGTCGCAGTCGGTGATGGAGGGCACGGCCACACCGCCCTCCGGATAACAGACGCCCAGGCGGGCGCCCGCGCTGTCGGGGCCCAAGGTGATCCGCCGGACGGCCTGGTCCAGACGCACCAAGGTCCCCGTGCCCGCCCCGATGGAGTCCATGACCAGCGTGGGGAGGGTCAGGAGCAGGCGCGCGACGGTGGGCTCCGTTCGGGTGATGAGCTCGCGCTCGGTGATGAGCCCTACGTCGAAGCTGGTGCCGCCGACGTCCGTGCAGACGACGTTCTCGAACCCGTACAGTTCGGAGAGCCGGCGGGCGCCCAGGATGCCCCCGATGGGTCCGGAGACCAACGTGGAGACCAGCCAGTCCACGTCCGGCGACACCGTGCCGCCGTGCGACGCCAACACCCGGACCGGCGCGGTGCTCCCCTCGGCCTGGAGACGGCTCCGGATGTCGAACAGCTGGGCCCGCGACGGGCGCGCCGCGTACACCTCTACCACCATCGTGTTGAGGCGCGCGAGGTCGCCGCGGACGGGATTGCTGCGGGAGGAGAGATACACCGGCACCGACCGGCCCGTCTCGGCCATGACCTCCCGGGCGATGGCCTCGGCGGCCAGCTCGTGCCGCGGATCCCGGTAGGCATAGAGGAAGCTGATGCAGAGGGCCACGACCCCCATCGCCAACAGACGCCGGACCGCGTCGCGGACCTCTTCCTCGTAGAGCGGGACGACCTCCTCGCCGAAGAAGCTCACCCGCTCGCGGACCCCGAACACGTAGCGCCGTTCCACGATGGGCTGGTTGTGGACGTGCGTCACCGCGTGGAGCCGGTCCGCGTACGGGTACCCGGCGTAGGTCTGGACCGCCCGTTCCATGCGGAAGTAGTCCTCGAACCCGGCCGTGACCAGCACCCCGATGGGACCGTCGCCGCGCCGCTCCAACAGGCGGTTCAGCATCGACGTCCCGGAGTAGACCACCGCCCTAAGATGCGGCACCGCGTCCGCCCGGGACATGCCCCAATATCCCAGCGCATCCTCCAGCGACCGGAGGAGCCCCTCCGACTCGCGCTCGGGAGTGGTCTGCGCCTTGCCGATGGTGAACGCTCCACGCTCGTCGACCACGAACGTGTCCGTCATGGTCCCGCCGGTGTCGATGGCCAGGATGCGCGGCACCCGACGGCCGTCCGCGCCGGCTGGTGCTCCTGTCTCCACACGGTCCACCTCCCCGCCTCGGGTCGTCTTCGTTTCGCTAGAATTATTGGTGTTCAAGCCAATACTCGGGAATGTTCATCTTATCCAACGTCTGGCGGCTGATTTGGTCGAACCGCACCAAACGGGTCCTCGGACGGAGGTGGGAGACATGCGGGACGAGGCGGTCGCGTGGCGCCTCTTGTATCTCGCCGCCGGAGGCGGCCATCTCCAGGAGGTCGTGGACGCCGTGGCCGACTGGCTCGGGGTGCCCGCCTGCATCACCTGGCCGTCCGCCTTCAGCGGTCTGCAGGTGTACGCCAGCGCGGACGCTCCCCTGCCGGCGTTCTTGGCTCGGCGACCGGGCGAGGCCCCGGTCGTACGCTATCCGTTGGCCGCACGCGACCCTTGGCGTCCGGACGCCCTCCGCCCCCGGCTCGCGTTGTGGCGGCCGCCGCCTCTCGATCCGTCCGACGAGCGCCTGTTCCGTCGCCTCCTCGCGGCGTTGCACGACCGGTGGCGGCGCCACCTCGACGAGGTCCAGACCGAGGTGGCGCGCGGCTGGGATCGGGTGGTGCAGGCCCTGGAAAACCGCCCGGATCGTTGGCCGGAACTGTTCTCTCCGCTCCTTCAAGTGGCGGCTCAGCTCTTCCTCGCGCCCGTCGCCTACATCGCGGTCCCGACGGCGGACGGCCGGGCCATCGCGGTGGCCGAGAAAATCGGGATCCAGGATCCCGACTTCGGGTTCGTCCTGCCCGTAGGTCGCGGCGTCGGCGGCCACGTGGCCGCCCGCGGCCGCGGGTTGGTGGTGCGGGACTACCGGACCACCTCGCTCCGCGACCGGTCGGTCGCGGCCCTCATCGACCGCGAAGACCTCAAGAGCGGCGTCATCGCGCCCTGGACCACCCCCGAAGGGTCCCGCGGGGCGCTCTACGTGGCCTGGCGGGAACCCGGGCGGCCCACTCCCTGGGCCCTCCTCGCCCTCGACGCGTTCGCCCGGCACATCGGGCCGTGGGTGTGGCCGCACCGGCCCCGGGGTCGCCCCGCGGGGGTCAAAGGCCACCCCGAGCCGGTCGGCGTCCGCGTCGACCGCCTCCGCGGCGCGCTCGCCACGGCCGAAGCCCTCGGGCAGGCGGCCGACGCCTTGCGGGCGGCCGGGATGGGCATTCACGTCACGGATGCCTGGGGGGCTACGCTGATGGACGTCAAGTCGGCGGGCCGGACGGAGTCGCTGAACGTCCAGGCGCCGGGCCTCCCTCGGCCCTACACGGTCCGGTTGGCCTGGCCCGACGGCTGGTTGCCGGACCGGGAGGCCCTCCGCGACGACCTGCTTCGCCGACTCGCGGACCTCGTCGCCCGCGAAGAGGTCCGCCGAGCGGCCGCACTCGGCCGCCCCGCCCCGGTGGCCGCGTCGCCGGCTCATCTCCTCGGGGTGGCTCTGGGCGACGCGCCGGATCCGCAGCGCACCGTCATGCTGGCGCGGTCCTTGGCCGACCTCGGGGCCCCCGCCGCCCCCCGCTGGACGGCCGACGCGGTGCTCTACGCGTCGGTCCCGCCGTCCGCCGGGGCGTTTGCGGACCGCGTCCGCCGCTGGATGGCGTCTCTGCCCGAGCCCCTCCTCGCGGCCGCGACGGAGGAGCCGGTGCCGCCGGCCCGGCACGATGCGGTCCTGGCCCGGATCCGCTCCGCCCTGGCCGAGGGGGGCCGCGGCATCCGGTGGATCGGGCGGCCGCCCCTCCGGGCCTGGCTGGACTGGTCGACGGCCCGCGACGTGCTGGTCCGCTTCGCCCGGGCCTGGCTGCCGGCGGACCCCGCCTGCCGGACGGAATGGCTCGAGACCGCCTATCACTACCTGCTGACCGGCGACGTCGCCGAGACCGGCCGTCGCCTCTACCTCCACCCCAACACCGTCCGGTACCGCCTGCAGCAGTTGCGGACCCACCTCGACGGTCCGGCGTGGGACTCCGACGACGGACGGCTGGCCCTGCTGCTGGCCCTGGCCGTCTGGCGCACCACCCGCGGGGAGGAGTAGCCGGATCGTGTCGCGTCTGGTATCTTGTTAAGCATGGTACAGGATCACGACGGCACGGCCTTGGCCCAGCTCCGCCGCGGGGTGGCGGAGCCCTGCACCCTGGCGCTCCTGGAGCACGGCGAGCGCTACGGCTTCGAGCTGGCCCGGGCCCTGGCCCGGGCGGGGATCATCGCGGGTGAAGGCACCATGTACCCGCTCCTCGCCCGTCTCCGGGAGGCGGGCTGGGTCGAGACCGCCTGGAAGCCGTCCGCGGAGGGCCCACCGCGCCGCTACTACCGCCTCACGCCCGCGGGCCGCCGCGCGCTCGACCGGTTCCGCGACGAGTGGCCCGCCTTCCGCGACGCCGTCGACCGGATGCTCGTCACACCTCCGCCCCCCCGAGGAGAGGATCATGGCTCGTAATCCTGCCGACAAACTGGTCGAGCGCTACCTGGCCGCGCTGGACGCCGCGCTCGGCGAGCTGTCCGACGCCCAACGCCGCCAGATCCTCCAGGACGTCGCCGACCACATCCGGACTGCTCGAAGCGACCTGGCGCCCGGCGACGTGGCCGGCGTCCGCACCGTCCTGGAGCAGCTGGGCGATCCGGCCGCCATCGCCGCGGAGGCGGGCGTGCGGAGGCGTCCGAGGTCCCTCGGACGGGATGCCTGGGTGCCCTGGCTGCTGCTCCTGGGCGGATTCCTGTTCGGGGCGGGATGGCTCCTCGGCCTCGTCCTGCTGTGGACGTCGCCCACGTGGCGACTGCCCGACAAGCTTCTCGGCACCTTCGTGTGGCCCGGCGGCTGGTTCGGCGTGGCGCTTACCTTCGGCTGGACCGGCTCGAGCCGTCTTTGCAGCGGCGTCCCGGGTCATCCCGGCACGTGGCACTGCGTCGCCTCGGGGCCGAGCCTGCCCTGGCCGGCCGGGGTCCTGCTGCTGCTCGTCGGCATCGCGGCGCCCCTCGGGGCGGCCGTCCACCTCGAGCGCAGGCGCCGGCTGGGGCCGGCCGCGCGTCAGGGATAAGGCGGCGCGCTCTGGCGAGGTCGCGCCGGCCCCGTCCTCCGACGCGGGGCGGCAGGATTCGACCCGCATGACCGCCAATCCCGACCGGCAGGACCGTGCGCGGCGCCGGACGCCCGCGGCGCCGGCGCAGGCGGGAGGGAGCCGTGCGTGAACCGGCGAAGGGAAGCCCGCCGCATCTCTAGCGTCATCGCCAGCCTGCTGGTGTTGGGGCTTTGGGTCGCCCTGGCCGTGATGCGGCCGCCGGGCCCCGACCTCCAGGAATACGCCGCGTACGCCGCCCAGGCGCTCGCCCACCCGCTGGCGGCCTGGCCGCGCGAGTATCCGCCGCCGGCACTCGGCGTGTTCCTGCTCCCTCGTCTCCTGCCCCTCCCGTATCCGACCGCCTTCACCCTCCTCGCGGCCCTGGCGTACGGCGGTCTCCTGCTCCTCCGGCCGGGACCCGCGCCGGCGTCCGCCGACTGGCGCTTCCGACTGCTGACCTACACCCTGTACGGGGCCAGTTTCGTCGTCCTGCGGCGTTACGACGTCTTCGCCGTCCTGCCGGCGACCGCAGCCGTGCTCGCGGCCCGGGAGGGGCGTTGGCGCCGGGCCTGGATCCTGTCGCTCGTCGGCGCGTGGCTCAAAGTCTATCCCGTAGTCTTCTGGCCGGTGTTTCTCGCCGCCGAGTGGGCCGAAAGCCGGAGGGTCCGCCTGGATCGCCTCGTGGGCGCGGGATGCGCCCTCGCCGCCCCGACGGTCTTCGCCGCCCTCTACGCGGGTCCGGCCGGCCGGTCGTGGCTCGCCTACCTGGCCGACCGGCCTCCGAACCTGGGATCCTTCGCCGGGGACTTGGCCGCCGTGGTCACCGGCGACTGGCATTACCGCTTCGCCTACGGCTCGCTGGTCGTCACCGCGCCGCTGGCCGTTCCGGTCGCGACGGGGATGGCCGTCGGCGGCGCCGTCCTCCTGGCCATTCTCGTGCGGCGCGTCGCCCGCGGCGAGCTCGGCGTGGAGCGCGGCGCCCTCGCCGCGGTGCTTACGCTGGTCCTGGCCTCCAAAGTGTTCTCCATCCAATACGTGCTCTGGGTCATCCCCCTCTTCGCCCTGGTCGGCCCCGATCCGGTGTGGCTCCTCGCGGCGCTGCTGGTGACGTGGGAGTATCCGTTGAGCTACCTCGTCGCCCTGGGACCCGAGATGCTCCGGCTTCGGGCCCTCTGGGCCCTGGGGGCCAACGTCGGCTTCCTGTGGAGCCTCGGACGAAGCCTGGCGTCCGGCCCCTCCCCTCCCGTGGAGGCCGCCGCTCGCCGCTGACGACTGCCACAATCTGGAACCCGGATGCATGGGCGCGAGAAACCGGCCGATTGACGTCGAATTCGCGTCCTTCGTGCCTTGTGGGGCCGCCCGGCGGCCCCTATATTTACAAAGTGAGACAGGTCCCGCGACGCGCGCGGAGACGGTGCCCGAGTCGGAACCCGGCGTTCCGTCCGTTCCGCCGGCCGGGGTCTGCCGCCCCGGCAGGCGTCATGCCGGGCGGTGAATCCCAGTCATTAGTCCAAGGAGGGGATCCCGTGTTGCAGGACATCCGCCGCCGTGTGCGGCGGTGGGTCAAGCGCGTCCGGGACGCGGACGGCCAGGCGCTGGTGGAGTACGCCCTGATTCTCGCGTTGGTCGCGGTGGTCGTCGTGGTGGGACTGAGCCACCTCGGCAACGTGGTGAACAACGTGGTCAGCAACGTGGCCACTCATATCGCGAACGGTTAGAAGCGCGTCGGATCACTGGCGGTCGTGGGCCCGGCGGCGTGGCCGGGTGGGGGGAGACCGACCCGCGGATGGACTGGGCGAAAACCAAGGGATGGGGCTGGCTGGTCCTGGGTGCCGGGTGTCTGGCGGCGGCGGTGGTCCTCACCGCCGCGGCCCTCCGCGCCCCGCGGTCCGCCGCGGCGGCGCCCCCCACCGTGCCCGTGGTGGTCGCCGCGCGCGCCGTGCCGGCGATGAGTCCGTTGGCGCCGGCGGACGTCGTCGTGCGCCGGTTCCCGGCCGCGCTCGCCCCGTCCGGCGCCCTCCGGGGCGTCGACGCGCTGAAGGGGGCGTGGACTCTGGTGCCGTTGGCCCCGGGCGCGCCGGTGCTGGCGGCCGAGGTGGCCCGCCCGGGTCGGGATCCCCTGGTCGACGCGCTCCTGGCGCCCCACGAACAGGCGGTGGGCGTCTCGCTGGCCGCCGCGGCGGCGGCCGGCGGGTTCGTGACCCCGGGTTCCCGGGTCAACCTGTACGCCGTGTCGGCCCAGCGGAGCACGGAGATCGCCGCGGGTGTCCGGGTCCTCGCCGTCAACGGCAGCCTCGTCCCCGCCGCCGGCCCGCCCGGCGGCGCGACCGAACTCTTGACCCTCGCCGTCCCCGACCCGGAGGTTCCGGCCGTCCTGGAGGCCCAGGCGGCCGGTGCGTTGGTGGCCACGCTGGCCCGCGGCGGCTGACGCGGAAGGCGCCGCGGCCGGCCGGAAGGCTGCCTGGCAGGAGAGGAGGGACGTCGTGCGCACGGTGGCCGTCGCCGCGGCGGAGGACCTTCTGGGTGAACTCCGCCGGTGGTTCGAGTCGTCCCCGGTGTACACCCTGGTCTGGTCCGGCGGCGACCTCCGCGCCGCGGTGAACCGGGCGGCCGAAGGGGTGGACGTCCTGGTGGTCGACGAGGCGGTGCTCCGCGACCATCTCGGCTGGCTGGAGCACGTCCGGGCGCTGACGTGCCCGGTGCTGGTCGTCGGGCCGTCCGACCCGGCCGCCTTCCGCCACGCCCTCACGGCCGGCGCCAAGGATTTCCTGGCCCGCACGGAGTGGCCCGACCTTCTCGCGGGCGCTCTGGAGCGGCTGGTCCGCAAGCCGGACAGCCAAAGCCATCCCCTGGTCGCCGTCTTCTCCCCCAAGGGCGGGGTGGGCAAGACCACGCTCGCCGCCAACCTGGCGTGTGCCGTGGCGGAGCGGGCTCACGGCCCGGTCGCCCTGGTGGACTGCGACCTCCAGTTCGGCGATCTGGCCACGCTGTTGGGCCTGGACCCGCCGGCGACGGTGTACGACGCCGTGCGGCTTACGCGGCTGTCCGAGGAGGCGCTGGAGCGGCTGCTCGCCCCCGTCCCGGGGACCGGCGTCCGCCTGCTCGCGGCACCCGCCCAGCCCCTCCAGGCAGAGGAGATCCGGGCCGAGGCCATGCTGGCCGTGCTCGAGGCGCTCCGCGCGTCCCACGCGGCCGTGGTGGTCGACACCGCCCTCGGGTACACCGACGTCAACGTCGCGGTCCTCGACTTCGCGGACCAGCTCCTGCTGGTGGCGACGCCCGACGTGGTCACCATCCGCGCCACCGCGCGGGCCCTGGAGCTGTTCCGGGAAGGCTTCGGCTATCCCGACGACAAGATCCGGCTGGTGTTGAACCGCGAGGGATCCGGCATCGGCCGGGACGAGGTCGAGGCCGCGCTCGGCCGCCCGGTAGCGTTCGGCCTGCCGTCCGACGGGGCCTGGCCCGTCCGCGCCGCCAACGAGGGCCGGCCGCTGTGGGTGTACCGGGCGACCAGTGCCTTCGTGCGCGGGCTCGACCCCATCGCGGCGACCATCGTGCCCGACCGGACGCCGCCGCGCCGCTCCTGGTTCCGCCGCCGCCACGCCGTCCGTCCGCCGGGTCCCGCCGCCACATTCCGGGGGTGATGCGCGATGCCGCTCAAAGACCGCATCCGCGGCCAGTCGCTGGCCGCCGCCTACCGTCAAGCCCTCGCCCAGCGGGAGCCGACCCCAGAGGCGCAGGCGTGGGACGACGCCGAGCGCGTCCGGGCCGTCAAGACCCGGGTGCAGGCGGCCATCCTGGCGGAGACCTCCACGCCCGAACGGCTCGACCGGGCCCGCCTCAGCGCGGTGGTGGGCGGAATCCTCGACCGGGACCCCGAGGTCCGGCCCGGGGAGCGGGACGCCATCCTGGACAGCCTCGTCGACGAGATCCTGGGGTTCGGCCCCATCCAGGGCCTGCTGGACGACCCGACGGTGTCGGAGATCATGATCAACGGGCCGAAGACGGTCTACGTGGAGCGCCACGGCGTGCTCGAGCTGACGCCGGTGGTCTTCCGGGATGAAGAGCACCTCCTCGCCGTGTTGGAGAAGATGCTGGCCTTCTCCGGCCGCCGCGTGGACGAGGCCAGTCCCCTGGTGGACGCCCGGCTGCCGGACGGCAGCCGCCTCAACGCCGTGGTGCACCCCATCGCCGTGCGGGGCGTGACCGTGACCATCCGCAAGTTCGCCGCCCGACCGCTCACCATGGCCGATCTGGTCCAGAACGGGACGTTGAGTCCCCGGATGGCGACCTTCCTCGAGTGGGCGGTGCGGGGCCGGCTCAACCTCCTCGTCTCGGGCGGCACGGCATCGGGCAAGACGACCACGCTCAACGCCGTCTCGGCCTTCATCCCGCCGACCGAACGCATCGTCACCATCGAGGACGCGGCGGAACTCCGCCTGCAGCAGGCCCACTGGGTCCCCCTCGAGGCCCGGCCGGCCAACCTCGAGGGCCAGGGCGAAGTGTCCATCCGCACGCTGGTGCGCAACGCGCTCCGCATGCGGCCCGACCGCATCATCGTCGGCGAGGTGCGGGGCGGCGAGGCGCTCGACATGCTGCAGGCGATGAACACGGGACACGACGGCGGCATGACCACCCTCCACGCCAACTCGCCCCGGGACGCCCTCAGCCGTCTGGAGACGATGGTGCTCATGGCCGGGACGGAACTCCCGCTCATCGCGGTGCGGCAGCAGATCGCGTCGGCCATCGACGTCATCGTGCACCAGGCCCGCCTGCCCGACGGCTCCCGCCGCGTGGTCCAGATCACGGAAGTGGCCGGCCTCGAGGAAGGGACCATCCTGACGCAGGACCTGTTCGCCTACCACTTCGAAGAGACCGACGACGGCTCCATCCGGGGGACGTTCCGCGCCACCGGCGTCGTCTCCCGCCACCTGGTCAAGCTCCGGACGCTCGGCGTGCCGGCCACGCCCGACCTGTTCCGGGAGGCGGCGCCATGATCCCGGGGGCCGCGGCCCTGTGGGCCCTGGCGGGGATCGCCTTCGGCGCCGTCGGGATCGGCCGGCTCCGCCGCCGGCAACGGCTCCTGGCCCGCATCCACGGGCCGCGGCGGGAGCGCCCCCCGGGGGCCCCGAGCCGCCGGGCCCAGGTTCTCCGCCTCCTCCCGGCCGCCGCGCTGGCCGCCGCCGCCCTGGCCGGCGGGGCGGCGGCCGGGGCGGACGGCCTGGTGTTGCTCCCCGCCGTCACCGCCGCGGGCCTCCTCGTCGGGCGCCGGGCGCTGGCGAGCCGGCGTCGCCGGCAGGCGCTGTCCGCCCTCCCGGACTTCCTCGCGGCGCTGGCGGCGGGACTCCGGGCCGGGGGCAGCGTCCGCCAGGTCGTCCGGGTGCTGGCGGCGGAGACCCCCGGGCCGCTCGGCGAGATGGTCCGGGGCGCGCTGCGGCGGGAGGACGTGGGGTTCAGCCTCGACCAGATCTTCGACGACCTGGGCCGCAGCGAGGGCATCCCGGCCTTCCGCCTCCTCGGCGTCGCGCTCGCCGTCCAGCGGCGCACCGGCGGCTCGTTGGCCCAGATTCTCGACACCCTGGTCGCCTCGCTCCGGGAGCGGGACCAACTGACCCAGGAGGTCCAGGCCCTGACCGCCCAGGGGCGTCTCAGCATGTGGGTCCTGACCGCGCTGCCTCTGGGGCTGACCGCCCTGTTGGCCGCCATGGACCCCGCGTATCTCGCCCCGCTGTGGACCACGACCGCCGGCCATCTGCTCCTAGCCTACGCGGTCGTGTCCCTGGGTGTCGGCCTGGTCCTCATCCGGCGCATGGTCCGCCAGATCTGACGCCCGCCGAGGAGGTGTCACCGTGATGTCCGTCTTGCCGTGGGCCGCCGTGGCAGCCTGGGTGGCCACCGCCGCCGTCGCCGGCGGGGCCGCCCGGGATGCCCGCCGCCGGGCGGCCGCGCAACACCGGTTGACGCGCATGCGGCCCCGACCCGCTGCGCCTGCCGGGGAGCCGGGGACCGGCCGGGCCCCGTGGGATGCCCTGGCGGGGCGGGTCGGGCAGATGCTGGCGTCGCCGGCCCGCCGCCGGATCTGGCAGGCGCGGTTGGGCCAGGCCGGCTGGACGGGGACGCCGGAGGGCTTCCTGGGCCGGGTGGCGCTCCTCAGCACGGCCGCGGCGGGCCTCGCCCTCCTCCTCTTCGGCGCTTGGCGCGTCCCCTGGCCCCGGGCCGGGGTTGGGGCGGGCGTCGTCGGGGTCCTGGTCGCCGTCCTGCTCCCGGTCCACCTGCGGACCCTGGCCGAACGGCGGCGGGCGCTCCTGCTGCAGGAGCTTCCGGACGTGTTCGACTTCCTCGCCGTGAGCATGGCGGCCGGACTCACCTTCGACGCCACGCTGGCCCACGTGGTGCCCCAGCTCGAAGGCGTGGCCCAGGCGGAGCTCAAGCGCGTCCTCGACGACATGCGGGTGGGCATGACCCGGCGCGAAGCGTTGGACGCGCTCGCCGGCCGCACCGGACTCCTGGAGCTGGAGCGGCTCGCCGCCCTGGTCGCCCAGGCCGAGACCCTGGGCCGGGGCCTGTCCGAGGCGCTCCGGGCCGAAGCCGCCCGCATGCGGGGCGCGCGCCTCCTGGCGGCCCGCACCCGCGCGGGGCGGCTGCCGGTGCGGATGACGTTCCCCATCGTGTTGTTCCTGTTCCCCGCCCTGTACGTCATCCTGCTCGGGCCGGCCCTGCTGGACCTGCTCCACGCCGTCGGAGGTCACCCATGAGCCCCGGCGCCCGCCGCCACACCCTCCCCGAGCCGGCGGTCGTCCTCGACACCTTCTGGGGACGGCTCCGGGGCGCGCTCTGCCGGCGCGACGGGGGCCGGACCACCTACGTGCTGACGCGGACCCGGGCCATCCACACCTGGTTCATGCCGCGCCCCATCGACGTCGCCTTCGTGGCCGAGGACGGCCGGATCCTGGAGGTGCTGGCCGCCGTGCCCCCGTGGCGCCCCGCGATCTGGGTCCGGGGCGCGGCGCACGTGGTCGAAGCCCCCGCGGGCGCCCTCCAGGCGTGGCGGCCCGGCGACCGGGTGGACCTCCCGCACCGGCGGTCGGGACAGGCCCTGGTGGAGTTTGCCCTGGTGCTTCCCGTCCTGGTGACGCTCATCATCGGCGGCATCGACCTCATCACCCTGGCGGGCGCCGCCAACCTGGTCACCCAGTCGGCCCAGGACGGCGTCAGCGTCTGGGTCGCGGACACGACGTCCGGCCAACCGGGCTCCCAGGCCGCCCAGGACGCGTGCCAGGCGGTCGCCCGGAACCTCGCCAACGGCGTGAGCCTGGGCCTGGGCCTCACCGGCGCGACGGTCACCGTTACCCCGGCCGGCGGCCCGTCCACGGTCTATGCCCTGCCCGATTGCGGTCTCGCCAACGGCCCGGGGAGCCACGGGAACAGCGGAAACAACGGGAACGGGAACAACGGCAACGACAACGGCGACGGCGGAGGGGGAGACGGGGGCAACCACGGACAGGGGAACGGCCGGGGACAGGCGGGCACGGTGACCATCCAGGTCCAGGTGCCGTTCCACTTCATCGTCCCGCTGCCGCAGGTCGTCTCGCCGCCGAGCCCCATCACCCGGAGGCCGCGACACGGTATGATGAGACCGTCTCGTCGCACCCGACACGTGCATCCGGAGGTGTCCGTCATGCTGGTGGCCCACGAGATCCCGCCCCGCGCCGGCAACCCGCCGCACCCCGTGCTGGTCCTGCTCCACGGACTCGGCGCCGACGAACAGGACCTGGTCCCGGTCGCCGAGGCGCTCGACGCACGCTTCCTGGGCGTGCTGTTCCGGGCCCCGACGCCCCTCGGCGACTGGCCGGGGTTCCAATGGTACAGCTTCGCGGAGCGCGGCCAGCCCGAACCCCGCTCCTACGAGGCGTCCCTCCAGGCCCTGGTGGACAGTCTGGAAGCCGTCCGGCGCCGGCCCGACGCGGATCCCGCGCGACTGGTCGTCGGGGGGTTCAGCCAAGGGGCGGTCATGGCGGCGACGGTGGCCGCCCGGGCGCCGGCGATCCGCCTGAGGGCCCTGGTCCTGCTGAGCGGCTATCTGCCGGCGGGCCTGACCTTCCCGGACTTGGCCGGACTGCCGGTCTTCGTCGGCCACGGCACGGCGGACCCGGTCATCCCCGTGGAGGCCGCCCAGGACACGGCCCGGCGGCTCGAAGCGGCCGGCGCCGCGGTCACGCTGCGCACCTACCCGATGCCGCACGCGGTCCTGCCCTCGGAGCTGCGAGACATCGCGTCATTCCTGGCCCCGCTCCTCTAGTCGGCGGTCGGGCAGCCTGGTCCCCGGGGGCCGCGGCGTCCAGCAGCGGAACGACCAGCGCGGGTGCGTCCGCCAGCCGAGCCGGCAGCAGCGGAACCATCCCTGGCCGCGGTCGTCGCGGACGTGCTCGATATGGATGCAGGTGGCGCAGAACGCCCGCCCGGCCCCCACGCCCTACGTCCCCGACTCCACCTGCTGCACCGCGCCGAGCGCGGCCTTGGACGACGTAAACGCCCCCGCGATGACCCGGCGGACGGTCCCCGACCCGTCCAGCAGCACGATGGTGGGATAACTGGCGACCTTCCAGCTCGCCTGGGTCTCCGACGGCGCCACGTACAGGTGCACCCCCGGGGGCAGACCGTACTGCGCCGCATAACGCGCCATCCACGCGCGCATGCCGGCGACCGTGGTCTTCTTGCCGATGTGGTCCTGGCCCGAAAACGGCGGCGACTGCGGACCGGGGGAGGCGATGCCGCCGTAGGGGGACACGTCCACGAGGTCCACGGCCACGCCCGGCTGGCCCACCAACCCGGGCACGACCCACCGGTCCTCGTAGCCGCAGTAGCGGCACCAGGTCGCCATGAGCACCACCACGGTCGCCCGCCGCCCCAAGGCGAGGGACGTCGGCTGCCCGGTCAGGGTCTCGACCGGCTTTTGGCCCGCGAGCGACTGTCCCACCGCCAGCCCGCCCCGAGCGACCGGCGGGGAGGACGGCGCCCCCCCGCCGCTCCCGCATGCCGCCAGCCCCACGAGCAGCCCCAGCGCGGCGGCCCCGTGGCGGACCGCCCGGAGCCCCCGCCTGCCACGCGCGTCAATCTTCACGTTCTCCGGCTAGCGCCGGCACCCCCTGCATCAGACTGGTGATGACAATTCCGACCTGCATGGCGGTGCACCACAGGCACACCGCTCCCAGCGCGGCCTCGTGGCCGACGCCCCAGGCGACGCCGGCGAACCCGAAAGCCGCCCAGAGCACCCGAAGCACGCGCCCTGCCCGCAGCACGACCCAACCGGCCACGGCCCACAGCCCGCCCCACAGCGCCAGCGGAAGCCCTGCCACAGTCCCCCCGGACGAGTCCAGCACGCGGGCGCAGTCGACCGGAACGCCGGCGACGGGCGCCGGGCAGCCGACGGGGACGGCCGCGTAGTGCGTCCACGTCAGGTAGAGACCCACCGCGAACACGCCGAGGAGCAACGCGCGATAGAGCCACGCCCCCCGCCGGATCCGGCCGCCCGGCCGGTCCTTCGGCGCCGCGCCCATGGTCCCGACGCCTCAGCGGGCGGCCACGCGGGCCGCCACGGTCGCGGGCGGAGCCCAGCCGTCGTGCTGCCACAGGATGCGCCCCTTCCCGTCCACCCACGCGATCCAGGGAAGGTCCTGGACATCGTACGCGTCGGCGACCTGCCCGGTGCGGTCCACCACGACGCGGACCGCGGGCCGGGGTCCCAACGCCCGCGCCGCGCGCTCGGCGGCGGCCAGCCCAGGCTCCGTGTCGGCCACGTCCACCGCGTACACCGGCGGGAAGCCGGGGTGGGCGGCCGCCCAGGCGTTGAGCGCCTTCAGTCCCGCGACCGCGTCCGGCGCCCAGGAAGCCCAGAACACCATGAGCCGCGGCCGGTCCGCCGCCACGGTGACGGCCGCCCCGAGACCGCGGGCCGTCAGCGTCGGCAGGGCCACGGCGGTGGTGCGGTGCACCAGGGGCGGGACGACGGCGGGCTGCAGGTTGGTCGGCCGCGCGTCGGGCGGGAGGAAGCGGGCCACCTCGGCCGCCAGCGCGGCCGCCTCCGGGCCCAGCAGGCCGTATTGACCCGACGTGAGGTACACCCGCTCCTCGCGGCCGGCGGGCGAGATGACGTAGAGGGCCGGGGTGTGGTCGATCTGTCCGTGCTCGACGGCCACGTAGATGCCGTAAGCCTTCCAGACCGCCTGGAGTTCCTTGAGGCTGCCGGTGAGGAACAGCCAGCGCCGCTCGAGCCCGTGGGCGAGGCTGTACCGCCGCACGTCGGCGACGGAGATGGCGTCCGGATTGGCGTCCACGCCCAGAAGCTCTACGTGGGCGGCCGCCTTCGGCCCGAGCAGCGCCATGGCGTCGAGCATGCTCTGGGTCGTCAGCGGACAGATGGTGGTGCACATGCTGTCCACGAAGGCGAGCACCACGGTCTTGCCGCGGAAGGCGGAGAGCGTCACCCGCCGGCCGAACTGGTCGACCAGGGTGAAGTCGGGGGCAGGGCGGCCGCCCAGGCTGGACCCCTGGGTCACCGCCGGGCCCGGGGCGGCGGGGGCGGCGGGCGGAGTCACGAGGGGTCGGACCACCCAGACGTAGAGATTGGCCGCCGCCAGGACCCCCAGGAGCCACCAGCGCCAGCGGGCCCTCACGGGGTCGTCGACTCCCCGGCGTCCGCCTCCGGCGGGGTCCACTCCGGCCGCGCCAGCGTCAGAACCCGGCCGGCACCCTCGGGCCGGGCGCGGCGGCGCGGGTCGGCGTCGATGCGGCCCACCTGTTCCTGGCGCACCCACTGGCCGAAGGCCTCGAGGAACTGGACGGCGGCCACCACGTGCGCCCCCGTGAGCATGATGATGGCCCCGAGCTGCTGGTCGGCCACCTGCGAGAGGCCGAAGACGCGCGGCACGCCGGCGTAGTAGGGGTAGAAGGGCGCCGTGTCGAGGGCGATGGGCGCGAAGGTGAGCAGCATGGGCAGCCCGCTCACGGTGATCATCAGCATCTGCATCCCCGGATGCATCCGCGGCGACTCGGCGAGCGGGCTCAGGAACGGCCACCAGGCCCAGAGCGCCGTGACCAGGAGGGCCGCATGATACCCGAAGTGCATCGCGCCGCTGGTCTCGAGCAGGTCGTAGAACCGGGGCCAGGCCGTCAGCGCCATGATCGCCTGGAACAGCGCCATCCCGACGAGCGGCCGGGTCAGGAACCGGAGCACCCCCCCAACCCGCGAGCGCCACAACGGCCGCACGAGCCAGTCGGGCGTGCCCAGCAGCAAGAGCGGCGCCGCCCCGAACGCCTCGAGGAAGTGCTGGGTCATGTGCGCGCTGTACAGATAGCCGTCCGCCAGCACGTCGAGCGGCCCGCCGAAACCGAGGTACAGCAGGCCCAGGGCGGTGAGGAAGGCCGCCACCTGACGGGGGCGCACCGGCCCGCGGCCGGGGATGCGGTCTCCCAGCGACCCCCGCACGACCGCCAGGTAGAGCAGAGCCACGCCCAGGTTGACCAGCAGCACCGGGACCTCGATCCACTGCCAGACACTCAGCCGGGCCAGTTCCGGCGGCACGGCGCTCCCCCTCCCTCCATCCGCCGCGGACGCGCGGCGGGCCGTTTCGCCGTAAGTCTAGCACATCCGGCGGTCCGGGCCCGGCACGGCCGCACCCGTGTCGAGCACAGGGCGGGCGACGGACCCCGGGGGGTACGCCATTCGCTCTTTTTCCGACACGGGGCTCGTGGTAGGCTTGTCTTGGCAGACTAAGCCCTCCAATCGCGCAAGTGCGCCAGTCGCGAAAGCGGCGCGAGTCATTCCGTCTGCCGACGAGGGAGGTGCGCGCGTGGACCAAGCGACAGACGTCGCCCCGATCCCCATCGCCGTCACCGTCAACGGACAGCTGAGGCGGGCGACGGTGGAACCCCGGCTTTTGTTGGCTCATTTTCTGCGCGACACGCTGGGCCTGACCGGCACCCACATCGGCTGCAACACCGCCCAGTGCGGCGTCTGCACCGTGCTCCTGGACGGCCGTCCGGTCAAGTCCTGCAACGTCCTCGCCGTCCAGGCCGACGGCGCCTCGGTGGTGACCGTCGAAGGCCTCGCCCGGGACGGGGAGCTTAATCCGGTCCAGGAGGCGTTCTGGGCGAAACACGGGCTGCAGTGCGGCTTCTGCACGCCCGGCGCCCAGATGCTGGCGGCGGGGATCCTGGCGGAGGACCCGCATCCCACCGAGGCCGCCGTCCGCGAAGCCCTAGACGGCCTGTACTGCCGGTGCACCGGCTACGAGAACATCGTCCGGGCCGTCCGCTACGCCGCCGAGCTGATGAGCGGGGCGGCCGAAGCCAAGGAGGGAGCCTGAGATGGCGCTCGTCGGCACCCCCGTCAGGCGGCGCGAAGACGCCCGCCTCATCCGCGGCCGCGGCCAGTACACCGACGACCTGAAGCTCCCCGGCATGGCGTACGCGGCCATCCTGCGGAGTCCCCACGCCCATGCCCGGATCCGGGCCATCGACACGAGCCGCGCGGCCGCCCTCCCCGGCGTGATCCGCGTCTACACCGGCCGGGATCTCGAGGGCAAGGTGGCGCCCGTGCCCACGGCCTGGATCCCGCCCGACAGCGGCTTGAAGACGCCGGCCCACCCCGCCCTGGCCGTCGACACCGTCCGCTACGTGGGCGACGGCGTGGCCCTGGTCGTCGCGGAGGACCGCTACACGGCGCGCGACGCGCTGGACCTCATCGAGGTGGACTACGAGGTGCTGCCGGCGGTCACGGACCTGGAGGCCGCCGTGCGGCCGGACAGCCCGCTGGTGCACGAGGACATGGGCACCAACGTCTGCGCGGAGTACACGCAGCGCGTGGGCGACCCTGACGCGGCCTTCGCCCGGGCCCCGCACGTCTTCCGGGAACGCCTGCGGATGGACCGGGGCACGGCGGCGCCCATGGAGACCCGGGGCGTGGTGGCCATCTGGGACCCACGCCTGCGCGACCTGGTCATCTACGACTCCACGCAGGCGCCGATCCGCGTCCGCAACTATCTGGCGGGGCTGCTGGGCCTGCCCCAGAGCAGCGTCCGTGTCATCGCGCCGGACGTGGGCGGCGGCTTCGGCCCCAAGATCATGATGTGCTACCCGGAAGAGGTGCTGGTGCCGCACGCCGCCATGCGCCTGGGCCGGCCCGTCAAGTGGATCGAAGACCGGCGCGAGTGCTTCATGTCCATGAACCAGGAGCGCGAGCAGATCCACGACGCCGAGATCGCCACAGACGACCACGGCCGGATCCTGGCGGTGCGCACCCGCTTCCTCTATGACTCGGGCGCCTACATCCCCTACGGCATCATCGTGCCCATCGTGGCCAGCACGCAGCTGCCCGGCCCTTACCGGATCCCCCACTACGAGTGCACGTTCAAGGCCGTCTTCACCAACAAGGTCATCGTGAGCCCCTATCGCGGCGCGGGCCGGCCGCACGGCTGCTTCGTGATGGAGCGGCTGATCGAGCGCGTGGCGCGGGAGCTGCGCATCGACCGCGCGGAGGTGCGCCGCCGCAACTTCATCCAGCCCCATGAGTTCCCCTATGACACCGGCCTGATCTTCCAGGACAACGCGCCGCTCATCTACGACAGCGGTGACTACCCCGCGGTCTTCGAGAAAGCCTTGGGGATGATCGGCTACGCCGACTGGCCGGCGCAGAAGGCCGCGGCCGCCGCGCAGGGCCGGACCCTGGGGCTGGGGCTCGCCTGTTACGTGGAGGGCACCGGCATCGGGCCCTATGAAGGGTGCCGCGTGACCGTGGAGCCCAGCGGCAAGGTCTACGCGGCCACCAGTGTGGGCACCCAGGGGCAGGGCCACTACACCTCGTTCGCCCAGATCGTCGCCGATGCCCTGGGGGTGGACGTCGGGGACGTCACCGTCACCACCGGCGACTCGGGGGCGTTCGGTTGGGGCACCGGGACGTTCGCCAGCCGGGCGGCGGTGGTCGCCGGCAACGCGGTGGGG
>JAIMBI010000042.1 GCA_023565505.1 Actinomycetes bacterium | reverse complement strand
CAAGGTCGTGCTCGGGGTTCGCGGAATCCTGCTCCCGCAGAATTCCCCCTGGCTGTGCAGTTTTCAAGGACCGGGGCCGCCCGTCCGACAGCCCTTTGTCGGGGCCGCCCGACGGCGCGTCGCTTACTATAAACGGGCCCCGCCGTCGAATCCAACGACGGTAAATCGGATTCGCGCCCAACCATCAGCCTGTGCTTATCGACAACCCGACATAACTCTTCTTCCCGCCCGAATTCGACCGGAATCTCTTCATGGCGTCGGCGTCCGTCGGCGGGCCGAGCGCGGCTAGCGCAGCAGGCCCCAAATCCGCGGGTCCTCGATACCCAGCCGCCACAGCGCGATCCCCCGCAACTCGTAGCCGACGGCCAGCTTCAGTTTGCTCAGAAACGTCGACGCGTCCTCAAACCAGACGGTATGCAGCGCTCCGCCCGCCCAGTACACGAAGTGGCCGCCCGACGCGCCCTGAACACCATGCTGCGCGGCCAGCTCCTTCGCCTGGGCATAGCTCAGCGCTTGGTTGCCGGCGGCCGACCAGTCGTAACCGTACCCCGGCACGCCCAGGACAATCTTGGACGGCGGCACCACGCGGACGGCATACGCCAGCACGCTCTGCACCCACGCCGCCGCCGCCACGGGGCCGGGCGGACCGGACGGCGTGTGTTCGTCGTAGGCCATGATCACCAGCAGGTCCGCCGCGCGGCCCAGCGCCCGGTAGTCATAGGCCCCGGTCCAGGCGTCGGCGGGTGCATCGGCGGTCTCGGCGGGCACGGACAGTGTCACGTAGTAGCCCCGGCGGTGGAACGCCGCCCCCAACCGCGCCACGAAGGCCGAGAAGGCGGCCCGATCCGCCGGCGGGATGCCCTCGAAGTCGAGGTTGACGCCGTCGTAGCCGTTGACCTCAACCAGCGCCAACAGACTGTCCAAGGCCCGCGTTTGCGCCGCCGGGTCGGTCAGCAGCGGAGCGAAAACCGACGCTCCTTGCATGTTCTGGACCAGCGCGAAGGTCCAGAGATGGTGGGCCGCGGCGAAACGCAGGACGGCGGAGTCGGTCTGCCCGGTGACGGTCCCGTCGGCGTGGATGGTGTACCAGTCGGGGATCAAACCCGTCAGATCAGCCACATAGGGTCGCAGCAGCGACACCGCGCCGGTCCCGCCGCCCGGGGCGTAGAAGTAGCCCAGGACCATTCCCGGCGGCAGGCGGCTCGCCTGGGTGTGGCCCGCCAGTGTCACCGGGTGGGTCGTCAGAACCCGCGCCTCGGCGAGAATCAGCCGGTCCAGGCGCGCCACCTGGCCTAGGAGACTCCCCGGCAGCCGCACGCCCAACCACGCGGCGACCACCACCGCCAAGACCGACGCGAGGCCCCAACGGAACAGCGGACGGATCGCCCAGCTCATGTGCAGCCCTCCCGCGGATGCGTTCGGGCCATCCTTATGCCAAAAACTGGGCGCTTAGGCGACGAACCGCGCGGATTGGATCGACAGCCGGCCACAGCGCCGGCCGGCACCTCCCGCCGCGGCGGCCCAAGGTTCCGTCGCCGGGCTTGTCCCCCTAGGGCTGGGCGGCCGGCGGTCGCATGGCCGTCCGACGGGCGCGCAGGCGCGGCACGACCGTGCGCACGTAGAGCCCCGCCAGCAGAACGAGCGCCAAGAGGAAAACCAGGGACCAGGGCACAGGCCCGGGCAGGCCGGTTTCCGCCGTGAGCGACGCCATGCCCAGGCCCAGGAACAGCACGATGCTGGCGCCCGGAAGGAGCCGCCTGCCGGGCACGCGGAAAGAGCGGGGCCGGTCGGGTTCCCGCCGCCTGAGGTTCAGGACCAACAGCCCGGCCAGGGCGTACATGAGCGACTCGACCCCGGCCCCGGTGTCGATGAGCAGCGTGTACTGGCCGGTGGCGTACACCGCCACCGCCAGGACCAGTGCCCCGAGGAACAACACGACCACGGCCCACTGGGGCACAAAGCGATCGTTGAGGCGGGCCAAGACCGGCGGCAGCAGGCGCTCGCGCGCGGCGGCATACACGAAGCGGGAGGCGGACACCAAGCCCCCGTTGAACGTCGTCATGGCGGTCGTGAGGCTGACGAACGCCATCCACCAAAAGCCCACCGGGCCCAGGGCCCGTTCTCCCAGCAGCAGCTGCGGCACCAGCGTGGCTGCGGCCCGCGACACCGGCACGAGCAGCTCAAGAGCCAGGGTGAACAGGCCGAAGGCCGCGGCGACCAGCCCGAGCGCAAGAAACATCCCCCGCGGGATCGCGGAGGCGTCCGTGACCTCCTCGGCCAGAGGCGTCACCCATTCGAATCCGACGTAGATGAACACCCCGAGGGCCACCGCCTGGACCCAGTCCGGTCCCAGGTGGAACACGCCCGCCCAGGCGGCGGGGGCGACGCGACCCAGAGCCAAGGCGGAGACGACCACGAGGCTACCCAATAGCAGGAAGGCGTTGACGTCCTGGACCCACCCGGCCACCTTCACGCCGCGCAGGTTGGCGCCCGCCACCACGGCGAGCAAGACCACGATCCAGAGGAGGCCCGGGATTCCGGGGACGGCCGCCGTGAACACGTGGCCCAGCACGAACGCATCGGCCGCAATCACGAACACCACGGTGGCCATGTAGACCAGCGACATCACCATCGACGCCTCGTCGCTGAGTCCGCGGCGGATCCACACGCGGATGGCGGCCGCGGTAGGGTACAGCGCGTTGAGCTCGGCGAAATTGGCGGCGGAGAGGGTGATCAACACGCCGGCCACGATCAGGGCCAGCCAGCCGGACGAGCCGCCAGCATACAGCGCCACCTGGACACAGGCGAGGAAGTTGATCGCCGCCGACGCCAGTCCGGCACTGGTGGAGACGGCCGTGCGCAGGGGCAACGCGCGCCGCAGTTCGGCCATCTCACTCGCCCCAGATCAGCAGCGAGATGATGTCCAGCCGCATCAAGTCGTCCTGGTGGCCGCGCACCCTGAGCGTGCCGTCCATGTACGGCTCCGTGGGGGGCGCCTCGCCCCCGAAGACAGCCGCCAGCACGTCCGCTGGCGCCTCGACCACCAGATCCGGCTCGCCCTCCGGCGGCTCAGACAACATCCGGACCGGCCCCCCCTCGGACCGCAACCAGTACTCGCGCCCCAGATCCTCCGGACGGATGGCGATGGTCCGGAACCAGTCCCGGTTCATCCGGCACAGCCGCTCGTTTTCGGAGCAGGCCCGCGCAAACTGCGCCAGCACCGCACCCAACGCCTCGGGGTCCGTCATGACGGGTTCGACTCCTTCCCTGGCTTCAGCCTCACACCTCGACGCCCGCTCGCCGTCGCCCCGGGCTCAGACCGGAGCCAGCCGGCGCACGTCGGGCTCCAACCCCGCCCGCCCGACGGCCTCGGCCCACCCTTCGGCCTCCGGGAGCACGCCGAGCGCCGCCACCAACGCCGCCTCCACGAGGTTGGTACCGAACGACCGACCGTCCAGGCGGGGGGTCGTGGTCGCCACCACGGCCACGCCTGCCCGCCGAAGGTCTTCGAGGTCTTCGGCCGTAGTGGTGTTCGTCAGGACGATCCGGCCGTCGAGGCGATCCGGCATGTAGCGCCGGATGTAATGGAAATCCCCCGCGATGACGTCCGCCGCGTCGAAATAACGGGCAAACCGCGGGTCGGGCGCCGCCTCCTGCGCCGCCCCCACGGGGTAGAGCTGCGTGAACGGCAGTTTTACGAACTCCGGCAGCAGCTTGCGCGCCAGTTCCTCCAGCTCGTCTAAGGTGCGGATGGGATAGTCGATGCGGCTTGAGAAGATGAGGTCCCCCATGACCAGGTCCAGACCGGCTTCCGCCAACGCCTGGGCCATCCCGAAACGGTCCATGGCGGACACCATCAGCACGTGTTGGCCCGGCTTGAGGACACCTTCGCCCACCAGCCGCCGGACCACCTCGGGCTCCCACACCGCCTTGAGCCCGGACCCGTCCACCACCGGCGTCGTCCGGGCCGCCTCCTTCAGACGCAGGGCATCGCGGATCACGTACCGGCGGTCCCGTACGGTGAGGTACAGATCGATGCCGCCGAGGCCGATGGCGTCGACCCGGCCATCCCACTGCGCGATGACGGCCCGCGCCCGTTCGAGGTCCCCGTCCGTGCCCACGCGCCGGACGGCGACCGGCCGGCCGGCCACCGTCAGCGTCGCCTCTTGATCACGCCGCGCCGATCCCAGACTGACGCTCACGGCGGTCTTGAGCTGACCGCCCGTTGTCCTCGCCTCCCGCCCCGGCCCGGTCCCGCTCAGCCGAGCGGACGCATGGTCGGAAACAAGATGACGTCCCGAATCGACGGAACGTCCGCCAACAGCATGACGAGCCGGTCCACGCCGACCCCGAGACCCCCGGTGGGCGGCAGACCGTGCTCCAAAGCCAGCAAAAAGTCCTCGTCCCACTCCGGCATGTCCAGATTGCCCCGCGCCCGTTCCGCCTGCTGGGCCTCGAAACGCCGGCGCTGGTCGACCGGGTCGTTCAGCTCCGAGAAGGCGTTGGCCAGTTCCCGGCCGGCGCAGAACAGCTCGAACCGTTCCGTCGTCCGGGGATCCGCCGCGCGACGCTTCGCCAGCGGCGAGACCTCGACCGGGTGGTGCACCAGGAAGGTGGGCTGCACCAAGTCCGGCTCGACGGTCTCGGCGACGATCTTGTCCAGGATCTGGACGCGCGAGGCCTGGGGGTCGACCCGGATGCCCAGCCGCCGAGCCGCCTGAAGCGCCTCGGCCTGGGTCGTCACCGCGAACCAGTCCACCCCCGCGGCGGCTTGGAGTCGTTCGACAAAGTCCACCCGCGCATAGGGCGGAGTGAAGTCGAGCGTCCGGCCGCCGACCTCGAGGACCGGCCGGCCGGCGATGCGGGTGACGACATGGAAGAGCATCCGCTCGACCAAGTCCATAATCTCCTCGTAGCCCACATAGGCCCAGTAGAGTTCCAGCAACGTGAACTCGGGGTTGTGCCGCGTGGAGATGCCCTCGTTGCGGAAGACGCGGCCAATCTCGAACACCCGCTCGAAGCCGCCCACCACCAGCCGCTTGAGGTGCAGTTCCATCGCGATCCGGAGGTAGAGGGTCAGGTCCAGCGCGTTGTGATGGGTCACGAACGGCCGCGCCTCGGCCCCGCCGGCGACCGGCCAGAGCACCGGCGTCTCGACCTCCATGAACCCTTCGCCGTGCAGGAAGTCACGCAAGGCCCGAACGGTGTCGGACCGCAGCCGGAAGACATCCCGCACGGCCGGGTGGGCGATAAGGTCCAGGTAGCGCTGGCGGTAGCGCAGATCGATGTCCTTGAGTCCCGCCCATTTGTCGGGGAGGCCTCGGAAACTTTTCGTCAACAGCTCCATGGCCGCGGCGTCCACGGAGATCTCGCCCCGCCGCGTCGCCGTGACGAGACCCTCGACGCCGACGTGGTCGCCGAGGTCGAGCCACTCCAGGGTGGCGTAGGCCTCGGGGTGGACGTCGCGCACCACCACCTGGATGCGGTCGCTCTCGTCCCGGACGTCGACGAACGCGATCTTCCCGTGGAGCCGCATCGCCGTGACGCGGCCGGCCACCCGGACGGACTCCCCGGCGTTGCCCGGCCATCCCTGCCGGACGGCCGCCGCCGTGTGCGTGCGGGGATAACGCGTCAGCCGGAACGGGTCCCGTCCCTGCGCCCGGAGCGCCTCCCACTTCGCGACACGCACCGCCCTCAGCTCGTCACCGGGCGATTCCGGCCGGTTGCCCTCGGGCACGCCCCCACCACCTAGTCTTGCTGGATCGCCAACACCTTGAGTCGGATCCGGCCGACCGGGGCCATCACCTCGACCGTCTGGCCCACGGCCGCCCCCAGCAGGGCTTTGCCCACCGGCGACTCGATGGAGATCCGGTTGTGGATCGGGTCGGCTTCGGCCGAACCCACTACCACGTACTCTTCTTCAACCGCCTCGTTCTCGTCAAGCACCCGGACCCGCGATCCGATGTGGACCACGGTGGGATCCTGGCTGGCCGCGTCGACGACCCGCGCGTTGCGGAGCATGTTCTCGAGCGACTGGATCCGCGCCTCGATGAGACCTTGTTCGTTCTTGGCGTCCTCGTACTCGGAGTTCTCGGAGATGTCCCCGAACTCACGCGCCTGCTTGATGCGCTCGGCCACCTCGGTCCGCTTGACGGTCTTCAGGTGCTCCAACTCCGCCTCGAGTTTCTTCAAACCCTCGGCCGAGACCAACAGTTCCTTGTCGCTCAAGCCACCGTCCCCTTCTTTCCCACGATGCCTCCGCCGTCCGTCCGGCCGGGTCGAGCCCCCGACGGCGCGACCGGGGTCCACCGGATCTTATGTGGGGCGGCCGCGCCTAAGCCGGCGCACCCGCACCGGCTTGGTGCCGGACGTTTCGACGTCACTGACCGTTATCCTGCCGGCGCAGGGCCCGGATGACCTGCTCGAGCTGGGCGAGGTCCACCGGGACGTCCCGGTCCAGCGGGGTCTCTCCCAGCACGAACGGCACCACGGCACCCGGTTCCAACAGGGCCTCCATGAGGCGGATACGCTGACGGGAGGCCATCAGCACGACCGCGTCGAACTGCCTCACCCGGCCGGCGATTTCCAGGATGCGGTCGATGAGCGCCGCTCCGGACAGGCTCTCGGCGAACCGACGGCGTTCCCGGTCGGTCATGACCCAGACGAAGTCCACGGCCAGCGCCGTGCACAGGGCCTCGACCTCAGCCTTGTTGGCCACCGGGAAGCCAATCACCGCGATAGCGTGTCCCTTCCGGATCTCCCCCACGCTCTCCAGGCGGGACAACAGCGACCGGTCCCACCCGAGCCGCTGGGCCACCTCCGCCTGGGACAAACCCTGACTGCGCAAGAGGAGCGCCTGTTCGATGGCCAAACGGATGCGGCCCAGACTGACGAGCTTGTCGCCGATCCGGATGAGTTCCACGACGCTCCTCCCGTCTTCCGCCATCACCTCTGTCCAATTGCCGCATTTTACCTCCAAACCCGGGCCGCGTCACCATCCGGACGGGGCGACCCGGTCGCCGTCCACTGCCAGTAAGGCGGCTGGTCGGCGGGGCTGACAGCCAACAGCCGCGTCCACCCGCCCAGGGGGCCGGGAACCAGGCCGTGGAGGTCCCGCCACAACCGCCGGGACAAGGCCCACCCCGGCTCCGACCCGAACCACGCCACCCACCAAGCGGCGGGGCCTTCCCCGACGTAGCGGGCCAGCCAGCGCCACACCCGGTCCGGGTCCTCGCCGACGAGCCACAAGGACGCGTCCGCCGCTCCCAGGGCCCGCCGCCCGGCGGACACCCAGCGCCAGCCGCCCTGATCCGTACCCGGTTCCGCGGCGAGGGCGTCCGCGAGCCAGTCCACGGCACCCGGCAACGCGCGGGGATCGGCCAGGGCCAGGTCCAACGGGCCCCATCGGTCCGCCCAAAGGCGTTGGACCGCGTCCGCCAGGGTACCGACGGGTCCGGCGGGCGTCACGGCGGCGAGGGCCTTTCGGGTCGGCTCATCGTCCGCCGCCGCGGCCAGGCGTCGGAGGCCTTCGCGGACCGCCCCGGGCGCCAGCGTGCGGGGCGCCCAGGCGGTCGCGTCGAGGTCCCGCCGCTCGGCTTCGAACGGTTCGGGCTCGGGCAGGCGATGCAACCACGGAACGGGCGGCGGCGCGGACCGTCCCCGGACACGGTCCGCGTAGTCCGCCAGCGTCGCCACGACGCGGTCCACCGCCACGGCCCACCGGACGGCGTCGACCGCGACCGGCTTCGCCAAGCGCCGCAGGAGGCGCTGTAGGGTCGGCGCCAAGGCTTCCAGCCGCATTCGCGTCCACGCGTCCACGCCCGCGAGGCGGGCGGCCTGCTCCAGGAAGGCCGACAAGTCCTGGAGCGCAGCCGGGGCGGGTGACTGGCCGTTGCGGTGCCAGACTGCCAACGTGGCGCGCACCCGCCAAAGCGGGACGTCGGCCCGGGCGTACACACCGCCCCGGAGTCTCAGGACGGCGTGCCGGGCCTGCCGGGCCCATCGCCGGGCGGCCTCGGTCCCCTCCGTCTCCCCCGCCTCCGCGACCTTTAGCCACTGCTGCTCCTCCCGGGCGAACGCCTCCGCGGTCCACGCCGGCCACCAATTCACGACCGGCCGGCCCCACCAGGCGGCCGCCGCCGGGTAGCGTTCCTCAAGGAGACGCCAGACCAGTCCTGCTACGCTCTCCACGCGGGCCCCCGCCCCCAGCGTATGGGCTGACGGCCCCGGCCGGCCCTAGACGCCGCGAAACCGCGGGGGGCGCTTGTCCAGAAACGCCCGGGTCCCCTCGCGGGCGTCCTCGGACGCTGCCGTCAGGCCGAAGAGCGCCGCCTCGAGGTCGAGACCGGTCGCCAAGTCGCCCTGCAGGCCTTCGCGGACGGCGCGCTTGGCCAGCGCCAGCGCAATCGGCGCCCGCTCGGCCAGTCGGCGTGCCAGGTCGAGGGCGACGGTCATGAGCTCCGCCTTGGGCACCACCCGGTCCACCACGCCGAGACGGTAGGCTTCGTTCGCCCCGACGCGGTCCCCGGTCAGGATCCACCAAAGGGCCGCGCCCGACCCGGCCAGACGGGGGAGCCGCTGGGTACCGCCGAAGCCGGGGATGACCCCCAACAAGATTTCCGGCTGCCCCACCTCCGCCGAGTCGGCCGCCACCCTGAGGTCACAGGCCATGGCGAGCTCCAAGCCCCCGCCCAGCGCGTAGCCGTTGATCGCGGCAATGCTGACCAGCCGGCTCCGCGCGATGCGGTCGAAGATCGCCTGGCCCCGGCGGGCGAACCGCTCGCCCTCGGCCGCCGACCCGATCCGGTTGATGGCCGCGATGTCGGCCCCGGCCACAAAGGCCCGGTCGCCCGCGCCGGTCACCACCACCACCCGGATGCCCTCGTCCGCCTCCAAGTCGCTCCACGCCTGGTCCAAGGCGTCCAGCACCGCCGGATTGAGCGCGTTGAGCGCCTCGGGCCGGTTGATGGTCAGCACGGCGAACCCCTCGTGTCGCTCGGTCAACACCTGCATCTCGCCGCCCGGGCTGCACCCGGGCCTCGCCTCCTTCCCGGACGCCGGTACGGTCGTCGTCCCGGACCCCCGGCGCGGGCGCAGGAACCTGTCGCGCGCCCGGCCCGTCCGGCGTCGTGGTCTTGCCCAGCATGCTAGCACACCGCCGGGGTGCGATTGACCCCCGTGCCCGGCCGGTTCTACAATGCAACCAGGACCTTCGGGGCACGGTGAGGGGAGCGATCCCCGATTCCGGACCGGCGGTGATGCGCCGCAAGGCGACGAGTCCGCGAGCCGCAAGGCAGGAACCGGTGCGATCCCGGTACCGACAGTACAGTCTGGATGGGAGAAGGGACACGGCGAGACATCCGTCGCGTTGTCGACATCCCCCGAGGGCGGGGGCTTTTTTTATGGCCGGGGCAAGGAGGCGGACGGTGCCGAGTCGACCGATGCAGCGGGCCCTGGAACTGGCGGGCCGCGGCCGCGGCCGCACCCATCCCAATCCGCGGGTGGGTGCCGTGGTCGTGCAGGACGGTCGCATCGTCGGTGAAGGCTACCACCACGGGCCGGGCGAGCCCCACGCGGAGGTGCTCGCGCTCCGCGCCGCGGGCCGCGCGGCCCGCGGCGCCACGCTGTACGTCACGCTCGAACCGTGTCGGCACGTCGGCCGGACGCCGCCTTGCACGGACGCCATCGTCGCCGCCGGCGTCCGACGGGTGGTAGTCGCCGTCCCTGATCCGCACCCCGTCGCCGGCGGCGGCGCGACGGTCCTTACCCAGGCCGGCGTGCCGGTGGAGTTCGGGGACGGGGCCCAGGAAGCCCTGGCGCTGAATCTCCCCTTCTTCTCCTGGGTCATCCGCGGCCGTCCCTGGGTCACCCTCAAGGCGGCGATGTCCGCCGACGGGCGGGTCGCGACTGTCGGGGGGGAGTCCAAGTACTTCACCAGCGCCGAGGCGCGCCGCCACGTCCACCGGGTGCGCAGCCGCGTCGACGCCGTGGTGGTCGGGATCGGGACGGTTTTGGCCGACGACCCCCAGCTCACCGTCCGAGACATCCCGGGCGGGCGCGACCCGGTTCGGGTGGTGCTCGACTCCACCGGCCGGCTGGCGCCGACCGCCCGGGTTTTACACACCGGGTCGGACGCGCCCACCTTGGTGTACACCACGGATCGCGCGCCGGTGGCCTTCGAGCGGGCCATCTTCTCCGCGGGCGGCGAAGTGGTCCGCGTCGGCGCCCGGGGCGGGCGGATCGATCTGGTGGAGGTCCTGCGCGACCTCGGGGAGCGCGGTCTCCTGGACGTGCTGGTGGAAGGCGGCCCGACCGTCCACGGGAGTTTTCTGGCCCGCGGCCTGGCGGACGCCTGGATGGCCTACCTGGCGCCGATGCTCTTCGGGGGCGACGCCCCCGGACCGGTGGGGCCGCCGGGGTTCGCCCGGCTTGCCTCCGCCCCGCGCCTGGTTCGCCTCGAATCCCGGCGGATCGGGCCGGACGTCTACTACGCGGGCGTTATGGAGTCGTCATGGAAGGAGCTGGCGGAGCGGTGTTCACCGGCATCATCCAGGACATCGGCCGGGTCACGTCCGTGACCTCCGGCGGAAGCGGCCACGTCGTCACGGTGGCGACACGGCTCGCCCGCGAGCTGCACATCGGGGACAGCATCGCAGTGGACGGCGTCTGCCTGACCGTCACCAGACGGGAGGCGGACGGCTTCAGCGCCGACGTCAGCCCCACGACCGCTCGCCTGACGACCTTCGACAACATCGCCCCGGGACGGCGCGTCAACCTGGAGCTCCCCCTGCGGCCCACGGACCGACTCGGCGGGCACTGGGTGACGGGGCACGTCGACGCCGTCGGCGTCGTCGCCGAGACCGAAGACGAGGGCGACGTGCGACACCTCTCCATTCGGGTGCCCCCGCCGGGATGGTCCTACCTGGTCGAGCGCGGATCGGTGGCCGTATCCGGCGTCTCGCTGACGATCGTGTCGGTCGCCGACGACGGTTTCCGCGTCACGCTGATCCCCCATACGCTGTCCGTGACGACATTGGGAGACCTCGTCCCGGGCGCACGGGTCAACCTGGAATACGACATCGTGGGCAAGTATGTCCTGCGGCTCGCGGAGGTATGGCGGAACCGGACCGGCTGACGCCCCCGGGTCCGGGCCGTCGGAATTCCGAGAAAGGAGACCGCCGAGATGAGCGAGAGCAAGCCGGGCGCGCCGGACGTCGAGGCCGTCGTGGAGGCGGCCCTGGCCCAGATCCGGGCGGGCGGCATGGTGGTGGTCATCGACGACGCCGACCGCGAAAACGAAGGCGACCTGGTCATGGCGGCCCAGTTCGTGACGCCTGCGGCCGTCAATTTCATGGCGCGGTACGGCCGCGGACTCATCTGCGTGCCGATGACGCCCGAGCGGCTCAAGAGGCTGGAGCTGCCCCAGATGGTCGACGTGCCCCAGGACTCGATGCGCACGGCCTTCACCGTCTCGGTCGACGCGCGGCACGGGGTGACGACCGGGATCTCCGCCGCCGACCGCGCCCGCACGATTCAAGTGCTGATCGACCCGGCCACCACGCCGGCCGACTTGGTCCGCCCCGGGCACATCTTCCCCTTGGAGGCCAAGCCCGGCGGGGTCCTGCGCCGACCGGGCCACACCGAGGCCGCCGTGGACCTCTGCCGGCTCGCCGGGCTCGAACCGGCGGGCGTGATCTGCGAGATTCTGCGCGACGACGGCACCATGATGCGCGAACCCGAGCTTCGGGAGTTCGCCGCGGCTCACGGCCTGCCGGTGCTCCGCATCGCCGATCTCATCCGCTACCGGCTCCGCCGGGAAAAACTGTTTCAACGGGTGGCCGAGAGCCGCCTGCCCACCCGGTACGGCGAGTTCACGGCCCGGGCCTACCTCGAACCGCTCACCGGTCTCACCCACCTGGCCCTGGTGATGGGTCGGGTGGACGACGGGCGTCCGGTGCTGGTCCGGGTGCACTCGGAGTGCCTGACCGGCGACGTGTTCGGGTCCCTGCGTTGCGACTGCGGCGACCAACTCCATCGCGCGCTGGAACTCATCGCCGAGGAGGGTCGCGGCGTGCTCCTGTACATGCGCCAGGAGGGACGCGGCATCGGGTTGGCGAACAAGATTCGCGCCTATGCCTTGCAGGACGAGGGGTACGACACGGTCACGGCCAACGAGGCCCTCGGCTTCCCCGCGGACATGCGCGACTACGGGGTCGGGGCCCAGATCCTCGCGGACCTGGGCGTCCGCGAGATCCGGCTGTTGACCAACAACCCGCATAAATATTACGCCCTGGAAGGTTACGGCCTGGCCATCGTGGAGCGGGTGCCCATCCGCATCGCGGCCCGGCCCGACAATGCCCTGTACCTGGCCACCAAGCGGGACAAACTCGGTCACTGGCTCGACTGAGAGACCGCCCGCGGGAAAGGACGAGCACATCACATGGCGCGAATCGTGGGCGACTACACCGGACGCCCGGGCGACCGGTACGCCATCGTCGCCAGCCGCTTCAACCGGTCGGTGACGGAGGCCCTGGTGGAAGGCGCCGTGGATACCTTGGTCCGCCACGGCGTGGCGCCGGAGGCCATCGACGTGGTGAGCGTCCCGGGCGCCTTCGAGATCCCGTTCGCGGCCCGCCGCCTGGTGGACCACTACCAGGCGGTGATCTGTCTCGGCGCCGTGGTCCGCGGCGAGACGCCGCACTTCGACTACGTCGCCGGCCAGACCGCGGCCCAGGTCGCCGCGCTGGCCGCCACCGCGCCCGTCCCCGTGATTTTCGGCGTCCTCACCTGCGACACGATGGAGCAGGCGCGCGACCGCGCCGGCGGCAAGGCCGGCAACAAGGGCGCCGAGGCGGCGCTGGCCGCGCTCGAAATGGTCAGCCTAGCGCGCCGGCTCACCCCGCCGCCGGAGCAGGCCGGAGACTGACGTCCCCGGCGTATACGGGTACCCGCGTCCCGTCGTCCCGACGCACCAGAAGAGCGCCGTCGGCGTCGACGTCTTCCGCGAACCCCACCCAGGAGCGATCCGCCTCGACCACCCGTACCGGCCGCCCCAGCGTGAGCGACCGCTCCCGCCACGCGGCGAGCCAGCGGGTGCGGGCCTCGACCGCGGACCAGGACTGGGCCACCTCGGCGACGGCGGCCGCCACGGCCACGGCCAGGTCGGCCCGGTCGAAGGGACGGCCCGCCGCCGCCTCCAGCGTGGTGGCCTCCGGGGCCTCGGGCGGGGGGCTGCCGTTCACATTGATGCCGATCCCCACGACGACCCAGGGCGACGCATCGTGCCCCGCCTCGGCCAGGATGCCCATCGCCTTCCGCTCGCCGACCATCCCGTCGTTGGGCCATTTCAGACCCAGTCTGACGCCCGTCGTACGTTCGACCGCGGCCGCCGCGGCCACGCCCACCGCCAGCGTCAGGGGTCCCTCGATCCCGCCGCCGGGCGGCGCCCAACCCAACGACAGGGCGAGCGACCCGCCGGGGATGCCCGCCCAGCCGCGGCCCCGCCGGCCCCGTCCCTGACGCTGGTGGTCGGCCACCACCGCCACGGGTCGCCCCTCGGCCAAAAGACGCTCCCGGGCCACCCGCATGGTGGTGTCCACCTCGGCCAGCACGACCCAGTGAAACCAGGACGACCCCGCCCGTCGCTCGACGCGGGACGCGGTGAGCAGCCCGGGCCCGTCGAGGAGCCGCCTTCGCGTCCCTTCGTCGATCCAGCGGTACCCTTGCGCCCAGAGCGCCTCCCACTCGGCTTCGGAGCAGCGGTCGGGCCGATAGCGCCGGCCCGCAACCCACCGTGTCATCGCCGGCCTACCCCCGCCGTCGTCGGCACCGGGCGACCGACGGCTTCGGCCCGGGGGACAAGCCTCTCGTCTGCCTCACCACGGTCCCGTCCCCTCCAGGCGTCCCCGGCCGGCGGCCTTGCCGAGGATGTCGCCGGACCGGGTCCCCGCCACCAGTCGGCCCCGGCGCAGCGGCTCACGCCGGTGGGTCGAAGCTGAACCAACCACCACCGTAGGGGGCGGCCGCCCACCTGCCCTTCGGGCCAGACCTCGAGCCACGGCTCGAGCACGAACCGCCGCCCGAGCGCGCGCGGATGCGGGAGCGTCAAGTCCGGGCGGGACCACCGGAGGCCGTCGTACCACAGAATGTCGACGTCGAGGGGACGCGGTCCCCAACGCACGGTGCGCCGACGCCCTTGCTCGGCCTCGAGGCGTCGGCAGGTCTCCAGGAGATCCCGCGGACCGATCGACGTGTCCAACGCCACGACGGCGTTCAGGTACAACGGCTGGGGCGGACCCACCGGAACGGTTTCGAACAAGCTCGAGACCCCCGTGATCCGCCCGACAGCCGCCAGGCCCGCCACCGCCGCCGCCAACGCCGCCCGACGGTCACCGAGGTTGGCGCCCAGGCTCAGATACGCGCGCACGCGTCCGCACCACCTCCGCCGCCGTGTAAGCCACGTACCCCGGCAGGGGCGGCTCGAGCTTCCGGACCGTGACCCTGACCTGTTCCACCGGCGGTTGCAGCAGGCGATCCGCGATAGCCTCGGCCAACGTCTCCAGAAGCCGCCGCCGCGGACCGGCCATCACCTCGTGGACGGCCTGCCACAGGGCGCCGTAGTCCACCGTCAGGTCCAAGCGGTCGGTGCGCCCCGCCGGGCCGAGATCCAGTTCCAACTCGACATCCACTTCGAACGGCTGGGGTGTCACCGCCTCGCGGGACAGGGCGCCGTGGCGGGCCCAGAATCGGGCACCCACCATCCGCAGACGGTCAGGCATGGGCCGCCACCGCGTCCGCCATCCGGGCGGCATCGCGTCCCGCCACCACGTTGTGCAGCCGCACCAAGTCCGCCCCCCGCTGCGCCGCCAACGCCCCCGCCACCGCCGAGCCGACGTCGCGTCGACCCACCGGCCGGCCCGTCACCGCGCCGACGAAGCGCTTACGGCTCGGCCCGACAAGCACCGGGCGGTCGAACACGCGCAGAAGAGCGAGTCGCGCAAGGACGCGGAGGTTGTCCCGCCCGGTCCAGGCGAACCCGAGACCCGGATCCAACACGACCCGCTCCAATCCGCCCGGCAGGCGGGCCAAGCGCGCCAGCTGTTCCCGGAATGCAGCCAGCGCCTCGGCCCAGTCGCCCTCCCCCTCCGCCCAGGGCTCGTGCCGGTTGAACATGAGCACATAACCCGCCTGACTCTCCGCCAACACGGTCAGCCAATCCCGGTCCGCCAGCATGGAGACGTCGTTGAGGACGCCCACGCCCGCCCGGACGGCGGCACGCGCGGTCTCAGGGTGCCGGGTGTCGACCATCAGCCGCGGCCCCCGGCCCGCCCGCCCCACCAACCGCTCCAGCACCGGGGCGAGCCGCCGCCACTCCTCCTCGGGTGCTACGGGCGTGTGCCCGGGGCGCGTCGACTCGGCCCCCACGTCGATCCAGTCCGCTCCCGCCCCGACCAGGCGGAGGGCATGCCGTACCGCGCGCTCGGGGTCCAGGTAACGCCCCCCGTCGGAGAACGAGTCCGGCGTGACGTTGAGCACGCCCACCAGGCCTGTGCGTTCGCCCAGGGTGACCGGCCCGTACCCGGTGAGCCAGCGCGTCGGCCACCGGCTGGCCGAAGGCCCCGCAGCCTTCTCACCCCGGAAACGGTCGCGGGGTCCCGCCCACCACACCACATGCGGGACGATGTCCAGCCGGCAGGGGATGGCGCCGGGAACGGGGCCGTCTCCCGGTGCCAAGCCCACCAAGACCCAACCGGGCTCGGCGGGGACCTTCCAACCAAGCCCGGCCAGGGCCTGCCCGTCGCTGGCTTCGAGCGGGATCACGCGCGTGGTCATGGCTGGATTATACGGCTTCAACCCCCTCCCGGGCCAACAGGCCCGGCCCCGGACGTCCCTGCGGGGACGCGGCCCCGGAAATCCCCGGCAATGCAACGAACGAGGCGGCTGACCACCTCGACCGAGCCCCGTGGAGGTCGCTTCCGGCGTGCTGATATCGACTGACGGCACTGGACGGAAGACTGCTTTCCGGCGAGCCGACGAAGCCGGCGTCCCCGAATGCGAACACCGCTGGAAGCAGTCCGGCGTGTTGCGATGGAGTGCCGCAGCCCGGAACGCCGGGTTCCACGCTGTGATCCGGGGATTGCGGCAGAAGGTCGTGCGCCAAGAGATTCGCGCGGCGTGGCCCGATGATCGGGCCTGGGAGCAGGTGCTTGCGGTGATCGCCCCGGCATCAATAGGGGTAAGCCGCATTGGCCCTCGACGGCTGCCGCCGCCTGGCCTGCCCCGAATAGGAGGTCCGCGTGCGCCCTTTGGGCCTTGCCGGCGGAACGGTTCGCCGGGATCCCGCCGGCCCCCGGCTCACAGCCCGGGAATGGGAGGGCGCCTGGTCGCCGACAGGCCGGGCTCCGCCCCGCACGGTGGAGCACCACCTACACCGCCGCCCCGCGCACGGCACCGCGCGCGTCGATGCCCTGGCCGGGCACGTCCGCCGCCGTCCGTAGGCGCTCGACGCCCGCGGGGCCGCCGCCGAACCCGGGACGGCGGCGCGGCTCCTCGGCCGCGCGATCCGGTCGTGCGCCCGTCCCACTAAAGAGCGGCCGCAAGCTAGGGGTGGGGGACCGGCAAACCCCGGCAGGTCCCCGGCAACGGCTGGGCGCCACGGAAGATCTTGACCGGCTCGGGCCAAAGGCGTTTGCTCTTAGGTGACGCGGCACACCCTGGAGACGGACCGGCCAGCGGCCGACGGCCAGGGATCCCCGGGGAGTCCCTCGTCGGCGCGAGACGACGAGCCCGTCCCGACCCCCGGCGCATCAACCGCGGGACGGAGATACGCCAGCAAGGCTTGAAGGAAAAGGGAGGCTGCCAGATGGGCAAGCTCGACGGACAGCGCATCGCGCTCCTCATCGGCCCCGGTTTCGAAGAGTCCGAGGCCATCTATCCTTTTTACCGCCTGCAGGAGGAAGGGGCCCGGGTCGAGGTGCTCGGCGTGGACGCCCCCGGGCAGCCGGTGGCGGGCAAGCACGGCGTCCCGATGACGGTGGACCGCTCGGTGCGCGACGCCGCGGCCGACCAGTACGACGCCCTGGTTCTGCCGGGCGGCCGCGGTCCGGACGCCATCCGCGCCAACCCCGACGTCATCCGCCTGACGCAGCAGTTCTTCGCCCAGAAGAAGCCCGTCGCCGCCATCTGCCACGGTCCGCAGATCCTAATCAGCGCGGACGTGCTCCGCGGCGTGCGCTGCACCTCGTACAAAAGCGTGGCGCCCGACGTCAAGAACGCGGGTGCCCTGTACGAGGACCGGGAGACGGTCGTGGACCCCGACGCCAAACTCGTCACCGCCCGCCAGCCTTCGGATCTGCCGGCCTGGCTCCGGGCCACCATCGACGTCTTCGCCGGCTCCTACGTCGCCTCCTGACCCGATCGCATCACGCGACACCGGCGGCGGTTCCCCGCCGCCGGTGTCGCTTTGCGTCGGTCGGACTGTTGCCGTAAAAAATCTTGTCGCCCCGCTTGTTCATAATTATCCGACTTGATAGACTCATGAACAGGGATATGAAAAGCCGGGCCGGCGTGGTATGGAAATCGGCACCACCTCGCATACTAGGCGATATCGATCCACTTTACGAAATTGTTGCCGCGCCCGGGGCGAATTGTGGTACCATTAGCTTGTGAGCGGATTCACATGCCGAGCCTGTGCGGGCGCACTGCAGCAAGG
>JAIMBI010000016.1 GCA_023565505.1 Actinomycetes bacterium | reverse complement strand
CGGGTTGAGTGGGGGCCACCCCCCGCAACCCCCGGGCGTTGCCCCGCCAGGACCGTTGGCGAACGCACCGCGCCCCCGGTGGCCATCCCAGCCACCGGGGGCCCCTTTTTGTCCCCCGGCCTGCAGCCGGGCGCCGTTTCGGGGCGGTTGGAGGGTTGGGGCCGGATCGGCTATCATAGTACGGCAATACAGGACGGGAGGACGGCGCGGGTGCGTTTACGCTGGTCGCATCGGAACCACGTCGCGGCGATCCGGCAACGCCGGCGGACCCTGGAGGCGCTGCCCGGCTTTACGGCCGAGGACCGGCGAATCTTTCCGGATCCGGCCGCGGATGCGGTGCTGCACCAGTACCAAGAGGCGTACGTGGGGCAGATGGTGCTCCCTGTGGGGATAGTCGGCCCGATGACGATTAGCCTGGGGGAGTACCGCCACGCCGAGCCGGACGGTCGACTGGAAGAAATCGGCCGGCGCACCGAAAAGGTCATCATTCCTCTGGGCCACACCGAAGGCGGGCTCTCGGCATCCATGTTGCGCGGCATCCACGCCACGAGCCTCGCCGGGGGCATCCATACAGCGGTCTTGCAAGACGAGATGACCCGCGACTCGGCCTTGGTGTTCGACGACGTGGCGACCGCATTGCGTGTGCGGGAATGGGTCATCCGGCAGGAAGCGGAGCTCAAGGCGTGGCTGAACGACCCGGCGAACCCGGGTTACCGTGAGCGCCTGCCCAACGGACGGACGCGGCTGTCGTCGCATGCTCGGTTGTGGTCCATCGAGCCGCGGCTGGTCGGGCCGGTCGTGCATCTGCTGTATCGCTTCAGCACCGGCGACGCATGCGGCCCGAACATCATGACCCGCAACGCCTTCGTCTTGAACGAGGAGATTGCCCGCCGGCTCGAGGACCAAGGCCTCGCCCCTCGCCAGGTGTATCTCGAGGCCAACATGGGAGGGGACAAGAAACCGAGCTGGGAGCACTTCCCGGGGGGACACGGGAAAACCGTCGTCGCATGGTCCGTACTACCGGACGACGTGATCCGCCGCGTGCTCCGCGTCGAACCGGAAGCGTTGCAGCAGCTCGAGTGGACCGGTCTGCACGGCGCCCACGCCAGCGGGATGCAGTCCTTCGCGTTTACGCCGGCATCGGCCGTGGCCGCCCTGTTCGTGGTCACGGGGCAGGACCTGGGCATGGTGGGCACCAGCAGCATGGCCCAGGCGACGGTGAGTCGGTCCGACCGGGGGCTGGTCTTCTCCATCCGGTTCTCCGGCATCGAGGTCGGAACCGTGGGAGGGGGGGCCTCCCTGCCGCATGCCCAGACGTACCTTCGGATGATGGGATGCCTGCAGCCCGGCGGCGCTCGACGACTGGCGCAAATCATCGCCGCCGCATCACTGGCGTTGGAGATCTCGGCGTCGGCGAGCATGGCCAGTCGAGCCAGCGAGAACTTCTTTCAGGCCCATTGGGAGCGCGGCGGCATCCGAGGACAAGCCGGATCCCCGCATTGACGAGAACGCCGCACCACAACAGTCGCCCCGCGGTTAAACCACGGGGCGACGCACGACCGGAAACGACAGGCTAGGCCGGAGCACCCGCTTGAACCAGCCGGCTCTGGCAGATGAGGGCCAAGAAGCAGTGTCCGCAATCTCGCCTGGACGCCTCGGACCGCCCCAGAGCCTTCAGCGTGGCCTCCCCGGCCGAATCCAAGGCCCGACCGACGCCTTCGATGAGACGCTTGACGCCGGCACGACCCGGCTTATCCGATGCCCCCCGGTCGGCATCGGGGTCGTCCAGTCCGATACGCTGCGCCTTCTGCTCGATCTCAGCCCGGAGATCGTCCAGGAACACCTTGCCGTCGATGCCCAGGGCGTCCGCGTCATCCTTGAGCCGACCGTACATGCTGTCCATGATTTGCAGGAGTTCGTCCCGCATGTCCCTAAGGACCTGGAGGCGCTCTTCGCTCAAGGTGGGGATCGCCTTCTGGAGATAGGTCTGGGCGAAGGCCTGATGCCGCGACTCGTCGACCAGGATGCGACCGGACAGCTTCCCGAACAACGCCTCGGGCTGGCTGCGGGCGAACATCTGATAGAAGTTCTTGGCAAAGATGTCGCTGATGAGGATGCCCCACACCCAGTCAACCCGGTCCCCTCGACGCAGGCGGTTGTGGTAGCGGAGCATCTCGGGCATTTCGCGGATCGTGACCGGCTGATACGCCAGACGACGGTACAAATTCGTGAGGGCCTCGAAATGGCGCGCCTCGTCCATCAAAAAGCTGGCCAAGTACAACTGGACCGACGTCTCACCCGCCATCGCCGCCTGGGGCAGCACGACGCTGGCCCCGATCATCGCGGACTGCTCGCCCAGGTAGACCGGCGTCAGGAGACGAGCCAGAGCGACCCGCTGACGGTCCGAGAACTCCAAGGGACCCTGCCAGTCTACGTCTTCCACCGTCCACTGGGCCTTGACGCCCTTGTGGAACAGCCGGACGAACAAGTCCTCGTCGAGATCGGGGTATATCTTGATCATGCCGTCACCTCCGCGGGGCCGTCCGATCTCGACGGTACACCCTGCTCATCTCTGCCCGAAACACGCCCTATTCTACTCCTCATCGTTGTGCACGGTTTACATTAAGGCATAAAGCCGCCGGGGTCAATGCCGACCCCGGCGGGGGTCTCAGCTCCCGGAGCCGCCGGGGTTGACGACGACCGAGGTCGCGACCAACGTACCGGCCGACCCAGGCCGGACGAGGACGCGCACCACGGTTCCCGGCCTGATGGCCAGGGCGGTGCCCTGCCCCAGGAAGTACGAGGTGCCGGAGGTAAGGGTGACACGGACCGGCTCACGGCGTCCGGGCACCCGGATGGCCAGCATCCCCGGCTCCACCGCGGTCACGACGCCTTCGACCGGGGGCAGGTATACGGTGATGGTCCGGGCGACGACCGTGGACCCGTCGGTATATCCGCGCACCGTGACCCGGTACCCCGGTTGGATGCGGGGGACCGATGCGTCGGCTGCGGTCCCGGACGCACCTCCAGCGCGAATCCGGGTGGCCGAGGTCACGGTGACGCGCCGCAGAATACCGGTGAGCACGCCGTGGGGGTCCTCCAGATTGATGGTGAGTTGGCCCGGATCGGCGCGGGTGACTTGGCCCCGCATCGTGATGGCGACGGCGGGTCGCCCGGCACCGGGGGCGGTCGTCGAGGGGTTGCGGTAGGCCCAGTGGAGACCCACCAAGGCGGCCAAGGCGGCCAGCAACAGCAGCAGGTGGCGCCGGGACCGTGCGGGCGACGACATAGAGAGTCCCTCCCCGCTTCGGAGGTATGCCCCGACAGGAAAAACTAGTCCCGGTCCCGAAACCGAGCCGAGGGGCACATGACGATACGACGCCGATTCGGGTTGGCGCCGGGGTGGATCGGCATCGCGACCGGCGCCCTGCTGTTGTGGCACGTGGCGCTGCACACGGGGTTGGACGGCGACGTGTTCTGGCAGTGGGCGGCAGGACGGTGGATGCTCGCCCATCACCGCTTGCTGACGCAGGACGTGTTTTCGTACACCGTGTCCGGCCGGCCGTGGTTCACGGAGGAATGGGGCTACGAGGTCCTCCTGGCGGGGTTGATCCAGCTGTTGGGCCCGGTCGCGTTGTGGTTGTTGTCGGCCGGGGTCGGTTCGGCCGCGGTGGTGGTATCCGCCGTGGCCGCCCGGGCCCAGGGGGCGAGCTGGACATGGGCCGGTTTGTTGGCGGTCCTCCTCGGACTGGGCTTGGAACTCTTCCTCCGGGACCGGCCCCAGGTGGTCAGCTACCTGCTGTTCGCCGCCCAGTTGGCGCTTTTGGCCCGGGCCCGCAAGCACCCCCGGACACTGTGCATCCTGCCGGGGCTGATGGCCCTGTGGGCCAACCTGCACGGCAGCTTTCTGCTCGGTCTCGGCGTGCTCGCGCTCGAGGCGGTGGCCGCATGGTGGCCGGTACGGTGGGGGCGGTGGATCGTGTCCCGGCCCCTTGAGCGCCGCGCCGCGACGGCCGTTCTGGGGGCCGGCGGGCTCGCGACGTTTCTGACGCCGCACGGGCCGGCTCTGTGGGGCTACGCTTGGCATGTCGCCACGGACTCCCGGATTGCGGCGGTCATTCAGGAGTGGCAGTCCCCGAACTTTCACGACCCCCTGCTCCTGGCCTTGGTGGCCGGGCCGATCGCGTGGAGCGTCGTGGCCCTCGGCCGGACGAGCGAGCCCGTCTCCTGGCCCGGCATGGTTCTGAGCGGGACGCTCCTGGTCGCCACCTTGGACTCGGTGCGCTTCCTACCTTACTTTCTGCTGGCCTGGGTGCACTGGGCGGCGTCTCGTCCTCTCGCGCCCGACCTTAACCGGGCGCGTCCGGCCCTGTGGGTGTGGCCGGCGGTGGTCGTCGTGGCCGTTCTGTTTCTACGGGGACCCTGGGTCGCCCCCGGCACGCCGGCCCGGACCGTGCCCGTGGCGGCGGTGGACCGTCTGCGCAACGTGCACGGGCGCATTTTCGCAACCTACCGCTGGGGTGATTACTTGGTCTGGGCGGGGGTCCCGGTGTTCATCGACGGCAGGACCGACCTCTACACCGGGACCGGTGTCCTCGGCGAGTATCTCGGGATCGCGAATCTGACCAGGGTGCCGGACGCGGTGTGGCGGGACTATGGTGTCGACTACGTGCTCTGGCCGCCGGGGACGACGTTGGCCGTCTATCTCGAGCGGGATCCGGGATGGCGACTCGTGTACGTCTCCGCACAGGCCGACATCTTCGAACGGGTGACCGCACGCACCACCCGTGGGGGCGTATGATGGAGGCAAACGGCAAGGCGGGGACGCGACCGGCGGGACAAGGCGGCGGAGATTACCCGCTCCGGGAAGCTATGGAGCGGGCCGCGGGACGGGTGCGACTGCATATGCCCGGGCATTTCGGGCGGCGTCCTCCCGGGGCGCGTCTGGCGTGGCGCCTGGATCTCACCGAGGTCGAGGGGCTCGACACTCTGGGCGCGCCGCAAGGGGTGTTGCGCGACCTTGTCCGGCGGACCGCAAAGGTCTACGGGGCCGAGGCGGCGTGGCTTTCGGTTCAGGGGGCGACCTTGCCGGTGTTGGCCGGAACGCTCGCCTTGTGGCCCGCCCGGGCGACCGTCGCCGTCGAGCGGCATGCCCACCGCAGCGTACTCGCCGCCGCGGCTCTGGGAGACTGGGACATCCGATGGGTGCCGGCGGCGACGGATCCGGAGTGGGGTGTTTTGTTGCCGACGCCCCCCGAGCGCTGGGCGGAGGTGCTCGCCGAGCCGCTCGACGGCGTTGTCGTGGTGCAACCGACCTATGAAGGATTGGCCTACCCGCTGGCCGAGGTCGTCCGGCGAGCCCGGGCTGTGGGGGCCGTGACCTTCGTCGACGCCGCGCACGCCAGTCATTGGGGACGCTCGCCGGCGCTGCCGCCGCACCCGCTGGAGGCCGCCCCCGCCCTCGTGGCGCACGGGCTGCACAAGACCGAGCCGGCCCTGACCCAGACCGGTCTGTTGTTGGCCGGACCCGATGCGCCGGCGGAACGGGTCGACGACGCCTGGCGCATGCTCGGGACATCGTCGCCCTCGTATCTCCTCCTGGCCGCCATCGAGGGCTACGTCGCCGCCCGGGAAACCGGGGACGGCGGGTGGGGCCGATTTGCGGAAGAGATCGTGACCGTGTGGGAAGACGGCCGTCGGCGGGGATTCCGTATTCTCCAGGACGAGTGGTGTAGACGGGGAGGCACGGCTGATCCGGCTAAATTGACCGTCCGCGGGAACGGCCGGGACATGGTGATGCGTCTGCGCCGGGCCGGGATCGAACCCGAGGCGTGGGGACCGGGCTGGGTGACCCTGGTCGTGGGGCCGGCCCAGGGGTTGCCGGCCCGGTTTTGGCGCCGGTTCTGGGATGTGATAGGACCCCCGGCGGAACCCCCCGCGTGGTGGCATGCCGGCGGGTGGCCCGAACCCGGCCCCGCCCGTCTCAGGCCGGCTGCGGCGCGCGGGGCGGTGTGGGAGCGGGTGCCGCTGCGTGAAGCCCGGGGTCGGGTCGCCGCCCGTCCGTTGACCCCGTATCCGCCCGGCATCCCCGCGGTGGTGCCGGGCGAGGAGATCACGGAGGCGTGGCAGGAGACGCTGACCCGCCTCGTGGCCGCCGGCGTGGTGGTGGAGGGCGTGGAGGAGGGATCCGTGTGGGTGGTGGTCTAGGCCGCCTGTTCGTCTTCGAGGGACCCGAGCGGGTGGGGAAGACCACCCAAGTCCGGGCCGTGGCCCGATGGCTGACCGAAGCCGGCGTGAGCGTGACCGTGGTCCGCGAACCCGGTGGGACGCCGCTGGGCGAACACCTCCGGACGTTGCTGCTCGACGGGCAGGTCGCTCCGTTGCCGGAGACGGAAGCCCTGCTCTTCGCCGCCGCCCGGGCCGAACTGGTGGGTCGCGTGGTGCGGCCCGCGCTGGCGGCGGGTCATGTGGTGCTGGCCGACCGCTTCACGTTGTCGAGTCTCGCTTATCAGGTTTATGGACGCGGCCTCCCGCGGGAGTTGGTCGAGGCGGCCAACCGTCTGGCGACCGGCGACCTCCAACCTGATTTGACCGTTGTGCTCCTCGGAGAGGGATTCGGTCGACCGGGGGACGACCGCCTGGAACGCGAGGACCGGGCGTTCCACGAGCGCGTTCGGGTAGGATATGCTCAACTGGCCGAGCGGATGCCGGCCGCCCGGGTGGTCAACGCCGATCTGCCGGTCGAAATGGTCACCGCGCGCATCCGGGCCCTGATTGAGCCGTACCTGGTCCGCCCCCCGCGGGAGTGAGGAGGGATGCCGCATGAAGCTCATCATCGCCATCTTGCAGGACAAGGACGGCCTGACGGCTCTGAACGAGTTGAACCGCCGCGGCTTCCGGGCGACCAAGCTGGCCAGCACCGGGGGGTTCCTGCGGGAAGGGAACACCACGATCCTGGTCGGCACCGAGGAGCCGGACGTCGAACAGGTGCTGGGTATCCTGCGCCGTACCTCCTCGATCCGCCAGGAGACGCTCACACCGGCCACGCCGACGCACGGCGGGGAGCCGTACGTCCCGTTCCCGGTGGAGGTGACGGTGGGGGGCGCCACCGTGTTCGTCCTGTCTGTCGACCGCTATGAAAAATTTTGATGCGATTGTTCCGACTTGGGCCGGTGTCCTCCGGGCGCATCCGGGACAGGCGTTCCTCCTCGAAGTACCGCGCGCGCGCCAGGCGGACCTCCTCCGGGGCTTGAAGGCCTGGCTGTTGTGTCCCGCCGCCAGCGGGGGAGCATCACCGTGCGGGAGCTGCCTGGCGTGTCGGGACGAACCGCATCCCGACTGGCTCCTCGTGGGGGGCCAGCAAGGCCGCATCCGTCGGGCTCAGGTCACGGCGTTCGGCGAGCTGGCGCTGGTACCGCCCCGACAGGGGTCCACGCGCCTGTTCGTCATCCACGAACCGGAGTGGCTCGGGGAGGAGGCGGCCAACTCCCTGTTGAAGCTTCTGGAGGAATCGCCTCCCCACGCCACCTGGGTCCTCGTCACCGATCGTCCGCATGACGTTCTGCCCACGGTACGCTCGCGCTGCCGGCCCTTGGCGTGGCGCGAAGGACGACTCCGCGCGGAGGTCTCCGAGGAGGTTGCCCGCCTGTTGCGGGGTGAGTTCGCGGGGGCGGATTGGCCCGAGCGGCTGCCCGAGTTGGCCCAGGCTATTCGGGAGGCCTTGCGGGATCCCCGGCATGTGCCGGCCATGGCCGAGTGGCCGGCGAATCGGCTGATACGCGCATGGGATCTCATCGTCGACGCCTACCAGGCCCTCGAACACAACGCCAACCGGGAGCTGTGGGTATGGAGGCTCCGGGAGGTGTGGCACGGACGTGGATGAGCCGCCGCGAACGGCCCCGGAGGGCGACGCGACCGGTTGGTGGATTTACCTGCTCCGATGCCGTGACGGCACCTTGTATTGCGGGGTGACCAACCGTCTGGCGGAACGGCTTCGGGCCCACAATGCGGGGCGCGGTGCGCGCTATACCCGCGGTCGCCGGCCGGTCGAGCTGGTGTGGGCCGGATGGGTACCGGACCGGGCCGCGGCGCTCCGAGGGGAGGCGCTGATCAAGCGATGGTCCCGGGCGCGGAAGATGACGCTCGTTCGTCGCGGGAGACCGACGGCAGACGGTGGGTGAAGCCGGGCACGCTCTACCTCGTCGGCACCCCCATCGGCAACCTGTCCGACATCGGTCGGCGGGCGCTCGAGGTGCTGGCCGAGGTGGACCTCATCGCCGCGGAAGACACCCGAGTCTCCGGCGTGTGGTTGAGGACCGCCGGGATCAAGACACCGCTGATCAGTTTTCACGCCCATTCCTCTCCCGCCCGGATCGAGGCGATTGTCGACCGGCTCCGGGAGGGTCAGGCGGTGGCCGTCATCACAGACGCCGGCATGCCTGCGGTGGCCGACCCGGGCCGCGAACTGGTGGAAGCGGCGGCGGCGGCCGGCGTCCCGGTGTCCGCCGTGCCCGGGCCGAACGCGGCCGTGACGGCTTTCGCCCTCTCCGGTTTTCCTCTCCCCGTGACCCTGTGGGGCTTTCTGCCGGCGCGGGGCCGCGAGCGCGAGGAGGCCGTCGCCCAGCTCGTCGCGGGGACCGGCACGCAGGTATTTTACGAGGCGCCCCATCGCATCCGGAGGACCTTGGAGGATCTCGCGCCCCGTCTGGGAGACCGCCGGCTGGTGGTGGCGCGCGAACTGACCAAAGTTCACGAAGAAGTCTGGCGCGGCGACATCGCCGGGGCGCTCGCATGGCTCCACGCACATCCGCCCCGCGGAGAGTTCACGGTCGTGGTCGGACCCCGGCAGGCACCCCAGGCGGCGGAACCGTCCTGGGATGCCCTGCTGGCACGCGTGGCCGAGGCCGTCGCCGGCGGGATGTCGGACCGCGAAGCCGTGCGTGCGGTGGCCGGGGCCGTCGGGGTGTCACGGCGCGAACTTTATCGCCGCTGGCACCGGGCGATAGTCAAACGACCTGGGACCGCAACTGACTGAGGCACTCGTTGCAAATGTTCTTGCCTCGAAACGGACCAACGCCCTCCAGGCTGCCGCAGAAGATGCAGGCGGGTTCATACTTCCGAAGCACAATCTTTTCGCCATCCACATAAATTTCCAGGGAGTCCCGGTCGCTGATGTTGAGCGTTCGGCGCAGTTCGATGGGGAGGACGACACGACCCAGTTCATCGACGCGGCGCACGATTCCCGTCGACTTCAAACAGCAATCCCTCCTTCAGGACATGCCGCAGCGCCCCGTGGCGCCATCGACACGTACTGGAAGGATGGTACCAGAAATGCCAAATCCTATCAATTATCACGCGAGGTCTGTCGAAGATTTTTTCTCAATGTCGACCGGACGCCGCCGAGGGCGGATCGGTAGGGACCATCAACCATTCCTCGCCCCAGTGCCGGATCACGTCGACAACCGCCGACAGGGAGCGCCCCTTGGGTGTGAGCTCATAAAGCACCCGCGGCGGGATCTCCGCAAAGGCCGTCCGCGTCAGGATCTGCTCCTCCTCCAATTCTCGCAGTCGGTGGCTCAGGGTTTTGGGGCTGACGCCGCCCAGCGACCGCCTGAGCTCGCCGAAGCGTTTCGGACCCGTCAACAGGTCGCGCAGGATGAGGAGCGTCCATTTGCCGCCGATCACCTTGAGCGCGAGCTCTACGGGGCATTCGTGTTCTCCGGCCAATGCTCTCACCTCCGTTCCGAGCCCGTCCGCGGCCTTGCGCCCCCGGCTGGGGTGCCGCGGCTTGGGCTCCTAACATCGTCGCCGCCGCCTTGTCTTCAGCATACCGCAGAATCGGCCGTCAGGGTGCGGCGGAACGCGCCCGGAAGACGAGCGGAGAACGAATATCGGCGGGTGGGGCGCACCGTCCCCGACCGCCCGGGGCCGGCCGGGATTTTGACGCCCGCCCGCGCATCTGGTACACTCCCCTCCAAATGGCAACGAAGAGGAGCCCTGCCGGAGGAGCGGACTCCAGCGAGCCGGGGAGGGTGCAAGCCCGGCGTTCGGGCCCGGTGGGATGGCCTCGGAGTCGCCCCCTGAACCCGTGCTGGTAGTAGGGGTGGCCGGGTCACCTCCGTTACCGGGTCCAAAGGCCGGCGACCGGCCGGCGAAACAAGGGTGGTACCGCGGAGCCGAGTCTTCGCCCCTGGATCTTGGGGCCTTTTTTATTGGGCATCGGACGCAAGGGGAGGGAACGACGTGGGTCGCGCACGATGGTACATCACCACGCCCATCTACTATCCCAGCGACAACCTGCACATCGGTCACGCCTACACGACGGTGGCCGCGGATGCCTTCGCGCGATACCACCGTCTGCGCGGCGAGGCCGTCTGGTTCGTGACCGGCACGGACGAGCACGGCCAGAAGATCGCGCGGCAGGCCGCCCAGCGGGGGCAGACGCCGGCCGCCATGGTGGAGGAGATCGTGGCCGGCATCCGCTCCTTGTGGGCGACGCTCGGCATCTCCTACGACGACTTCATCCGGACGACCGAACCCCGACACGCGCGCGTGGTCCAGGCGGTGTTCCAGCGGCTCATGGACCAGGGGGACATCTACCGGGGCGAGTACGAGGGCTGGTACTGCGTCCCGGATGAGACGTTCTGGCCGGAGTCGAAGCTCGTAGAGGGACGTTGTCCGGACTGCGGCCGTCCCGTGGAGCGGGTGCGCGAGGACAGTTACTTTCTCCGCTTGTCCCGGTACGCCGACCGCCTGCTCGCGTACTACGCCGAACATCCCGACTTCGTCCAACCCGCCTCCCGGCTCCATGAGATGGAGAGCTTCGTGCGCGCGGGCCTGGAGGATCTTTCGGTGTCGCGGAAGGGACTCAGCTGGGGTATTCCCGTGCCGGGCGATCCGGAGCACACCATCTACGTATGGTTCGACGCCCTGTTGAACTACCTCACCGCGGCGGGCTATCTGGCCGACGAGGAGCGCCTCGCGGCGACATGGCCGCCGGACGTCCAGCTGGTGGGCAAGGAGATTGTCCGTTTCCACGCCGTCATCTGGCCTATCATCCTCATGGCGCTCGACCTGCCCCTGCCGAAGCGGGTGTTCGGGCACGGCTGGCTTCTTCTGGGCGACACGAAGATGTCGAAGTCGCGGGGCAACGTGGTCGACCCGGTGGAGCTGGTCCGCAAATACGGTCTTGACCCGGTGCGTTACTACCTGCTGCGGGAGGTCCCGTTCGGGGCCGACGGCTCGTACACCGAGGAAGCTTTGGTGCTCCGCACCAACGTGGACCTGGCCAATGACCTGGGCAACCTGCTGCACCGGACGGTGGCGATGATCGGCCGGTTCAACGGCGGCCTCGTGCCGCCCTACCGGCCCGGGGTGGAGGCGCCGTCCCTGCGCCAGGCCTGCGCCGAGGCCGTGCGCGAAGTCGAAGCGGCCATGGAGCAGCTCGAGGTCAGCCGGGCGATGATCGCCATCGGCCAGCTGGTGCGGGCGGCCAACAAGTACATCGAGGAACGCCAGCCCTGGAACCTCTACCGGGAGCCGCAGGACCGCGAGTTGCTGGACGATGTGCTCTACAACTTGGCCGAGACCCTGCGCATCCTGTCGGTCCTGCTCACGCCGTTTCTGGTCGAGACCCCGGAACGGATCCGGCGCCAACTCGGGATTCGCGAGCCGGTTCGGCACTGGGAGGAAACGGCCTGGGGCCGAACCCTCGCCGGTACGCCGGTGGAACCCGGCCCGCCGTTGTTCCCGCGACGGGAGTGGAATCCCGAGCCGGAACCGGCGCCGACAACCCCCGTCGAGCCGGCCGAACCCGCTGCTCCGCCCCGCATCTCCATCCAGGACTTCTCCCGAATCGACCTCCGGGTCGGACGGGTGGAGGCGGCCGAGGTCGTGCCCGGCGCGGACCGTTTGCTGAAACTCCGGATCGACTTGGGCGGGGAGGTCCGGACGGTCGTGTCCGGCATCCGGTCCCACTACGGCCCGGACGACTTGGTGGGGCGGCACGTCGTCGTTGTCGCCAACCTGGAACCGGCCCGGATTCGCGGCATCGTGTCCGAGGGGATGATCCTGGCGGCTTCCGACGACGGGCGCCTGACCCTGGTGGGGCCTTGGGATGCCATCCCGCCGGGGGCGCGGGTCCGCTGACCTATGCGCCTCGTCGACAGTCACGGCCACCTGCAGGACCCGGCGTTCGACGCGGACCGCGACCTGGTCTGGCAGCGCGCCGTCGCAGCCGGGGTGGGGGTGGTGATCCCGGGATATTCCGAAGCCAGCTCGCGGGATGCGGTCGCGTTGGCGGAACGCTGGCCCACGGCCTGGGCGGCGGTGGGGATCCATCCGCACGAGGCCGGCGAGTGGTCCGAGACTTGCCGGAGGGCGATCGCCGAATGGGCGCGGCATCCGCGGGTCGTGGCCATTGGGGAAATCGGCCTGGACTACTACCGCGATCTGTCGCCACGACCGCTCCAGCGGGCCGTGTTCCTCGAGCAACTTGCATTGGCCCGGGCTGCGGGCCTGCCGGTGAGCGTTCATTCCCGGGACGCCGAGGAGGACACGCTCGGATGCTTGGGGGAGGTTCCCGAAGTCGCGGGCGTGTTGCACTGCTTCACGGGGAGCGAGCGGATGGCTCGGCGACTGTTGGACCGAGGCTTCTACCTCTCGTTTGCCGGCCCCCTGACGTTCCGGAACGGCCAACACCTCAGGGACATTGCCCGCTGGGTGCCGCTCGACCGCGTCCTGGTCGAGACGGACGCGCCGTACATGGCGCCGGTGCCGTACCGGGGCCGGCGGAACGAACCGGCGTGGGTGGTGCACACCGCCCGTGTCCTGGCGCAGGTGAAAAATCTTCCAGAAAAGGAGGTATTCGACCAGATCGTGGCGAATACGCATGCACTGTTTTTCCGTGTCGGGCGAACCGCGACCGCGGGAGGTGGGGATTGACAGAAATACCCATAATTGATAATCTCTGGAAAACACACCCAGAGGGGGTACGCGGTTGACCCATGAGCTTACGGCGCGCCTCCGGAGGTCGGCACCGCTCTGGATGGCCGCCGCCGCAGCTGCCGTGGGGTTGGGAGCAGCGCACCTGCATCACGCGACGTTGACCGTTCAGACACCATCGGGTATCGAAGAGCGCCGCTTCTGGACGTGGGCCGGGGACTGGCGGGGCGCCCTGGCGGCGTCTTCCGTCCGCATCGATCCCCACGACCGGCTGAATCTGCCGTTGACGGCTCCGGTGACGGAACCGCTCCGCATCCGCCGGGCCATACGGGTGAATATCGTGACCGGCCGGCGGCACTTCGCGGTGTGGAGCACGGTGTATCGGGTCCGCGACATCCTGGCCGCGGCGCATGTGCGCCTGGGCCCGCTGGACGCGGTGACTCCCGGCCCGGGGACCCTGCTCTCGTCGCGGAATGCCCGCATCGATGTCGCCCGTCGCTGGTACGTGACCGAGCAGACGACGGCCTCGGTCCCGTTCGCCACGGTGTACCGGCCGGATCCCAATCTGTTCGTGGGCCGCAGCGAGGTGCTGCAGGCAGGCCGGCCCGGGCTTGAACAGACCGTCGTACGGGTCCTGGTCCAGGACGGACGGCCGATCGCCCGCCGTCCCGCGCACACCACCCTGGTCCGACCCCCCTTGGACGAAATCATCGCCTACGGGACCACCGACACCATCGCGCGGGGCGGCCAAGTCATCCAGTTCGTGCGGGAAATCGACATGGTCGCGACGGCGTACTGGCCGAACCCGGCCTGGTCCGACGGCTATACGGCCACCGGCCGGCGGGCGGGCTACGGTCTCGTGGCGGTGGACCCGCGCGTCATCCCCCTGGGTACCCGCCTCTACATCCCCGGCTACGGGTTCGCCGTCGCGGCGGACACCGGCTCCGCCATCGTCGGGGACCGCATCGACCTGGGTTATCCCAGCGCGTGGCAGGCGGATGCATGGGGCGTTCGCAACGTCCAGGTGTTCGTCCTGCGCTGACGGGCCGAAGCGGCACCCGGGCCCCGGGGCCGGGCGCGGCAGGAACTCGCCGCCCGGGCGGGGAATGCCCTCCTGAGTCCATGCGGTCGGCACAGGAGGGACGATTGACGTGGAGGAGGACGGAGGCCGGACGCCGTCGCCGGGCCCGTCGCCGGGGGCCTCGGCGGACTGGATCGAGCGGCAGCGCCGCTACGTCGCGCCGGCTGTGCGAACGTACTACGGGGACGAGCCGCTGGTCCTGGTGAGCGGCAGCGGACGCACCGTGGTCGATGCGGAGGGCCGCCGCTATCTCGATTTCTTCGGGGGCATCCTGACCGTGTCCGTCGGCCATGCCCATCCCCGGGTGGCCGACGCGGTGGCGGACCAGGCGCGCCGCCTGATGCACACGTCCACGTTGTACATCAACCCGCCCATGGTGGAGCTGGCCGAGAGGCTGGCCCGGCTCGCGCCCGGGGATCTCAGCCGGAGCTTCTTCACCACCAGCGGCACGGAGGCCAACGAGACGGCGGTGGCGATGGCCCTGGCCGCGACCGGGGGTGCGGAGATCATCGCGCTGCGGCACAGTTATTCGGGACGCTCCCAGCTGGGGATGGCCCTGACCGGCCAGGCGCCCTGGCGCCGGACTGCCGTGCCGCTGCCGGTCCGGCACGCCCACAACGCCTACTGTTACCGGTGCCCTTTCGGCCGTACGCCGGATCGTTGCGGGCTGGAGTGCGCCCGGGACCTGGCCGAGGTGGTGGAGACGGCGACCACCGGTCGGCCGGCCGCCTTCCTGGCCGAGCCGATCCAAGGCGTCGGCGGCTTCATCACGCCGCCGCCGGCCTACTTCCAGGAAGCCGTCGCCATCGTGCGGCGGTACGGCGCGCTCTTCATTTGCGACGAGGTGCAGACCGGATTCGGTCGAACCGGGCGATGGTTCGGCATCGAGCACTACGGCGTGGTGCCGGACCTGATGACGTTTGCCAAGGGGCTGGCCAACGGCCTCCCCATCGGGGTGACGCTGGCCACCCCGGAGGTGGCCGCGCGCTACGACGGCCCCACCATTTCGACGTTCGGCGGCAATCCTCTGGCCATGCGGGCCGCCCTGGCCACCCTCGACGTCATCGCCGGCGAAAACCTGGTGGAACGGGCCGCTGTCCTCGGGCGGCGCCTCCGGGAGGGCCTCGAGGCCCTCCAGGAGCGCTATCCGATCATGGGAGACGTCCGGGGGATGGGTCTCATGCAGGGGATCGAATTCGTACGGCACGACAAGCGGCCGGCGCCGGACTTGGCCCAGGAATTCCTCGCGGGGACACGCGCCCGTGGCCTCCTGGTGGGTCTGGGAGGGCTGTGGGGCAACGTGATCCGCATCGCCCCGCCACTCACCGTGACGGAGGACGAGATCGACGAGGGCCTGGCCGCTATGGCCGATGTCCTCGCCGAGACGTATCGCCGCCAACCGGACTTGGCCTCCGTGCCCCTGACGCGACTGAAGCCGGCCTGGTAGCGGCCGGGAGGAGGAGAGGAACCCCGTGCGCGCCTTAGTCGACATCTTCGTGCCGATGCGGGACGGCACGCGCCTCGCGACCGACGTGTACCTACCGGAAGAGGGGCGGGGGCCGTGGCCAGCTCTGCTCCTGCGGACGCCGTACGACAAGTCGCATCCGGATCGGGTGGCGATGCTGCGGCGCTTCGCCGAGGCCGGGTATGCCGCCGTCGTGCAGGACTGTCGCGGGCGTTTTCGGTCCGAGGGCCGGTTCACGCTCGGGATCGGGGAGGCCGAGGACGGGTACGACACCATCGAGTGGGTCGCGCAGCAGCCGTGGTGCGACGGCAAGGTTGGTACCATCGGGACGTCCTACATGGCCTGGGTGCAGAGTGCGGCGGCCACCCTGAATCCGCCCCATCTCAAGGCGATGTGGGTCCATGAGGGGATTGCCAACGGATTGAAGGAGAGCGTCCGGCAGGGCGGCGCCTTCGAACTGCGTTGGCTGGCCTGGGCTTTCTACGGGCTGGCCACGGACCCGAGCCTAGACGAGGCGACGCGGGAAGCGATGGCCGGCCTCGACTTCCGGGATTGGATCGGCCTTTTTCTGCCGCAACCGGGGACCAGTCCCCTGGCGTTGACGCCGCACCACGAGGCTTGGTACTACACGTACCTCACCCGCGCGACGGAGGGGGAGCCGTGGACGCTCCGCGGCCTCAACGTGGAGCGCTACTACCGGGAGCACGCCGATGTGCCCACGGTGTACTCGGGCGGCTGGTACGACTCCTATACCCGTGCCACTATCCGGAACTTCCTCGGCCTCAGGGTGCTCAAGCGCGCGCCGCAGTACCTCCTCATGGGCCCGTGGACCCACGGGCCCAAGGAGCCGGGACTGACCTACGCAGGCGACGTGGACTTCGGACCGGCGGCCGCCGTCGACTACTTCGACATCCGCCGCCGCTGGTTCGACCATCACCTGAAAGGGCGGCCGGAGGGCGATCTGCCCGCGCCGGTGCGGTACTTCGTGATGGGCGGGGGATCGGGGCGCCGCCGGCCCGACGGGCGGCTCGACCACGGCGGGTGGTGGGCCGAGGCGTCCGACTGGCCGCCGCCGGGAGCCGGCCCCCTGACGCTGTACCTGCATCCGGACGGGCGGCTGTTGCCCGAGACCCCGGTGGGGACGGGTAACGCCGATGCGATCCGTTACACGTTCGATCCGCGCGATCCGGTGCCCACGATCGGGGGCAACATCTCCTTCCTCCGCTACGTGGCCCCGCTCGCCCCCGGGGTGCGCCGGAGCCCGCCGGTGATGGACCGGCTGGTGGACGTATCGCCCGTCGGGGGGTGGGACCAGCGTACGTGGCCGGGCCTGTTCGGGGCCCGTCCGCCCTACGGGCCCCTCAACCGCCGCGCGGACGTGGTCTCGTTCGCCACGGCGCCGCTCGACCGGCCGGTGCTGGCCGTGGGCCCGGTCACCGTCCGCCTGTTCGTGGTGACCGACGCGCCCGACACCGACTTCACCGCCAAGCTCATCGATTGGTATCCGCCTGGCCCGGATTATCCTCTGGGCTATGCCTTGAACGTCGCCGACGGGATCGCGCGGCTCCGGTTCCGGCACGGCTTCGCGGAGGAGGTGCCCTACGAGCCGAACAGCGTCGTCGAGTTGCTCATCGAACTGTACCCGACGGCCAATCTGTTCGCTGCGGGCCATCGCATCCGACTGGACATCTCCAGCAGCAACTTCCCGCGCTTCGACATCAACCCCAACACGGGCGACCCCCTCGGCAGGACGCGCCGTTGGCGCGTCGCCGACAACGGGGTGGTCATGGCGCCGGCGTATCCCTCGGCCCTGGTGCTGACGGTGCTTGTCGGCCCCTGAAGCCGGGCCGGGCAGCCCGCGGTCCGAACCGGGGCGTGCTGCGGGTCCCGGTCCGTGGCATCCGGAAAGCGAACGAAAAAGGTGAGGCAGATGATCGAGCCGTACACCGCCGTAGGTCTTGTCCCGACGGTCCGGGGCGTCCGGCGGCGCGCCGAGATCCGAACGAACCTGGAGCACCTGGCCGACCTCATGGCCGCCGCGAGCTGGCTGTCCAGCCTGGATCTGCCCGTCAAGCTGGTGGCCGTTCCCGAGGGGGCCCTGCAGGGGTTCACCGACGAGGTCTTCGACCTCGACCACGAACGGTACGCCGAGGAGGTGGCCATCGACATCCCCGGCGAGGAGACGGCTTTTCTGGGCGAACTGGCCCGGCACTGGGGGGTGTACCTCATCGCGCAGGCCAAGGCGCGCCACGAGGCCTTCCCGGGGCGGTTCTTCAACGTCGGCTTCGTGATCGACCCCGCCGGCCAGGTGATCCTGCGGCATCACAAGGTGGTGCCGCTCTTGCCGGTCGAGCACTCCATGACACCCTTCGACGTCTTCGACCGCTGGGTCGAACTCTACGGCCGCACGCTCGACGCCTTCTACCCGGTCGTCGACACGCCCATCGGTCGCATCGGCATCCTGATGGCCAACGAAGGGTCGTATCCCGAGAACGCCCGGGGACTTGCGATGAACGGGGCCGAGATCCTCTATCGGGCCGCCTATCCGCACCCCCATACGGGCAACGAGTTCTTCGAGATCCAGAACCGGGCCCGGGCGCTGGACAACAACGTCTACATCATCGCCCCCAACATGGGCACGTACTATCTCGAGCAGGACTCCGCCCTGCCCATCGATACGTTTGGCGGCCAGTCCATGATCGTGGACTACAAGGGCCGGATCATCGGCCGGCATGCCTACGGGAGCGGCTCGAGCTACGTCGCCGGCACCATTGACATCGAGGCCCTGCGCCGGTTCCGGGCCGCCGCCCTGTGGGACAACTGGATGAAGGACCTGGAGACGGAACAGTATCAGCTCATCTACGAAAAGCCGGTCTACCCCAAGAACCTTTACCGGGACCGGCCGCCGTACAAACATGCGGCATACCGCACCGAGGTCATCGAGCGGCAGCGGCGGCTCATGTATGAACGGGGCATCTGGGTACCCCCGACCGACGGCCCGACGGGTAACGGTGCGGGCTGAATCGGCGGTCGCGGGACGCTTCGCCGTGCGGGCGCGCCGAGCCTCCCCGGGAGGCCGGGGCGCCCGTTTGACGGTAAAATGGCCTCGACGGAAAGGACGGGGGCCGATGGGGCTGCACGGACCGTGGCACCACGTGCGACACCAACAACAGAGCCTCGAATACCTGCGTCAGGGCCGGCCGCCCCTCGGACCGACCCTCCGCTGGGGTTGGGCCTTGCTGCGCCCGCATCGGAAGCCGCTCTTGTGGGGACTCGTCACGGTGGTGGCCGGGGTGGCGGCCGGCCTGGTGCCCCCGCTCCTCCTCAAGGTGCTCGTCGACGACGCCATCCCGCACGGCCGGGTGGGGGCGATCGTCCTGTTGGCCCTGGGCATGCTGCTGGTCCCGGCGGCCGGCGGGCTCGTGGCCATGGGCCAGAATTACCTGAACGCGGTCCTCACCCAGGGCGTCGTGCACGACGTGCGCAACCGTCTCTACCGGCACGCAGCGGAACTGGGGCTCGAGGTCTTCACGGCCACGCCGGCGGGGGAAATGCACTCCCGCCTCATCAACGACGCCGGCGCGCTGCAGACCGTGTTGAATCAAGCCCTGCTCGGACTGGTGGCTAACCTGCTCACCGTGGGCCTGACCCTGGTCACCATGGTGGCCCTGGACTGGCGCCTCGCCCTCCTCGCGGCCGGGGCGCTGCCGGCTTTCGCCGTGCCGGTGCTGTACTTCGGGCGTCGACGGTACGACGCCGTGCAGGAGACCCAGGAGGCGCTCGCCCGCATGACCGCCATCCTGGAGGAGACCCTGAGCCTGTCCGGCGCCTTGGTGGTCAAGAGCTTCGGGATGGAGCAGGCCGAGGCCGAGCGTTTCGCCCGGGTCAACGGCGCCCTGCGGGCCGCCCAGATCCGCCAGGCGCTGGTGGGTCAGTGGATGACCTATGCCATCCAGGTGCTGACGGCGCTCGGGCCGGCTGTGCTGTACGGCTACGGGGGTTACCTAGTGGTCCGCCACCAGGTGCAACTCGGGACGGTGGTCGCCTTCGCCGCCTATCTCAGCCGGCTCTATGCCCCGGCTTCGGGGCTCGCCGGCGCAAACGCCACCGTGTTGGGGGGCCTCGCGTTGCTGGATCGCCTGCGGGCGTTCCTCGAGACGCCGGTGCGGGTGCGTTGGGCCGAGCCGGGCCTGGCCGTCCGTCCCGCCGCGGACATGCCGGCCTTGGCGTTCGACCACGTCTGGTTCGCCTACCGGGAGGCGGAGTGGGTGCTGTCCGACGTGAGCTTCGAAGCTCGCCCAGGGCAGTTGGTGGCCCTCGTCGGGCCGAGCGGGGCGGGCAAGTCCACCCTGTTGGCGTTGGCGGCCCGGTTCTACGACCCCGACCGCGGTGCCGTGCGCGTCTTCGGCACAGACCTGACCCGGGTGGACCGGGGTGCGTTCCGCCGGGCGGTGGCGGTGGTCACCCAAGACCTTTTCCTGTTCCATGCCACGCTGCGTGCCAACCTCACCTACGGCCACCCCGGTGTGAGCCCCGACGCCCTCGAGGCCGCCATCGAGGCGGCGCAGCTCCGGGACGTCGTCGCCCGCCTGCCCGAGGGACTCGAGACCGTGGTGGGCGAGCGGGGCTGGCGTCTGTCGGGGGGCGAGAAGCAGCGGGTGGCCATCGCCCGGGCCATCCTCCACGATCCCCAGATCCTGCTGCTCGACGAGGCGACCAGCGCCCTGGACTCCCACGCCGAGCGTCTCATCCAGGCCGCTTTGGCGCGGTTGTTCCGCGGCCGCACCGTTCTGGCGATCGCCCATCGCCTCTCGACCATCCTGGCGGCGGATCTCATCCTGGTCGTCGACCGCGGGCGCATCGTAGACCGGGGGACACACACGGAGCTGCTCGCCCGGGGCGGACTGTACCGGCGCCTCTATGAGGAGCAGTTCGGGCGGGCCGCGCGAGGGCCGCGGGTGGCCCGGGAGGTCGCGTCATGGACGTCACCGACCGCCGGGCGCTGAAGGCGTTCTTCACCGCACGGGGTTTGGCGCCGCAGAAGCGGTTCGGGCAGCACTTCCTCACCGACCCGGGGGTCGTGGCGCGCATCGTGGCGCTCGTGGGGGCGGGTCCGGGCGTGCGCTGTCTTGAGATTGGACCGGGGCCGGGGGCGTTGACGGGCGGCCTGCTCGGCGCCGGGGCGAGCGTGCTCGCCATCGAGATCGATCGGGGGTTCGCCCAAGCCCTCCGCGAGCGCTGGGCCGGACGGCCGCTGGTGGTCCTCGAGGCCGACGCGCTGCGGATTTCGTGGCACCAAGCGGTATCCGACACGCTGGGTCCCGGCCCGCTGAAAATTGTCGGCAACCTGCCGTACTATATTGCCGGAGCACTTGTCGCGCGGTTGTGGGAGGAGCCTGCCCTGCCGTGGGAGCAAGCGGTGCTCATGGTGCAGCGCGAGGCGGCCCGCCGGCTTCTGGCCCGGCCCGGCGAGTCCGGTTGCGGCGCCCCGTCGGTCCTGCTGCATGCCGTGGCCGAGGTACGGCGCGCCTTCGACGTGGCACCGCGCGCATTCTACCCGGTGCCGACGGTCACGTCAACCGTGGTGGAGGTGCGGCGGACCGCCCGGGAGTTGCCGCCGGGACTCGCCGCCGTGGTACGGGCAGGTTTCGCCCATCGCCGCAAGACGCTGCGCCAGGCCCTGGCCGGACTGGGTCCGGGCGCGGCGTGGTGGGACGAGACCCTCCGGGGGGCCGGCGTGGATCCCGACCGACGGGCTGAGACCCTCCGCGCGGAGGAATGGCGACGGGTCGCGGCCGCGTGGGCCGAGAAAGGACGGGACGAGGCATGTGGTTCGAAAGCCCCTCGGAAGGCCGACTGACCTTCGAGCAGATGTTCGCCTCCCTGCTGGCCTACATCCGCGACGACCCGGAGGCCGCCTACAAGCTCATCGTGGGCAGCGACTCCCACACCCGCCACGAGACGTATTTCGTGACCGCCGTGGTGATCCACCGGATCGGCAAGGGCGGACGCTACTACTTCAGCCGTTCGCGGCGGCGGGCGATCCGGAGCCTGCGCCAGAAGGTGCTGTACGAGACCTCCCTGAGCCTCTCCGTGGCGGCCCGTCTCACAGACCTGCTGCAGGCGTCGAACATGCCCGACCTCGACATCGAGATCCACATCGACGTGGGCAACCAGGGCGAGACCAAGGACCTCATCCGCGAGATCGTGGGCATGGTCACCGGGTCCGGATACCGGGCCCGGATCAAGCCGTATTCGTTCGGGGCATCGACGGTCGCGGACAAGTTCACCAAGTGACCGAAAGATCTTGCCGAAAACGTCTTGACCGGCTGTGGGGCCGTTGGTAAAATTGTTGGCTCTTGACCTGGAGTGGCCGTCGTGATACGCTTAGAACGGTTCTTGCATCTTGAGGAAGGATGTGAGCGGGATTGGCGGCCAAGAGCGTCCTGGACGACATCAAGCGGGAACTGGAGTCGCACGTCGGCGAAAAAATCCGCCTGAAAGCCAACAAAGGCCGCAAGAAGATTGACGAGAAGGAAGGCATCCTCGAAAAGACTTATCCTCACATCTTCGTCGTCCGTATTGAAGAAGGCAATGTATCCGAACGTCGGGTGTCGTATAGTTATGCCGATATTCTGACTGAGACCGTCGAACTGATCCTTCCGGAGTCCGCAGGCTAGCACGCCGCGCGGCGGGGCTGGCGATGGATCCCGAAACGCCCGGGTCCCGGGGTGTTTCGGGATTGTTTGTGCGGCCGGGCCCGTCTCGGGCACGGGGGAGGCCGGAGCCGTGAGCGCATCGAAGGACGCGCCGCCGCTGACCCTGTTTGCACTGGGCCACGGGACCCGCTCCGCCGCCGCGTTCACCGAGCTCCTCCGGGCGGCGGGCGTCCAGGTGGCCGTCGACATCCGGTCGTATCCGAGGAGCCGCCGGCATCCCCAGTTCGATGCCGACGCCATGCGCGCGTGGTTGGCGGAGGCGGGCATCCGCTACGCCGCGGTGCCGCGCCTCGGGGGATTCCGACCCCCCGAGCCCGCCCGGGACCCGGCCGCCAACGCCGGCTGGACCCACCCCGGCTTCCGCCGGTACGCCGACTACACCCTGACGGAGGCGTACGAGGCCGGGATCGCTGAACTGCTGCAGTGGGCGCGAGAGGCGCCGACGGCGTTCTTCTGCAGCGAGACGGTGCCCTGGCGGTGCCATCGCCTGTTGGTGAGCAACACCCTCGTGGCACGGGGGCACCGCGTATGGCATCTCATCACTCCCGGGCATTGGGAGGCGCACCGGCTCGGGCGGTACGGGCCGCCCCCCGAGTCCGACCGGACGGCCGGGTCGAGTATCCGGCGTACCCGCCCGAGCGGGCGGGGCCGGGCGCCGGCGGGCGGAGCGTCGAGGAAGGAGGAAGGGCGTGCGGAGAACCCCGTTGATGGACCAACTGGGCCTCACGTTGCCGGTGATCGCGGCGCCGATGGGCGGGGTGACCGGAGGCTGGCTGGCTGCGGCCGTGAGCGAAGCCGGGGGCTTGGGGATCGTGGGGGCCGGCTACGGCGACTTGGACTGGGTGCGGCGCGAGCTGGACGAAGTGGTTCGGCGCACCACGCGGCCATGGGGCGTGGGCTTCATCACCTGGAGCTTGGCCCGCCGTCCCGAGGTGTTGGATCTGGCCCTGGCCTACCGTCCGGCCGTCGTGATGTTCTCGTTCGGGGATCCCGCCCCGTTCGTGGACCGGGCCCATGCCCGGGGCGCCCTAGTGTTCTGCCAGGTCCAGACGGTGGCCATGGCCCGGGAGGCAGTCGCGGCCGGCGCTGACGTGGTGGTGGCCCAGGGGACCGAGGCCGGCGGGCACGGAGCGCGCCGGGCGACACTTCCGCTGGTACCGGCCGTCGTCGACGCCGTGGCGCCGCATCCGGTCGTTGCGGCCGGCGGGATCGCCGACGGCCGGACGCTCGCCGCCGCGTTGGTGCTCGGGGCCCAGGCGGCGGTCGTCGGGACGCGCTTGTACGCGAGTGCCGAAGCCCTGGCTCATCCCCGGCTGAAGCAACGGCTGGTCGAGGTCTCCGGCGACATGACGGAGCGGACCCGCATCTTCGACATCGTGCGCGGGTTGAACTGGCCCGCGCCCTTCACCGGCCGGGCCGTGACCAACGCGTTCTGGCGCCGGTGGCACGAGCGGCCGGAGGCCTTGGCGGCCGCGCGGGAGGCCGTGGCACCGGCGTTCGAGCAGGCGCAGGCTGCGGGCGATCCCGAGGAGGGCCTGCTGTGGGCCGGCGAAGGTGTCGACCTCGTCCGCGCGGTCGAACCCGCCGCGGTCATCGTGCGGCGGATGGCCGCCGAGGCCGAGGCGGTTCTGGCCGCCCTGGCCGCGCCGGGCGATGGGGGGACGCCGTCCGCCTAGGGGTCGGCGCGTCGCGCGCCGGGGAGGGAGCAGGCCGTGGTGTTCCGGGACGGGCACCTACATGTGTTTCCCGACCGTCTGAAGGCCGCCATCGACGCCTGGTTCGCGGCGGCCGGATGGCACCTGTGGTACGCCGGGCGTCCCGCGCCGGACTGCCTCGGAGCCTTGGCGGCGGCGGGGATGGTCGAAGGAGCCGCGCTGGTCTACGCCCATCGGGCCGGCCTGGCCGAAGATCTCAACCGATGGCTGTGGACCTTTGGCCGCGCGCATCCGGAGCTGGTGCTCTTCGGAACGGTGCATCCCGACGACGCCGACCTCCCCGGGATCGTCGAACGGGCCCTCGACCGCTACGACTTTGCCGGGTTCAAGATTCATGCCAACGTCCAGCGTGTCCGCCCCGACGATCCCCGCCTGGATCCCCTCTACGAGGCGGTCCGGGCCCGGGGCCGGGCGGTGGTCATCCATGCCGGACGGGAGCCTCACCGCACCCCGTACGCCGGCTGGAGGTGGTTCGTGCGCATGCTCGAGCGCTTTCCGGGCATCCGCGTCCAGGTGGCGCACCTGGGGTACGACCAGGTGGAGCTGTTCGCCGACCTCCTTGCGGACCACCCCGGCCTCTACCTCGACACCGCCGGACTGCCCAGTCCGCGGTTGCCCTTGGCCGGCCGCCAGCTCCGGGACCTGGCCGAACGCTGGCCGGACCGCATCGTGTTCGGGAGCGACATGCCCATCCTGGAGGAACCAGTGTCCGCCTTGTTGGAGCGGGTTGCGGCCGCCCTCGGCGCGCCGGAACTGGTGCGCCGCGTCTTCTGGGACAATGCCGGCCGGTTCTGGGGACGCGCCGGCCGCGCCGAGACCGGCGGCCCCGTCGCATAGGCGTCCCCCCATTGACCGACACTATCCGCCGTGACACATGACCGCCCGCGAACCGGCGGGCGGCCGGGAGGGCGGGCGAACACATGCCGGACACCACGGGCCCGCTCCTGATCGTCGGCGGACACGAGGACAAGGCCGGGGAGGCGGCGGTGCTGCGCCGCCTCGTCGCCCTGGCGGGAGGCACCCGGGCGGTCGTCGGGGTGGTGCCGACCGCGTCGGCGGACGAGTCCCGTGCCGTCGCCACCTATGTCGACGCGTTCGAGCGCCTGGGCGCCGCGCGCGTCGAGCCGCTGTTCGTCCGCTCGCGCTGGGAGGCGGTCGCCGACTGGGACCGGCGGGCCGGAGCCGTCACGGCCGTGTTCTTCACCGGCGGCGACCAACTGCGCATCACCAGCACGCTCGGGGGCACCCGGTTCCACGCCTGGCTCAGGGCCCGTCACCGGGAGGGCCTGGTGATCGCCGGGACCAGCGCCGGGGCCTCGATGATGTCCGACGTGATGATCGTCGAAGGGGACGCCGCGCACACCCCGACGCTTAACACCGTGCGCCTCGCGGTGGGGATGGGGTTCTGGCCTGGGGTGGTCATCGACCAACACTTCTCCCAGCGCGGGCGGATCGGGCGGCTGTTGTCTGCCTTGGCGCAGAATCCGGCCGTGCTGGGGGTGGGGATCGACGAGAACACGGCGGTGGAGGTCGACTTCGCCCGGCGGACGTTCCGCGTGTTGGGGCAGGCCTGCGTGACCGTGCTCGACGGCCACGGGATCCGGGCGACGAACGCGTCGGAGTCCCGGCCCGGCCAGCCCCTGGCCCTCACGGACGTGGTCCTGCACGTGTTGCCCGCGCCGTGGGAGTATTCGTGGGCGAACCGCACCCCCCGGGAACCGGAAGCCGCACCCGGGACGAAGGAGGGCGAGGCGTGAACATCGTCTCCTACCGGTACTACGCGGGGCCGAACATCCACTGCCTGAACCCTGTCGCGGAGGCCACCGTGGACCTCGAGGACCTGGCGGCCACGCCGACGAACGCGCTGGGCCGGTTCGTGGACCGCCTGGTCGCCGTGCTGCCGGGACTGTCGGAGCACTACTGCTCGCGGGGGCGGCCCGGCGGCTTCCTGGAACGGCTCCGGGAGGGCACGTACCTGGGCCACGTGGTCGAGCACGTGGCCTTGGAACTCCTGGCCCTGGCGGGCGAGGACGTGGCGTACGGCAAGACCCGCCAGGTCGACGACCGTGTGGTGCGCATCGTCTTCGAGAGTGAGACGCGCCCTGGCGGACTCGCCGCCTTGGAGGCGGCCGTGGCGGCGGTGGAGGATCTGGTGGGCGACCGGCAGGAGGACTGGGCCGAGCGGTTGGCCGTGGTCCGCGACGAGCTGGCCCAGTATCGGTTGGGGCCGAGCACGCGGGCGATCGTCCGGGCCGCCCGTGAACGGGGCATCCCCGTGGCCCGCCTCGACGGCGACAGCCTGGTGCGTCTGGGGCAAGGGGCGCAGCAGGTCCGGATTCGGGCGACCTTGACCGAACGGACGCCCGCCCTGGCGGTGGACCTCGCCCAGGACAAGGCGGCCACCAAAGCGGCGCTCGAGGCGGCGGCCATCCCGGTGCCCGAAGGAGCGGTGGTGACCACCGAGGCGCAGGCCCTGGCCGTCCTGGCCGGGTGGGGCGGGCCGCTGGTGGTCAAGCCGGCCGGCGGGCACCAGGGCGACGGGGTGACGATGGGCATCGGCACCCCGGCCGCCATGCGGACGGCGTTCCGCTTGGCGGCGAGCCGCGGCCCGGTGTTGGTGGAGCGGCAGATCCCGGGGAAGAGCTACCGTTGCCTCGTGGTCGGCGACCGACTGGTGGCCGCGAGCGAGCGGATCCCGCCCGGCGTGGTGGGCGACGGGCAGCGGACCGTGCGGGACCTCGTGGCCCAGCTCAACGCCGATCCCCGGCGGGGGGCGGGACACGGGTTCCCGCTGACCCGGGTGGCCCTCGACGCCCCGGCCCTGCTGCACCTGGCTCAACAAGGCCTGACGCCGGACAGCGTCGTGCCGGCGGGGCGTCGGGTCGGCCTTCGGGCCGCCGCCAACCTTTCCACCGGCGCGACGGCGCGGGACGTCACCGACCTGGTGGGACCCGCCTTGGCGGCGGACGTGGTGCGGGCCGCCCGGACCATCGGCCTGGATGTCGCCGGGGTGGACATCGTCACGCCCCGGCTCGACGTCGGGCTTCGTGAGGCCGGGGGGGCGGTGGTGGAGGTCAACGCCGCGCCGGGTATCCGCATGCACCTCTATCCGGACGAAGGGGCTCCCCGGGACGCCGGAGCCGCCATCGTGGAGCATCTGTTCCCGCCGGGCCGCACCGGCCGCATCCCGGTCGTCGCCGTCACCGGAACGAACGGGAAGACCACGGTCACCCGGATGATCGCGCGGGTGTTCGAGGCCATGGGCTGGCGGACCGGCATGGCCACGACCGACGGCGTCTGGATCGGGGGGCGGCAGGTGGCGGCCGGCGACCTCACCGGGCCGTGGAGCGCCCGGTTGATCCTCGACGACCGCGGCGTCGACGCGGCCGTGTTGGAGACGGCGCGAGGTGGCATCGCCCGGGGGGGCCTCGGGTTCGACGACTGCGACGTGGGCGTGGTGACCAACATCGGACCGGACCACCTCGGCCAGGACGGGGTGGAGACCCTCGAAGACCTGGTGTACCTCAAGGCGCTGGTGGTCGAGGTGGTGCGCCCCGGGGGCGCCGCCGTGCTCAACGCCGACGACCCGCGCGTCCTGGGAATGGCCGCCCGGACGCGAGGGGAGGTGGTGCTGTTCTCCGTCGCCGAGGACAATCTGGCCATCGCCAAGCACCTCTACGCCGGGGGGCGGGCCGTGTTCGTCCACCGGGGCGCCCTCATCTGGGGAACGGGGCGGGAGCGCACCCGCTTGGTCGCCGTCCGCAGTCTCCGGTCGGCCATGGGGGGCCTCCTGACCGTCAACGTGGCCAACGCTGCGGCGGCCGCGGCGGCGGCCCTGGCCGCCGGGTGCCCGCCCCGGGTGGTGGCCCAGGCGTTGGCGAGCTTCCCGCCGGGCGGCGAAGGGGTCAACCGCGGGCGCCTGGAGCTGGTTCGCGGACCGGATCTGACCGTGCTGGTCGACTATGGCCACAACGCGCCCGCCGTCGAAGCCGTGGGGCGGATCTGCCGGGCCCTCAAGCGGCGTCCCGCGGTGGCGGTGCTGGGGCTGCCGGGCGATCGGCGGGACGCGGATCTCGTGGCAACGGCGCGGGCGGTGGCGCAATTCGCCGACCGGGTGGTCGTCCGGGAGGACCGCGACCGGCGGGGTCGGGCGCCGGGAGCGGTGGCCGCGCTGCTGGCGGGGGCGCTCATGGAGGCCGGGTTGCCGACGGAGGCGGTGGAGGTGGTTCTGGACGAGGGGGAAGCCGTCCGCCGCGCCGTGGCCACCGCCCCGTCCGACGCCCTGGTCGTCGTGCTGTTCGAACGGTACGATGTGGTCCAGGATGTCCTCGCGGAGACGTTGGCGGGCCGCGTCGGCCCGCTCGCCCGGCCGGCTTCCGAATCCGGCTGAGGGGGCGCGGGAGGGGTGCGGCGTGGTGGGCTGGGCAAGGGCGAAGGTCACCCTGGCGCTGGATGTCCTGGGACCTGCCGCGGACGGCTTCCACCCCGTCGACATCGTCCTCCACCGTATCCCGCTCGGGGACCATGTGCGGCTGGCGCCGGCGTCGGTCGAGCGGCTCGCGATGGACGGCAGCCCGATGGGGCCGGACAACTTGTGCCGGCGTGCGCTCGACGTCGTCCGCGAGGTCGTGGGGGAACTGCCGCCCGTGGACCTGTCGGTCCGGAAGCGGATTCCCGTCGGAGCCGGACTGGGCGGCGGCAGCGCGGACGCCGCCTTTGTGTTGGGCTGGGCGGCGCGTCGTCATCCCGACCGGCGGGAGGCCCTCCGGGCCGCCGCCATCCGGCTGGGGATGGACGTGCCGTTCCTGCTGCTGGAGCGGGAGGCGGCCCGCGCCACCGGGCGCGGCGAGCGGCTCGAGCCGCTGCCGGCCCTGCCGCGCGGGTGGCTGGTGTTGGCCTATCCGGGCTGGCCTCTGTCCACAGCGGCCGTCTACGCCGCCTACGACCGGATCGGCAGTCCCGACCCGCCCCGGGCCGGCGCGGTCGTGGACGCTCTGCGACGCGGCGTGCTACCCTCGGAGTTAGGCAACCAGCTTGAAGCCGCAGCATGGGCGGTCGCGCCGGCCTTGGCCGACTTCCGCCGACGGCTTGAGCGGGCGGGTGCCCCCCGGCGGCGCACCACCCTTACAGGCTCAGGGTCGACCTACGTGGTCCTGTTCGACGACCCCGACGCGGCCCGGGCTCTGGCCGAACGCCTCGCGGCGGACCAGGTGCCCTGGGTGCGATGCCTGGCGATGGGCGAGGCCGGCGGCAGGGCAGGAAAAGGAGCGGACGGGTGATGGGGCGAGCGGGGCAGGGCCGCGCGCGGCGGGCATGAAAGCCCTGGTGTTGGCCGGCCGGCGGGTCGCGGGTCAGGACGCGTACGAGGCTCAGGTGCGGATCTCCGGACGGCCGATGGTGGAGTACGTCGTCCAGGCGGTGCGCGACCATCCCGCAGTGACCGTGGTGCGGGTCGTGGGGCCGGCCGTGGCCGCGCCCGGCGTCGAGTCGCTCCCCGGGGGCGAAAGCCTCTGGGAGAGCGTCGAACGCGGCTTGGCGGGCTGGGATCCGGACGAACGGGTCCTGGTCGCGACGGGCGACATCCCCTTGCTCACCACGGCCATCGTCGACGAGTTCCTCCGGCGGGCCCCGGAAGAGGGCGACATGATCTACCCGATCGTGCCCCAGGAGGCCGTACGGGCACGCCTGACGGGCGTGCAGCGGACGTATGTGCGCCTGCGCGACGGCGTGTTCACCGGCGGCAACGTGTTTCTGGTCCGCCCCCGCGTCGTCCCGCGCGTCCGGCACCGGGCCGAACGCCTGGTCGCCCACCGCAAGGCGCCCTGGCGCCTCGCCCAGGACCTGGGCGCTCTTTTCCTGGTCCGGTTCCTCCTCGGCCGCCTGGCCCTCGACGAGGTCGAGGAGGCGGCTCGGCGCTACCTCGGCATCACCGGTGCGGCTCTCGTCTTCCCTTATGCCGAGGTGGGGATCGACGTGGACAAACCCAGCGACCTCGAGCGGGTGAGCGCGGAGTTGGCGAAGGGAGGCGCCGTCGGTGCGTGACCGCCTCACCCGGCTCGTCGCCCTGACGCGCCTGGTCACGGCGCGCCCGGGCGACCAGCCGGGGCTGCAGCAGCTGGCCCAGCGCCTCGGCGTCGCCAAGTCGACCCTGAGCGAGGATTTGGCGGTCGTGCGCCAGGGTCTCCGCGACGCGGGGCTCGGCGACATCGTCACCCAGGTCGGGGCCGCCGGCGGGATCCGCTTCGAGCCGGCGGTGGACCAGGAGGCGGCGCGCGAGGCGGTGCGGCGGCTCTGCCGGGAGCTCGAGGACCCCGAACGCCAGATGGGTAACGGCTTCATTTACATGACCGACCTCCTGTTCGATCCCGCCCTCCTCGAACCCTTGGGCGGGCTCCTGGGGGAGCAGTTGCGGCCGCTGGATCCCCGTCACGTCATCACGGTGGAGACCAAGGGCATCCCGCTGGCGCTGGCCGTCGCCCGTCACCTGGGCCTGACGGTGGTCCTCCTGCGCCGGGACCACCGCCTGTCGGAGGGGTCGTCGCTGTCCATCAACTACCTGTCCGGGTCGTCGCACCGCATCCAGTCCATGTCCCTGGCCCGCCGGGCGCCGCTCCGGCACGCCCGGGTCGTGTTCGTGGACGACTTCCTGAAGGCGGGCGGCACCGCCCGCGCCGCCGGAGACCTGGTGGCGGAGTTCGGGGCGGAGATGGTGGGCGTCGGCGTCCTGGTGGCGACCACTCAGCCCACCCCGAAGCTGGTGCAGGGACTCTACGCGTGTCTGGAGTGGGACGAGAGCCGGGGCGTGCAGCCGGCGCCGTGGGTGGTGCGCCGCCTGGGGCGGCCCGAGAATGCCGGCGGCAGCGGGCCCTGAGGGGGCGGGACCCATGGACGTGACCCTGACGGACATCGAGGACGCCGCGCAGGCGCTGGAAGGCGTCAGCGCCCCGACGCCGCTCCTCGTCGCCGACGACCTCGGGCCGGACGTGCCGTCGCCGCTCTACCTGAAGCTGGAGAACCTGCAGCGCACCGGTTCCTTCAAGCTCCGGGGGGCGTACAACCGTTTGCGCGTCCTGTCCGCCGAGGAACGGCGCCGCGGGGTGGTGGCGGCGTCGGCGGGGAACCATGCCCAGGGCGTGGCCCTGGCGGCCCAACTGGTCGGCACGTCGGCGGTGGTGGTCATGCCGCGGGTCGCCAGCATGGCCAAGATCGCGGCGACGGAACGTCTGGGGGCCACCGTGGTGCTGGCGGGCGACGACTTCGACGGGGCGCGGGCCCACGCCGAGGCGCTGGCCGCCGAGACCGGCCGCCTGTTGGTGCCGGCCTTCGACGATCCGCGGGTGGTGGCGGGTCAGGGCACCGTCGCCCTGGAGATGCTCGACGCCCGCCCCGACCTGGACGTGATCGTGGTGCCCGTGGGGGGCGGCGGCCTGGCGGCGGGCGTGGCGATCGCGGCCAAGGGGCGGAATCCGCGCATCCGGGTCGTCGGCGTGCAGGCCGCGCGGGTCCCGGGGATGATCCGGTCCCGGGCGGCCGGGGGGCCGGTGGAGGTGGCGGCGGCGGAGACCATCGCCGACGGCATCGCGGTGCGGCGTCCCGGCACCCTCACCTACGAGTTGGTCGAGCGCTACGTGGACGACCTGGTGGCCGTCGACGAAGCCGAGCTGGCCCGGACCATGCTGTTCGCGCTCGAGCGGCTCAGGCTGGTCGTGGAGGGAGCGGGCGTCGCGGGACTCGCCGCGGTGTTCGCCGGCCGCGTTCCGGTGGAGGCCGAACGCGTAGGGGTGGTCGTCTCGGGGGGGAACGTCGACGTCGGCCTGTTGGCCCGACTGGCCGAGAAGGGGTTGGTGGCCGAGGGACGGCAGCTCCATCTGCGGACCGTGGTGCGGGACCGGCCGGGGCAGTTGTCCCGGGTCCTGGCCGTCGTGGCCGCCCAGCAGGCCAACGTGCTGGCGGTGGAACACGAACGGTGGCATCCGGGCTTGGATCCCGCCGACGTGGAAGTGCGGCTGGTGGTGGAGACGCGCGACCGGACGCACGCGGACGCCGTCCGTGCGGCGCTGGCGGCGGCCGGCCTGGACGTGACGGTGATGGCCTGAAGCATATCCAATATTTCGACAACGAGAAGGAGTTTTGCGCCGCTACCGCGAATGCATCCGCCGACTGACGGGCTTGCACCATGAGGAGGGCGGAAACGTGGAAGTGACAGACGTCCGGTTGCGGCGCGTAACCACGGAAGGCAAGATGAAGGCCGTCGCGTCGGTGACCCTCGACGGCGAGTTCGTGATCCACGACGTGAAGGTGGTGGAGGGGTCCAAAGGCTTGTTCGTGGCGATGCCCAGCCGCAAGACCCCCGACGGCGAGTTCCGCGACGTTGCGCATCCCATCACCCCGTCAGCCAGGGAGCGCATCCAGCGGGCGGTCCTGGAGCGGTTCGAACAAGGATAGGCCACCGCCCGGCTCGAGCACCCCGGGGGGGTGCTCTTTTTTTTGTCCCTGGGGGCCAGCGGGGCGCGGCCCGAAGGCCCGCGGGGCGGTCTGGTATCCTATTGGCGACGGGCAGCGAACAGCCGAGCGCCGTAGCATGAGCAGCGGAGGCGAAGCCATTGACAGCCGCAGTGATCCTTGCGGCCGGGCAGGGGACCCGGATGCGCTCGAAGCGGGTGAAGGTGCTCCACGAGGTGGCCGGGCTGCCGATGATCGAGCATGTGCTGCGGACGGTCGCGGCCCTGCCCCTCGACGAGACGGTGGTGGTGGTCGGAGCGCAGAAGGAGGCGGTGGCCGCCGTCGTCGGCGGGCGGGCCACGATGGTGGAGCAACCGGGGGTGCTGGGCACCGGCGATGCCGTCCGGCGCGCCCTGGACGCGCTCGGCCCGTCGACCCGGCGGGTGCTGGTGCTGTACGGGGACTGTCCCCTGGTGCCGGTGGATCTCCTCCGGAGCCTGTTGGACGCTCCCTCGGATGACGCCGCCACCCTGGTCACGGCGGAACTGGCCGATCCCACGGGATACGGCCGCGTGGTCCGGGACGCCGACGGACGCCTCCGGGCCATCGTCGAGGAGCGGGAGGCGGACGCCGCGACCCGCGCCATCCGCGAGGTCAACACGGGCATCGGGGTGTGGGACCGGGGCTGGCTCGAGCGGGTCCTGCCGGATCTGGCGCCGCACGGCCAGGAGGTGTATCTGACCGACGCCGTCGCGGCCCTCGTCGCCGCCGGGGCGCCAGTGGGAACGGTGGCCGCGAGGGACGTGGAGCGGGTCTTGGGCATCAACACGCGTGCCGAGTTGGCCCGGGCCGAAGCCACGGCCCGCCGCGACGTGCTCGCGCGCCTGATGGCCGGGGGCGTCACCGTGGTGGATCCGGCCACCACGTACGTGGACGTGGGGGTGGAGGTGGGGCCGGACACGGTGCTGTACCCGATGACGTTCCTGCGGGGCCGGACCGTGGTGGGCGAAGGCGCCGTCATCGGTCCGATGACCACCGTCGTCGACAGCCACGTGGGGGACCACGCCGTCGTGGTGCAGTCGGTGGTCGAGGGGGCGCGCATCGGGCCGCACTGCTCGGTCGGGCCCATGAGTCACCTCCGGCCCGGATCGTATCTGGATCGGGACGTACACCTGGGGAACTTCGTCGAGGTCAAGAACAGCCGGCTCGGCCTGGGGACGAAGGCCGGACACCACTGCTACCTCGGCGACGCGACCATCGGGCATCACGTGAACATCGGCGCCGGCACCGTGATCGTGAATTATGATGGAGTGGCCAAGCACCCGACGTACATCGGGGACGAGGCCTTCATCGGGTGCAACGCGAATCTTGTCGCGCCCGTGGAGATCGGCGCGTCGGCCTATGTGGCGGCCGGGTCCACGGTGACGCACAACGTCCCGGCCGAGGCCCTGGCCATCGCGCGAGGACGTCAGGAGAACAAGCCGAACTGGGTCCGGACCCGGCGCGAACGGGTCTCGGGTCCGCGCGACTAGGGAACTAGGGAGAGGAAGGGACCCGCGTTTGTCGTGGGAACGAGAAGGCGAGCTGAAGCTCTTGACCGGCTCGGCCAACCCGGAGCTGGCCCATAAACTGGCCGACTACCTGGGCGTATCCGTGGCCCAGGCGGACATCGGGCGGTTCTCCAACGGGGAGATCCGGGTCAACATCGAGGAGAACGTCCGCGGCACGGACGTGTTCATTGTGCAGCCCACGTCGGCCCCCGTCAACGACAACCTGATGGAGCTGCTGCTGATGATCGATGCGTGCCGCCGTTCCTCGGCCCACCGCATCACCGCCGTGATCCCGTACTACGGCTACGCCCGGCAGGACCGCAAGACGCGTTCCCGCGAACCCATCTCGGCCAAGTTGGTGGCCAACCTCATCACCGTGGCCGGCGCCGATCGGGTACTCACGATGGACCTGCACGCACCCCAGCTGCAGGGCTTCTTCGACATCCCGGTGGACAACCTCTTCGGGAACCGGATCCTCGCGGACCACATCGCGTCCTTGAACCTGGAGAACCCCATGGTCTTCTCGCCCGACGCCGGGGGCGTCTTCCGGGCGCGTCAGCTGGCCAAGTACCTCGGCTGCCCGCTGGGTTTCATCGACAAGCGACGGCCGGAACCGAACGTGTCCGAAGTCGTCAACGTCGTGGGCAAGGTCAAGGGCAAGACGGTGATCCTGGTCGACGACATGATCGACACCGGGGGGACCATCGCCCAGGCGGCCGTGGCCGTGTTGGAACTCGGGGCGACGGCCGTCTATGCCTGCGCCACCCACCCCGTGTTCTCGGGACGGGCGGCGGAGACGCTGAACGCCGCTCCCATCCGCTCCATCGTGGTGACGGACACGATCCCCCTCCACAACGCCCCGCGGCAGACGGAGGTCATCAGCGTGGCGCCGCTTTTGGGCGAGGCCATCATGCGGGTGCACGAGCACCTCTCGGTATCGAAGTTGTTCGAGTAAGTCGGACGGCCCGTCCGGCGTCCGGCCCGCCCGCACCCGCGGGCGGGCGCGACGGGGACGGGCCGCTTGTTGTCGGAGCGAAAGGGTGAACGGATAACGGCGACGGAAGGCGGACCGGATGCGGGCCTCCCGCCGCGCATCGCCCTGGTTGTGGGGCTGGGCAACCCGGGGCTGCGCTACGCGGGGACGCGTCACAACATCGGCTTCATGGTGCTCGACCGGTGGGCCAAGCGGGCCGGGTTCCGCTTCCGTCCGGACGGGCGCGCGGAGGTGGCCCGCCACGAGGGCGTCTACTACCTGAAGCCCCTCACCTACATGAACCTGTCCGGGGAGGCGGTCGGCCCCTTCTGCCGCCGGTACCGCATCGCCCCGGCGGAAACCCTCGTCGTGGTGGACGATCTCGATCTGCCGCCGGGCCAGCTCCGCATCCGGCCGCGGGGCTCGAGCGGCGGGCACAACGGCCTCAAGTCCCTCATCGCCGCCTGGGGCACGGCGGACTTCCCGCGCCTGCGGGTGGGGATCGGCCGTCCCCCGGCGGGGGGCGACCCGGTCGCCTGGGTGCTGGGCCGCTGGCCGCGGGCGGAGCGCCCGGCCTGGGAGGCGCGCCTGGACCGGGCCGTCGACGCCCTGCAGGCGATCCTCGCCGAGGGTCTGGAAGCCGCCATGTCCCGGTACAACCGGACGGAATGACCGCCGCGGGCATGGCCGGCCGGAGGGTCGGGCAAACTGGAAAAGGGCGGTACGGAAGCCATCTCCGTGTGCTAAAATTCCGATTGGAAAAGTAAGATATGCGCCCCCGGCGGCGGGGGTGGAAGGAGGTTCCGATGGAGCAGCAGGAGATTCCGCGCGTATGCCTGCCGGCCCTCAACGCGCCGGCGCCGGACTTCGAGGCCCAGTCGACGCACGGCCCCATCCGGCTGAGCCAGTTCCGGGGCAAGTGGGTGATGCTCTTCTCGCATCCGGCCGACTTCACCCCGGTATGAACGTCCGAGTTCGTGGCGATTGCCCAGCGGGCTTCTCAGTTTGAGGAGCGCAACGTCCAGCTGATCGGCCTGTCCGTGGACTCGATCTACTCCCACTTGGCGTGGCAGGCCAGCATCGAAGAACACTTCGGCGTCCGCATCCCCTTCCCGGTGATCGCCGACCTGGATCAGCGGGTCGCGAACCTGTACGGCATGGTGCCGCCGGGCGCGACGACCACCGTGGCCGTCCGTACGGTGTTCTTCATCGACGACCAGGGCATCAACCGCGCCATGCTGTACTACCCCTTGAGCCTGGGGCGGGACATCGACGAACTGCTCCGGGTCATCGACGGGCTGCAGGCTAATGCCCAGAAGGGCGTGGCGACGCCGGCGAACTGGCGGCGGGGCCAGCCGGTGGTCATCCCGGCCCCCGTCACCACCGAGGGCATGCGCGAGCGGCTGGCGCATCCCACGCCGACGCAGAAGGCGTGGTATTACCGGACGTCGGATTAGGTGCTCGGCCGGACGGCGTCCGGTCGGCTTCCCGAACCAGACGGCCCGGTCGGGCACCCTCGGCGGTGCCCGGCCGGGTTTTTCGCGCCCGGGGGCGGGGCTGCTAGAAGCTGCTAGAATGGAGGAAACCGGCGCCCTGAGGAGCGATGAGATTGGACTTCTTCCACTTGCCTTACCCCTTGGGCGAGCTCTGGGACGAGAACCTCGTCTACGTCGGTCCGATGGGCGAGGACGAGGAAGCCGGGGCGGCCGGCCCCGATGATCCGGAGCTGGTCCGCGAGCTCGAACCGTTGATGCGCCATCCTCGGGCGCTGGTGCGCTGGCTGGCCCTCGACGCGCTCGCCCGGCTCGAGGACGACCGGACGTTCCTGGCCGTCGTGCGCCGCAGCGGGCGGGGGAGCCGCGCGGCGATCATCTCCGAGGCCCAGTTGCTGGACTTGGCGCGGATGATCTGGCTGGGTACGTTCGACCGGGGGCAGGCGGCCCCGGCGGCGTGGGCGGCTTGGCGGCAGTTGGCCTTCGACGCCTGGAAGGTGGGTGACGCCACCCCGGGGTGGATCGACCGGGTGTCGGTCCTGTTCGCCCCCGAGGACTGGTTGGAGCTCTTGCGGCAGATCGACGACATGCCGTGGCCGGTGGCCCGCTACGTGGTCGAGCGGGCGGCCGTGCTGGTGCCGCGCGACACGGTGGGGGCGGATCGGCTCGAGGCCCTCAGGCGGACCTTGCTCGCCGCCGGCGCCCCGCGGGTGGCTTCGGTACCGCCGACGTCCGAGTGGCGCGCGCAGTGGGCGTGCTGGGAGCTCGCGGACCTCGACCGACGGGATCCGCGGTTTCCTTTGGTCGGGGCCCAGGCCATCCGCTGGCTGGAGATGTCGGGTCAGGTCGAACGGGCGGAGGGTCTGTCGGCGCTCTTCCGGCAGTGGGTGCCGCTTGACCACGTGTTGTTCGACCAGATCGCCGTGCCCCCCGAGGACGGCCCCGGTTGGAACGTCGGGGTGGTGCGCCAGGCCGTCCTGACCCTGCAGCGGCGGGGCGTGCTCGGCCGTCTGGACGCCGAAGAGGCCGAGATCGTCGACTTCCTCGCCGAGATCCTGTGGGACCTGGTGCCCTTGTACCTGGACGACTGCCCGGCGCCCATGGATGCCGAGGCCTGGGGCTTGGCGATGCTGGCCCTGGCCCGGACCCTGACCGCCGGGTTCGAGGATCTCCTGGCCCGGTCGGGCCCCCCGCCGGACACGGCCACGGTGCTCGACCATCTGCAACAGGCCTTTGCCGAGGAATTCCGGCGCTTGGGACGGCGGGTGGCCCCCCTGGGCCGGCGCACCGCCCCGGTGGCCCAAGCCGTGGAGACGGTGCTCGCGGACGCCGGCCTCGAGTTCCTGATGCGGTTGGCGGAGTTGGTCGCCTCTTACGGTCCGTTCGACACCGAGGAGGTCCCCATCGTGCCGTCGTGGCTCATGGAGGTCGTCTCCGAGGAGGATCCGCCGTCGGGGGAGGGGCCGAACTCCTCCGGGGAGCTGCCCAAGGCGCCCGACGGCGCCCCCGGGCGAGGACGGCGGTCGCCGAAACCCTGACCCTGGGGTGAGCACGGCCCCCGGCCGCCCGGCCGGGGGCCGCGCGGCGGCCACGGCGAGGTCCGGGCCCGACCGGGAGAGCGTCAGCGGGGAGGGAGGTCCACGGTAGGCGAAGTGGCCGGCGTCCGGCCGGGCGTCCGGGCGTTGATGGCGTGCGGCTTGGCGGGCTATGTGCGCCTCCGGTACCGGGTCGTGTTCGAGAACGCCCCGGTCCTGGCGGGGCCGTTGGTGGTGGCGGCGAACCATCAGAGCGACGCCGAAGTCCTGGTGTTGCCGCTGTATCTCTACCGGCATCGCCGCGGCCGGGCCCCGTTGGTCGTATCGGCCACGCAACGGCTGTTCGAGCCGGGTTTTTTGGCCTCGCGGCTGCCGCCGTACCTGGCCCGCCTCTGGGGATCCCGGCCGCTCGCCGGGCTTCTGTACGCGGCGGGCGTGTGGCCCGTCGAGAACGAGCCGTACCGGCGCTCCTTCGCCAGTGTCGCCGCCGAGGTTCGGGCCCGCTGGGGCGACCTTGTGGCGTCCGCCGTGTTCGCCCCCGATGCCCTCGCGGCGGTGTTTGGTCCGGGGGCCGAGCAGCTCAGACTGTCCGCCTTGATCGGCCCGGAAGCGGCGCGGCCGGCCCAGGCGGTCGTGCCGTGGCGGGCGATCCGGGAGCCGTACCGGCAGGCTCTCCAGGACGCCACCCGCCCGCGGATCACCGCCCAGCTCACGGCGTTGGCGGAGGCCCTGCAGCAGGGAGCCATCCTGCTGCTGACCCCCGAGGGTCACGTGACCGAGACCGGCCGGATGCGGCCGTGGGGCCGGGCGTTCGGCCAACTGGTCGCGGCGGCTGGCGGCCGGTGGCTCGCCGCCGGGGTCAGCGTGGATCCCTTCTACGCCGGCCCGGTGACGGTGTGGATCCGCTTCGGGGAGCCGGATCCCGACCGGCCTCCCGAGGATGTCGTCCGCGGTCTGCGGCCGTTCACCCCGAGCCAACTGCTGGCACGCTGGGCCGAAGCGGAAGGGCGGGTGGCCTGGTCGGAGGCCGAGGCCGTCGCGGCGGTGCGCCGGCAGCTGGCGGAAGGCGCGGCCGACGGGGCGGTCGGCCCGCTCCGGCGGAATCCAGAGGAGGCGGTGCGGCGGACGCTCGGTCGTTTGGTCGCCCGGGGCGTGTTGGCCCGGGCCGGCTCCCGTTACGAACGGACCGGACGGGTGCGGGACGCCCGGCTGGCTGGCGCCGCCAACCTGTGGACCTACCTGGCGGCTCAGGCGGAGGAGACGCTCGCCGTGCGCCTTCGGGACCACGAAGACACGGCGACCGGCCGGGAGCCGTCCAGGCCCCCGGCCGGTCGGCCGCCCGCATGATGTCAGGCGCTCTGTCGGACAAGCTCCAGTTCCACGTTGATCCGGACCTCGTCGCCGACGAGGACCCCTCCCGTCTCAAGCACTTGGTTCCACTGCAGTCCGAAGTCCTTCCGGTTGATCCGGGTCTCCGCGCTGATCCCCGCCCGGATCCCGCCCCACGGGTCCTTGCTCTGGCCAAGCGACTCGGCCTGGAGGGTGACCGACTTGGTGACCCCGTGGATCGTCAGGTCCCCCGTGATCTCGTACCGCCCCTGGCCCGTCTTGACGACGCGGGTGCTCTTGAAGGTGATGGTGGGATACTTCTCGACGTCGAAGAAGTCCGGCGAGCGGAGGTGCTTGTCGCGGTCGGGCTGGCGCGTGTCCACGCTGGCCACGTCGATGACGATCTCCGCGGTGGCCCCGGTCCAGTCGTTGGGGTCGCCCACGATCTGACCGGAGATACCGCTGAAGCGACCGCGGACGGTGGAGATCATCATGTGCCGGACGGCGAACTCGGCCGTGCTGTGGGCGGGGTCGACGGTCCACGTGGCCACCGCCGCTTGGGTCTCAGCCATAACCATACCTCCTCGTACGTCGTCGCCGGCGTCGGGAGCGAGCCGGCAAGAAAAGATCCCGGAGGGGAGAAATCCCGGGCCCAATGGTATACCGGCATCGTCTTAGTATCAATAGGGAATCGTAACGGGCTTTCGGTACCCCTTCGGGTATCAGGGGGGATCGTCCGGAGGGACCAGGCTCGCCCGCTCGGGGTCGTGGCGGCGGAACGACGCCTTGGCCCGCCGCGCGTCGCCCACCGCGTAGCAGTACACGCAGCCGTGGGGACAGGTGTCGTACCAGCCGATGTCCACCGCCTGCGCGCAACGGCAGGCCGGGCGCGTGCCGCCGGGCGGCGCGGCGACGGGGCGTCCGGCGACGCGGGCCAGGCGGTCCGCGTCGATGCAGCGCGCGGGCGCCGCGCCGGGGGGCAGGAGGTCCGGCTGGGCACAGACCCTCAGTGCCATTCCGTACCCGCGGGCCACCGCCGCGAGTTCGCCCAGCAGGGTGCGGGCCTCGTCCGCGGCGGGGACGCGGTAGGCGAAGCCCGCGTGCCGGCGCCGGAGGGCCTCGAGCCGCCGGTGGCTTTTGGCGTACAGGTGGACCACCGAGACCACGACCTCGTCGGTCGCGCCGGCCAGCGCGCGGGCGAGCGCCGCAAACCGGCGGACGTGATCCGGGCCGTCGCGGGCGGACATGAAGACGATGGGGTCATACCGCCAGACCAGGCGTGCCGGACCGAACGTGCGGGACAGCCAGAGCGCGTCGGCGACGGTCCGGGCGGCCGGGGGGACCGACGGTTCGACAAGCCGCGGGTAGTCGTTGATGGTGTACTGGACGACGAACGGCACGCCGGCCTCGTCGACCGCCCGGAGGGCTTCGCGGAAGGGCTTCAGGTTCTTGGTCCAGAAGACGTAGCCGTCCACGTCCGGGGGCCGGAGCGAGACCCGCCGGGCCTGGCGGTTGTAGGGGTTGACGGCTTCGCACCAGCCCGCCCGGAGCCGCCGGAGGAACCAATGGGCGTAGAAGGCGGGGATGTCGGTGCGCACGCTGGCGGAGATGATCACCGGACGCCTCCCGGGGTCCCTGCCGGAGACACGGACCAGGCCGCGCGGCGGCCCGGTCGACGACGGGACGCCGGGGTGGATCAGCCGACCGCTTCCGCCACCGCCGAGGTGTGGAGCGATTCGGCGGCCAGCCAGCGGACCATGGCGACCTCGCGGCACTCCAGGCGCTTGGGGCACCGGAAGCAGTCGCGGACGAGCTTCTCCGGGAGGCTCAACCGGTCGACGGGGATGAACCCGCACTGGCTGAAGAAGCCCGGCGTCAGCGTCAGGGAGATCACGCGGCGGAGGTTCAGCCGACGCGCCTCCGCCACGGCCGCCTCGACCAGCCGCCGCCCGACGCCCTGGCCCTGGGCGGCCTCGGACACGGCCAACGACCGGACTTCGCCCGTCTCGCGGGAGAGGACCTCCAGGCCCACCATCCCGAGGATGGGCCCGCCGGGGTGGCTGCGGGCCACAAACGTGCTGCACAGGCGGTCGAGGAGGGACTGCTGGCTGCGGGGCAACAGCAGGCCTTCGCTCGCATAACGCCGCGTCAGTGCATACATCTCGTCGATATCGTCGATTGTGGCGCGCTCCACCACCATGGACGGCCTGCCTCCTTCGGGGTTCTACAGTGAATAATAATGCAGTATCATGGATGCAATTCCAAGTCCTTTTTTCCAGATCCGGGAGGGATTTTTTTGGTCGATGTGGCTGTGCTCGGCGCTACCGGCTACGCCGGGGCCGAGGCGCTCCGGATCCTGACCCGGCATCCCGCGGTGCGCGTCACCTATCTGGGGGCGCACAGTCAGGCCGGGACGCCGCTGGTTGCGCACCATCCGCAGCTGGCGGGCTATCCCTGGCCCGACGGCGGCATCCTGGGCCCCACGGACGCGGACCGCGTGGCGGAGCGGGCGGAAATCGCGCTGCTCGCCCTGCCCTCCCGGGCCTCGGGCCGGGTTGCGGAGGCGCTGGTGGCGCGGGGCATCCGGGTGGTCGACCTGAGCGGCGACCTGCGCCTGGCGGCGGATGTCTATCGGGAGTGGTACGGGGCCGAGCCCGTCGACCCCGCCCTGCAGGCCGAGGCGGTCTACGGTCTGACGGAGTGGGCCCGCGACGCCATCGGGCCGTCCACGCGGGTCGTGTCCAACCCCGGCTGCTTCGCCACCGCCGTGGCCCTGGCGCTCCTGCCGCTCAACCGGGCCGGCCTCGTCGACCCCGATTCCCTCGCCGTCGATGCCAAGTCGGGGATCTCAGGGGCCGGGCGGGGCGCCACCCTCACCGGTCAGCTGGCGGAACTCGAGGAGAACCTGTGGGCCTACCGGGTCGGCCGGCACCAGCACGTGCCGGAGATCGAGCGGGCCCTGGCGCTGTGGGGACAGAGCCCGTGGCGGGTGCACCTGGTCACGCACGTCATCCCCGCCGCGCGCGGCATCCTGGCGACGGTGCACGGGCGGCTGGTCGGGTCGCCGGACGACGTGGCCGAGGCGTACCGGGACGCTTACGCCGGCGAGCCGTTCGTGCGCGTGCTGGAGCCGGGGGAGCTTCCCCCCATGAAGGGCGTGCGGGGATCCAACCGCGTCGACATCGGCTTCGTGGTCGACCGGCGGCTTTCGCGGCTGGTGGTCGTCGCCGTGCTGGACAACCTGGTCAAGGGGGCGGCGGGCCAAGCGATCCAGAACCTGAACCGGATGATCGGGGTGCCCGAGGACACGGCGCTCGACCGGGTGGGATGGACCGCGTGAGTACGCCGCTCTGGGTGGTCAAGCTGGGCGGATCGGTCGAGCGCGCGGGCGTGGCGCCGCTGGCCACGTTTCTCCGACAGGCGGGGGGGCGGCTTCGGGCCGCGGTGGTCCACGGCGGCGGGCCGGAGATCACCCGGGCGCTGGCCGCGGCGGGCATCGAGGCCGTCTTCCGCGACGGGCTCCGGGTGACGTCCGAAGCGGCCGCCCGGGTCGTGCGGCGCGTGCTGGCGGAGGAGATCAACGGCCAGTTGGTGAATGTGCTAAGGGAGCTGGGGCTTTCGGTGGAGGGGATCGCGGGCGACGACGGCGTGTTGACGGGCCGTTCGTTCGGCCCGGACTGGGCCCAGACCGGCTACGTGGACCACGTGGATCCCGGCCGCCTCACGGCGGCGTGGGAGCGGGGGCGCCTCCCGGTCCTGGCCCCGACGGCGCGGGACGCGGCGGGCCGGTGGCTCAACGTCAACGCCGACGACGCGGCCGCGGCTGTGGCTACGGCCCTCGGGGCGGACGCGCTCCTCTTCCTGACCGACGTGCCGTATGTCCGGGTCCCGATCGACGTGGACGAACCCGGGTTGGTGCGCCGGGAGGGCGAGGCGGCGGTGGTGTTGACCGCCGCCGGGGCCGAGCGGCTCCTGGAGCGGGAGGGCGTGTTCACGGCGGGCATGCGGCCCAAGATCCGGGCGGCCGTGGCCGCGGTGAACGCCGGCGTGGCCCGCGCCTGGGTGGTCGACGGCCGCGACCCGGCGGTGCTCCTGGCCGTCTTGGAGCGGCCCGAGGAACATCCCGGCACCGTTGTCGTGCCGGCCTAGCTCCGCCGTCCGCCATTTCCGAATGAAGGAGACGAGGGACCATGGACGCGCTGATGCCCAACTACCGGCGATACCCGGTCCGCATGGTGCGGGGCCAGGGCATGTACCTGTACGACGAGGCCGAGCGGGACTACCTCGACTTCACCAGCGGCATCGGCGTGACCGCCCTCGGCCATGCCCATCCGGCCGTGACCGCCGCCCTGTCGGAGCAGGCCGGACGTCTGGTCCACTGTTCCAACCTGTACGAGATCCCTGTCCAGGAAGCCGTGGCCGAGCGGCTCTCCCTCCTGTTCGGCGGCGGGCGGGCCTTCTTCTGCAACTCCGGGGCGGAGGCCAACGAGGCCGCCTTGAAGCTCGCCCGGCGCTACCAGTACCGGCGCGGCCAGCCGGAACGGACCGAGTGGGTGGCCCTCGAGGGCGGTTTCCACGGCCGGACCTTCGGCGCCCTGTCCGTGACCCCGCGGCCGGCGTACCAGGAAGGATTTGTGCCGCTCGTGCCCGGCGCGCGGATCATCGATCCGGCGGATCCGGCGGCCCTGGACGCCGTCGGGCCGCGGACGGCCGCCGTGCTCATCGAGGTCATCCAGGGTGAGGGCGGCGTCCGGCCTCTCGACCCCGCTTTCGTCCGCGCGCTGGCCGACAAGGCGCGCGCCGAGGGCGCCCTCCTGATGGTCGACGAGGTGCAGACCGGCATGGGCCGCACCGGACGGTTCTTCGCCTACGAGCACTACGGGTTGGCGCCGGACGTGGTCACCCTGGCCAAGGCGCTGGCCAACGGGGTGCCGGCGGGGGCCGTCGTGGCCCGGCCGGACGTGGCCGAGGCGTTCGCGCCGGGCACGCACGGGTCCACCTTCGGCGGCAATCCGTTGGCGATGGCGGCCGCCCAGGTCGTCATCGACACGGTGTCAGCGCCCGAGTTCCTGCAGCGGGTGGAGCGGATGGGCACCCTTTTGCGGGAGCGGCTGGAGGCCGTGGCCTCCCGGGTTCCGGGGGGCGCCGCGGTCCGGGGCCGCGGGTTGATGTGGGGGCTTCGGCCGCACACGGCCGGGCTCGCGGAGAAGATCGTGGCGGCGGCCCTGCAGGAGCGCCTGCTGCTGACCGCGGTGGGGGACCAGACGGTCCGGTTCCTGCCGCCGCTCATCGTGACGCCCTCCGACATCGAGACCGCGATGGAGCGGCTCGACCGGGCTCTGGCCAAGGTCGAGGGCTGACCGCCCCGGATCCGACCCCGCGGAAGGACGCCGGTCGGACTCGAGGGCCGGCGCCGCCGCGTCGACCGCGCGGCAGGCGGCCGCGCCGGCCGCCGTCGGCGCCGCGGCGCACCGGCGGCATCCGGGCGCGACTCCGCGGGGGAGACGGGCAAGCCGCTTCCCGTCCCGCCGTGCACGACGGACCGCGACGATAGGCCGGGCGCCCGTCCGGCGGGGCCGGCGGGCGCGCCGCAGACGATCGTTGTCCGCCCCTGTCCGGCTGCAAGGCGTCTTGCCAACGCAATGAGGAGGCCCGGCGGGCGGGCTCGCCGCCCCCGGGCCCCCTGCCCGGCGGCCATGCCGGGCGCAAGCCGTACGCCGGTCGGTTAGCTCTCCTCCCCCCCGTCCGGCGTTCCTTCCTCCGCCAGGATGGCGTACAGCCGCCGGCGCGTCTCGGCGAGAAGGCGCGCCGCCTCCGCCACCTGGCGGCCGTCGCCGGCATGCGCCACCTGCATGGCCGCCATGGCGGTCTGCCAGGCGAGGGCGCGCACCTCAACCCAGTCGCCGTCCCGCATCCCCTCGAACCCCTGCCACAGGGAGGCAAACTCCTCGCGCCGCTCCTCGGCGTAGGCGCGGCCGGCGTCGGTCAGGCGGTAGACGCGCCTTCCCTCCACCGCCTCGACCGCCACCAGCCCCTCGTCCTCCAGCTGCTGCAAGGTGGGGTAGACGGAGCCCGGGCTGGGCGTCCAGGCGCCCGCCGTGCGCTCGGCGATCTCCTGCATGATCTGGTAGCCGTGCAGGGGGCGCTCCGCCAACAGGGCCAGGATGGCGGTGCGCACGTCGCCGCGGCCCTGCCGGCGCCTCGCCCCACCCCACCACGGCATGCCGCCCATGCCGGGCCCGAACGGACGATGGCCCATCGCCCCGCCCAGGCCCCGCCACGGCCCGTGCCCGCCGTGGGCGAAGGCGAAGCCTTCCCATCCCCCGCCGCGTCGCCGACCATGCCCGCCTCCGTGCCCCATGCCGTCCTGCGGTCCGAACCCTGGTCCGTGACCGAACATCGCGATCCCTCCTCTCTTCGACATGTCTAAGATATATCGTGTATCGCCCGGCAGCAAGGGGGCCGGACGGGCGCCGACTTCTCCTCGGCGCCGTACGGTAAAATGGTACGGTGCTCTTGGCCGGAAGGAGGGGTGGTCGTGGTCTTCCTGCCCATTCTCGACCCCGTCCTCGGGTGTGCCTCGTATCTCCTGGGGGACGACGCCGTCGGCACGGCCGTCGTGGTCGACCCCCTGGAGGCCGTGGGCGCCGACGCCTACATCGTCCGCGCCGCCGAGCACGGACTGGCGATCGAGCACATCGTGGAGAGCCACGTCCACGCCGACCACGCCTCGGCCGCCGCCGCCCTGGGCGCGGCCCTGCGGCTGCCCGTCTCCCTCCACCCGGACGCCCACCCCACCTACCCCCACCGGCCGCTGGCCGACGGGGAGGAGATCGCGGTGGGGTCGCTCGCCCTCACCGTTTGGCACACACCCGGGCACACACCCGACAGCCTGAGCCTCGTGGCGCGGGACACGACACGATCGCAAACGCCATGGTTCGCGCTGACGGGCGACGCCCTGTTCGTAGGTGACGTCGGCCGGCCCGACCTGGTGGAGGGAGAGGGGGAGGAGGCGGTGCGGGCCGCCGCCGCCTCCCTCTACCGAAGCCTGCACCAGAGGCTTCTCACGTTGCCGGACGAGGTGGAGATCTACCCCGCGCATTACGGCGCCTCCGCCTGCGGCGGCCTGTTCATGAGCCGCAAGCCCTGGTCGACGGTCGGCTTCGAGCGCCGCGCCAACCGCGCCCTCCAGGCCCCGGACGAGCAGTCCTTCCTGCGCCATGTCCTGGGGTTGCTCAAGCCCCCTCCCCCCGACGCCCGCGCCCTGCGCCGGCGCAACCTCGGCCTCGGGCCGGACACCCCCGCTCCCGAGGCGGGCCCCTGAGCGCCCACCTGGTGGGCAAGCCGTCCGCCGTATCGCCTGAGTCTCTTCGTGCAGGAGGCGAACCGCCGTGCAGGTGACCGAGATCGTCCAGGCCGTGGCCGAGGGGCGGGTGCGCCTCCTCGACACCGCCCCGCCCCCCCGCTTCGCCCAAGCCCATCCCGCCGGAGCCGTCAACCTTCCCTTTGGCCCGGGTTTCGCCGCCTACGCCGCCACCTTGCCGCGCGACCTGCCGGTGGTGGTGTTCGCCGAGCATGAGGCCGTCGCGCAGCGGGCGGCGGCGGAGCTCTCGCGCCTGGGGGTGCCGGTGGCCCATGTCTTCGGCCGCGGTCTGGAGGCATGGGTGCAAGAGGGCGGGACGCGCGAAGGCGTAGCCCAGATGACCGTGCACGAGCTGGCGCGCGCCCTGGCCGAAGGCCACCCCGACATCCTCGTGCTGGACGTGCGTGAGCCCTACGAGTGGCGAAGCGGCGTCGTGCCCGGGGCGGTACTCATCTCCATGGGACAGGTCCCGCACCGCCTGCACGAGCTCGACCCCGAGCGCACCATCACCGTCGTCTGCGCCCACGGCAACCGCAGCGCCCAGGTGAGCGCCTGGCTGGTCCAGAACGGGTTCCGCAAGGTGTACAACGTGGTGGGCGGCATGGCGCATTGGCTAAGCGCCGGCCACCCGGTGGCGCCCCCTGCCCTGACCTAGGCCCCCTGCCCCGGGCCGCCGCCCACCGGGCCTACGCCCAGGCGGGCGTGTTCCTTCATGATGCAACGGTCCTCCACATACGCCACGCCCGCCTCCTGGGCCCGCGCCCGGCCAGCGGCGGAGGCGATGCCCTCCTGCAGCCAGACGGCGGGCAGCCCCAGGCGCACCGCCTCCTCCACCACCTCGGCCGCCGCCTCCGGACGGCGGAACACGTCCACGATGTCCACGCGCCCTACCTCGGCCAGGGAGGCCGCCGCCCGCCGACCCAGGACCTCGGCCCCGTCCGGTCGAACCGGCACCACGTCGTACCCCTGGCGCACGAGGTACGCCGCCACCCGGTGGCTGGGCCGCGAAGGGTCGGGGGAAAGCCCCACCACCGCGATCCGCCGCGCCCGCCGCAGCAGCGAGCGCATCTCCTCGTCCGTCACGCCGACACCCCCGTTCCGAGCCGATCCTGCCTCTCCATCCTAATCTCTCGGAGGGATCCCATGCCCGAACCCACCCGCATCCATCCCGAGGTGCGCGACGCCCTGGCCGACGGCCGGCCGGTCGTGGCCCTGGAGTCGGTCGTGGTGACGCACGGCCTTCCCGCCCCGACCCACCTCGCCCTGGCTCGGGAGATGGAGCAGGCCGTACGGGAGGAGGGCGCCGTGCCCGCTACGGTGGCCGTCCTGGACGGCGTCGTGCGCGTCGGCCTGGCGCCGTCCGAGCTCGAGGCGTTGGCCGACCGCCCCGACCGGCGCAAGCTCTCGGTGCGCGACCTGCCCGTGGCCGTCGGCCTGGGCCAGAGCGGCGGCACCACCGTGGCCGCCACCGCCCTCGTGGCCCACCGCGCCGGCATCGCCGCCTTCGCCACCGGCGGCATCGGCGGCGTGCACCCCGGCGCCGCCGAACGCCTGGACGTGAGCGCCGACCTCCCCACCCTCGCCCGCACGCCCATCGCCGTCGTCAGCGCCGGCGCGAAGTCCATCCTCGACCTCGCCAACACCCTCGAGGTGCTGGAGACCCTGTCCGTGCCCGTGGTGGGGTTCGGCACCGACACCCTGCCGGGCTTCCACACCCGCACGACGGGCCTGGCGCTTCCGGCGCGGGTGGACGACGTCGCCTCCCTGGCCGCCGTCGTGCGGGCGCGCGACACCCTTCGTCTGCCGCAGGCGGTGCTGGTGGTCCAGCCCGTTCCCGAAGCCGACGCCGTGCCGCCCGAGGAGGTGCACCGGGCGGTGGCCGAGGCCACGGAGCGGGCGCACGCTGCCCGAGTGCACGGAAGCGCCCTCACGCCTTTCGTCCTCGCCGCCCTGAACGACGCCGAGGGCGATCCCCGCTTCCTCCGCGCCAACCTCTCCCTCCTGCGGGCCAACGCCCGCTTGGCCGCCCGCCTCGCCCGCCACCTGGCCGAGAGCGATGCCTGACTCCCCCCCCGCCCTCTGGGTGGGGGGCGACCTGGGCCTGGACGTCGTGGTCGAGCCCCAGGGCGAGGTGCGGTGGGGGGACGACGCCCCCGCCTCCGTCTCGCTCCTCCCTGGCGGGCAGGGGGCCAACGTGGCCGTGTGGGCCCGGCGGGCGGGGGCGGCGGTGCGCCTGTTCACCCACCTGGGGGACGACGCCCTCGCCCGGCACCTGGCGCGTGCCGCCCGCCGCGCCGGCGTCGCCGTGCGCGCCCGGCACAGCGGCACGAGCACGCGCGTCGTCTCATTGGTGGAGGGGCAAGGCGCCCGTCGCACCCTGTTCGCCCATCTCGGCGACGGCGCGTGGGCCGACCTCCCCGCGCGCCGTCCGGGCGGGCGCCTCGCCCTGTACGTGTCGGGATACGCCCTCGTGCGACCCGGTGGACGGGCGTGGGTCGAGGGCGCCCGGGTTTGGGCGCGCCGCCATGCCGTGCCCGTCGCCGTCACCCCCAGCGCCGTCTCCGTCCTCGAGCGGGCCGGTCTCGAGGCGTGGGCCGCGCTCGCCCAGGGCGCGTGGGCGGTGGTCCTCAACGGGGCGGAGGCGACGGCGGTCACCGGCGCCGCCGACCCCGCCGCCGCCTGCCGCCGCCTGGCTCGAAGCCACGACATCGTGCTCGTGACACTGGGCCGGGCCGGCGCCCGCCTGGGGACGGGTGGACGGGTGATCCCCGTGCCCGCCGCCGCGCTCGCCACGGCGCCTCGGGACACGACCGGGGCCGGCGACGCCGCCGCCGGCACCTTCCTGGCCCGCCTCCTCCTGGGCGACGGGCCGGACGAGGCGGCGGCGGCGGCCATGGCCGCCGCCGCCCTGGCCATCTCGCAGCCGGGTGCCTGGCCACAGGCGTAGGGACGGCCTGCCGTCGGCGCCGGCGGCGTCGAACATCACCTCCGCCCGGCCCCGATCCGCCGGCCCGCCCGCGCCCGCGCGGGGGGGGCCGGCGGCGCCGTCGTCACGGGGCCGCGCCATAGATCTCAAAATATGAGATCTCGCACCGCGGCAGGAATCTCATAAGGAGCATCGAAACCGCGTGTCGTTCGGATCGTTCTCCGAGTATGTCCGAAAGGGAGCGTCTTACTATTCGGGACGAAGCGGAAGGAAGCGGGGCCCAGACCCTGGAACGGGGTCTGGCCATCCTCTTCCTCGCCGCACGCCAGGATGGAACGGTGACCGCGGAGCGGTGCATGAGCGAACTCCACCTCACGCGCAGCACCGCGTACCGGCTCATCAAAGTCCTGCGCGACCTCGACCTCCTCGTGCCGGGCCCGACCGCGGGCGCGTACTCGCTCGGGCCCGCGGTCGAGCGGCTGGCGGGGGGCATCTCGGGATACGCCGCCCTCCGCGCCACATGCCGCACCTACCTGGAGCGAATCTCGCGCGAGACGCACGAGACGGCGCTGCTCACGGTGGTCCAGTGGCCGTCCGCGCTCTGCCTCGACCGGTTCGAGAGCACCCGCCCCCTGCGGCTCTCCTTCGAGGTAGGGGCGTTGCGCCCCCTCTATGCCGGCGCGAGCGCGAAGATCCTCCTCGCGTACGAACCGCCGGCGCGTCTCGAAGCCTACCTCCGCCAGGTCGAGCTCATCCCCATCGGCCCTGGCACGCTGACGCAGCCGGACGCGGTGCGGGCGGAGATGGCGCGCATCCGCGCGCTCGGCTACGCCGAGAGCGAGTCGGAGACCGACGACGGGGTGTCCGGGAGCGCCGCGGCCGTGTTCGGGCCGGACGGCAGGTGCGTGGCCGCCCTGTCCGTCGCCGGACCCACCCATCGGTTCGATCGCGAGGCGGCGCGCAGGGCGGTGGTGGAGGCCGCGCGGGCGGTGACGACGTCGCTCGGGGGACGCGTGCCCAAGGGCACGGGGAGGTGACGGGAGTGGAGAAGCGCGATCCGGCCTGGCGCGTCGACCCCGACCGCATACGGACGGACTGGGAGACCCTGGCGACCTTCGTCGACCCCAGTCGGCCGGGGCACACGCGGCGCGCCTTCAGTCCCCAAGATCGGGCGGCGCGCCGGTGGGTGGCGCGCCGCATGGAGGAGGCCGGCCTGGCGGTGACGGTCGACGCCGCGGGCAACGTGTGGGGCCTGCGCCCGGGGACGCGGGACGGCCCCAAGCTGGTGACCGGTTCGCACACGGACACCGTCGACGGCGGCGGGCGCTTCGACGGCATCGCCGGCGTGCTCGCCGCCCTGGAGGTGGCACGGGTCCTGGACGAGGCGGGCGTGCGCCTGCGCCTCCCGCTGGCGGTGGTGGACTTCGTGGCCGAGGAGCCGAGCCCCTTCGGCCTGTCGTGCGTCGGCAGCCGTGCCGTCAGCGGGCATCTCGCCGTCGAGCACCTCTCCCTGCGGGACGACGCCGGCCGCACCCTGGGGGAGGCGATCGCGCAGCTCGGGGGTGATCCGGCGCGGTTGGCCTCGGCACGCCTGGGCCCGGACGACGTGGCCGCGTTCGTGGAGCTGCACGTGGAGCAAGGCCCCTACCTGGAGCGGGCCGGGGCGCGCGTCGGCGTGGTCACGGGGATCGTGGGCATCGACCGGTATGACGTGGAGATCCTCGGCGAGCGCGGCCACAGCGGCACCCTCCCTATGAGCGACCGGCACGACGCCGCCGTCGCCGCCGCCCGCCTGGTCCTCGACCTCATGGCCGAGGCCGCCCGCCATCCCGGCGCGGTCGTGTGCACCGCCGGGCGCTGGCAGGTGGCGCCCGGGGCGTACAACGTGGTGCCGGGGGAGGCGCGGGTGGGCGTGGAGTGGCGCGCCCTCGATCCTACGGTGTCCGACGCCATGGAAGAGGCGTTGGCGCTCGCCCTGCGCGCCCTCGAGGGCCAGGGGTACCGGGCAGAGGCCCGACGCGTGAGCCGGGAGGCGCCTGTGCCGCTCTCCCCGGCGGTTCAGGACATCCTCTTGGCCGCGGCGCGCGACCTCGGACACGACGCACCGCGCCTGGCGAGTTGGGCAGGGCACGACACCGTGCAGATGGCCCACGTCACGGAGCGGGTGGGCATGCTGTTCGTCCCCAGCCGCGGCGGACTCAGCCACTCGCCGGAGGAATGGTCCGAGATCGCCGACGTCGCCGAGGGGGCACGCTGCCTCGCCCAGGCGATCGTTCGGCTGGATGGCTCCCTGGCATAGGGTTGCGGCGATCGACGGAGGTGGGACCGTGGCCGAACTTCTCGTACGTTCCGACCGCATCGTGTTGACCGATGACGTGCTTGACGGCTGGCTCTTGGTGCGCAACGGGACGATCGTCGCCATAGGGTCGGGCGAGGGGCCCGGGGGATACGGCGGAGAGGTGCTCGACGCCCGCGGCAGGGTCGTGCTACCCGGCGCGATCGACACCCACGTGCACGTGCGCTACCCGGGCCACGCCGAGCGCGAGGACTTCGTCACCGGAACGCGCGCCGCCGCCGCCGGGGGCGTCACCACCATCCTCGAGATGCCCATCTCCGTGCCCCCCGTCTACGACGTCGACATCCTCGAGCGTCGGCTCGAGGCCGCGCGGCGCGACAGCCTGGTGGACTTCGCCTTCTACGGGGCGGGCGGGCACCAGGCCCTCGACCACATCCAAGCCCTGTCCGACGCCGGCGTGGTCGGCTACAAGATCTTCATGCATCGGCCCCAGGCCGGCCGGGAGGCCGAGTTCGAAGGTCTGTGGTCGGCCAACAGCGCCCACCTGTACCAGGTGTTCGAAGCCGTCGCCCGCGCCGGCCGGGTGGCCTGCCTGCACGCCGAGGACGACGAGATCCTCGCCCTGGCGGAGCGCCGGCTGCGCCAAGAGGGACGCCACGACGCCCGGGCCCACCTGGAAGCGCACCCGGTCCTGGCCGAGGCGCTGGCGATCGACCTCGTGGTGCGCCTGTCCGAGGCGACGGGCGCCCGCGTCAGCATCTGCCACCTCAGCTCCGGAACGGGGGCGGACATCGTCGCCGCGGCCAAGGCGCGCGGCGTACCCATCACCGCCGAGACCTGCCCGCACTACCTGTTTCGTACCGAGGAGGCGATGGAGCGCCTCGGTCCGTACGCGAAGATCAACCCGCCCCTGCGCAGCGCCGAGGAACAAGAGCGGCTCTGGCGCCGGGTCCAGGACGGCACCGTCGACTTCGTGGGCAGCGACCACGCCCCGTACACCCCCGAGGAGAAGGAGCCCGGCTGGGAGAGCATCTGGCGGGCACCCGCCGGCTGCCCGGGGCTGGAGACCCTCCTCCCCCTCATGGCCCAGGCCACCGTGACCGGCGGGCTCTCGTTCCAGGACGTGGCCCGCCTTACGGCGACGCGTGCCGCCGGCGTGTTCGGCCTCGCCCCGCGCAAGGGGCGGATCGCCGTGGGCGCCGACGCCGACCTCGCCGTCCTGGCCCCCGAGCCCTGGACGGTGAGCGCCGCCGCCATGCACACGAAGCACCCGCAGACCGCCCGCCTGTTCGAGGGGGAACGCCTCGACTACCGGGTCGACACCACCGTGGTCCGCGGCCACATCGTCTACCGCCGGGGGGAGATCGTCGGTCGGCCCGGCGACGGGCGTTGGCAGCGGCCGCCGGCGCCCTCGCCCGCCGCCCCGAGGGCGGGGTAGGATGTACGACCTCGTCCTCACCGACGCCGTCCTCGTCGACCCCGAGGCGGCGGAGCCCGTCCCCGGTGGCCTAGCCGTCGCCGAAGGGCAGATCGTCCGGCGCCTGGATGCTGGCGAGACGCCGCCTGCGCGCCGCGTCCTCCGCCTGGGGGGCCTCTTCCTCATGCCGGGGATCGTCGACCCCCACGTGCACTACGGCCTGCACCACCCCCCCGAGGAGGACTTCGCCGCCGAAGGGCAGCGGGCGTTGGCCGGAGGTGTCACCACCGTGCTCAACTTCATGCGGGCGGCCGGCGACTACCGCCTCACCCTCCCCCCGTTCCTTGAGGCGGCCGCCGCCCGTGCGGCGGTGGACTTCGCCCTGCACCTGGGCATCCTGACGCACGCCCAGGCGGCCCGTATGCCCGAGTACGCGCACGCCTTCGGCATCACGTCGTTCAAGTTCTACATGGGCTACCGGGGAAGCGAGAAGGAGCGCTACGGCACCGACGAGGCCCTCGACGACGACCTGTTCGTCGCCATCGCCCGCGGCGTGCGGGAGGTGGGGCCGCACGCCGCGCTCATCGTCCACGCCGAGTGGCCGGCCCTCCTGCGGCCGGAGGCGCCCCAGGCGCCGGACCCCTTGGTCGAACTCGGAATCGCCCGCCCCCCGGCCGCCGAGGCGGTCGGCCTCGCCCTGGCGGCAGCCGTAGCCAAGGCCTTCCGCCTGCGGCTGTACGCCGCCCACGTGTCGAGCGAGGCGGGCCTTGGGGCCGCGCGCCGCGCCGGCGGGAGGACGACGCTGGAGACGTGCCCCCACTACCTGACGCTGGGAAGCGACGCGGCCGCCGGCGCGTTGGCCCGCGTCCTGCCCCCGCTCCGGCAGGCCTCCGACCGGGAGGCGCTGTGGCGGGCGATCGCAAGCGGCCACATCCGCACGGTCGGCAGCGACGCCTGCCCGTACACGCGCGCCGAGAAGCTCGACGGCACCGGCCGGCCACGGCCGCAGGCGATGGGCTTCGCCGAACAGGCCCATACCCTGCCCGTTCTGGTCGAGGAGGGCCACCATGCGCGGGGGATCGGCCTGAGCCGCATCGCCGCCCTCCTGACCTCGGGCCCGGCCCGGGCGTTCGGCCTCTTCCCCCGCAAGGGCAGCCTGCGGTCTGGCGCCGACGCCGACCTGGTGGTCTTCGACCCCGAGCGCCGGGAGACCCTGTCGGCCACCCCCCCCTGGCATGCACCGGAGGGGTTCTGCGTCTGCCGCGGTCGGACCGCCCGCGGCTGGCCGGTGCGGGTGTTCCGCCACGGTGTCGAGGTGTGGCGGGAGGGCGCCGCGGTGGGGGCGGTGAGCGGCCGGTATCTAGGGCGCAGCCGCCAAAGTCGCGTGGGGGCGGGCCGATGACGGCGCGGTCGGGTTTCCTCGGGCTCGTCGAGTCGCTCGCCTGGCTGGAACGGGCGGGCCTGGAGGTGGCCCCCTGGCGCCTGGCCGCCACCGTCCCGGAGGCGGTGGCGGCGTGGCGTGCCCTGGGGGCGGGACCGGTCGCCCTCAAGGCGGCGCACCCCGCCCTCGTACACAAGAGCGACGTCGGCGGTGTGCGGCTGGGCATGGGCGACGAGGCGGCGGTGCGCGACGGGGCGGAGGCCATGTTGTCGCTCGTGCGCCGCCAGGGCGAGGCGGGGCAAGGCGCATCCGGCGTGGTCGTCCAGGCCATGGCGCCCAAGGGCGTCGAGTTCCTCGTCGACGTCCGCCTCCACCCCGGGTGGGGGATGGTCCTGACGGTGGGGGCCGGCGGCGTGTGGACCGAGCTTGTGGCCGACACGGTGAGCCTGTACGGTCCGGTCTCCGTCCGCCGCGTCGAGGGCGCGCTCGGACGCCTGCGGTCGAGGGCCCTGTGGCGCGGGGGAAGGGGCGGCGACCGCATGCCCGCGCGTGCCGTGGCGCACGCCGCCGTCGCCCTCTGGCGGGCGGTGGCCGCCGACCCGGAGGTGGCCGAGGTCGAGGTCAACCCCCTGTGCCTTCTGGCCGACGGGCGGGCCGTGGCGGTCGACGCCCGCGTCGCCCCCAGGGCTCCCCTCCCCGCGCTTGCCGGCCGACCGGCGGTCGACACCGCCCCCGAGGGCGTGCGCCGCGCCTGGCGCTTCTTGCGCCCGGACTCGGTGGCCGTCGTGGGTGCCTCGTCCGACCCCGGCAAGCTCGGCGGCCGCCTTCTCGCCCAGCTTCTGGCGCACGGCTACCCGGGCCGCGTCTACCCGGTGCACCCCACGGCCCCGACGGTGCAGGGACGGACGGCGTACCACGACCTGTCGGAGCTGCCCGAGACGCCCGACGTCGTCGCGGTCATGCTGCCCGCCGACCGCGCCCGCCCGAGCGTCGCCCAGTGCGCGGCGCTCGGCGTGCCGGCGGTGCTGGTCGCCGCCTCGGGCTTCGCCGAGCGCGGGGGCCGGGGCCGGGCGGCACAGTTGCGCCTGGTGCGGGCGGCCGCAGACACGGCGCTCATGGGTCCCAACGCCATGGGCACCGTCTACACGCCGGCGCGCACGGTCCTCACGTACTCGAACGCCATCCCTCGCACGCCCCTCGTGGAGGGTCCCCTGGCCATCCTGTCCCAGAGCGGCGCCCTTGGGGGATCGCTCGCGGGGCGCGCCATGGAGCGCGGGCTCGGCCTGCGCGCCCTGGTCGCCCCCGGCAACGAGGGCGGTCTGGGGCTGTCGGAGTTCCTGCTGGCCTTGGCCCAAGACCCGGGCGTCGGCGTCTTCTCCCTCTTCGTCGAGAGCATCGGCGACCCGCCCGCCTTCCTCCGCGCCCTCGACGAGGCCTCGCGCGGCGGCCGCCCCGTCCTTGTCTACGCCACCGGCCGGACCCAGGCGTCGCGCCGGGCCGTGTCGAGCCACACCGGCCGCCTCGTGGACGACGACGTCGCCGTCCGACTCGCCCTCGCGGCCCACGGCGCCTGGCTCGTCCCACGCCTGTTCGACCTCGTGGAGTGCGCCGTCGCGCTCAGCTGGTGCCGGCCGGCGCCCGGCCGGCGGGTGGCGGTGATCACCACCTCCGGCGGCGCCGGCGCCGTGGCGGCCGACGCCCTGACGTCGGCCGGCCTGCGCCTGGCCGCGCTCCGGCCCGGCACGCGCGCGGCCATCGCCCGCCATCTCCCCCCGTTCGCCAGCGCGCGCAACCCGGTGGACATCACCATCATGGCCGCCTCCCGGGCCGACATCGTGGAGGCCGTGCTGGAGGCGGCGTGCGCCGCGCCCGAGGTAGACGCGGTGCTCCTCCTCCTCACGGCCGGTGCCGATCCCGGTGCGCTTGACGTGATGAAGGCGGCGGTGCGGGTCCGGGACCGAGGGCGCGTGCCCGTGTGCGTCGCGCGCACCGGTCCTGAGGTGGTGGCCCCCCTCGCCCTGGCCTACGCCAAGGAGGCGCGCCTTCCCGTGTACGCCGAGCCGGAGAGCGCGGCCCGAGCCCTCGCCGCGCTGGCATGGTGGGGAGAGAAGCTCGAGAGACCTCGTCGATGAAGGGAGGATCCCCATGGACTTCGGCTGGAGCGCCGAGGAGCGAGCGATCCGAGATGCGGCGCGGGCCTTGGCGGAGCGGGAGTTCGCCCATGACCCCGCCCTGGCCCCGGGCAGGCGGGAATACCCCTGGCACGTCGCCTCCCGTCTGGCCGAGCAGGGATTCGGCGGCCTGTGCCTCCCGCCCGCGGACGGCGGCCAGGGCGCGGGCCTTCTCGCCGCTGTCCTGGCCCTCGAGGCGGTCACGGAGGTGGCACCGCGGGCGGGAGACGTCCTGGCGGCGATGAACTTCGGCGCCGTGCAGCAGATCGCCGCCCACGGCAGCGCCGCCCAGCGCGCCCGCTACCTGCCGGATCTGCTGGCAGGGAGGAAGCTGGTGAGCATCGCCATGTCGGAACCCGAAGCCGGTAGCGCCGTCACCGACCTGACCACCCGGGCCGAACCCGATGGGCAGGGAGGCTACCGCCTGTACGGCCGCAAGGTGTTCAACACCGGGGGCATGCACGCCCACCTGTGGGTGGTCTGGGTGCGTTTCGGGCCGGAGAGGGACGCCTGCGGCGCCGTCCTGGTGGAGCGGGAGGCACAGGGCCTGACCCTGAGACCCCACCGCTTCATGTCTGGGGAGACGTACGCGGAGCTGGAGTTCGACGGCGTGCCGGTCCGGGCCGACGACGTGCTCGTGGCGCGCGACGGGTTTCGGCGCATGCTCCGGGTGTTCAACGTCGAGCGTCTCGGCAACGCCGCCCGCTGCCTGGCGTACGGCCAGCGCGCCTTCGACCTGGCGCGGGAGCACACGACCACGAGGAGGCAGTTCGGCCGCCCGTTGTGCGAGTTCCAAGGCGTGCAGTGGACCATGGCGGAGATGCGCCTCAAGCTCGAGTCCGCCCGCCTTCTCCTCTACCGCGCCGCGCAGCAGGCCGACGCCCGAGGCGGCGTCCCCTCGCCAGAGGAGACGTCGCTCGCCAAGTGGGCCTGCAACACGGCCGGTTTCGAGGCCGCGCACCTGAGCCTCCAACTCTTCGGCGGATACGGCTTCAGCGCGGAGAGCGAGCTCTCCTACCTGTTTGCGCGCACCCGGGGCTGGCTCATCGCGGGAGGTACCGTGGAGATGCAGAAGAACGCCGTGGCCGAGGCCGTCTATGGCCGCCACTTCCCGCAGCGCCCGCCCGCCGGGCCGCACGCCGACCCCACACCCTCCAAGGAGGCGGATGTCCATGCCTGAGCTCGAGCAACTGGCGTCCTTCGTCCTTCGCCCCTCCGGCCACCTCCCCCCCACGGCCCTCCGGGCGGCGCGCCGCGTCCTGCTCGACAGCGTCGGCGCCATCCTCGCCGGCACGACCACGGACGCCGTCGCCCACCTTCTGGACGACCTCGCCCCTCCGGCCGGCGCCGCCACGCTCATCGGCAGGGACCGCACCGCCTGGCCCGCGTACGCGGCGTTCGTCAACGGCACCGCCATGGTGAGCCTGGAGCTGGACGAGGGCAACCAGTGGAGCCGCGGCCACCCCGCCGCGCACGTCGTCCCCGCCGCCCTGGCCGCGGCCGAGGAGGCGCATGCCGGCGGCGCGGCCCTATTGGAGGCGATCGCCTACGGGTACGAGGTAGCCGCCCGCTTCGGCCGGGCGAGCTCGCTCCGGCCGGACGTGCACACCCACGGCACGGCCGGCAACGCGGGGGCGGCGGCGGCGGTGGCGCGCCTTCGCGCCCTCGACGCCGACAGCACCGCCGCCGCCATGCGCCTCGCCGTCGCCCTGTCGACGCCCACCGCCTGGGACACCGCCCTGCGCGGCGACCTGGTGCGCAATCTGTACATGGGGCGGGCGGGGGCGGTCGGCGTGCTCGCGCCCGCGCTGGTCGGCGCCGGCTTCGGCGCCGGTCCCGACGCCGAGCGCCACGTCCTCGGGCGCATCCTAGGGTCCGCCTTCGACCCCGGCGCGCTCGTGGAAGGCTTGGGCGGGCAGTGGGAGATCGAGCGCAACTACTTCAAGTTCTACGCCTTCTGCCGGTACGCCCACAGCCCGATCCAGGCGGCCTTCGACCTCACGGCGGCGGAGGCGATCGCCCCCGAGGAGGTCGAGGCGGTAGAGGTGCGGACCTTCGCGCGCGCCTCCACCCTCGGGCGGACCGACCCGGACAACATGCTGGCGGCCAAGTTCTCCATCCCGTACGCCGTCGGCTCCGTGCTGGTCCGGGGCCGCGCCGACCAGAGCGCCTTCTCCGCCGAGGCCATGGCCGATCCCCGCGTGCGCGCCCTGGCCCGCCGCGTGCGCTTGGTGGACGAACCGGACCACGACTCCCGCTACCCCGACCAGATGGTGGCCACCGTCACGGTACGCCTGGCGGACGGGCGCGTCGTGGAGCGCACCTGCTCCGAGGCCAAGGGCTCGCCCAACCGCCCGCCCAGCGACGAGGAGCTGGCCGAGAAGTTCCGCACCCTCGCCGCGTACGCGCTCGCCGGCCGCGCCGAGGAGGCCCTGGCGCTCGTGCGCCAGCTGGAGGCGGCCGACGACGTGGCGGAGACCATGGGCCGGCTGCGCGTTCTCTGCCGACACGAGCGGAGTTAGGGGGAGACGACGTGCGGGCCGTGCGCTTCCACCGCTTCGGCGGGCCCGAGGTCCTGCGCCTGGAGGAGATCCCCCCGCCGGCGCCGGGGCCGGGTGAGGTGCTGTTGCGGGTAGGGGCGTGCGCCGTCAACCACCTCGATCTCGACATCCGCGCCGGCGTCTCGCGCCGCCAGGTGCGGCTGCCGCACATCCTCGGACGCGACTATGCGGGCACCGTCGTGGCCGTGGGGGCGGACGTGGTCGACTTCGCCCCCGGGGACCGCGCCGTGGTCACCTTGGGCTGGACCTGCGGCCGGTGCCGCATGTGCCGGACCGGGCGCGCCAACCTGTGCCGCCAGGGCACCCTGCCGGGGCTCGACGCGGACGGCGGCTACGCCGAGTACGCCCTGGCCCCGGCCGTCGCCCTGGCGCGGGTGCCCCCGGGGCTCGACGACGTCCACGCCGCCGCCGTGCCCGCCGCGTTTGGCACGGCATGGCACATGGCACAGCTCGCCGGCATCGCGGAAGGCATGTGGGTGCTGGTCCACGCCGCGGGCAGCGGCGTGGGCAGCGCCGCCGTCCAGATCGCCCGCCTCATGGGGGCGCGCGTCGTGGCCACCGCCTCCACGGAGGCGAAGTGCGCCCGTGCCCTCGACCTGGGGGCGAACGCGGCGGTGAACTACAGCCGGCCCGACTGGGCGGCGCGCGTGCGCGAGATCACCGGCGGGGACGGCCCCGACGCGGTGATCGAGCACATCGGCGGCGCCGTGCTGGAGGAGAGCCTCGCCCTCGTGGCGCCGGGCGGCGCCGTGGTGACCTGCGGCGCCCACGCGGGCGAACGCGTCGACCTCGACGTCATCTCCTTCTTCCGCAAGGAGGCCCGCCTCCTCGGCGCCTACCGGGCGACGGTGACGGAGTACCGCCGCGTGCTCGAGCTCTGCGCCGAGGGCGCGCTCCGCCCCGTCGTGGACAGCGTCCTTCCCCTCTCCGACGCGCGGCGCAGCCACGAGCGCGTCGCCGCCCGCGACGTGTTCGGCAAGATCGTGCTTGTGCCCTGAAGGCCAGCGGGACGCCGGCAGGCGGGCGCAACGCGAGAAGAGGGGCGGCGCCGGCCGCCCCCCTTTCCCGCACGGTTCGGTTACGTGTCGCCGGCTGCGCCTTCGGCGCCCGGGGCATAGGCGGGGCGCGCCTCGCCCGTCACGGCGGTGAGTCCCCAATAGGCGAGGAAGGCGAAGGCGAAGCCGACGAAGTAGGAGTACGTGTACAGGGCTTTGAGACCCGGCACGACCGAGCCGATGTTCGACAGGAGCATGCCGACGACCAGGATGGCCACCGCCCACCAGTTGAAGCCGTTGAGATACTCGTAGATGCCGTTACGGCGGTAGAGCTGGGCGACGTCCAGGTGCCCGCGGCGCCGCACCCAGCAGTCCACCAGCAAGATGGCGGTGGCGGGGGCGATGAACCCGCCGCTCCAGCCGAGGAGGTCGAAGATGGCCGTCGGGTTGGCCAGGAGGCGCCACGGCATCATGACCAGGGCGATGACGATCGTCAGGATGGCACCCGTGCGGAAGTCGATGCGGCGCGGGAGCAGATTCGAAAGGTCGTACGCCGGCGATACGATGTTCGCCGCCACGTTGACCGACAGGGTGGCCACCGTGAGGGCGGCGGCGCCGAGGATGATGACCAACGGGTTGTGGAACTTCTGGATGAGGGTGACGGGGTCCCAGATGGCGGAGCCGAAGGCGACGATGGTGCCCGATGTGATGAGGATGCTCATGAAGGAAAACACCAAGGTGGCGAGGGGGAGCCCCAACGCCTGGCCGATGATCTGATCGCGGTCGCTGCGGGCGAAGCGGGTGAAGTCGGGGATGTTGAGCCCCAGTGTGGCCCAGGTGCCCATGATGCTGGTGACGCCGGCGAAGTAGGCGGGCAGAAAGGCGCCGAACGAGGTGAACTTCGACTTCTGGGCGAAGAGGGGGCCGAAGCCGTGGGCGACGGACACGGCCCACACGATGAGGCCCAGGGCGACCACGAGGACCACCGGACCGGCCCAGCCCTCGAAGCGTCGGACAGTCTCCATGCCGTGGTTGACGACGAGGACGAACAGGCACCAGTAGATGAGGACGGAGATGAGCCCGTTGAGCGGCAGGCCGACGCCGGAGATGTGCGCCGACATGGCGCCCCACCACGGGAAGACGGCGGCGAGAAGCGCGTTGAGCGCCGTGCTTCCGAGGTAGGCCTGGATGCCGAACCACCCGATGGCGACGAGGGCGCGCACCAGCGCCGGGATGTTGGCACCCAGCACGCCGAAGGGGGCCCTCGCCACCACGGGGAACGGCGTTCCATACCGCCTGCCCAGCCGGCCGTTGAGGTACAGGACGACGAGCAGCAGGACGTTGCCGGTGAGGATGGTCAGGATGGCCTGCCACACCCCCATGCCGACGGCGATGAGGCTGGCCGCCACCTCGTAGTTGAAGATGTTGTGGATCATGCCCATCCACACGGCCATGAAGTTGTACCACGTCCACGTCCGCTGGCGAACGGGCACCGGGCGCAGATCTTGGTTGGCAAGGGCGTCGTCGAGTCGTGCGTCCTCGGGCAGGTCGACAACCGCCACGGTCGCCACGGCGATCCCTCCTCAGGGCGAACGGTGCAGTCCCGATATATGAGACTCATCGGAGGGGACGCTGTGGGAATTCTTCGCTCATTTCCACCCTTCCTGCATGGCGACAAGCAGTTCAGGGCCCGTTCGGGTACCGCGTCTCGCATGTAATCCTATATAGTGAGATATCGCGCCGGCAGCGCGCCCCCGCCGACGCGCAGGTGCACGGCGGCCGGCGGCCCGGGCATCGGGTTCCCCACTATGCGCCAGGAGGGCGAACGATGCGCGCACCAAGGATCCGCGTCCTCTCCCTGGGCGGGACGATCGCGTCGGCGAGGCGTCGGGCGGGCGGGGTCCTCCCGTCCCTGGACGCGGACTCCCTGGTGCGTCAGGCCGCCCCTCCATCCTCGTGGACGGTTCGCACCCAAGCCCTTCGCCGCGTGCGGTCGGCCGACGTCGGCCCGGCCGATTTGGCGGACATCGTACGGGCGGTCGAGGCCGGGCTTGGCGAAGGCGACGACGGCTTCGTCGTCACCCTGGGCACCGACACGCTGGAAGAGGTGGCCTTCGCCCTCGACCTCATGCTCCGTCAGGAGGCGCCCGTGGTGGTCACCGGCGCCATGCGCGACCCCACCCGCCCCGGTGCCGACGGCCCGGCCAATCTCGCCGCGGCCCTGCGCGTTGCCGCCACTCCCGCCGCCCGCGGGTTGGGGACGCTCGTGGTGATGAACGACGAGGTGCACGCCGCCCGGTTCGTGCGCAAGGCCCACACCACGCGGCCGGATGCCTTCACCTCTGCCCCTCTGGGCCCGCTGGGCTGGATCTCCGAGGGCGAGGTGTCCATCCGGCTCCGGCCCGTGGGGGAGCTGCCCCACCTGCCTTCCCTGCCGAAATCGCCGCCGCCGCGGGTGGCCGTGGTCACGGCCGCCCTGTTCGAGGACGGTGACGACGTCCGGACGCTGCCGGAGCGGGGTTATGCGGCTCTCGTCGTCCAGGCCCTGGGCGGCGGGCACGTGCCGTCCCCCATGGCGGACGCCCTCGGCGACGTGGCGGCGCGCATCCCCGTGGTGCTATCGTCCCGCACCGGCGCCGGACCCGTCCTCACGCGCACCTACGGCGCCCCGGGGGCCGAGATCGACCTTTTGCGGCGCGGCCTCATCCCCGCCCGCTGGCTTGGGGCGTCGAAGGCGCGCATCCTCCTCCTCCTGCTGCTGGCGGCGGGGGCCGATCTCGCCGCGATCCGGCGCACCTTCGCCTCCCTCTGACCGAGCGAGCGCTGGCCGCGCCGCGAAGCACCGCCCCGAGGGGCCGCGGGCCGTCAGCCGGCCGCACCCGGGGCGGCGAGGGCGTGGGGGACGGCGTTCGCCCGCGCGCGCGGGAACACGAGCGCAAGCGGGGTGCCGACCGCGGCCACGCCGGCGGCCCCGAACAGGGCGGCGTCGATCCCCCACCGCCCGGCGATCACCGCCAGGGCGGCGACGCCGAGAGAGGCGGCGGCGTTGCCCCAGCCCAGGACGATGCCGGAGGCCAGGGCGACGTTGTCGGGGAAGAGCTCCTGGCCCAGGACGATCACCACCGAGCTCACGCTCATGGCGAAGAAGCCCGCCAGGGCGAGGAGGACGAGCGAGGTCACGCCGCGTGCGTCGACAAACAGGGCCATGGCGGCAGCGGCCAGGAGGGAGGCCACCGCCACCACCCAGGTGCGGGGCACCCGGTCGGAGAGCGTGCCCCCCAGGGCGTTCCCCACGCCGCCGACGAGGAGCATGACGGCGATGAACGCCGAGCTCGTCAGCACCGGGCCGCCGCTCAGGTGGTAGCGGAGAGGGAGGAAGGCGATGACCGCGCTGGTGACGATGGAGCGCGACGCCGACATGAGGAGGAGGAGGACGATCGCCCACCCCCGCGCCCGCACCAGGCGCGCGAGATCCCGGAGGGGGACGGCCTCGGCGTGCGCGTGTCCGTGCCCGTGCCCGCCCGCACCCTCCTCGGCCGGGGCGTGGGGCGCGCGGGCGCCGTGCCGCTCCATGCGCCCGAGCTGGACGCCGATCCACAAGGCGACGGCCACCCCGGGCAACGCCACCAGGCCGACGCCGCGCACGCCCGCGGCCAGGGCCAACAGCGCCGCCAGCGCCGGGCCGAGGGAACGGCCGACGTTGCCCGCCACCATGAAGACGGACATGCCGGCGCCCTTGCGCGTGCCGCTCGAGGCGTGCACCAGGGCGGCGGCCGGGGGATGGTAGGCGGAGTTTCCGGCGGCGGCGGCCAGCGTCAGGAAGAGCAGCACCGGGTACGAGGGGGAGAAGCCCAACAGGCCGACGGCGGCGGCGCCCCCGAGCAAGGCGTAGGGCAAAAACCTTAGGCCCCCGCGCCGGTCGGCGGCCATCCCCCAGAACGGCTGCAGGAGTGCGGCCGTCAGCCCGTTCACCGAGTTCACCATGGCGGCCGCCGTCACGCCCATGCGCAACGGGCCCATGAGGAGCGGTACGACCACCGGGTAGACGTTGCCGTACATGTCGTTGAGCAAATGCCCGAGCGCCGCCACCCAAATGGCCGTCGTCGGCCGCAGGGCAGGGCGCTGCGCCGCGCCGGCGTCAGCCATGCATGAGCCCCCCGTTCTCGCCCAGGCGTTCGAGTTGGGCGAGGAAGAAGTCGAGGTTGTCGCGGCTTCGGCGCACGTCGTCGGCACGCGCCCGAAGCTCTTCCCACCCCGCCGGCGTCAGGGCGTAGACGTGGCGGGCCGGGCCGCGCCCGGTGGCCCACGTGGAGCGCACCGCACCCTCCCGCTCCAGGGCCTGGAGGGTGCGGTAGAGGGTCGGGAGGTCCGGCCGCATCCCGCCCGGCAGCGACCGCGCGAGCCAGTGCGCGATCGCCGGCGGGTGGCTGGGACCCGCCGAGGCGAGGGCGAGGAGGACGAAGGCCACGAAGTGGCGGCCCGGGGCGGGGGCGGCGCGGGGGTCGGAATCGCCGGCCATGGGTTGTCCCCCTAACATGCAAGCTACCATCATAATGCATTTTCCATCATGGTGATCAACACCGCCATGGCGGGCGCGGAGCGGCCGCCGTCAGGGCGCCGCCGGCCCCACGGAGTACAGGCGGAAGCCGTCCGGACCCGGGAAGGCGCGCACGAGGCGCGCCCAGGCCACGCCGCCCGCCCACAGTCGGGGGTAGGCGCGGTTGACGGCGTCGAGCGCGCCCAGGCCCGTGGGCCGCGGCACCAGGAGGTAGCGCACGCGGCCGCGCGGGCTGGCCAGCACGGAGGCGAAGTCCCGGTCGGACGTGACGACGAACCGGCGCGGGCGTTCGTCGCGCACCACCACCGCCCCGGCGAGGAACGTGTCGGCGAGCACGGTGGCGTCGGGACGGCGGTCCAGATAGGCGTCGACGGCGTCGGCCTCGGCGAAGGGGTGCTGCCGCTCTCCCGCCAGCACGGCCTGCACCACCGCCCGATCGCCGTGCCCCAGGGGGGTGGTGAGGGCCCACAGGGTGCCGGCGTCGCCCGCCGTCAGGAGGAGCGCCGCGGCCAAGCCGACCGCCGTGCGCGGCGCGGCGGGCACCTGGCCCACCAGCCAGGCGGCGAGGACGAACCCGGCCGGCACGTAGGCGAGGAAGAAGCGGTCCCATCCCGCCAGGCGGCCGGCGTACAGGAAGGCGCACTCCAGCGCCGGCACGGCCATGAGGCCGAGCCACGCCGCCGGCAGCGCGTCGCCGCGGCGGCCGGCGAGCCACACGGCGGGGGCGAGCAGGAGCGCCGGCGCGGCGGGCGGGAAGAGGAGGAGGCGCCGGGCCGCGTAGGCCAGCGTCGCCCCCAGGCGGTGGGCCGCCTGGGCCAGGGCGGGCGTAGCGTACCCTCCCGTGGCGATCTGGGAGGCGTTGCCGTAGGGCGAAAGGACGAAGTACAGCGGGTCCTTCATGATGAGCCAGTTGGCGAACAGCCAGAGGAAGGCGGCGTAGACGACGGGTGCGGTGAAGACGAGGAGGAGCCCCTCCACCTCGCGCCGCCCCCTGCCCTGGCGCACCAGGGCGAAGGCCAGGCCGAGGGTGAGGCCTGCCGCCGCCGCCGCCGCCTCGTACCGGATGAGGAAGGCGGCCGCCAGCCACATCCCCCCACCGGCCAAGGCCATCACCCCCGCCCCGTCCAAGTAGGCGGCCACGCCGTCGAGGGCGGCCAGGACGGCGGCCAGGAACATGAGGTCGGTCATGCCGTCCGCGCCGTAGAGGAGGACCAGGGGGTTGGCCAGCCAGGCGAGGGCGAAGGCGATGCGGGGCGCGGCCCCCAGCCCCATGCGGGCCGCAAGGCGCACGAGGGCGCGGACCGCCACAGCGGCCAAGGCGCTCGACACGACGACCGCCGCCAACCCCCGCGTCACCAGGGCGGGAAGCAGGGGGCGCAGGGCCACGAGGGGGAGGGCGAGGAGCGACGGGAGCGGGTTCCACACGAAGCCGATCGCCCCCAGGTGGGGGTCGCGGCTGAACAGGACGTAGAAGGCGTCGGCCACGCGCGACATGGCGTCGCCCTCGACGATGCCCAGGCGCAGGTTGAGGTAGAGCCCGAGGGCGAGGCTCAGGGCGAAGGCGAGCGCCGCCAGGACGGGGGCCTCCGGGGCGGGGACGGTAGGTACCCCGGGCGAGGGCGTCGGCGCGGCCGTCACGCCATCGCCCCCGGCTGTGCGTCCTCCGGGCGGATGGCGGTGAGACCGTGCTCGGTCTTCTCCCAGAAGGAGGGTCGGCGCACCACCTGCCACGCCGCCTTCCAGGCCGCGATCGGCATGATCGACCAGTAGGCGGGGGCGAACAGGGCCCAACGCACCAGCCGCCACGCCCCACGGCGAGCGATGCCCACGAGGTCGAGGTAGGTGAAGGCGAAGTTCGACACCGCCAGGTTGAACAGGGACAGGTAGTACAGGGGGGCGGGGAAGAGGTCGGGCACGAGGCGGGCGCGGGTGAGGAACCAGGCGGTGGTGAGGGCCCAGAGCACGGGGGTGACGAGGAGCATCGCCGGCGTCCCCCCCACCATGAGCTGGAAGGCGGCGAACCCCCGCCCCCCGAGCTCGCGCCACAGGCGCAAGGGATGGCGCATGTGCACGAGCCAGGTCTGCATGTACCCCTTCGTCCAGCGCGAGCGCTGGCGCACCCAGTTGACGAACTCGGAGTTGGCCTCCTCGTACGTGGTGGAGTCCATGACCACGGTGCGGTAGCCGAGCTTGTGCAGGCGCATGCCCAAATCGGCGTCCTCGGCCACGTTGTACGGGTCCCACATGCCGACGGCGCGCAGGGCGTCGGTGCGGAAGTGGTTCGAGGTGCCGCCCAGGGGGATGGGCAGACGGCGGGCGTGCAGCGCCGGCAGGAGGACGTCGAACCACATGGCGTATTCGGCAGTGAACCAGCGGGTGAGAAGGTTCTCGTCCGCGTTGAAGTACGAGAGCTTCGCCTGCACGCAGGCCACGTCGGGGGGCGAGCGGCGGAAGGCGATGACCGCCTTCTTCAGCTGGTCCGACTCGGGCAGGTCCTCCGCATCGTAGATGACGAGGTAGCGGCCGCGCGCCTGCGCCAGCCCGTAGTTGAGGGCCTTGGGCTTCGTGCGGGGCGGGGCCGGCGGGACGACGACGATGTCCACGTACGGAGGCAGGGAGAGGGCGCGGGCGGCGTTGACGGTGCCCGGATCGTCCGCCTCCAGGAGGAGCTTCACCTCCAGGCGGTCCTTGGGGTAGTCGAGGGCGGCCAGGGCGCGCGCCAGCGTGGGCAGGACCTTCTCCTCGTGGTAGGCGGCCACGAGTACCGTGTAGGGCGGGAGCGAGGCCTCGTCCAGGGCGGCCACCTCGGCCGGGTCGATGCGCACCTCCGGTCCGGCGGCGCCGGCGCTGCCGATCATCGCCAGGCGGAAGAGGAGGACCGCCAGGTAGAGGCCCTGGCACAGGGCCAGAGCCGCCGTCAGGGTGGCCAGGGGCGCGCGCGCCAACCCGACCGCCAGGGCGGCGGCCAGGGCGAGGGCGGTCAGCCGCTGGCCGCGGCTTAGGGGGGTGGCGGCGCTGTCGTCCGGACGGGCGCGGCGCAGAGACTCGGTGCTGGCGGCGAGGCGGCGGTCGCGATAGTGGGCGTCGAGCGCCCACAGCACGTCGCGGTACCCGGTGACCACCGGGCGCACGGCGAGCCCGGTGCGAGAGGCGAGCGCCCGCACCGTCTCCCGGTCGGAGGGGTCGACCATGGCCAACGTGAGGATGCCGCCGCCCTCCGCCAACGGCACGCACAGGCGGTCGCGCCAGAACGTCTCGTCCGCCAAGGCGAACAGGGCGGCGGGAGGACGCACACCCCGGCCCGACACGAGGTCGACCAAGGCGAGCCCCGCCTGGCGCGCCACCGCCTCCGCCAGGTCCCAGTGCGTCACCCGCCCCTCCGCCACCAGGTGCTGGCCCAGGCGCCCGCCCTGGCGGCGCTGGCGCTCCAAGGCGCGCGACACCTCCTCGGCGGCCACCTTGCCCGCCCGTGCCAGAAGCTCCCCCAGGCGCGCCCGACCGCCGCCCCACAGCCGCTCGTGGACGGCCCTCAGGCCATCCGCCTCGATGCGCCCCACGACCACCGGCAACCCGAGCCCGGCCAGGGCGGCGAGGGTGTCGGGCGACGGCGGCCAGACGGCGGCGGCGTACAGGCGCCGGGGGGTGCGGGCGTACACCACGAACCGCCCCTGCCGCGCCACCTCCGGCGCCACCAGGTCGGCCGCATTGCGGTCCACGGGGTCGACCCGGCGGCCGTCGGCGGCGCGGAAGGGCCTTAGGTCCACGAGCGTGCGGCCGGCGACGACGACCTCGCCGCCGCTCACGCGCCGGTGCCCCCTCCCGGCGGCGCCCCGCGCACGCCGGACAGGACGGCGTAGGCGATGGCCGCCAGGGCGAAGAGCAGCAGGGGGAGGGTGTCGACGAGGGCGAAGACGCCCACGAACACCACGAGCACGGCAAGGGCGGTCGCCACCGCCAGGACCAGGGCGGTCAGGCGCGCCCTCACGCCCCCTCCTCCCGTACGCCCACGTGCACCGTCTCCCCCTCCACCGTCACCGACGTCACCGCGGTGAGCTCGGCCAGGAGGGCGGCCAGGCGGCCCAGGTCGGCGGCGCGGCCGTCGATGCGGTACACGCCGTCGCGGTACAGGCAGAAGTCGACGTGCACCCCGGGCATGCCGGTCAGCGCGTCGGCCACCGCCTGCAGGGGGGCGAAGGCGTCGCACGGCCCCACGAGGATCACCACGGGCGAGGGGGTGGCGGTGCCGTCGCCCGCCGCCGGCACCAGCTCGCCCAACGAGCGCGCCCGCGCCGCCGGCCGCAGGCGCACCCGGTCGCCGTGCACCGCCGCCACGTCTTCCGCCCCCACGCCCAGGCGCCCTCCCCCGGGCCCGGCGCCCTCCAACTCGAGGGCGAGGGGGCGCGGCGGGTAGCCCGCCACGTGGACGGCGGCGGCCCGGCCCAGCTCTTCGCCCTCCCGTCCCACCAGCCGGGGATGGGGCGGGGGAAGGGGTACCCGGTAGGGCGCCTCCCCCAAGAGGTCGGCCAGCCATCCCCCGTCCGCCCCTGCCGCCGGCAGGATGCGCGCCGCCACGGCGCGGCCGGGCGCTGCGGCGTCCGCCACTCCCTCCGCCCTGGCGGCGGGGCGGGCCGGCACAGACCGGGGTGGGGCGGGGACCGCCCGCTCCGGCACAAGGGCCAGCGCCCCCGACGCCGGGAAGCCGACGGCCAGCCCCTCCGCCCCCGCCCGGGCCTGGGCGGCTTGCGCCTCCACCTCGCCGGCCAGGGCCGAGAGCGCTTCGGCCGCCTCCCTCCAGGCCCGTTCCGCCTCGCGTTCCCGCTGCACCCGGCCCTCGTGCTGGGTGAGGCGCCAGGCCACGTAGGCGTCCACGTCCGTACGCCTGAGACCCCACGGGGCGACGGGGAGGGAGGGCGGGGCGGGCGGCCCCCCGTCCCCCTCCTCCGCGGGTGGGGGCGTCCCTTCGGCCAGCCCGGGTGCCGGCCGTTCCCTTCCCCGCACGGCTGCCGCCGCCTGGGCGAGGAAGCGCTCCGCCCGTGCCCGCGCCGCCGACGCCGCCGCCTCCGCCCGGCGCTCCCGGGCCGCGAGGGCGGCCTCCCAAACGGCCAGGGCGTGGGCGGCGGCTGCCGGCGCGTAGCCACGCCAGGAGCGGCGGAACTCGGCGGCCACGCCATCCCCTCCGAGCATGCGAGGCGCGGGTCGACACGACGCGACGGTCGTGTCGTATTATGGATCCTGGTGCCAAGTATGTCCAACCCCGCGGCCGAGGGGGCGACGCGTATGGGGGCGACGGCGCGGCGGCGGCAGGGGCGAGGGCGGGGGCGAACGTGGCGCGCGCTGGGCCACACCGCCCTCGCCGCCCTCCTGCCCCTCGCCCTCCTGGCTGCGCCCGCAGCCGCAGCGCCGCCGCCGGGGGGTAGCGGCATCCTCGCCCCCACCGCCAACACCCAGGGCGACGACCTGCCCGCGCCCTCCGTGGTCTCGCCCACACCTCACGATGGGATAGGCGGGCAGATCCTGAAAGCCACCTTGAAAGACAGCGGAGGCGGCCTAACGTCCGCGGACGCGCGCCTCAAGGTCAATGGCCACGTCCGTTACCGCTTCAGACGGCTTTTGCTGACATGGGCTGGGGGCGACACGTGGAGCTTCTCGCTCACCCTTCCCAACGTGAACGTCCCAACCAACGCCCGCCTGCGGGTACGCGTGTTCGACGCAAGCGGTCGGGGTTCGCCCTGGTCGGGCACCTACGGCCTGACGATCGACCCCCCACCGCCCGTCAACCAGCTGCCCGAGGCGCCGTACGCCGCCGTCTTCCCCGCCGCCCTCCTGGCCGCCTTCGCCCTCGTGCGCCGGCGCCGCGCCGCCTGACGCCGGGCCGTGCTCGTCGTCGCCCCCCGCCCCTCCACGTCCTGGCTGGTCACGTGGGCGCTGCTCGCCCTCGGGCCCCTGCTCGCGTACGCCCTCCCCCTCGCCCGCTGGGCCCTGGCCGACACCCCCCTCGCCTACCTCGTGTGGGTGCCGCCCATCGCCATGGTGTGGGCGGTCGACAACCTGCGTCGCCTCCGCCCCTACCCCGACGACGGCGAGGTGGACGCCCTGACGGGAGGCGCCCTGGCCGTCGGGACGGGGGGCCTCGTGGCGGCGGGACCCCACCTGTGGCCGTATGCCTTCGCCGCCCACGACCTTGCCCTCGCCCTTTGGCCCCTGTGGGCGCTGGCTCTCGCTTGGCTGTGGTTCGGGGTAGGAGCGACGCGTGCCGTGGCCGCTCCCCTCGCCTACCTGTGGCTCGCCTGGCCCCCCCTGCTGACGGCGGCGGCGAACCGCACCCAGGCGCTTCTGGTCGCCCTCGACCGCGCCCTCCTCGACCCCCTCCTCGCCCATGCCGCCCGCGGCTGGGTGCGGGTGGCGGCGGGGGGGACGCTCTTCGTCGCCCACGGCGGCCACGCCGTGCCGGTGACCGTCGCCTCGGCCTGCAGCGGCGCCGACGCTCTCCTGGCGGCGGTGGTGGTCCTTCCCTTCCTCCTCACGCGCGCCCCGGGGCACGCAGGCGGAAAGATCGCCCTCGCCCTCCTGGCCGGTGCGCTCGCCCTTCTGGCCAACTTGGTGCGCGTCTTCCTCCTCTTGGCGGCGCTGCACCTGTGGGGGCCCGCCGTCGCCCTGGGACCGGTGCATGCCCTGCTCGGCCCGCTCCTGTTCGTCGTCCTCGCCCTCTTCCTGGCGGCGCTCGCCACACGCTGGGACCTCGTCCCCATCGAGCCTCCCGCGCCGGGGGACGGCGTCGCCCTGCCCAACCCCTCCCGCACCCTGGCCGGCCTCTTCCTGGCCGTCGCCCTCACCGCCGTCGCCCTGCCGGCCGCCGTGGCCCCGCCCGGCGCCCTCGGCCGTCCGGTGGCCGTCCGCTCCCTGCGGGTGGACTCCCTCGTCCCCCGCCCGCCGGGGTTCGCTGCCACCCCCCTGGGTACGTTCGACGACGCCTCCGTCCTCGGCCCCGGCGCCCGCGCCGCCGCCGTCGCCCTGTCGGGCCCGAGGGGGGCGTTCGTCCTCGCCCAGGTGTGGGTGACACCCTCCCTCGCCCAATTGGGCGCCTACGCCTACCGCGACTGCCTCGCCTTCCACGGCGACCGGATCCTGGCCGTCCGCCCTCTGGGGCTGGGACGGGTCACGGCCGCCGCCGCCTACGCCGTCCGCCTTCCGGGCGCTGCGCCGGGTGTCGCCGGCCCCCTCTACCTCGCGGTGGAGTGGACGCACGCCCTCACGGCGGACGGCAAGACCGCCTACGCCCGCTTCTCCCTCGCCGCCCCGGCCCAGGGTCCGGCCGCCTGGCAGGGCGAGCCCACGGCCCGCATCGCCCCCCCGCCGGCCGCCCTCGCCCCCTGGGACGCCCCCGCCCAGGGACGCATGCCGACCGCCCTCGCGTCCGCCCTGCCGCACCCAGCATGACCGCCCCCCTGCCCCGGCCGGTGGAGGTGAGCGTCGTCGTCCCCACCCGCAACGAGGCGGCCGCGGTGGGCGAACTCGTGCGCCGGATCCATGCCGCCCTGGCAGCGCGTGAGCACGAAGTCGTGTTCGTCGACGACAGCGACGACGGCGCGACGCCCCGCCGCCTGGCCGACATCGCCCGCGCCGACCCGCGGGTGCGGGCGGAGCACCGCGACCGGGCCGAGGGCGGCCTGGGCGGGGCGGTGGCGCACGGCCTCGCCCTGGCGCGCGGCCGCCTTGTGGCCGTGATGGACGGCGACCTCCAGCACCCGCCCGAGGCCCTCCCGCCGCTCCTGGCGGCCCTGGAGGCGGGCGCCGACGTAGCCGTGGGCAGCCGCTTCGTCCCCGGCGGCGACGGCGGCGGCCTACCCGCCGGCCGGCGCCTCGTCTCGGCCGTGGCCCGCACCCTGGCCCACGCCGCCGTCCCCCGTACCCGGTGGGTACGGGACGTGACGAGCGGTCTCTTCGCCCTGCGGCGGGAGGTGGCGGCGGACCTCGACCTCGGGCGCGCCGGTTGGAAGGTGCTGCTCGAGGTCCTGGCCCGCGGTCGCTACCGCACGGTGGCGGAGGTCCCCATCGCCTTCGCCCCCCGTGCCGACGGGCGATCGAAGTTCGGCTGGCGCCCGGCGCGCGACTACCTCGGACAGCTGGTCCGCCTGGCCGCCCACGCCAGGCGCCGGAGAGCGCAAGGGCGCCCGTCCCCCGCCCACCGGCCCGAGTCGTAGGGCACGAAGCCGGGAACCAGAGGGGGAAGGGTTTCCGGAACGGCGCCCGTCACACCTCGCCTGCGAACAGGGGTGTGTCCGGGCTGTGCCGGACGCGCCCGCCGCCCGGGCGCTCCGATCGCGCCAGCGTGAGGAGGACCATCACCCCCGCCACCACCACGAGTCCGAGGAAGGCGTCGCGGCAGGCCGCCAGGTTGGGAAGGGGGGCGCGGCTGTTCTCCGCCCCCGCGTACACGAGCAGGAAGGAGGCGTACAGGGTGGCGGCCAGGGCGCTTCCCATGCTCATGCCGAGCGAGCGCGCCATGTTGAGCACGCCCCCCGCCGTGCCCAGCTGCTCCTGGGGGGCGCTCTCCATGACCGAGGAGTTGTTGGGCGGCGTGAACAGCCCCATGCCCAGCCCCACCAAGGCCAGCGCGGGCAGGAGGGCGTAGGGGCTGCGGAAGAAGCCCAACAGAGCGAGGCCCACCATGCCCGCCTCGAGCACGGCCCCGCCCGCCACGGTGATGCGGCGGTAGCCGTAGCGGTCGCCCAGGATGCCGCCCAGGGGCGAGGCGACCATCATGGCGAGCGGCACGGTGGTGAGGAGAAGCCCGCTCAGGGCCGTGCCCAGGTGGAAGGCACGCGTGAACTCGTACGGTACGAGGAAGAGCACGCCGAAGGTGGCGGCGTACGACATGAGGCCGGTGACGTTGCCGATCACGAAGGTGCGCACGCGAAGCAGCGCGGGGTGGACGAGGGGCTCGCGGCTCGCGCGTTCCGCCGCCACCAGGGCGGCGGCGGCGAAGGCGGCGGCGGCGAAGGCGCCGAGGACCCGGGGCGACCCCCACCCCAGCTTGTAGCCCTGGGTGAGGCCGAACATGAGGCCGACCAATGCGACGGCGAGAAGGGCGGCGCCGGGGATGTCGAAGCCCACGCGGCGCGCGTCGCCGGCCGCGGCCCGCGCCCGGCGGTCGTCCGGCAGCAGGAGGACGCCCGCCAGGGTGCCCAAGAGGCCCACCGGCACGTTGACGTAGAAGATCGCCCGCCAACCCAGGGTGCTCACCAACAATCCCCCGATCGTCGGTCCCAGGGCCAGGCCGACGGCCTGGGCGGCGGCCTGGAATCCGATCGCCCGCCCCCGCTCCCCCGGAGGGGCGGCGGCGGTGACGATGGCCACGGAGTTCGCCTGCAGCATGCCCGCCCCGATCGCCTGCAGGACGCGCGCCGCCACCAGCATGCCGAACCCCAGCGCCGCGCCGGACAGGGCGCTGCCGACGATGAACACCCCGAACCCCGCCGTGTACACCGTGCGCCGGCCCAACAGGTCGGCCACCCGTCCGAACGTGACCACCAGGGCCGTGAGGGTGAGCAGGTAGGAGATCGTCACCCACGCCGCCAGGTTGAGGCCCACGTGGAAGGAGTCGCCGATGGTGGGCAGGGCGATGGTGACGATGGAGGCGTCCAGGGCGGCCATGAAGGCGCCGATGCACACCGTCCCCACCACCATCCACGGGTAGCCGGGCCGGCGCGTGAGGGCCGGGAGGGGGAAGGCGGCGGCGGCCGCGGGTCGGCCCGCCGGCCGGCCCGCGGCCGCCGTCGCGGCATCCGCCCGTTGTCGATCGGCCGAGGACACGCCTTCACCCCCTCGAGGCGGCCGCCCGGGGCCGCCGCCTGTGCGTCAGTCTTCCGGCAGGCGCCAGCCGGCGCTGCCCACCGCCTGCCGCTTGCGCGCCAGGTGGTGGCGCGCCGTCACCCAGCGCACGGTGCCGGTGCGGGAGCGGGTCACCAGGGTGGTCGTCTGGGCGGCCTCGTTGCCCATGAAGCGCACGCCCGGCACCACGTCGCCGTCCGTGATGCCGGTGGCGGCGAAGATCACGTCGTCGCCGCGCACCAGGTCCTCCATGCCCAGACGGGCGTCGGGGTCCACCCCCATGGCCTGGGCGCGCTCCCGCTCTGCCTCGTCCGTCGGCCACAGGCGGCCCTGGAAGTCTCCCCCCAGGCAGCGCACGGCGGCCGCGGCCAACACCCCCTCCGGGGCGCCGCCGATGCCGAGCATGAGGTCCACGCCGCTCTCCGGCAGGCAGGCCGCCACCGCCGGGATGACGTCGCCGTCGGTGATGAGGCGCAGGCGGGCGCCGGCGGCGCGCACGGCGGCGATGCGTTCGCGATGGCGGTCGCGGTCGAGGATCACCACCGTGAGGTCCTCCACCCGCCGCTCCAGTCGCCGGGCCATGAGGCGCAACGTCTCGCCGATGGGGCGGTCGAGGTCGATGAGGCCGCGGCAGGCGGGGCCGCAGGCGATCTTGTCCATGTACATGTCGGGGGCATGCAAAAGATGGCCCGCAGGGGCGACGGCGATGGTGGCGATGGCGCCGGACAGACCCTTGGCCACCAGGTTCGTCCCCTCCACCGGGTCGACGGCCACATCCACGCGCTCGCCCCCGGCGCCCACCTCTTCCCCGATGTAGAGCATGGGCGCCTCGTCCATCTCGCCCTCGCCGATCACCACGGTGCCGCTCACCCGCACCGTCTGCAGCATGGCGCGCATGGCCTCCACGGCCGCGGCGTCGATCGCCTCCTTGTCGCCGCGCCCCATGTGGCGCGCCGCCGCGATCGCCGCCGCCTCGGTGACGCGCGCGAACTCCAGGGCCAACACCCGTTCCATGGCGCCCCTCCCCTTTCGCCTCCACCTATGCGCCGGGCTGGGGCCGCGGTCGCCGGGGCGCCGCCAGCGCCCCCAGGAAGCCGCCCACAAGGCCCAGGAGCGCGCCCAGCAGGGTGGTACCGATGAGCGAGCCGAAGATGCCGGCCATGGCCGCCACGCCGCCGGCGTCCCGCACCGCCGCCGCGTACGCCGCCCGCCCGTAGGTGTGCAGGACGAAGCGGCCGTACGCCGGGGAGGCATGGAGCAGGGCGTGTTGAAGCACCCCCGCCAGGGCGGCGAGGAAGCCGGCGACGCCCGCCCCCAGGGCGCCGTACGGGGCGCCCGCCGCCCTGCCCACCCGCCTACCCGCCTCCAGGAAGGCGAGGAAGGCGACCAAAGCCACGCCGTCCGACAGGCGGGCGAGGGCGGCATCCGACAGGGAGGGGATGAAGTAGGGGACGGTGGACAGGAGGGAGAGCACGAACAGGCCGAGGCCGAACGGCACCCCCACGCGCCAGGCGTCGCCCACGCTCACGGCCCCCCGTACCACCAGCTGAGTTCGACACCCCGATAATAGTACAGGAGGATGGCGGCGGCGCCCGCCCCCTGCCTGGCCATGTACAGGGCGCCGTCCTGGCTCATGCCAAGGCCGGGTCCCAGGCCGCGGCCGACGAAGGTGAAGGCGGCAGGGGCGGCGGGGAGGGCACGCGCGGCGCCGGCGCCGACCACGACCGCCCGCTCGCCCGGCCCGAGGACGTGCGCCACCGCCGCGCCCTGGGCGGTGAGCCCTTCGAGGGCGAGGGCGATGCGCCGCCTCCCGCCCGCGCCCTCCACCGCCACCTCGGCGTCGGTCCTGAGGGCGAAGACGTCGGAGGGCAGGTCGAGGGCGGTGCGCACGCGGTCGTCGCGCACCGTCACCGTGCCGCGCGGCCCGGTGAGGGCGAGGGCGAGGACGCGGCCCCCCGGCCCCAGGGGCGGCAGGGGGGCGACAGCCTGGACCGGTCCCACGTCCACCCCGGTGGCCGCCTGCACCAGCGCCTCCAGCTCGCGGCCGGTGCGCACCTCGCGCCAGCGCAGGGGCCGATAGCCGGGGGGCTCGGGCACGGCCGCCAGGTAGGGGACCGGCGTCCCCCACACGTCGGCGCTGGGGGCGGTGTACCCGCCCGAGTCGGGCTCGTACAGGGCCTGGATGGGCTCGCCCCGGTAGGTGAGCACCTCCCCCGCCGTGGCCCAGGTGGCCTCGTCCGTGGCCGGCGTCTCCGCGCCCAGGCCGCCGTACACCTGGTCCTGGGGCCCGGCCACGAGCTCGTACAGGTCGCCGGCCCGCCCGCCGGCGACGAGGGCGTACAGGGCGTAGGAGCGGCAGGCGACCGCCTGGGCCTCGAGGGCGGCCTCGGGCCAGGAGGCGGGCATCTCTCGCGCCACCACGCCGGCCACGTAGCGCTCCAGCGGCAGGTCGTCCACCGCCCACAGGCCGCTGCCGGGCGACGGGCGGGCGAACAGGAGGGCGCCGGCGTAGGCCGCGGGCGCGCCCGTCCCGGCCGCCAGCGTCAGCGCCCCTCCCGGCGCCGCCAACCACACGGACGGGGCGACCAGGACCTCCCCGGCCACCACGGCCACGATCTCCCCCCCAGGGTCGGCCGTCACCGCGGCAGCCGGGTGACCGGCCGCCGCCAGGGCGGCGCTGGCGGCGGCCGCCAGGGCCGCGGGCGCGGGGGCGGGCCCGCCGCGCC
>JAIMBI010000015.1 GCA_023565505.1 Actinomycetes bacterium | reverse complement strand
TGGGCGTGTAGCTCAGTTGGTAGAGCAGCTGACTCTTAATCAGCGGGTCGCGGGTTCGAGGCCTGCCACGCCCACCAGCCATATTGGAAGCCCCGCAAGGCCTGCGGGGCTTGCTTGTTGGGTAGCCCTGGATCTGTCAGACGACTTGGCAACCGGAAACGGATGAGACACGGCAGACGTCCCCGCGTGTCCCCCGCCGTCCGAACCAGGACGGGCAGCCACGGCTCACGGCCTGGCCGGACCTGAAGGGCGCGGGGCGTTTGGCTACCAGATGGCAACCGGAAAGACCGTCCGAGTCTCGCCTAGCGTGGCGCCGAGATCCCCCGGGGACGAGACGGCACCGACTGCCTTCCACTACTGCGTCCGCCGGGCCTGGACAGACCCCCTGGGCCTCCGACGGTGCGCTTCACCGATAGATCACCCGTTTGGCGGCGAAGACCGTCGCCTGGATGAACGGATCCAAAGCCTCGGCCTCGACCCGATCGGCCCGCCGGCGGAGCAACGCGGCTAGATTGTGCGGGACGCCGATGATGTCGAGGACGCTGCGCGCCAGACTGTCCGGCGCGAAGGTGACGCGCATGTCCCCGTCGCGGGCCGGCGTAAAGTCGTCCCGCCACGGCGACCCGCACAGCGCGCGCTCCGTGATGCCCCAGGGGGTTGCCCGGGGTGGCGAGCGCGGAGGACCGATGCGGTTCGGGGAGCGTGCCCGTGCCGCGGGTAGGTGGCGCCTTCGGCCCGCATGGCGGATTCCGCATGGTCGGCAGGTTCTCGTTCGTGGGGACCGCCAGCGACGAAACAACCGAGCGCGGGACCCGGATCACCCGTCTTCGCGCGGGTTGACGGTGCGCACGTCGGGGAAATGACGGACGTTCGACGTCGCGACGATGAGATCCAAGGCGAGCGCGACAGCTGCCTGGAGGAGATCAGGGAGCGGCAGGCGGGATCCGGCACGATCGTGATCCCAGTAAAGCTCCGCAGCGCGGCGGGCCGCGTCAAACCCGATCGCGGCCCAGGCAAAGTCCTGGAGCCACGTGGCCACCGCCGCTCGCCGTGCCGGGTCCACCCCCGCCAACACTTCCGCCACGGTGATCGGGGTCACAGCCAGCTTGACGCGATGCCGCGCCTGGGTTTCAAGCCAGTCCGTGACCGGGCGTCGGCCCCGTAGCCAATCGATCACGACACTGCTGTCGAGCAGGTACCCGCTCATGATGAAGGGGGTTCCCATCCTTGGCGCAGGGTTTCCACCCAACGGTCGACGTCGTCGTCGGAGTGCCATTGGTTGGTCTCGGCATCCGCCAGGAAACCCCGCCCGGCTTCCAACGCGCAGAGCAGGTGTTGCGTCCGCACGAACTCCTCGAGAGCCTCGGTGATGACCACGCTGCGGGGACGGCCGCCGGCCAGCGCGTCGACCTCGCGGAGGAGATCCCGAGGGAGCCGGAGATGGATCAGCACGCTGTTCGCCATGCGTATCACCTGATGATACTGTAATGTGATACCGGTGGAAGGTCAACCGCGCCAAGTAGCGGCCGTGTCAAGTTTTTGTAGGTAAACGCCTCGGGGGAGTCGGACAGCGATTATCCGGTGGCTAACCCGACGAGTTCCCGCAGGAGGTAGCGCGCCCTGGGCCGGTCGGCATGCGGGCCGCGGAGCGCCGGCGCCCGGGCTTGGAGCCAGGTCGGGTCGGCGTCCTCGGGTTCGCGCCGGAGCCAGGCCTCGGCGCGCCGGGCGGGGGCGGGATCGGGGACGGCGACCGGCCGGACCCGCGCGCAGGCCGCCTCCAGTGTCCCGTTCGCCCGGGCGGCCAGCAGGCGCACCAGATGGTCCACCCCGCGGGCACTCCACCGGCCCCCCCGCCGCTTGAGGCTGGTCGCGACCCAGTGGTAGACCTGGCCTCCGATGGCCCCGAGCGACGGCGTCGCCGTGCCGGCGATCCCCTCCCAATGCGCCTGGAGGTAGCGTTGGAACGCCTGAATAACCTGGCGGCGCGCCCCGCGTTGCCGGGTGGCTGCCGCCGTCAAGGCCGCCTCCACCGCCCCCCAGTCCTGCGCCGCAATGCCCGTAGTCACCCGGCGCACCAAATCCGGGTCGTGTCCGCAGGCGGTCCGGAGCGCCCGCCGGAGGTGGTAGGGGTCCAGGTGGTGCACCGCCCCGGGCAAGTACACCATCCCCTGCCGGCCCCACGCGGCCCCGTCACTCCCGCAATAGGTGGTCTGGACAGCGCTCCCGTCCCCGGTCTGACCCCACAGGGCGACAGCGGTCTCCCAAAACGCGGTCACCGAACGCCGGCCACGGCCTGGTAGAGCAGGCCGCCGGCGTCGGCCAGGCCCTTGACCTCGGCACGTCAGCCGTGCGCGGCCAGCCAGCGGGCGCGGGCCCGCGGGCGGGCGGCCGGGAACGGCGGGGCGCCCGGCCGGGGATCGTACTCGCTGCCGGCGACGCAGTACGGGTACGCGCGGCCGCCCTACCGGCACCCGGCCCCGACCGGGCGGGGCGTCATGCCGAGTCGGGCCTCGCGACGAGGGCCCGGCTGGGGCAGCGGCTCGAAGACCAGAACCGCCCGGATCCGTACAGCGCGCTCCAGCGCTCGTTGAACCGGCGCACGGCCTGCTGGATCCGCTCGGCGACCTGCCGGGCCTGCTCGGCGCGGGCGACGGGGTCGCGGGCGGCCCGGATGGCGGCCCGGAGCTCGCGCACGGACAAGCCCTCGGCCACCGCCCGGTCGATCCAGCCGGCTGGGTCGTGGGTCAGCGCGGCCTCGGCGTGATGGGAGAAGTGGAGGTTGGCGGCGCGGGACGCCGGGTCGTGGAACGCCTTGGCGGCGGCGACGAGCTTGCGGATGTAGCCGGCCGAGAAGCCGGTCTCGGCGGCGAGCCACCGGGCGGTGTGGCGGCCCCAGCGGGCCGTCATGCGTAACGCGTGGGCGGCCTTCTCCCACAGCGCGTCGTTCTCGGCTCGTCGTAGGCGACGAACGCGCGATGTCCACGGCCCAGTCGGGCGCGGCCGGCGGCTTCGGGGGGGATCGGGGCGTGCGGGGCGCCTCCTCTCTCAGTAGGCCAGCAGGTCGTCGGGCAGGACGCCGGCGTCGAGGGCGTCCTCGAAGGCGGGGCCGGGCGCGGCGACGGCCGGCGCGGCGTCCGGCGGGGGGCGGCGCCGGCGTCCAGCCGAGGCCCCACTAGGTCAGGTCGGCCAGGGGCACGTGGCGGTTGGTGCCGCCCTGCAGGCAGAGGGCGGTGCCGGGGGGCAGGCGCAGCACGTCCTCAGGGCGCCAGAGCGGCACGCTGGTGGGGCTGCGCGAGATCGGGGCGCGGTCGCCGACCGTCGGGGCCCAGACACCGCGGGTGCCGAGCCGCTCGGAGATGCGCTGGGCGGTCTCCAGGCTGTTGCCGCCCAGGTAGAGCCACGTGAGGCAGTTGTCCAGGATGGTGCGGCCGCCCTCCCGCCCCGTAGGCGGCCGTGATCTGCTTCAGGGACTGGACCACCAGGACGAAGCGGAGGCCCTGGCTGCGGCCGACGCCGAGGACGCGGGCGAAGGCGGGTCACGCGGGGAGGTTGCCCAACTCGTCCAGGAGGAAGTAGGTGGGCGGCACGGCGCCGTGGCGGTCGGCCGCTTCGGTCAGGGCCTGAGCGAGTTGCTGGAGGAAGAGACCAGGGGGTCGGCGGTGTCGCGCTCGTGGGGATGACCACGAACACCGCCAGCGGGTCGCCACCCCAGCCGCCGAGGGCGTCGGGGGCGCCCATGGGCCAGACAGGGTCGTGGGCGGCCAGGAGCCAGGCGAGGCCGGGGTCGCCCAGGAGGCGGAGCGCGGTGCTGGCGAAGCTCACCACGCCCATGCGGGTGAGGTCCTGGGTGACGGCGACCTGGGCCCAGGCGCGGGCAGCCGGGTGGGTCGCGGGGAACTGGGCGAACCAGCCCGGGAGCCGGTCCTGGTAGGTGGTGAGGGTGGCGGCGATGCTCGCCAGGTGGGCGGCGTAGGCCGCCTCATGCCAGGGCTGGCCCTGCACCCGGAACGAGGCGTCGCCGGGGCCGAGCGCGGTGGTGGCACGGTCGCCGGTGATCTGGGTCCAGAGCAGGGCGTCCCAGCCGTCCAGGAATGTGAACAGGTCGAGCGACTCGGCGTCCGCCGCGGCGGCCGGGGCCGGCGCGGTCGCGGGGATCCCGGCGTCCAGCACGGCGACGGCCCGGGCGACGGCGGCGCGCAAGGCGGCCGGGTCGGCCGGGGGCGGCGCGGCGGCGAGGCGGGCGGCCAGGTGCAGGGCGGCCGTCAGCGGCTTGGCGCTGCGGAAGAGGCCGGGCGAGGCGTCCCAGCTGGTGTCGGCCAGCAGCACCAGGCACCGGAAGTGGCCGGGCGCGGGGGCGCGCCACACCTCGAGCCGGGTGAACTGGTCGGCGCCGTCCTGGTCGGAAGCCACGACGGTGACGACCGGCCAGGTGGGGTGCGGCAGGTGGGCTTCCCAGAGGTGTTAGCTCCCACTTTTTATTTGGCGGAGACTGGGCGTGCCCTTCAGGTCATCCTCCTGGAAGGTTTCCCGGCGGCCGGCCTGATGGGGGAAGCGACCCCGGTCGCGCCATTCCCGCCGCCTTGCGCCCACACGTCGCAAGGGCCGGGGAAGGCATCCGACGACCCCGCGAGCACCGAGCCCGCCACCACGGACCTGTCCCGTCGCGGCCGCGACCCGCACGGCCGCCGGTTGCGGGGTCTCGGGAACCGCGCACGTCGAAGTCCGTGTCGACGGCCGTGGGTGCCGCGGGCGGACCGGACGCTGCCCCAGGCCGCGGGCGGGAAACGTCCGGGGCGTCCGGACGCGGGCAGGTTGCCTGCCGAGGGCCTCAACGGCGCAGCCGCCGGTCGACCAGCGCGGCGGCCAGATCCGCCAACGCCCCCGTCACGGTGGTGAAGACGGCGACCAAGGCGGACCCCCCCAACAGCACGGGGACATCCCGGTCGAGCGCCGCCTGCCACAGGACCCAGCCGATTCCCGGGTAGTTGTACAAGGCCTCGACGATGACGGATCCCCCGACCAACTGCGGGGCCAGCCAGCCCACGCACAGGATGACCGGGGCGGCGCCGTGACGCAGTCCGTGCCGCCACCACAGACGCCCTGCGGAGAGGCCGCGGCTTCGCGCCGCCCGCCACCACGGCTCGGCGGGCAGCGTCCCGACGCTGTTGCGCAGGTAGCGCGCGACCGCCGCGGCCACGGGCAGGGCCAAGGTCACGGCCGGCAGGACGACCGCACCGGGCTGGTCGCCGCCGGCCGGCAGCACGCGCCAGTCTTCGGCGAGCCACAGGATGAGCCCCAATCCCACCCAGTACGGCGGCGCCGCATAGAGGGCGCCGAGCAAGGCCGCCGTCGCGCGATCCCCCCGGGATCCGGCGCGGGCGGCCTGCCACAGGGCCACCGCGATGCCGGCGGCGAGGCCTCCTCCCAACGCGAGGCCGGCCAGGGCGAGCGTACGCGGCGCGGCCAGGAGGAGGACCTGGGCTACGGGTTGACCCGTGGCGTAGGACACGCCCAGGTCGCCGTGCCAGGCGTGCACCCACCACGCGGCGTACTGGACCCACCAGGGGCGGTCGAGGCCCCACGCCAGCTCGAAGACGCGGATCTGGGCCGGGGTCGCCCGGGGCCCCAAAAGAGCCCGCGCGGGTCCTCCCGGCAGGGCCTGCAAGGCCACGAACACGGCCGTGACGACGGCCCAGACCACGCCCAGCGCGCCCAAGAGGCGGCATGTCGCGTGCCGCACGGTCACGTCCCCCCGAGGGCGTCGGCCAGCCAGAGGGCGCAGGTGACCGCGGCCGTGACGGCCAGCCCGGGGGGCCAGAGCAGCCACCACGCGCCCTGGGTGAGGGCGGGCTGCGCCTCGGCGAGCATGGCCCCCCAGTTGGGCGTCGGCGGGGGGAGTCCGAGGCCGAGGAAGGACAACGCCGCCACCGCCGCCACGGCATCGGCGAAGGCCAGCGGGGCGGCAGCCGCGAGCGTGGGCGCCAGGTGCGGCAGCACGTGCCGGAACCAGACCACCGGCGCCGCCACCCCGAGGTCGCGCGCCGCCGCCACCCAGGGCGCGTCGACCAACGCCCGGGTGCCGCTCCGGACCAGCCGGGCGGCCGGCATCCATGCCAGGGCTCCCACCACCACGGCCAGCCCCGCGGCGTCGAGCCGGATCAGGGCAGAGACGGCCAGCACCAGGACGAGACCCGGCACGGCCAGGGCGACGTCGGTGGCCCGCATCAAGACGGTGTCGACCAGACCTCCGGACCAGCCCGCCAACGCCCCCACGGCCGTGCCCAACCCCATCGCCACGACCGCCGCGAGGGCCCCGGCGCCCAGCGTCGGCCGGGCCCCCCAGAGCAGCCGGGCCAGTTCGTCGCGGCCCAACGCGTCGGTACCCAGAGGGTGGGCGGGACCGGGAGGGAGGAGGGCGGCGCCGAGGTGCACGGCCAGCGGATTGGCGGGATCCGCCAGGGGTCCCAGCACGGCCGTGCCACCGAGCAGCGCGAGGCCGACGAGTCCGGCCCAGCCGGTCGCCGTCACGGCGTCAGGGAGAGCCGGTCGCCCAACCAGAGCCCGGTCAGTCCCACCCACGCCCGGGACACACCGTGCAGCCGCGGATCGTGGACCACGACACCGCCCGGTTGCGGCAGCCAAAGCACGGGCAAGGTCTGGGCCGCCGTCATCTCGTACGCCTGGAGGGTGCTCACGGTGGCGCCGGGGGCTAGGGTCGCACGGACGGCCGCGTCGAGCTGGGGGATGTCCACGCCGCCGAAGTCGAACGGCGCCCCCGGCAGGAACAGGCTTTCGCCCGTCGGCCAGTTGCCGCCGTAGGTGAGGCCCAGCTCGGCCACGGCCGCCCACCCGGACGGTTCTCGGCTCATGGTCCCGATGATGGTGGACAGCGGCTCCGGCGTCAGGGTCACCTGGACTCCGATCCGGGCCCAGGCCTGCTGCAGGATCTCCGCCACCTGCTGGTCGGCATGGCTGGAGGCGGGATACAGCAGCGTGAACCGGAGCGGCTGCCCGGCCTTGACGCGGACGCTGCCCTGAAGCGTCCAACCGTCCCGGGTCAGCGCGGCGGCCGCTTGGGCGGGGTCGTAGGGGTAGACCGGGTGACGCAGGGCCGGGTTGACCAGGGGACTCGGGATCGCCGGGACCGGCCCATAGTCGGGGGCCGCGGCGCCGTGGTAGACCGTCCGCACGATGGCCGGTTCGTCGATCGCCTCCTGGAGGGCCTGGCGCACGACCGGGTCCGCGAACGCCTTGCCGATGCCGGGAGCCCGCCAATTGAGCCACACGCCCCGGAATCCCAGGGGCGCCGTGGGGGCTTGGACGCCTTTGGCGGCCGTGGCGTAGGCGGGCGGCAGGACGCCCCACGTGGCCGCCCCCGTCTTGAGCGCCACGGCGGCCGCGGTGTCGGACGCCTCATAGAGGAGGGTCAGCTGGCTTAGGCCGGGTTTGGGACCGGGGAACTTCGGATTCGGGACCATCACCCACCGCTGGTCGGGGACGGCCTCGGTCAGGCGGAACGCCCCGTCGACCACGGCCGGCGGATTCTTACCGACTTGCGCGAGATAGCGAAGCTCCCGGGTGGGGTCGTGGGGGTAGCGATCCAGCTCGGCGGCCGGCATGGGCACGAACTGGGCGATACCGTTGTAGAGGAACCACTCGGGATTGACGGCCTGCTTGAGGCGGATCACCACCGTGCGGGGGCCGTCCGCCGTGACGGAGGCCACGTTCTGGGGCACGCCGCCCGTGCCGTCGCCGCTGTCGGGCCACGGCGCCGGGGGGGCCTTGGCGGCCGCGGACGACGCGGCCTGGAGCACGGACCACGTGAACAGGACGTCCCGGGCGGTGACCGGCCGGCCGTCGGACCAGCGCCAGGGCTTGAGGGTGATGCGGTACTCGGTGCCGGCCGCGTTCCAGCTCACGCTCTGGGCCAACGAGTCGGCCCGGTCGACGGTGTAGCCCTGACCGATCCAGATCAGCGGCTGGAAGAGTTGCGCGCTCGCCTGGGCGTTGGCGAGGGTGGCCTCCGACCCCGGCACCACGGGGAGATACCACGTCACGGGGAGGCCGGCCTGGAGCGCGAACGACACCGGCGCGGACCGTGCCGGTGCCGCGGCCGGCGCCTTGGCGCCACAGCCGGCGAGCAGGGCGGCGCCGCTCGCGGCGATGAGAGCGTGGGTCCAACGGGAACGGACCATGGGGTGACCTCCTTGTCGGCACGCGTCTAGGGTTCGGGGCTCGGGCCAAGCACCGCGCGGCGTTGGGACCGGCCGGGGGCGTCCGCCGTCCGCGTCGGGCGTCAGGCGAAGTGACACCGGACGTAGTGGCCTGGGCCTACGGTCCTCCAGGGCGGGGGATCCGCCCGGCAGCGCGGCCGGGCGAACGGGCAACGGCGAACGAGGGCGCAACCTTGCGGAGCCGGGAGAGCCGGACGTAACCAGACCGGGCGCGGCGGGCGATCCGGGCGGGGCACGGCCAGGAGCCAGGCGGCGGTGTAGGGGTGGTGCGGCGCGGCGAACACCCTCGCCGCCGGGCCCGCCTCCACCGGCCAACCGCCGTACAGCAGGGTGACGGTGTCGCCCACGGCCCGGGCCAACGCGGCGTCGTGGGTGGCGATCACCAGCGGCATCCCGGACGCCTTGAGGTCCTTCAGCGTCGCCGCGACGGCTTGGCGCAGCGGGGCGTCCAGGGCGCTGGTCGGCTCGTCCAACACTAGCCCGGCGGGCCCGGCCGCCAGCGCCCAGGCGAGCCCGGCGCGTTGGCGCTGGCCGCCCGACAACGTGTCCGGCCGCCGCGTCCAGACTGTGTCCGCGTCGAGACGGACGCGGTCCAGCGCGGCCAGGGCTGTTCGCCGGTGGCCCCGGGCGGCCTCGAGGAGGCTTCGGCCGACGGGCCAGCGGGGATCCAAGACCGCGCCGGGGTCCTGCCGGACCCAGCCCACCCGGCGCCGGTCCACCGGGGCGGCGTCGAACGTCGCCGTGCCCGCCGTCGGCCGCAGCCGGCCCGCCAGGGCGGCGGCCGCCGTGGACTTCCCGGCCCCGGACTCCCCCAGCAGCACCCAGGCTGTGCCCGGCGGGGCGTGACCCGACAGGGCGCGCAGGACCCACCGGATCCCGTACCGGTGGCCGAGTCCGGCGGCGGCGAATCCGGTCGTCATCCCACCGAGGCCTCCCAGAGCGACCGGGTGACCGGGTGGGCCGCCGCGGCGGCGATCGTCGCGAAGTCGCCCGCTTCGACCGTCCGCCCCTCGGCCAGCACCACCAGGGTGGTCCCCCAGGGTGCCGCGGCGGCGAGGTCGTGCGTCACCCAGACCAGGGCCCGACGGTTGCCGCGCCAGCGGTGGAGGCGGCCGAGCAGGTCGGCCTGGGTGACCGGATCCAGGCCGGCCGTGCGCTCGTCCGCCAACAGGGCGTCCGGCCGGGCGGCGGTGGCCAACGCCAGCGCCGCCCGCTGCCGTTCCCCGCCGGACAGCTGGTCCGGCCACGCACGGGCCAGTCGGGGGTCGAGGCCCCAGGCCGTAAGCCACGTCTCCGGGTCCGTCACCCCGGTCTCGGCAAGTTGGGCGCCAACTCGGAGCAACGGGTCGAGGCCACCGTCCTGGGGACACCACGCCACGCGACCCATCCGGCTCACGGTGCCGCCCACGACGCGGACGGATCCGGGCAGGACACCGGCCGCGGCCTGAAGCGAGAGGCTCTTCCCGGCGCCCGAGGGGCCGGCCAGCACCACCGTGGTCCCGCGGACGGCGGCCCAACTGACGCCCGCGAGCAGAAGGCGCCCGGCGCTGCTCAGGCAAAGACCCTCGAGCGCTACGACCGTGTCCATGAGTGGTTCCCCTTTCGCGTCTGATTCACGACGAGCGCGCTCCTGCAAGCCCTCCTTCTTTATCGGCGCCGCTTGCCTTGCCGCGAGTCAAGCGAGGAACCAGCCGCCAAAGCGGTCCAGTCAGGGGGCCAGGGGTCGGTACCATCGGAGCCCGAGTTCCGACGTGCCGGCAGAGGCGTGCGCCGCCCCTGCTCCTACCTCGGCCGCTGGAACCGCACGGTGTCGAGTTTGGACGATTCCTGGCAAGATCTCGCTAAGCGGCCACATTCGCGTCGATCCGTGCGTCTCCTGCCGGGCTCGGGACAAATGGAAGGGCCCAGGCACACGGAGTGGGCTGGGGGTCGTCAAGCCAGCTTCAACCGGATTTTTGGGGGCGGCCCGCGGTGGGCAGGGCGGGATCCTCACGAAGACGGTAGCCCACACCGGGGACCGTTTCGATGGGGGTCTCGCTGAACTGTTGCAGGAACTTACGTCGAACCCGAGCCACGGTGGAGTCCACGGTCCGGAGATCGAGGTCGGCCGCTTCCATGCCCCAGACACGGTCCAGCAGCACCTCGCGCGTGACGACGGCACCCCGCGCCCGGGCGAGGGTGGCGATCAGCTGGAATTCCCGCCGTGTGAGATCCACTGGTTGGTTCCGGAAGTACACGCGGTGGTGGTCCTGGTCGATGACCAGGCTCCTGCCGACAGATCCCTCCATGCGCGCGCCGTCTGCAAGTTGCGCCAGACGTGCCAGCAGATAGGCCACGTTCACCGGCTGGGCCATGACTTCGGTGGCTCCCAGGTACAGGGCAGCGAGCCGGTAGATTTCGTCCGGGCGGTCCAGCAGGACCACCAGCGGCGCGGAGGTGGCTTCCCGAAACCGGCGGCATGCTGCGAGGCCGGGCATGTCGGGCAGACCGAGGTGCAGCAGGACGACGTCGACGTCGTCCTAGCGGAGGCTGCTAATAGCCGGGACCCCCCCGGCGTGGGCGGCGACGGAGAAGCCATGATGCGTCAGCACCACGTCCACGGCCTCACGGAGCATGGCGTCGGCCGAGACCCACAGGATCCGGTATGCCCGCCCTCCCACGTCGTCAATCCTCCTTGTGATCCCTCGTCTTTCGGCACGGAATCGCCTTGGCCGATCAGGACGGTCGCGTCCGGACGGACCAAGGGCGGGGCGTAACGCAGCCGCTCCGCGGGGACGAAACCGCTGCGTACGTTGCTGGGGAATGCAGGAAGCGCCCCTGCGCTGTCGATAGGTCCGTCCCCCGGACATTCGGCGAGGACGCGGCCACCCAACGGTCGCAGGGACCGACGGCACCGTGCCTAGGAGGATAACCCGGTTGTTTTCGCTGTCGTCCGGCAGTGGATGGGGCGTCGAGAGGGCAGAGGCGTGGCGGCCTCGCCGGACGCACATCCCCGGTCGGCTCATGGAAGGTGGCACCGGATCGGACTACGCGTGAAGAGGGTTGCCCGGGCTCCGGGCGTGGCGCCGATGAGGAGCACAGAGGCCAGTCGCTTCGCCTTTTTCATGGGTTGGTACTGAACCGCGCTAAGGATGTGTCGTGGCATTCCGGCGATCTTTCCGCTTGGCCGTGAGGTCGGCGTCGGCACCTGCGAAGAGGTCATCAACGGTCCGACCGTCCCTCTCCGTGGTGCTCATGCCCCACCGGATTCTCAGCCGGGGATGTCCGGCGGCAAGCACGGTCTGGAGATGGGCGACCAGTTCGTCCATAAGAGACACTTCACGGTATGGTAGCAGTATCGCAAACAGACTGCCACCGACGCGACCGACGAGGCGGTCGGGGCGTACGAGGGAGGCGAACAGCCGGCCCGCATGCCGCAGGGCCTCGTCCACCGCCCGATAACCGCGGGCGGCGGCGAAGGCCTCCAGGCCCTCGATGCTGATGAGGACGAAGGCCCACGTCCCGGCGGTAACGGCCGCTTGCCGGAGGTGCTCGGTGGCTCGGGCGAAGAAGGCGCGACGCCCCAGCAGTCCCGTGATCTCGTCCCGGTTGAGCTGTACGGCGTAGGCGTCGGCGAAGGTCGCGAGATCCAGGACCGCCAGCTTGCTCACCGGACCGGCCAGGTCGGGCCGTCCTGCGCGCGTCAGGATCTCGCGGATTCGGGCCGCAAGCCTGAGATGCGCGACGACGTACCAGCCCAATTCCACGTCGAGGCCGATATGCCGTGACGCGGACTGTGCCGCCGCCTCGATGGCCGTAGCGTCCAGATGCCCTTGCAGCAGACGACGGAGATGCGACCGGACTTGCCGGATATGCGTGTCGAAGTCCGAGAATCGGGTGATGGTCGCGCCGGCCGGGGTCGAGGCGACCCACTGCGGGAGGTCTTCGATGGCTTCGTCTACCGCGCTGGCCACGAGGTCCTGGGCCTCTCTCAGCAGGGACAGGTCATCGAGACCCAGGTGGAGGGCACCGGCCATCGGGACATGGGGATACATGACGGTCGGACGACCGGACCCTGTGCGGGGCAGCGTGACGGATTCAGCGAACCCCCTGTCAGGTCGACCGAGGCAGAAACCCTGGGCGTAGCGCACCCCGAGCTGCGGTAGACGCGCGAGAACCTGGGGGTCCTCGACCTGCTCCACGATGAGCTTGAAGCCACTGAACTGTGCCTGATGCGCCAGCGACTCCACGATGCGGTCCGCGTAGGGATCCGATCCCAAATGGCGGCTCACGGCGCCTGCCAACTTGACGTATTCCGGACGAAGGTGGACCAGTCGGGTAAGGTCGTCCACTCCCGCACCATAGTCGTCAAGGGCGATCGTCGCGCCGGCGGCCCGGAGTCGAGCCACCAAGTCGGACCAGACGGCGTCGTCCGCTTCGGTCTCCGCTACTTCGAGGACTACGCCGTCCAGGGTCAACACGCCGCGAGCAGTCCATGCCACCATCTCCTCGGCCAAGGACCGGTCGAGGTTGACGAACAGTTGGGTCCCTGGGGGTCTGAGGCGGCCCCGGTCCAGGGCGAGGAGCAGGAGATGGCGCCGAACACGGACCATGGGAACGCCGTTCTCCGCCGCCCAGGCTTGAACCGGTGCATACCCATCCTGTTCCTTCCCCTGGAGGCGTCCGAGAGCCTCGTAGCCCACCACCGTGCCGTCGGCCAAGTTGACGATGGGCTGAAAAACACACGTCAGAACCCGCATGCGGGATGGGATCTTCCAGGGCTTGCCTGGGCTGGGGTGGTCATACATGTTGAATCCCTCGCTTCAACTTGGCGTGCGCTTAAGGAGGGCGGTGATAAGACAAGAGCGTGGCGTTTATCGGGAGGGTGCGGTTGGTGGGCAGCAGATTCCGTTGCTGCCCGGAGGGCGCGAGGCTAAGGTCTGCCTGCCGATGTGGGACCAGGACCATGTCCGGGTCCTCCGCCTGACCTGGGATCGTCCGGGCAACGGACATGACGGAGCCCACGGCTGTCCGCATGGGTTCATGGGATGGGCGCCGCGAAGGCTTTGACGACTGGTTTCCCGGCGAAGGCGGACGACCAATTTCTTCTGATGGAAATCGATAGCCATTGCCGTCATCCCCCGAATGGTGGCGCGGGAGCGGGGTTAACGGCTGAGCAGTCGCATCTCGGACTGTTTGGTTCTTATTCTAACTCGCCTCGTTCGACATGTCTCTTTTATCAGCATCATTTCCGTCGGCCGTTTGAGGCACATCCCGCCAGGCGACAACAGCCAGCTCGGCGGCGTTGCTGGAACCTGTGCGGTTCGAATGGCAAAGACGTGACAACTCCCTGCGTGATCTGCAGGAAGTCGCCTGAGTGTGACACAAATCGTCGGATCTTGTCATGCCTTCGCCACGGTCAGGCCATATTTCGCAGCCATGATGATAACAAAACTCACGTATTTCGGTGGCGCGGGAGCGGGGGGAGGATTCGCCGCAACTAAAGAGGTGCTACACGTGGATCATAGGGCGGCCATCCTGGAATTTTTGGGGCGGAAGAGGAAGGACGCTGGGCGCGTCGGCGCCGTCGGCCAGGGTGTACGCCCGCGGGCCCGAGCGACGGCCAGTCGGAATCCCGGACGGCATGGGGGTCAGGGGTTTCGGGGAGGGCGGCCGCGACAGGGCCGGCCGGCGGGCCGCAGAGACACCGAGGTCATCCCCTAACGATGACGCGGGCGCTGTCGGGCCCGGAACGCGCCGCCGTCGTCATCGCCGCCCTGGGGCCGACTTGGGCTGCGCCCGTCGTGCGGCGGCTGCCGGAAGGGGACCTGTTGCGACTCCTCCGGGTGCTGGTCCGTGGTGTGACGGTGGACGATACCATGCAGGCGGCCATCCTGGCGGCGGTCGGCCAGCAGGTCGGGCGACGGACCCGTACGGCCCTGGGTGGCTGGGCGTTCGTCCGCACCCTCTTGATTCAGGCGTTTGGCGAAGCGGCGGCCGACACGTGGCTGCGCCGTTTGCAGGGCGATGACAATGAGCGGCCCTTCGCCGCCTGGGCCCAGAGCCGACCTGAGGATGTCGCCCGGCTGTTGGCGGACGAACACCCGCAGAGTGTCGCCGTAGTCCTCAGCCACCTGCCTCCCGAGTTGGCGGCGGGAGTCTTGCAGCAGTGGCCCCCAACCCAGCGGGCCGAGGTGGTCCGGCGGATCGCCCGGCTGGCGCCCGTTCCTCGGCGGGTACTGGCCGTCCTCGAGGCCCGGCTGACGCAGAAAGCCGTGGAACAGGGGAGCGGTCCCCGCCATCCGCGGGGAGTCGACGTCCTGGTGGGAATGTTCAACCAGATGCGACACGAGACGGGGCGCACCATCCTGGAGGCTTTGACAGAAAAGGATCCGCCCCTGGCGGAGACGATCAAGGCCCGCATGTTCCTGTTCGAAGACTTGGCGAACCTCACCCCAAGGATCTTACAGGAGGTGCTGCGTCGACTGAACAAGAAGGATCTCGCTCTCGCGCTCCGCCTCGTCCATCCCGAGAACCAAGCCATCTTCTTCGCCAACATGGGTCGGGAGGCGGCGGAGGAGGTCCGGGCGGAGATGATCGAGACCGGCCCGGTCCCCGTGCGGGAGGCCGAAGCGGCGCAGCACCGTCTTGTGGCGGCGATCCGGGCCATGGAGGAGGCCAGCGAAATCGAATTGGTGCGCGGGACAGAAGAGCTGGTCTGATCAGGGGCGAAGGCATGCCGGCAGGCAGTTCTAAGAGCTCACTGGCGAGCCCCAAACCAACGGGAGTAGCGAGGCCGGGGTCGACGGCGCGTAGGGTTCGGTCGGGCCGTGAGGGGCCCGGGGGCCTTGGACGATGGCGAGGGCCTTTGACCCCGCGCTGTCGGGAGGCTGGTTGGGAAGACATAGCCCTTCACCCAACGAGAGAACGGCTCTCAATGCTGCCACCTGTCGGCGCACCACTCGAGGACCCAGTTGACCGTAGGTAACTCCCGGAGGGTCACGCGGAGAAGGGAGGTCCCGACGGTTCCGGTCCAGCCTCAGGCTACAGACCATGACGGCTCCGGGGTCCTCCATTCGACTCGATTGTTGCGAGCGTGCCCGAATCGGGGCCGATCCCGCGTTCCCGCATGGTTGGCCGCGTGAAGCCGACTATACAGGTCATCTGGTAGACATGGGGTATTACTCACGACGATGGGTGGGTCCGCCTGAAGTCCTCAGGGGGAGCCTCCCGACGACTGGGGAAGCGCCGACGGCGACCCCACGGTGGTGTTGCGCAGGATGAAGTTCTGATTCAACACGACGACACTGACGGCACGGTTTTGGGCGCGTCCCGCCTCCGTCGCGTTGGAGGCGAACGGCGACCATTGTCCGAATCCTTCGAGCATCATCCGCGTGGGCGCGATCCCCTTGCCCATCCAGTAGTCGGCGACGCGTGCGGCCCGCATGGCCGACAGGTCCCAGTTGCTGTGATAGACGGGCGTGTTGATGGGCAGGTCGTCGGCGTAGCCCTGGATGACGATGGCGTTGGGGATGGCCTGCAACACTTGTCCGATGTCCGTCAGCGGCTTCAATGCCTGGGCGTCGAGGTCGGCCTGCCCTTCCTGGAAGAGGATACCGTTGAGAAAGATCATGTTGATGCCATACGGCAGCTTGGTGATGGTGATCTCGTTCGCGACGCCGTCCTTCTGCAAGACGTTCTCAAGCTCGTTGTAGAGCTTGTCGGCCTGCGTGGTCCCGGTGTTCTGGTGGGCTTGGTTGTGGAGCGGGTAGGGTGCCCGTTTGTGCGTCTGGACCTTGGTGACGGTGATTTGATGCCCGTTGAACGCCGCCCGCAGCGCCTGCACCAAGGCTTCGTACTTGTTCTTTTGGATGTTGGACAGGGCGTAGAGGATGATGAAGAAGGCCAGCAGCAGCGTGATCATGTCCGAGTAGGTCAGCAGCCAGCGCATGCTGCCGGCGGACTCCATCTTGGGTTCCTCTTCGGGCTGCTTGGATTTGATCTTCATGAAGAGGCCTCCGCTTGGCCGGTTTCGGCACGCGCGCCGGCTGGCGCCCCCTGTTCCGAGCCTGCCTTGGGTTTGCGAGGCGCCTGCTCCTCGCCGGCAAGCATCGAGGCCAACTGGCGCTCGAGCTGGCGTGAGGAGTCGCCCCGGGCGATTGCGACGATGGCGGCCGCCTCGATTTCCCGGACGCGGCGCATGTCTTGGGCGACGCGACGCAGCCGCATGCCGACCGGAAGCCAGACGAGGTTGGCGAGCAGGATCCCCCACAGCGTCGCCGTGAAGGCTGTGGCGATGGACGCCGCGAGACGGGTCACGTCGCTGACATTGGACAGGACCGAGATCAGCCCCACGACCGTGCCGATGATGCCCATGGTCGGCGAGTAGCCGCCCGCCGCCTCGAAGAACTGGCTGGCCACGAGGTCGTGGGCGTAGAGGCTTTCGCTTTCCGCCTGCATCTGGGCCTCGATGGCCTCGGGCTCCATCCCCGCGATGGCGTTGTCGAGTCCCCGCTTGAGGTACTCGTCCTGGATGTTCTGGGTCTCCTGTTCCAGCTGCAACAGCCCGGCGCGGCGCGCCTTGCGGGCGAACTCGACCAGCATCTCCCGCAGTTGCTCCAGGTCCTGGACGGGCGGTTGCAGCGCCCGCCGGAACCAGGCCGGCAGCCGGGTCAGTTGATCCAGGCCCGTCGACGCCAAGGTCGCGCCAACCGTCCCGAAGACGATGAGCACGAGGGCGGAAACGTTGAGCAGCGCCATCGGCGAGCCGTGGTCCAGGATCTGGGCTCCGAAGACGCCGATGAGGCCCAGCACGATGCCGACAGGCGTCGAAAACCGGTTCATGGCAGGACCGCCAAGTTGTTCGTGGTCTGTGCGAGCCGTTCAGCCATCCGCCCCACGGTCGCCATCGCGGCGAACTGCCCGGAGGCGGTGACCAAGGCCGTCATGGCCTGCGGCAGGGAGACGTTCGCGCCTTCGAGTCGGCCCTGGACGATGTCTTGTCCTAAGGCAGGCGTGAATGTGGGCGCTCCGCTGGACGTGGTGGTACCCAGCAGACTGCCGCCCAGGTCGATGAGCCCGTCGGGATTGGGAACGGTGGCGATCCCGAGCTGGGCGACCACCTGGCCATCGGCTGCCACGACCTGCCCGTTGGCGATGGTGAACGGGCCGGGGGGGACCACGACCGGTTTGAGCGCAAGGTCCAGCAGCACGCCGCCTCCCGGGGACACCAGTTGGCCCGCGGCGTCCCGGTGGAACGCGCCGTTCCGCGTCAGCGCGACACCGGATGCGGTGCGGACGGGAAAGTAACCCGGGACCGTCAAGGCCAGATCCGTCGCCTGTCCCGTCGCCACCAACGGACCCTGGGTGGTGTTCCGGGCTGCCGCGGCGAGCAACACCCCCGCGGGCGTGGCGGTCGCGCCGGGTTGGACCGCCCCTTGGGGCAGCCATCCGGTCGGCGTGACGGGCGTGGCGGGTCCCGTCGAAGGTTCGGGCAGACTGGCTTCAAAACCGGGCGTCGACTGGTTGGCCAAGTTGTCCGCCCAGATGGTCAGGGTGCGCTCGGCGGCGTTCAACCCGCTGGCCGCCACCGAGAGACCGAATTCGTCGCCTGTTGCCACAAGAACCCTCCTCGCAGTGAGGTTCTCCCCTACCGCTTTTCTTGGCGACCGGCGCGAAGCGGGACCGAGTCCGTCTCAAAAGACGGACCGCCCGTCTCCCGCCGGAGCGACAGAGGTAGGTCCGGCCAGCGCTTGCGTAGAAGCCGCCGGAGGCGACGGCGGGCCAAGTGCACGGCATGGGCGCGCTCTGCGGGAAGGAGTCCCAGGCGCTCAGCGTCCCGGAAGTCGCCCAGGGCGATGTCTCGGACCAGATCCCGGGGCAGGTTCTCGGACATGAGCTGGAGGATGTCGCGAACGGCTTCCTGGACGACGACCACCGTCTCGGGATCGATCCCGAGGGGGTCCGGGAGCGCCGCAGCGAGCGGGCCCGCCTCGTCCTCCACGGCTGGTAGCGGGGCCCACACCTGCGCGCGCTGGCGCAGGCCCCGGCTCTTGTAGCTCGCCGCCTGGAAGGCCACCCGCCCGAAGTAGGCGGCGGCGCGGCCGCGCTCGGGTCGGAACTGGCCCGCCATGCGGAAGCATTCCAACCACACGTCCTGGGTGAGGTCCTCGCGGTCGTCGGCCGACGCGTGCGGCAGACCCCGCAGAGCCTTGGCGACATAAGGCTGAATGAACTGGCGCAGCACCAGCGCCAACCGGTCCACGTCCTCCATGTGGCCCTCGGACACGCGCCGGGCCAACTCCTCCAGTTCGTCTTCCACACGGCGGCGACGGCGTTCATAATCCCCATGCATGACCAACCCGAACCCTCCTCCCCGGGGATCTCGGCACCCGGGTACGGGCCCGGCTTAGACCCTGTCTGCACGAATCCTCTTTTTTCGACCCGTTTTTTTCCTCGCATGGATTGGGCTGGCCATGGACCGTCGGTGACGCTCGGGCCAAGTAGTCCCCTGGAAGGGTGCACGTCAGGCTGATGTCCCGGGCAGGATGCCGGGAACCCGTCCGAGGAGGAGATGCGACGGATGCTCCGCGGGGTCTACGAGGCGGCCAGCGGCATGCTGGCCCTGCAGCATCAGGAGGCCGTGCTGGCCGGAAACCTGGCCAATGCCGGGACCCCGGGCTACCTGGCCGAAGAGCCGACCTTCGCGACGACGCTGGCGTTGTCGATCCAATCCCATCCCGGTGGTCCCCCCGTGGGCCCGCTGGCGTTCGGCGTGGCGGATGCGACGGACAACCTGAGCACCGCGCCATCCCAACTCACGGTGACCGGACGTCCGCTCGACATCGCCCTCGGCTCCAACGTCTTCTTCCGGGTGGCCACGCCCACCGGAACGGGCTATGCCCGCGACGGGGCGTTGTCGGTCAACGCCCAGGGGTACCTGGTCACGCCCGAGGGGTACCTCGTCCTGGGCTCCAACGGGGCGCCGATTCAGGTGGGAAGCGCCCAAGGGGTGACGATCACCGGCAGCGGACAGGTTCAACGCGGGGGCCAGGTGATCGGCAGCTTGGCTCTGTTCACGGCGCCGGCGACGGGCATGCTGCCGGGTGCCACCGGTCTTTACGTACCCAAAGCGGGGACGGTGCCGGCGCCCGGGGGCACGGTCACGCCGGGCGCCCTGGCTCTCTCCAACGTGGACCAGGCGGTCGCCATGGCGGACGTCGTCCAGACGGTGGGCTTGTATCAAGCCGACGAAGAGGCTGCCCACGTCCAGGCCCAAGCGTTCGCCAATCTGCTCGCCACCGGGGTGCAGCCGTAGATGGGTCCGCTGTTTCCGCCGCTTCCGCCCGTTCCGGGTTCGGCGGCTTCGGGGCCGTCGGCAGGGGCGGGGGCCATGGGGGTTCCTCCGTTACCGTTCTCACTGCCCGCCTCGTTCGGCGCCGACACCAGTCCGGCGGCGCTCAAGACCATGGCTGCCCAGGCGGCCGAGCAGGCGGGCCTCCCGCCATCCGTCTTCCAGGCCCTGGTCCAGGTCGAGTCCGGCTACAACCCGCAGGCCGTCTCGCCTAAGGGGGCCATGGGACTGACTCAGTTGATGCCCGCGACCGCGCGGGCCTTGGGCGTGTCCGATCCCTTCGACCCGGCGCAGTCGTTGGCCGGCGGTGCCCGGTACCTGGCCCAGCTGCTGCGGCAGTTCGGATCCCTGCCGCTGGCGCTGGCGGCCTACAACGCGGGACCCGGGGCCGTGCAGTTCTACGGCGGCATTCCGCCGTATCCCGAGACCCAGGCGTACGTCGAGCGCGTGCTGGCGCTCGCCCAAGCCGGGTGATCATGGCACCAATCGACGGCAACGGCCAAGGGTAGAGAGCGAAGAGCGGTCATGTTCCAACGCGCATCGAGCGAGAGGAGGTCTCAGAGGGTGCTCAGCAGTCTCGGGGCGGCCATCACCGGCCTTACCACCGAACAGCAGGAGCTCAACGTCATCGGCAACAATCTGGCGAACCAGTCGACGCCGGGTTTCAAGGCGGGGGAACTCGACTTCGCCACCCTGCTCAGCCAGACGTTTAATACGGGTACGGCGCCCAACCCGCCCACTCAGGGAGGTATCAATCCGTTCCAGATCGGAATGGGCGCGCAGACCACGGGGGTCACGCCGGATCAGTCCGAGGGGCCCCTGATGCAGACGGGCAATCCCCTCGACTTCGCGATTCAAGGGAACGGATACTTTGTTCTGAGAGGCCCCAACGGGACGACGTACACGCGGGCAGGCCTCTTCGCCGTCGACGCCGCCGGAAACTTAGTGGACCGCCAGACAGGCACCGTCGTCCAGGGCTATTCCAACGTGACGTCGGCGCCCGGCACCAGCCCTGCTACGGTGTCGACGACGGCGACCGCGGGGGGCTTGCAGATCCCGCAGCTCATCAGCAACCCGCCCGGCGGCGGTACGGGCAACTATGAGCTGCAGAGCTTCTCGGTCGGGCAGGACGGCACCATCGTCGGGACCTACCAAGCCGTCAGTGCGGCCACCACGCCCGCGACGGTGTCGGTGACCCTCGGTCAGTTGGCCATCGCGCAGTTCGCGAACCCGGACGGACTCGTTGCCGTCGGGGATTCGCAGTTTGTGGCGGGCCCCGATTCGGGGACGGCGAACGTGACCGGTGCGAACACCTCCGGGGCGGGCCAGGTCATCGAAGGGGCCCTGGAAGGCTCCAACACCAACCTGGTGCAGTCGATGGCGGACCTGGTCGGGGCCAACGGGGCCTACGACACGTCGGCCAAGGTCATCACCATCGCCCAGCAGATGCAGAACGCCCTCGACCAGATGGTGCAGTAAGGCGACGATCCGATGAACACGCTGGATCTCCTCACGGGCGGGCTGGGTCCTCTGCTGACGGGGGCCCAGGCGTGGTCGCTAGAGACGACCGTGCTCGCCAACGACATCGCCAACGCCAACACGCCCGGCTTCCAGGCGGAGACGGTGAGCTTCGCCCAGGCACTGGACGGGGCCCTCACCCCCCAGGTCGTGGCGGCCCCCGGGCTGATGACGGCCAACGGCAACGGCGTGAATCTGCCCGCCACCCTGGTGCAGTTGGAGGAGGCGGCGGGACGCCTGCAAGGCCTTGACAGCCTCATCGGGGCGCGGCTGCAGGCCTTAAACGGCGTCATCACCAATCTGGAGGGCGCGTAGCATGCTTCCCGTCAATCTCGGGACGGCCCTGCCGGGCCTCATCGGGGGAGGATCCGGCACCCCCGGGACGACGTCCGGGTCCTTCGCGGCGCAGTTCCTGTCCGCGCTGGCGGGACAGGAGAGCCAGGCCGCCGGCCTGGCCCAGAGCTTTGCGAGCGGCGGCGGGGCACCCGTCGCCACCGTCATGGCGGCCAACGCCGAGGCGGATCTCATGGCTCAGGAGTTCGCGCTCCTCGTGTCCAAGGCGCTGGCGGCCTACCAGTCCATCATGAACATGCAGGTGTAGCGGCCATGGCGGAGCCGAAGCTGTCCGGCTACGAGAAGGCGGCCCTGGTCATCGAGGCCCTGGGTCCGGAACGGGCCGGGCCGGTGCTGCGCCATCTGCCCGAGGCCGTCCTGACCAAGCTCATGCGCGCGGTGGCCGCGGCCGGCCAGAATCCCCGCTCGGCCGACGAGGTGACGCCGGTAGTCGAGGAGTTCCTGAACCTGCTGAACCGGAACGGACTCGGGGCACCGGGCGGCGTGGCCTACGCGCTCCAGCTCCTCGAAAGCGCGTTCGGCCGGGAAGTCGCCGAGGCGTGGCTCAACCGGCTGCAGGCCCAGGACAAGAGTCGCCCCTTCGCGGCGATGTACCAGGCGCGGGCCGAGGACGTGGCCACCTTCCTTCAGGTCGAGCACCCCCAGACGATTGCCCTGGTCCTGACGTACCTGCCGGCACAATTGTCGGCGCAGGTGCTGCAGCAACTCCCGCCGGACCTACGGGTCGACGTGGCCCGCCGCATCGGCCGCCTCGACATGGTGCCCCCCCGGGTGCTCAACGCGGTCGACGCGGCCATCTCGCAACGGATGGCCTCCTGGGCCCCGGACGCCTATCGGGGACCCAAGGGCCTCGAGGTCATCGTCGAGATCTTAAACCGCGTCGACCGGGCGACGGAGCGCTCGACGCTCGCGGCCCTGGGCGAGACCGACCCCGACCTCGCGCAGTCCATCAAGGACCGCATGTTCATGTTCGAGGACATCATCCAGCTGGACGACCGGACGCTCCAGATCGTGCTCCGGCGCGTCGACAAGAAGGACCTGGCCCTCGCCATCCGGCCCCTCTCGCCCGAGGCGCAGGGCCGGATCTTCGCCAACATGGGGCATCAGGCGGTGGAGGAGGTCCAGGCGGAGATGAACGAGACCGGACCCGTGCCGCTGCGCGAGGTGGAGGCGGCTCAGAGCCGCATCGTGGCCCTGGTCCGGATGATGGAGGAGGCGGAAGAGATCGACCTCAACCGGGGAGGACCCGAAGATGTCCTCATTTGACCCGGAACGCGGGGCCGTCCTGCGGCGGGAGGAGGTCGAGCTCGCCGCGGCGGTCGCCCCCTCGGAGTGGCTCCGCCGACGCGAGGACGCACGGGACGTTCTGGCCGACCTCGAGGCCGCCCGCGGCGAAGCCGAGCAGCTCCGGCGCCAGGCACGCGAGGAGGCCGAGACCATCCGCCGCCGGGCGTACGAGGAGGGGGCGGAAGCCGGCCGGCGGGCCGGGTACGAGGCCGGTTTCGAGGCCGGCCGGCAGGAGGCGCTGCAGCAGTTGGCGACCGAGGCCAACCGGATCCTGGCGGCCGTGGCGCTCTGGGAACGCGAGACCAAGCGCCGGGCGGTGGAGGAGCTGGCCGGGATCGCGGCGCGGGCGGCCGGGGTGTTGTACGGGGAGCAGATCGCGGCCGATCCGGATCACGCGGCCCGGGTGGTGGAACAACTCCTCGACGAGGCCGGACCGCACGTCGTGCTGCGCGTCGAGGTCTCTCCCCTCGACCTTCCGGCCGTGCTGGCCGCCCGCGAGGCCTGGGCGGTGAGCCGCCCGACTGTGGCCGGCGTCTCCATCAGCGCCGACCCGGGTCTGGCACGCGGTGCCTGCCGGGTGCTGACCGACGGGGGCTGGGTGGAGCGCGACTGGCCGGCCCGCCTCGACGAGCTGGTCCGTCTCTGGCAGGACGCGGCGGGTGGGCCGGAGGGGCGGGGGGCGGCGTGATGGACGGCGTTGACGTGATGGACGCGGTGTGGCGGCGGTGGGCGTCCGCGCTGGACGAGTGGACGCCGGTCCGCTGGGTGGGCCGGGTGCGGCGTATCGCCGGGGCCGTCGTGGAGAGTGCGGGTCCGCCGGCCACGGTCGGCGACGTCGTCGACGTGGTGCAGCCGACGGGCGCCGTGCCGGCGGTCGTCATCGGGGTGGCCGACGGCCGCATCGCGGCCATCGCGCTGGCCGACAGTCCCCGCCCGGAGCCGGACGCGCGGGTCGTGCGGCGCACGTCGGGTCTCCTGGTCCCCGTGGGGGAAGGCCTGCTGGGCCGGGTCCTCGGACCCCTGGGGGAACCCCTGGACGGGCGGGAGCTCCCCCCCGACGTCGAGCGGGTGCCGTTGGTGGCCCGCGCCCCGGCCGCCCTGAGCCGCAAGCCGCTCGACCGACGCTATCCCAGCGGCGTCGCGGCCATCGACTGCCTTTTGCCCATGGCGTACGGCCAGCGGGTGGGGATCTTCGCCGGCAGCGGCGTGGGCAAGTCGACGCTGCTCGGGATGATCGCCCGGCACAACCCGGGGCTGGTGAGCGTCATCGGCCTCATCGGCGAGCGCGGTCGGGAGGTCCGGGAGTTCCTCGAGGACGACCTCGGGGAGGCGTTGGCCCGGTCGGTGGTGGTGGTGGCCACCTCGGACCAACCCGCCCCGGCGCGGATGCTGGGGGCCGAGTACGCGACCACCATCGCCGAGTGGTTCCGGGCGCAGGGCCGCGACGTGGTGCTCATCGTGGACTCGCTCACCCGGTACGCCATGGCCCTCCGGGAGATCGGCTTGGCGGCGGGGGAGATCGCGGCGGCCCGCGGCTATCCGCCTTCGGTCTTCGCGGCGTTGCCGCGCCTGTTGGAACGAAGCGGCGCGGACGACCGGGGGACCATCACCGCGTTCTACACGGTCCTGGTGGAGGGCGACGACCTGACGGAACCCATCGCGGACACCGCCCGCGCCACGCTCGACGGGCACATCGTACTGGACCGCACGCTGGCCGACCAAGGTCACTATCCGGCCATCAATCCGGCGGCTTCGGTGAGTCGCCTGGCCCGCCGGGTCGCCGAGGCGGAGCACATGGCGCTCATCCAACGGTTCCGGGAGCTGTGGGCGGTCCGCGAGGCCAACCGGGATCTCATCCGGATGGGGGCGTACGCCCCGGGCACGGATCCGGTCCTGGACGAGGCCATCCGGCGGTGGGAGGCCATGCGGCGGCTTTTGCGCCAGCGGCACGACGAGCCGGGCCCGTCGGATCCAGTGCAGGCGCTTCAGGCGGTCTTGGCGGGGTAGGTCGCGACGGAAGGAGGGGTGAGCGGTGCCGCAATGGTTGGCGGTACGGCGCACGGAGGTCAAGGCGGAGGAGGCGGCGTTGGCCCGGATCGTGAACCATCTCGAGACCCTACGGACGCAGGAGGAGCGGCTTGCGCGGCTCCTGGTCGAGGGCGGGACGCAGGAAGCGGCCGTCGGCGGCGACCTCATCGCCGACGCCCGCTATCGCGAACGGCTCGAACGCGAGCGCGACGCGATCCGCCGGCGCATCGCACAGGCCGAGGAAGCCCTCGCGGCCCAGCAGGCGCGGGTGGCCCGGGCCCGGCGGGCGCTTGACGTGGCGGAAGATGTCGTCGCCGAGGGCGATCGGGACCGGGCCCGGATCCGGGCCAAGCGCGAGGAACAGGCGTTGCACGATCTGGCCTTCGGGGGGAGGCGGGCCCGATGACGGCCGCCGTCCCGCCGGTGGGTCGACTGAACCCGCCGCCGGCCGCCAACGCGCCGACGGCACCCGGGGCCACGCCGGAGCCCGTCCCGTCCGGCGGGTTTGGTGGGGTCCTGGCGGGGAAGACGGCCGAGGCCGGACGGGACGGTCCGGCGGGCGATACGGGACGAAACGGCCGGGACGCCGCCGGAGGCCCCGGGGTCCCTCCGCCGCAGGCGAAGCCGCGCCGCGATCCGGGCGCCGGCGTGGCCGTCCCCCCGGCGGCGGTGGTCGCGCCAGTGGTGCCGCCGCCGGCGGAGCCTTCCGGCTCCGCCCCTGGGGGCGTTGGTAAGCCCGTGGCCACCGCTACCGCGGCGGACCCCGGACGGACGGCGTCGAGTCAGACCAGCGGGACGGCTGCCCCCGGGCCGGGAGGACCAGCGCCGGGCCCGTCCACGTCGGTGATGGCCGCCTCGACCCCGGCCAACGGCGCCGGGACTGTCCCGCCGGAGCCCGATCGGGGCGACGCGGCGGCCGTCGCGTCCGGCGCTCCCGGGCAAGAGGCCTTCCCCGGGACTCAGGGCCCCGCGGGGGCGTCGGGACCGCCGTCGGTCGCGGCGGATGCCGCCGGACGGGTGCACTTGGCGGACCCTGCGGTCCCCGCGAGCGCGCCGTCCGGTGCCATCGCGGACCGGTCCGCGGCACCGTCGTCGTCGACCCCGAGGCAACCCGTGGTCCCGGCACCGGGGGCAGATCCGGAGTCGATGGCGGCGGCCGCGGCGCCCCCGGACCGGCCCGCCGCGGGGAGCGGCCCGTCGACCGGCTCCGGATCCCGAGCGGGAGGCGCCGGGTCGCCGTCCGGTTCGTCGGGGACTTCGTCCCCACCTGCCGCGGTTGCCGGCCCAGGGGCGGGGGAGGGTGCCGCCGGATGGGCGGCGAGCCGTCCAGCCGGGTCCCCTACCCATCCCGGCGCGCGGCCGCACGCGGACCTGCCGGACGACGCCGTGGGGGACTATGTCGGCGCGGCGCGCGTCGGGGGCGCCGTGGCCGTGCCGGCCCGGGCCGACGGGCCGACGCCCGCGGCGGCGTTCCCTGCCCCGCCTCCGCCCGAACCGGTTCGGCCGCCGGGGGTCCTGCCGGCCCGGGTGGAGGCTTGGCTGGACCACGACACCGCCGGACCACTCAACGTGCAGATCGTGGACACGGGGTGGACGCTCGGCCTGCAGCTCCGGGCGGCGCCCGCGGCGGCCGCCCGGCTCGCGCCGGCGGAGCAGGACCTGCGGGACATCTTGAACCGCCACCGGCGCCCGCCGGGGGGCGAGCGTCCCCGGTGACCGAAGGGAGGGGATCGGGGTGAATCCGACGAGCGGCGTCTCGTCCACAACCGGCGCGGCGGGGCTCTACGCGAGTCTGCCCTCGACGTCGGGCGGCCCCGACGCGTCGCTGTTCTCGCAGAACAACTTCATGCAGCTTCTGGTCGCCGAACTGCAGAACCAGGATCCGCTGAGTCCCATGAGTTCCTCCGACTTCATCCAGCAGATGACGTCGCTGTCGCTCATGACGGCGATGGAGCAACTGGCCCAGTACATGAGCACCCTGGGCCAGCTGGCGGAGGCCCAGGCGGCGGTGTCGCTCCTCGGACACACGGTGTCGGCCGACCCGGGGTCCGGCACCGTGACCGGCCAGGTACAGCAGGTGCTGCAGTCGGGCGGCAACTCGCCCACCCTCGTCGTGGCGACGACCGGCGGCTCCGTCGACGTGCCGCTCTCCTCCGTGGAAAGCGTGAGCTGACGATGATCACCGTGCACCGGCTGAACGGGGAGGAGATCGACGTCAACGTGTGGCTCATCGAGAGCATCCGGAGCACGCCGGACACCATGCTGGTGCTGACCAACGGGCACCTCATCACCGTGCGGGAGGACCGGGACGAAGTCCGGGCCTTGTGCGAGGCGGCCATGCGCCGGACCTGGGGCCGGGCTGACCTGGCCTGAGGAGGGACCGAGGGTGGACGACGAACGGCTGCACGCGACCGGTTCCGGGGGGGCCGAGGACGGGACCACCGCGTCGCCGCGGACCGGAGCCGAACCCAAACCCTGGGACTTCCGCCAGACGACGCGCTTCTCCGCGGAGACGGTTCGGGCCATCCGGCGCGTGTTCGACCACTGGGGCCCGCTCCTGCAAACGTCGCTCGCGCCCATCGCCCGCATGCCGGTCAAGTTGGGCGAGCTGAAGCTCGAGACCATGTCCTACGAGACCTACGCCCGCCAGCCGGCGGACCATGGGATCGTCGCGGTGCTGAACGCCTCGGCGTTCGGATCGCCGTTCCTGTTCCGGCTCGACGAGGAGCTGGCCCTGGGCCTCCTGGACCGGGAACTGGGCGGGCCGGGTTTCGCCGTCCCGCGGGCACGCGGCTTCTCCCCGATGGAGCTGCAGGTGATACAGGGGCAGGTGGAGGGCATCGTCCGGGTGCTCGAGGAGGTCTGGCGGGTGGCGCTGAACGAGGTGACGCTCGACCTGGTGCGCCTGGACAACGCCAACCAGCTTCAGGCCATCGCCTCCCCGACCGAGGCGATCGTCTGGGTCCAGCAGGAGGTCACCCTGGGGACCAACCGGGGCGCGATGCACGTCATCCTCCCGTATCCGGCGGTGGAACCGGTGCTGCTCCAGCTGGTCACGGGACGCGGGGGGGAGTCCCCCGCCAAGGCGGGGGAGCGCCCGGTGCTGAAACCGTTCGTCGGGTTGCGCCACGTCCGCGTGGAAGCCCGCCTCGGCCCCGCGGTGCTGAGCGCGGCCCAGGTGCAGGCGCTCCGGCCGGGGGACGTGGTGGCGCTGCCGATCCGCCTGGGCCAGGGATTCTGGATGACGGTGGAGGGCCGGCCGGCCTTCCTGGTGCACGACATCGGACGGGTGGGGATCCGGACGGCCGTGCGGGTGGCGCAGCTCCTGCCGCGGAGCGTGCTGGAGTCGTTAAGCCACTCGGCTGACCCCCGGGCCCAAGGAGGCGTGTCATGAGCGAGGAGATCGGAGGACCGCGGGACCCGCGCCCCGACCGCGAGCCCAAGGCGCAGGTCCGGCCGCTGGAGTACCCGGACCTGGCCCAGAGCATGGGCGACATCCGCCAGCCGCTCGACCTGACGGTGGAGGGCGGGGCGCTCGAGGCCCTCCTCCAGGTGCCCTTGGAGGTGCAGGTGGTCCTCGGCACGGCGTATCCCACCTTGGCCGAACTGGCACGCCTCGAGCCGGGGGACGTCGTGGTGCTGGACTCGGTCGCCGGGGACCCGGTGGTGCTCGAGGTCGCCGGCGTGCCCTTCGCCCGCGCGGAGGTCGTGGTCTTCGACGACCAGTACGCGGTGCGCATCGTGGAGCTCTTGGACGACCCGGCGGCCCTCGTGGGACGCCACACCAGTCCTCCCCTCCAGGCGGGCGACTGACGTGCAGGCGGTCTCCGCGGTCATCCTCGTCCTCCTCGCCGCGGCTGTCCTGGTCTGGATCTGGCGCCGCGCGGGGGGGTGGTCGGCCGGACCGGGTCTCGGGCGCGGGCCGGCCGCCTGGGTCCGACCCGCCGAGGCGGGAGTCCGCGTGCTCCAGCGGATCCCCGTCACGCCGCAGGCGGTCCTCGTCTACCTCGAACTGCCGGACGGGCGGCGCCTGGTGGTGGCCGTCGGCGCCCCGGCCACGGTGGTGGCGGGGGATGGCTCGATGTCCTTCGACCCGCCAAGAGAGAGGCGGGAGGGGAACGCACCATCGGGCGGTGGGATGCACTAGGCGTCGGGTTCGGAGCGGCGGCCGGAGCGCTGTGGCCCGCCACCGCGGTGGCGGCCCCGGTCAACCTGGACCAGGCGGTCAGCCAGGCGCTGACGGGTCCGGGGATCGGGCTGGTGCTCGCTGTCGCCGCCATCGTGCTGGGCGTGGGCGCGTTCCTGCTGATGACCTCCTTCACGCGCATCGTGGTGGTGCTGAGCTTCGTGCGCACCGCCGTCGGCACGCCCATGGCGCCGCCCAACATGGTCATCGTCGGTCTGGCCCTGGTGCTGACCGTGGTCACGATGGAGCCGACGCTGGCGGCGCTGAACCGGGTCGCGCTGGCGCCCTACGCGGCGGGCCACATCAGCCTGGTGCAGGCGATCCTGCGGGCCGAGGGGCCGATGCGCACGTTCCTTCTGCACGGCACGACGCCCCAGAACCTGGGCATCCTCTACCACGCGCTGCACCGGAGCGCCCCCGCCAGTCCCGCGGCGGTGCCCTTTCCGGTGCTGGTGGTGGCCTACGCCATCTCCCAGCTCACGCTGGCCTTCCAGATGGCGCTGATGGTGTACCTGCCGTTTCTCGTCATCGACCTGGTGGTGGCGTCGATTCTGATGTCCCTCGGGATGATCATGGTCCCGCCTACCGTGGTGAGCCTGCCGGTGAAGCTGTTGCTGTTCGTCGCGGTCAACGGGTGGGGCCTCGTGGTGGGGTCGCTCGTCGCCCAGGCCCACTGAATCCGGGGAGGAGGTGCGGCGGTGACGGTCATGGGGGAACTGGCGATGGCCGCCTCGGCCCTCCGGCTCGGGCTGGTCCTGATGGTCGTGCCCGTCGGCGCCATCGTGCTCGTGGGATTGTTCACGAGTCTCTTCCAGGCGGTCACGCAGCTTCAGGATTCGAGCCTCGCCTTCCTGCCGAAGCTGGTGGCGGCGGCGGTGGTGCTGTGGTTGGCGAGCCCCTGGATGCTCACGCTGTTGGCCCAGTACACCACCCGGCTCTGGACGGGGGGCGGCGGCTGATGGTCGTGACGTTTCCCTGGATTCCGGTGACGCTCGCCCTAGCACGGGTCCTCCCGGTGGTCGCCGTGGCCCCGTTCGGGGCCCTCGGGCGTCTGCCCACCCTGGTGCGCCCGGCCTTCGCACTGGTGGTCGCCCTTGCCGGCGGCTCCCTGGCCCACGTCGGCACGCTGCCGGCCGGCGGAACCCTGGTGCTCGCGTACGCGAGCAACCTGCTGCTGGGGGCCCTGGTCGCGCTCGTCGCCTTCTTCGCGGCCGAGAGCCTCGTCGCCCTCGGGGCGGTGCTCGACGCGTCCTACGGCTGGGCGTTCGTCCAGACCCTCAATCCCCTGGGCGTGCCCACGTCCCTGGTGGCGTCGCTGTTCGGCGCCCTGGTGCCGGCCCTGTTCCTCGAGGCCGGCGGGTTGACGTGGCTGGTCGCGGTGCTGTGGCGGTCGTTCGCCACGTGGCCGCTCGGACGCGTGCTGGCGGCCGACGGGCACTGGTTCTCGGGGTTGGCGACCTTCGCCGCCACGGTGCTGATGGACGGGGTGGGCATCGCCCTGCCCTTCGCCCTCGCCACCCTGGCCCTGAGTCTGGTGACGGGGGTCCTGGCCCGCGTCCTGCCCCAGGCCCAGGTGCTGTCGGTGCAGTTTCCCGTGGTGATGGGGCTCGGCGTGGCGATGCTGGTCGCGGCCCTGCCCGGGCTCGGGGCCGCCGTGGGGACGCTCTTGACCACGGTGGAGCAGGCCTGGGCGGGACTCGGTGCCGCGGCGTGGGGGGCGTGACGGATGGCCACCGACGACCGTTCCCGGCGGACTTTGCCGCCCACGCCGCAGCAGCGCCGCCGCTTCCGCGAGCAGGGACGCGTGCCGCGGAGCCCCGTGGTGGGGCCGGGGGCGTCGCTGGCCGCGCTGCCCGTGGTCGGCGCCCTGCTCTGGCAGGCGCGGGGCTCCCTGCTGGCCCTGGTGGCGGCCGGCCTCGCCTTCCGCCCTCCCGACCCCGCGGATCTGCTGGCCGTGGTCCGGCCGCTCGCCGTGGGGCCGCTCGCCGTCCTGCTGGCCCTGTTCCTGGTGCAGGGCGTGGTCTGGTTCTGGCCGGTGCGCCTGGTCGCGTTGAATCCTCTCACCGGGTTCGGACGACTCTTCTCCCGCCAGGCCTTGGGGCAGGGGTTGCTCCTCCTGCTCGGCACGGCGCTGGTGGGGGCCGTGGCGGCGTGGACGGCGACGGCGGTCCTGCCCCGCGTGTCGTTGGCCCCGGTCCTGGGACCGGACCTCGGACCGGCGGGCGCCGCCGTCCCCGCCCTGATGGCCGCCGCGGGCGGTGTCGGCCTGTTGCTGCTGGCCGTGGGGGGCGCGGCGGCCCGGGTGCGGTACGAGCGGGACCTCCGCATGACGCCGGAGGAGTTCCGGGAGGACCTCAAGGCCGGCGAGGGGGATCCCCTGGTGCGGCGGCGGTGGGCCGAGCTCCGGCGGACGTTCTACACCACGCGGCTTCGGGCGGCCATGAAGCGGGCCGACGTGGTGGTGGCCAACCCCACGCACTACGCGGTGGCGCTGGCCTACGAGCCGTGGCACCAGGACGCACCCATCGTGGTGGCCAAGGGGCGGGAGGAGCGGGCCCGGCGGATCCGGGAACTCGCCTGGGCATACCAGGTGCCGGTGGTCGAGTCGCCGCCGTTGGCCCGGGATCTCTACCACTCGGTCCGGGAGGGTGACGTCATCCCCGGGCGCCTGTACCGCGCGGTGGCGGAGGTCTTGGCCTACCTGCACCGGGTGTACGGCTACCGGCCGCGGCAAGCCCCGGATGCGGCGAGGGAGGGTCGCGCGTGAGGGCGCTCTTCGGACAGGTCGGTCCGCTGGTCGTGGTGCTGGCGGTCGGGATGCTGGTCATCCCCCTGCCGCCGCCGGTCCTCGACGTGCTGTTCCTGTTCAACCTGTCCCTGAGCTTGGTGGTGACGGTCGTCGCGCTCCAGACCCAGGAGCCGCTCGACTTCTCCGGATTCCCGGCGCTCTTGCTCCTCACGACCTTGCTGCGCATCGCGCTGGACGTCTCCGCGGCCCGCTCCATCCTGCTCTCGGCCAACGCCGGCACGGTGGTGGCCGCCTTCGGCGGCTTCGTCGTGGGCCAGAACCTCGTCGTCGGCGTGCTGGTGTTCCTCCTGCTGTTCGTCGTCCAGTTCCTGGTCATCACCCGGGGCGCCGAGCGGGTGGCGGAGGTGGCGGCGCGATTCACGCTCGACGCCATGGCGGGCAAGCAGATGGCCATCGACGCGGATCTCCACGCCGGGGCCATCACGGACGCGGAGGCCAAGGCGCGCCGCGAGCGCATCGGGCGGGAGGCGGACTTCTACGGCGCGATGGACGGCGCGACCAAGTACGTGCGCGGCGACGCCGTCGCCACGCTCGTGATCCTGCTGGTCAACGTGGTCGCGGGGTTGGTGGTGGGGATGGCGAGCGAGCACTTGGCGTTCGGCCAAGCCGTCGCCACCTACACCACGCTGGCCATCGGCAACGCCCTCATCAGTCAGCTTCCCGCCTTCCTCCTGTCCACCGCCGCCGGCGTGCTGGTCACCCGGAGCGGGCACCACCAGCGGGCCCTGTCGGACATCCTGGTGCAGCAGCTGGGGTTCAAGGCGGAGCCGCTCTGGGCGGTGGCGGCGTTCCTGGCGCTGTTGGGGATCTTCCTGCCGGTCACGCCGGTGGTGTTCATCCTGGCGGGGCTGTTGGCCTACGTCGGGTGGCGCGTCCGCAACCGGCCCGCGCCTCCGCCCCCGCCCAAGCCCGCCGCCCGCGAGACGCCGCGGCCGGCGGACGCCTTGCCAGATCCCTTGTCGGTCACGGTCGGCTACGGGCTGGTGAAACTCGCGGATCCGGCCCAGGGCGGCGAACTCGCCCAACGGCTGTCCGCCGTCACGGAGTCGGTGGCCCGGGAACTCGGCTTCGCCCTGCCGACGCCGCGGATCCGGGACGACCTGTCGCTGCCGCCCAACGGCTACCGCTGCTACGTGCGGTCGCTGGTCGTGGCCGAGGGGACGGTGTTCCCCGACCGGGAGCTGCTCATCGCCAACCCGCTGCCGTCCGTTCCGGGGGCGGTGAGCGGCACGGATCCCGTGTACAACCTGCCGGTGCTGTGGGTGCCGGCCTCCGAGGTGTCGCGACTGTCCGCCCAGGGACACCTCACGACGCCGGCCGCCGCGGTGGTGGCGGCGCACTTCCGGCACGCCCTGGTCCAGCGGGCCTACCTGCTGTTCGACCGCCAGGCGGCGCAGGCGCTCCTCGACCGGGTGCGGCAGGTCGACCGGGCCGCCGTCGACGAGCTGGTGCCGGGCCTGTTGTCCCTCACGACGGTGCACGCGGTGCTGCAGAACCTGGTGCGGGAGAACGTGAGCATCCAGGACGGGGTGACCATCGTGGAGGCTCTCGCCGACGCCGCCCCGAGCGCGGGGCAGGACGTGCTGGTGCTCACCGAGCGCGTGCGTCAGGCCTTGGCGCCGGTGATTCGGCGGCGCATCGCGCCGGACGGCCAGCTCGATCTGGTCACGCTGGCCAAGAATCTTCTGGCGGCGGCGGAGCAGGCCATCCGGACGGTGCCCGAGCCGGGCCTCGACATGGAGCCGAAGCTGCTCCAGTCCCTGGTCGGCGCGCTCAAGCGGGTGCAGGCGCGGTCCAAGGCGGCGGCGCTCCTAGTGCCCCCGAAGCTCCGACCGTTCTTCGCCCGGCTGTTGGAACTGTACCTGCCCGGTTTCCCGGTGCTGTCGCTGGCGGAGATTGATCCGCTGGCGACCTACCACGTGGAGACGGTCGACGTATGAACGAGGAGCAAGCGCGCGCGACCTACGCCATGGAGGGCGCGACCAACCTGGAGAGCATCGCGGCGGCCTACCTGCCCAAGGTGGAGCGGCTCGCGGTCCGGATGGCCGACACCTACGGCCTGTCCGACTCCGACGAGCTGGTGAGCGCCGCGCATGTGGCGCTGTGGGAGGCGCTCTTGCGCTACGACCCGGCCCGGGCGGACCTCCACCGGTACATCCTGGTGACCGTCCGGCAGCGGCTGTTGGACGCCATCCGGCGCCAGAGCCCGCTCGACCACCGCCAGTGGCAGCGGCTCCAGGCCCTCCGGGCGGCCTGGCGGCGGCTCGAGGCCGAACACGGGCGCGCCCCCACCGACGGGGAGCTCGCGGCGGCCTTGGGCCTGACGCCGGCCAAGCTCGAGGAACTGTTCCGCCTGGAGGCGCAGGCCACCAGCCCCGTCCCCCTCGACGGCGACGCGTGGGAGGCCGCCGGTTTTCCGGTGGAGGAGCAGGTGACGCTCGCCGCGTCCCTGGAGGCGGCGCTCCGGAAGCTGCCGGACCGGGAGCAGCGGATCCTCTATGCGGTCTACGTCGGGGGCTACACCACGGAGGAGATCGCGAAGGCGCTGGGCCTCGAGGCGTCCTGGGTGCGCCGGCTCCGCGGCCGGGCGCTCGCGGCGCTCCGGGCGGAGTTGGCCGACGAGCCGGCGAGCGGGGCGGGACCCCCGCCGACGACTCGTTCCGCCCCCCATTCGAAGCGAGGTGAGACGTGAGATGAACCCGTTGGGTGCCTTTACGGCGTACGACATCCTCGGCAGCGGGCTGACGGCCAACCAACTCTGGATGAACGTCATCGCCGAGAACCTGGCCAACGCGGAGACGACGGTCACGCCCGCCGGGGGGCCGTACCGGCGCCAGGAGGTGATCCTGGCCCCGGGCACGGGGCAGAGCTTCGCGGCCAGTCTGGGGTCCGCGCTCGGCGTGCACGTGGCGGCCATCGTCCCCGACCCGTCGCCGCTCCGGCCGGTGTACGACCCGGGATCGCCCCTCGCCGACGCCCAGGGGTACGTGATGATGCCCAACGTCAACCCCGTGACCGAGATGACGGATCTGGTGGCGGCGAGCCAGAGCTTCGACGCCAACGTGTCGGCGCTGTCGGTGGCGGAGAACACCACCCAGGCGGCGTTCAAGATCCTGCAGGGGGCGTAGCGGGTGCGCAACGTGTTGCAGCCCTGGGTGGAGCGCTGGCAGGCGCTGGCCCCGGACCGGCGGCGGCTGTTCCTGACCCTGGGCGTCTCCGGACTGCTCGCGGTCGTAGCGGCCGTGGTGCTGCTGGGCCGGACGCCGTACACGCCGATCCTCACCAACCTGAGTCCTGCGGCGGCCGGGCAGGTGACCCAGGCGCTCAACACGCTCAAGATCCCATACCGTCTCGCGGACGGGGGGACCACGGTGCTGGTCCCGACCGCGCAGGCGGACCAGGCCCGCGTCGATCTGGCGATGCAGAACCTTCCCGCCACCGGGCAGGTCGGCTACCAGAACCTGACCGGGTTGGCGGGGGCCGGCATGACGCCGGAGCAGTTCTCGGCGGCCCAGCTCGGGATCCTGGAGCAGGACTTGGCCGCGACCATCGCCGGGTTCCAGGGCGTCCAGTCGGCGACGGTGCAGATCGCGGTGCCGCCCCAGAGCGTGTGGGCGGCGCCCACCCCCGGCGGGGCGAAGGCGGCGGTCTATCTCAACATGGCCGGCGGCGCGACGCCCACGCCGGCGGAGGTGCAGGGGATCATCGCGCTGGTGTCGCACGCGGTGCCGGGCCTGGACCCGAGCGGGGTGACCGTGGTCGACCAGGCCGGGGCGGTGTTGTCCAACACCTCGCCGCCCAACGTCAACACTCCGGCGGGCATGTTCGCCGAGGAGGCGGCGCTCGACGCGCAGGGGGAGGCCAAGCTCCGGCAACTTCTGGGCCCCATGGTCGGGCCCAACAACCTCGAGGTCGCCGTGGCGGTGCAGATCCAGCCGCAGCACGTCACCACGACGCAGACCATCCCCCAGCCGGGCCAGCCCACGTCGGTGTCGCAGCAGTCGCAGTCGAGCAACGGGACGGGTAGTCCGACCATCCCGGCGGGACTCAGCGGCAACGTGCCGACGTATCCGGCGGGGACGGGCGGCACCTCGAGCAGCTCGAGCACGAGCAACCAGACGCAGTACGCGGTGGGGACCGTCGTGCGGACGACCGTGGGGCCGCCGGTGGTGATCACGGGCATCACGGCGTCGGTGGTCTTCAACCGCAAGGTGCTGGCGCTCACGCCCGGTCAGGCGAACACCATCCGGCAGCTGGTGGCGGGGGCGCTCGGGATCCCTCCGGGTCAGGCCGCGTCCCGCATCGTCGTGTCGTCGGCGCCCTTCCAGCTGGTGCCGGTGCCGCCCGCGCCGACGGGGCTCCTCGCGCTGCCGCGCCCCGTGCTCTACGGCGCGGCGGCCGCGGTCGTCGTGGTCGGCGGGCTTTTGGTCGGGTTCCTCGGCCGGCGGCGGAAGCAGCCGGCGGCGGTCGCCGAACCCGTACCGGCCCCGGCCGTCGCGGAAGGGCCCCCGCCGGAGATGCCGCGCACGCGGCAGCTCCTGCAGCAGCTGAGTGACATCTCGACCCAGGCGCCGCAGGAGGTGGCGGCGCTCCTGACGCAGTGGCTCGAAGAATCCGAGTAGCGGCAACGTGCCGTGAAGCGGTGTGGCAGCCCCGCACGGCCGAGGCGATTTGGTACGATACCCATCTTGGAAACGGGGGAGTGATCATGGCGGCTCTGCGCGGTATCGACGGACCCGGCGAGGTGGGGCGGGTCGAGGCCGTAGCCTCCACCCGATCGTCCGAGAAGGCCCAACGTACCTCGAAGCCCCAGGCCGCCCCAGGGGCGACCGATCCCGAAGCGGCACGGCTTCAGGCGCTCCAGGCGTTCCTGACCGACTCGACCGCCCCCGTGGACCTCAAGGCGTTGGCCCAGGCACTGATCCAGGAGAGGGTGATCCGGGGATGACGGGGGAGCGGAGTCAAGCCGAGGCGCAGGTGGCCCGGGCGGTGGCCGCGTGGGCCGAAGCCTTGGCGGCGGTCAAGGAGTTGAAGGAACGCCTGCTCAAGCCGGATCCCGGCGACGTGCGCGAGGCGGTGAGCCGGATCGAGACGCTGGTGCGCGCGGCCGCGGCCTTGCCCCTCGACTGGCAGGAGACCGACGGGGCGCTGAAGACCTCGCTTCGGGCGATCCTGAAAGAGATGGCGGAGGTGACCATGGAGCTCGGACTTGTCGCGGACGCGCGGGCGCGCACCACCCAGAGTGTGTTGAGCCTCTTCCAGCGCCACGACGTCCCTCCCGGGACGGTCCTCGACCTGTAGTCCGGCTCGTCGGCCCGCCGCCGCGAAGGAGTGCAGTCCTCGTGAGCGTGGGTCCCCTCGACACCCTGAACATCATCCTGACCGGCATGACGGCGGCCCAAGCCCAGACCGACGTGGCCGGCCAGAACATCGCCAACGCGTCGAATCCCCACTATGCCGTCGAAACCGTCGACCAGGCGCCGTTGCTGGGATCTCCTGTCCCTATGGCCGCGGGCTTGGTGGGCCCCGGCGCGTTCGGCGGCGGCGTCGACATCACCGGCGTGGAGCGCCAGGCCCCCGCGTATCTTTCGGCCACGGCCCGACAGGCCGAGGCCGCGAGCGCGTATGCCGCGACGGTGGCCACCGCCCTGCAAAACGCCCAGACGATCTTCCAGGAGCCGTCGTCGAACGGCATCGCGGCGTTGATGGAGCAGTTCTTCAACAACCTGACGGCGCTGAGCCAGGATCCCTCCAACATCGGGGCCAAGGCCGCGGTCGTGGGGGCGGCCCAGACGCTGGTCCAGGCCTTCCACACGGTGGCCGCGGGGTTGAGTCAGGCCCAGACGAACGTGATGACCCAGCTGGCCGACACCGTGGCCAGCGACAACACCATCCTGGGGCAGGTCGCCCAGCTCGACGGGCAAATCCAGCAGCTCGAGATCGCGGGGGAGAACCCCAACGCGCTCTTGGACCAGCGGTCCGGGTTGTTGGACCAGCTCGCCAAGGACCTCGGGGCGACCGTCCAGGTGGTGAACCTGACCGACGCCTCGGGACAGCCGATTCGCAATCCTGAGGGGCAGCCGGTCACGACGATTCAGGTGACGCTCCCCGACGGGACCATGCTGGTCGACGGCACGGTGGCCTCGACGCTGAGCGTGGCGGCGGGTCCGCCGCCGACGGTGCAGGTCACGGGACCGGGCGGGAGTCCCGTTACGCCGGCCTGGGGATCCGGGCAATGGGGGACGGTGGGGGGACTCCTGGCCCTGGTGGGTTCGTCCGGGCTTCTGTCCGGGGACGGCCTGTCCAGTTACAGCGGGTCCTGGTTGAACCAGTTGGACCAGGTGGCGGCCGGTCTGGCGGCGGCCATCAACCCTCTGCAGACGGGCGGCTATGCGCCCGACCCGACCACCGGGGTGATGACGCAGCAGACCAACACCCCGTTTTTCGAGGCCGACGTGGGCGGGACATTGTCCGCTACGGGACCCTACACGGCGGCCAACCTCGTGGTCAATCCGACGCTCGTCAACACGCCGTCGCTGGTCGCGGCGGCCGCGACGCCTAATCCCAACGACGGCTCCAACGCGGCGCAGATGGCTCTGGTCGGCTCGGACCCCAGCGGTCCGCTGGCCCAGTATCAGCAGATCATCGCGGCGATCGGGTCGCAGGTCCAATCCGCGCAGCAGGTGGACACGACGCTCAAGGCGGTGGCGGCGCAGGCGGAGCAGGCGCGGGAGGCGGTCAGCGGGGTCAGCATCAACGAGGAAGTCGTTCACATCTCGTTTGCATCCCAGACTTACCAGGCGCTGGCCAAGACCATGGCCACCCTGCAGGCCATGGTGGCGGCGCTCCTCGATTCGGTGCAGTAGCTCAAGCGGGGCGGGAGGGTCGATGGACGTACGCATCACCGCATTGATGCCTTCGCAGCAGATCCTGCGGAATCTGGATCAGGTGACGAACCAGATCTTGCAGGACCAGACGGAGATCGCGACCGGTAAGGTCTTGACACAACCGTCCGACAACCCCGCGGCCGTCACCCAGGACTTGCTCACGCAGCAGGTCCAGAGTCAGGTCACGGCTTGGCAGAACGTGGCAGGTTCGGCGTTGGCGATCGCCCAGGCCACGGACCAGGCGCTGACCCAGATCGAGCAGGCGGCCACCAATGCCTATGCGACGGCGCTCTCCGCGGTGGGGCCGACAGGGACGGCCGGCCGGGGCGCCGTCATCCAGGAGTTGCAGCAGATTCAGCAATCGGTGGGCCAACTGGCGAACACCAAGGTCGGGGACATCTACCTATTCGGCGGCGACAGCGGCCAGCCTCCCTGGTCGCCCAGTTCCCCGGGAATGCTTGTCGGCGGCCCCGCCATGATGGTGAACGTCGGCTCGGAGCTCAGCGTGCCCCAGAACATGGCTGCCAACACCACGCCCAACGGCGGCCCGGTGGGCGATCTGTTGGCCGCCTTGCAGGGTGTCATCACGGCTCTGCAGGCACCCCAGGTCGGGCAGACCTACACGGTCAACATTCAGTTCAACTACGGGTCGTCGACCTATACCACGACCACCAGCTATACCACGACGAGCCCGCCCACGACCATCACAGCCTCGCCGCCGGCTGGTGCTCCTCCCGGCCCGCCGACCAGCATCACGGCGGTGTTCGAGATCCCCACGTCGGCCGGTAACGTGGAGGTAGCCGACATCCCGATTCCCCTGTCCGACTTCTCGGGAGGCGTGGTCTCCTTCACGGGGCCGACGTGGGGAGAGATCGCCAGCGCGGCGGCCGGCTTGGTCCAGCAGGCCCAGGCCAACTTGGTCGGTGCGCACGCGGCCTTCGGGACCGACATGCAGCGCATCGAGGCGGCTCAGGCGGCCCTTTCCACGCAGGCCACCGCCTTGCAGTCCACGCGTGCGTCACTGGAAAGCGCCAAGATCCCCAACGTCGTCGCCGACCTGGCGAACCAGGAGGCGACGTACCAGGCTGTGCTCCAAAGTGCGTCCAACGTCATCTTGCCTAGCTTGGCGACCTACTTGGGGCGGTACGGACCGTAACGGTGTCGGTCAAGCACGTCGGGGACCGGAGCGCTCGATATACGGGACGGAAAGCCTGCTGGAAGCAAGGCGTTCCAGAGGGAGGCAGGTATGTACCTCAATACCAACATGTCCGCCCTGGACACGATCCAAGCGCTCAGTAACACGATGACGCAGGAGAACAACGTGATCCAGGAGCTGGCCACAGGCAACCGGATCACGTCGGCGGCGTCGGACCCGGCGGGCTTGGCCATAAGCCAGCTGATGCAGAGTCAGATCAGCGGGCTCAACCAAGCTTCGCAAAACGCCCAGAACGCGGTCTCCCTGCTCCAGACGGCCGACGGGGCCCTCGCCAACATCGACAGCATCCTCCAATCGATGCGCGCGCTGGCCAGCGAGGCGGCCACGGGGACCAACAACCCGGCCGACCTCCAGGACCTGCAGAAGGAAATGGACCAGTACGCGCAGGAGATCACCAACATCGCCAACACCACCCAGTTCAACAACATCAATCTGCTCGCAGGTGGCTTCCAGAACCAGGCGGTGCAGATCGGGGCGAACGAGGGACAGGCGCTCACGCTGAGCATCGGCCCGATGGACGCTGTCTCGCTTCAGGTGGCAGGTTTCTCGGCGACTGTGAGCACGAACACGGCGTACATCAATCCCACTACGCTGACCTTGGGATCCGGCCTCCAGAACGGGAGCCAGTACAACGTAGCCGTCATGAAGGAGTCGCAGGCCTACTTTAGCGGGGCGACTGGGAGCTCTGAACTCGTGACGAGCGGCGTCACGGGGACCTACAATGGGGCCGGCACCACGACTTACACGCTCACGATTAACTCGGTCAGCGCGAGTACGGCGTATTACACCATCACCGGATCGGATGGCTTCTCGACGACCGGCACATTTGCCTTGTCCTCGCAGACCATCGCCAGCGCGACGACCCTGACCTTCACGGACACCGTATCCAACAGCACGCTGTCATACAGTCTGGCCGCCAGCTCGACAACCGTAAACGCCGGGGATTCGGCTTCGGTCCAGCTCAACCCGGCTCAGGCGTCGTTCCAGCTCTTTGCCGGCGCGGCTACAACAGGAACCGCTATCGGGTCGTTGGTGACCGTGTCGGGCTATCAGCAGCTCAGCGGAACCATCATCGTCGGCAACACGACGTCGGGGCAAAGCGCCAACGGGCAAGTGGTGAGCTTCTCCCTGAGCAGCATTGTGTACTCGGGTGCTTCGGCACTGACATCCGTGGGTACCCAGGCCACGCCGGCTACGGGCATCGCGTACAACGGCGCCGGTCCGTTCCAGCTTGTGTTCCAGGTCGGTCAGAACGGGCAAGCGGCCAGCCCCGCGCCGAACGGCACGCTGTCGCCCGCCAACTACGCCTACGTTGGGTCCGGCTTGAACATCACGACGCAGGCATCAGCGGCCGAGGCCCTCAACATCATCGACCAAGCCATCCAGAACGTGAACAATCAGCGCGCCAACATCGGGGCCAACATCAATCGGTTGACTTTCGCCCAGAACAACGCCAACACGGAGGCGACCAACCTCCAGCAGGCGAATGCCGGGTACCTGGACGCCAACATGCCGCTGGTGACGGCGCAGTTCATGCAGCAGCAGGTGCTGGTGCAGGCCGACGTCGGCGTGCTGGCCCAAGCCGACCAGCTCCCGGCCGCGTTGCTGAAGCTGCTTCCGTAGCCTTGACCGCACACCATGGTGGAGGGCGGAGCCCGGTCGCGTTGGCCGGGCTCCGCCGTCCTGGTCGGAATCCAGGCGGAAGGGAAGGCGGGATTGAACCATGATGCCGGAACTATATCGGCATATCGCGACGGAGACGGAACCGCGGCATCGGTATCCGGCCCTCGTGTGGCGGGGGATCCTGAAGCTCATCCATGAGGCCCTCGCGGCAATCGACCGCGGCGACATCGAGACGCGCCACAACGCCTTGGTCCGCGCGCAGGAGTTCATAGGGTGGCTGGACGCCGCCTTCCGGGACGACCTGTTGCCGGCCGTCGCCCCCGCCGTCCATGCCGAGCATGCGCGGCTTAACCGCCTCCTGATGGAGGCCAACCTGTACAACGACGCCGAACGGCTGCGGCAGGCCCAGGACGGGGCGTTGGCGATGGAGTCGATGTGGAGTCGGGCCGCGGACTTGGTCGGGACGTCGTTGGAAGGTCGGTGGTCGACATGATGCTTACGCCCGGGTCGGGACTGACCGGAATCGGCGGCTCCAGTGGAAACACCCTGCAGGGGCTTTTGCAGCAGCCGCAACTGCTGCAGAACCTGTTGCCGGGGGTCAATCTCCAGGCCTTGGCGCAGTTGGTGCAGCTGTCGATCCTCGAGCAGGAAGTGCCCCTGCAAAACCTCGCGCAGCAGCAGAGCGCCCTGAGCCAGCAGAGCCAAGCCTGGTCGCAGGTCCAGAGCGCCCTCAGCACGCTGCAGCAGGACCTTCAGACTCTGTCCTCTCCCACGCTCTACACCGCCATGCAAGCTCAGTCGAGCAACCCTTCCGTGGTGACGGCCACAGCCGGCCCCACCGCGCAGGCGGGCACCTATTCGGTGGCGGTGCAGAGCCTCATGCAGCCGGCGGTATATGATTACACGCCGGCGGTGTCCGGCGCCTCGGCTCCGCTGGGCGTGTCGGGCACCGTCGACATCGGCGTCTACGTCAACCAGAACGGCACGCGGGTCCAGCAGCAACTGGCCAGCTTCAACTTTTCCGCCACCGATACCCTGCAGACGCTGGGGCAGGACATCACCAACGCCACCGCCGGCATCTCCCAGCTCTCAGGGTTGTCGTGGAGCGTCATCCCCGCCACGATCAACGGCACGAACGGCTATACGCTCGTGGTCCAGGCGCCCGCCGACTTCTACATCCAGATCACCAATACGTCGGGCACCGAGAACTTCAGCCAGGTGCAAAGCTACCAGCAGGCCCAGTACACGGTGGACGGCATTCCGAATCAAAGCCCGTCCAATACGGTCCAGAACGCCCTGGGCCCGGACACGACGCTGACCCTCACCGGGGTCAGTGCCCCGGGAACCTCGGCGTCGGTCACCGTCTCCCAGAATCCGAGTGCCGCGACCGGTCCGCTGGGACAGTTGGTCTCCGACCTCCAGTCGGCGCTGAAGACCATCGGCCAGCTCACCGGCAAGGGCGGCGTGCTCGAGGGGCAGGCGTCCCTCATCGGACTGGGCCAGCAGCTGACACAGATGCTGACGCAGGTCGACCAAGCCCTGCCGGTGGGCTACCAGTCGCTGACGGACTTGGGATTGTCCGTTTCCTGGTCGCAATCCCAGGGTCTCCAGTTGAACCTGAACACCTCCACCTTGACCCAGGCGATGCAGCAGGACCCCCAGGCGGTGCAGCAGCTCCTCGTCGGAGGCCCCAACGGGGGAGGAGGCATCATCGGCCAGCTTCAGCAGTATCTCGAATCCTTTCTGACGCCCGGCTCCGGGATCATCGGGTCCGCCCAGCAGGGCATCGCCAATCAGGAACAGATGCTGACGGACCAACAGCAGTCCCTGCAGCAACTGGTCCAGCTGGAGCAGCAGTCGGCGGAGGCCCAGTTCATGGCCGCCCTGAGCAGCCTGCTGAAGGAAGCCTCGTTACAGCAGTCGCTGCAGGCGCAGTTCACCGCCATGGGTGGTGGCACGGGCAGCGGCACGTCGTCGACGTCGTCGGCGGGTGGTCCGGGAGGATAAGTGGTACGACTGGTCGACCGGGGCCAAGAAGGGGGTGGGGGGATCAGCGGTGGGCACGAAGGATCGTCGACCCCTCGTCAGTGTCTGCATGATCGCACGCGACGAAGAGGAGTTCATCGGGCGGTCGATTCGATCCGTACGCGGTTTGGCCGATGAAGTGTGGGTGGCCGACACCGGATCCCGTGACGACACGCCGCGGGTCGCCCGGGCTGCCGGGGCCATCGTCTTCGACCTACCGTGGACGGACGACTTCGCCGCCGCGCGCAACGCCGTCCTCGAGCGGGCCCGAGGACGGTGGATCGTGGTCCTGGACGCCGACGAATGGTTCGAAGAGGGCAAGGCGAAGGAAGTGCGCCGGGCCATCGCGCGGTGGGACCGGGACCCGAGCATCGCCGCCTTCTCGCTGTACCAGACGAACCTCATGTCGGTGGAAGCTCCCGACATCCTGGACAAGTCGCGGACCATCCGGGGATTCCGGAATCGTCCCGAACACCGGTACGTGTACCCGATTCACGAACAGATCGTGCCCACCCTGACGGGCCGGATCGTCGCGAGTGCCTTCCAGGTCCTGCATGTCGGCTTCACCCGGGAAGTCGTCGGACGGAAAGGCAAGACGGCGCGCAACCGGCGTCTCTTGGAACGGCTTTTGGACGCGACGGAACCGAATGATCCCCATCGCGTCTACCTCTATCTGCAGCACGGTCGGGAATACCAGCGCGAGGGTCGGTTTGCCGACGCGGCGGAGGACTATCGGCGGGCCATCGACCTCTACTTGACGTTGAACGGCGGTCGGCCTCCCGAGCCGTTCGCGTCCGTGGTGTTCTCCTACGCGGCCGAGGTCTTCTACCTGATGGGCGACTGCGACGCGATCTTCGAGTATGCCGGCCGCCTGCGTCCGCACGTCCCCTTTCCCAACTCGGATCTTCCCTTCTTCTTGGGCTTGGCGCATTATGCCCGCCGGGAGTGGGGCCCCGCGGCGGGTCGGTTCCTGGAAGCCTTGGCGTGCCTGGAAGGGGCGCCCGACTTGCAGGAGTATCTCTCGTTCGACCGCGTGGTGCTGAGTTACGCGGGAGCCGTCCAGGCGCTGGTCGCCGTGGGTCGTGCCGGCGATGCCCGGAACCTCCTGGTCCGGGCCGCTGTCCGGTATCCGGACCGCCAAGCCCTGGCGGACGCCGGCACCGTCCTGGCCGCGGCGATCCCGAAGGCGGAGTGGGCGGGACTCTTCGGGACTCTTCCGACCACCTATCTCGTCGCCCTGGCAGCCAGCTCCCTGCGGCGGAGGGCTTTCGACGTGTGCCTGGCGGCCAGCGGAGAGGCACACCGTCGCGGAGATCCGGGGGCGCTACCGTGGGCAGCCGGTGTCGCCCTGCAGCAGGCCCGACCGGATCTGGCCTTGGACATCCTGGCCGCCATCCCCGCGGACCATCCGAGCCAGCCGCTGGTGCGTCGGCTCCGGGCGATGGCCGAGTGGCAGCAGGGTCATGCCGCGGCGTTCGAGCAGGCATTGGCCGAGGAAGAGCCGGCCTACGCGGCCGCGCTCCGGCAGTGGGCGGGCCAGGGTCTCAATGCGGACGAACACGCGTTGGCGGCTGTCGGCCTGCAGGCGCTGTCGGCCGTCGTACCCCTGCCGGAGCCGGCCGCCGTTTAGACAGGTGACCGGTCGGGTGTGCCCCCTGGTCGGGAGGTGGAAGTCCTGCCGCGCTTGCGTGAAGCCTATGGCGCCTGTCCCCTCTGTGGCGGCGAAGGTCGCGTCCTGAGTACCGTCGATTGTCGGCAGCATCCTCTCTGGCACGAACCCTTGCCGCCAGACCTCACCTGGATGCGCTGCGGGCGATGCGGGCACGTCTACACGCGGCACTATTGGACGGAAGCCGGACTGGCGGAGGTGTTCGCCCGCACCCATGCCTTTCAGGTCGCCGGCGGCGACCCGGACCAGAAGCGCCAAGTCTGGAAGAGCGTCGTCGCCAACGTCGTGGCGCTCGTCGGCGGCTACCGGAGCGTGTTGCGCATGGACCCCGTGCCGACGTGGCTGGACGTGGGCTGCGGTGACGGGGCTCTGGTGATGGCCGCGGAGGAGTTCGGATTCCGGGCCGTCGGGGTCGACGCGCGGCGTCAGACGGTCGAGATCCTTCAAGGACTGGGGTACCGTGCGGTGGTCGCCGACTTCGTCACCGGAACGATCGACGAGCAGCCGCTGGTCATCAGCATGATGGACGTGTTGGAGCATCTGCCCTGGCCCGTGGAGGCGCTGGAGCGGGCACGAACCTTGCTCCCCCCGGGTGGGGTGCTGGTCGTCTCATTACCCAACGCGGACAGTTCAAGCTGGCGGATCATGGACAAGAGGCAGGCCAATCCGTATTGGATCGAGATCGAACACCATCACAACTTCACGCGCGGCCGCCTGACGCAACTGCTGGAAGACACAGGGTTCGACGTCGTGCTCTACGAGATTCCTTACCGGTACAAGGCTCAGATGGAGCTGTACGCCCTGAGGACGTGAGAGGCGGGCACGTGTCGCCAAGGGTGGGGGGCGCGGTGGGCGAACGGGATGCCGAGTCGTCCAGGGTGGCGTCGCGGGACGCGGGCCTCGCCGTCCGCGTCCGGCGCGGTCTACCGGAGGACGCGGAGGGCATCGCGACCCTGCTGAGCGCGGTGTCGCGCGAGTCGCCCTTTCTGGGCGCCGTCGGCATTAGCCCGTCGGTGGAGCACTTGCGCGTCCTCCTGCGTCCTGGCGAGACCCGGATCGTCGTCGTGGTGGCCGCTTCGGCTGAGGCGCCGTCCCGAGTGGTGGGTTACGCCCATGCGGTGGCCGGGTTGGCCTCCACCATGCGCCACGTCGGGACGGTGGCCGTCGCGGTGGACGCCGCGTTCCGCGGGCAGGGAATCGGGACACGCTTGTTGAAGCGGCTGGTCGACGAAGGGCAAAAGCTCGGGTGGGTCCGGCTCCGGGCGTCGGTGTGGGCGAACAACGCGGGGAGCCGGCGCCTGTTCGAGCAGGTGGGGTTTCGCCAGGACGCGCGGATCCCCGAACAACTGATGGATCAGGATGGTCGGCTGGTCGACGAGATCGTCTACGGATACCGCCTCAGGGGTGCGGTACAGGCTAGGTGAGGACGGTGGCGGAAGGCGGGCAGGTCCAGATGGAACGGCGGGAGGCGCACCGGCTTCCGGTGCGATTGGAGGGGCGGGTGGATCGCCACAGCGATCCGAAGCCGACGCCCATCCAGGTGGCCGACCTCTCCGTCGGCGGGTGTCTCATCGTCGGCTGGACCGCGCCGCCCGGGACGCCGGCCCGGCTGGTGCTCGACTTGCGCGACGGGCTCGCGCCCCTTACCCTCCGGGTCCGCGTGATGCGGCAGGCCGAGTCGGAGGGCCGTCCGGCGGCGGGCGTGCGGTTCGAGGAGCCGTACCCGCTCGCCGCCGAGACGCGCTTGGCCAAGGTGCTCCGGCGGATCGAGCGGGAGCTGGCGCGCAGCCGCGAGGAACAGGCCGAGGAGGGGGGTGAGACGCCTTGACGGGCCCGGAAGCGGGTGGCCTGACGGAGCGGATTACGAGACTCCCCGTACGCGTCAAGGTGGTCCTGGGATCGACGACGCTCATGTTGCATCAGGTCGCGCAGTTGCAGCGGGGATCGACGGTGCTTTTGGGCCAGCGTGTCTCCGAGCCGGTCCGCGCCGTCGTCGGCCGGCGCACCGTGTTTCGTGGGAGTGTCTACGCCAAGACGGGTCATTACGCAGTGCGGGTCGAGGACCGGTCGGAGTGACGGCCCGCCCGCGCGGGCAGGCGGGCCGCGGTCTTCGGGGCGGATGCGAACCAGCGCCGGCTACGGAGTCGGACGGCTTGCGGCGGCGATGAGTCCGGCCCGGGACGCCCGCTCGTGGTATTCCCGGAACAGTTCCTCGGTGCGCTTCCTCGTCGGCTCGTCCAGCGCCGGCGCGGGAGCCCGCAGGGTCGCGTGCCGCAGCAGGCCGCGCCAGCGCAGGAACTCCTTGCGGATCCCCAGTCCGACGCCGGGCGTGGACTCGAACACCAGCCACGGGAGGAACGCCTCGTACAATTCGCGGGCGCGCTCCCGGTTGCCGCGGCGGTGCTCCTCGCAGACGGCGACCAGCACCTCGGAGAAGGCGAAGCCGGTCATGGTTCCGTCGGCCCCCGCGTCCAGCTCGTCCAAGAGGCTCAGGCCGCCCAACCCGCCCAGGATCGTGACGGGCCGGGGCAGCGCGGCCTTGAGTTCGCGCGTCCGGGGACCTGTGGGAGGCACCTCGTTCTTGACCGCCACGACCGCCGGCACCGCCTCGACGACCCGTGCGATCTGCCCCACCGACAGGTTGACCCCCGTCGCCGGGGGGTAGTCCTGCAGCACGATGGGCAGGCCTTCACCGGCTACTCCCTGATAGAGGGCCGTCAGCGCCGCGGGCGGGGTCCCGGCGACCGGAGCGAGGAGGACCCCCTGGGCTCCCAGACGGGCCGCCTGTTCGGTGTGGCGGCGGACCAGCCAGAAGCTCGGGGCGTTGACCCCGACGATGACCGGCACCTTGCCGCGCGCGGCCGCCACGGCCGCCTCCACGGCCAGACGCCGTTCGTCTTCGGTGACCTTGATCCCTTCGCCCATCACGGCGAGGACCACCACGCCGCGGGCCCCGACCTTGGCGTGGAATTCGACCTGCCGCGCGATGCCCTCCGGATCCAGGCGTTCATGGGCGTCGAAGGGCGTCGCCAGGATGACGTAGGAACCCGGCGCGAGCGGCGGGAATGCTTTGACGGACATCGTGTCGCGGCCGTCGACCGACGACCGCGTCTCCCCCCTTCGGCTGCGACTCGCGGAACCTCACCGCTTCATTCTACCCCGTCCGTGATGGTCGGAAGGGGACCGAAGGGACGCCCACGGCGGCCCCTACGGGGGCGACGGGCGTGTGACCTGCGACAGGAGTTCCGGGGCGGCGCTCGGGCGCCGTCGACCGCGGACCAACGCCAGGAGCACCTGGCCTGCGTGGCCGGCGATCCAGGCGAGCAGGAGCCAGCCGGCCGCCGCGACCCAGCCGGCGCGCGCGGTCGCGAGACCCGTCACCAGGGCGGCCGCGGTGGCCAGGCCGAATCCTGCGGCGGCGAGGGGGCCTTGCGGCGACCCGAGGGCGCGGGCGAGGAAGAACGTGGCGCCGGGGGGCATCCCCACCCGGGCTCCGATGCTGCGCGCGACGACGAAGGGGACGATCCGGGTCTGGTACCCGGTGATGAAGACCGCCGCCGCCACGAGCGCCAACACGACCGCGGCCCCGCCGGCTCCCGCCACCGCCGCGGCGGCGGCCGCCATGCCGAGGCCCCAGCCGACCAGGACGGCCGCGAGGACGCCGTCGCGCCACGGGGCCTGCCCGCGGCCCATGATGCGGGCCATCTGGCCGAAGGCGGCGACAGCCGCCAAAAGCCACAGCCCGGCGGCCACGGTGGCGAGCGGCGGGCGGCCGAGGCCCGCCCAGTCCGCCACCAGGCCGGCCCAAAGGCCCCCCAGCGGCCAGGCCACCCGGATGCCGTCGGTGCGGGCCATGGCGAACATCGGCACCAGCTTCAACTCGACGCCCACCACCAGCGACCCGATCCACCCCACGAGCACCGTCGCGACGTGCAGCGGCAGGAGCCGCGCCGCGTCCGGCCGGCCGGTGTACAGGGACCAGCCCAGCGTCCCCCCGACGATCCAGGTGGCCGTCATGCCGACCAGCGCCAGGCCGACGGCGGCGGAGATGGTGTCCGGGCGCCGGGTGGAGCGGCGCATGCGGTCGGCGGCCGCCACGGCCACGGCCAGCAGAGCGGCGGCGTCGAGGGCTCTCCCCGTCAGCATGCCCGCCCCGTTTCCGGTCCAGAGGCCGCCGATCCAGGCGGCGGTGCCGGCGGCGAGCACGCCGAGCTGGCCGGCGGTCAGCCACGCCGGCGCCGGCGGGACGTCGAAGACCACGGGGATCCACTGGGCCAGAACGCCCGCCATCGTGGCCGCGAGGAAGCCCAGGGTGAAGGTGTGCACCACGGCCACGACCGGCAAGGCGCCGACGTCGCCGGCCGCCACCCACGGCGCGACGCGGACCAGGCCGAGGGCGGCGGCCGCGAACGCCAGCCAACCGAGCCCGAAGAAGCCGGCCGGCAGGGCGAGCGGCGGGGACTGCGCGATGTTGATGGTCGGTACGTAACGACGGGCGGCTTGAGCCACGTCCGACCCTTCCGGCACCACGGTCACCGACTCCTTCCGTTTGGGACTCGCGCATCCGGGAACAGGATGGCCTTTCGGTCACGACGAACCGTGACCCGGATCACGATCCCGTCCGGTAGCGGATGCGACAACGGCGGGCGGGAGGACGACGGCATGGCTCGCACGATGGGACGACCCCGCACCGAACGCGCTCCCGCCCTCGTCGTCCCCCTGCTGTTCTGGGTGTCCGCCGGCCTGTTCGGCGCCTTCGGAGCCCTCGAGCTGGCGCGGACCGCCGCGGCCTTTTTGGCGCTGGCCCTGGGCGCGCCGGGGATCCTGGTCGCCGTGCACAGCTTCACGCTCGGGTTCCTCACCATGACCATGATGGGGGCCCTGTACCAGTTCGGCCCGGTGGTGCTGGGGCTCCGCGTCGTCCCGCCCCGCCGCGCGGCCGGCCAGTACGCGCTGTACACCGGCGGCGTCGTGGTCTTCCTGGCCGGCCTCGGGACGCTCCGGCCCCTCCTGGTGGGGGTCGGAGCCGCGGGGGTGGCGGGGGGTCTTCTGTGGTTCGTCGCCGAACTCGCCCCGGGACTGGGGCGGGCGGCGTCCGAGTTGGTGCCGGCCCGCTTCGTGGCGTCGGGGCTGGGTTATCTGCTCCTGGTGCTGTTGCTGGGGCTCCTGCTCGCGTCGACGTGGTGGCGGCCGTGGCTCCCCTTCCGCCCGGCGCTACTCACCCACCTGCTCCTCGGGGCGGCGGGCTGGTTCAGCTTCGTCAGCTACGGGGTCACCTACCGCCTCTATCCCATGTTCCTCGCCGCCCCGGTCGAGGCCCGGCACAGCGCCGGCGTCTTCGCCCTGCAGCACACGGGCGTCGCCCTGGGCGTGGCAGCCGCCTGGACCGGCTGGGCGGTGCTGGGGGTCGCGGCGGCGACGGCGCTGGCGCTCGCGGCGGGGCTGTACCTCGCCGACGTGCTGGCGGTCGTCCGGAGCCGGCGGAACCGCCGGCCCGGGGCGGCGGCGGGGCTTGCGGTCGCGGCGGCGGCCTGGCTCGCGGTGGGCGGGGCCTTCCTGGCGGCGGCGGCGACGACGGGGTGGGCGCGCGCCGGGGTGCTCGGCGCCGTGAGCCTGGCGTACGGTTGGTGGGCCGGGATCGTGACCGGATTCCTGCAGAAGATCGCGCCGTTCGCCGTCTGGGTGTACTGGTCCCGCCACGGTCGCGACCACACGGCGCCCCACGTGCCGCGCCTCTGGCCCCGGGCCTGGGAGATCCCCCTTTCGGCCGGAGCGGGCCTGGCGCCGGTGGTCCTCGTGCTGGGCGGGGTCGTCGACCGGATCGGGATCGTCGTGGCGAGCCTGGTGGCCGAAGCCGCGGTCTTGGCCGCCTTGGCGGCGGGAGTCGCCCTGCGCGGGTTTGAGGCCCTCCGGGCCCGGCGGACCGCCTGAACGGGCCTCGGCGGGAGAGACCGCGCGGGCGCACGGCTGGCGGCGGCGGCGCGGGGCTGGCGCCCCGGCCAGGGCGCCGGGCGCGGGGATCATGAGGCCTGCCCGAAGGGCCGCCTCGTGGCGGGGCAGTCGGCGCGCCGGGCGGGACCCCCTGGTCCGATGTCCACGGGCAGGACTTCCGGCCTGCGCGCCGAACCCCTCCGCAGATTCGGGGATTTCAGGCGACGTCCCGACCGCGGGGGAGGTCCGATGCGACCGCGCGAGGTGCCACTCTTGAGCCGGGTGCCGGAGGACGTGTTGGCACGCCACAGCGTGACGCGCCGCTACACGGCGGGCGACTTCGTGTTCACCCAGGGCGAACCGACCACCGGACTGTGGGTGATTCTCGAAGGACGCTGCGCCGTCGAGCGGAGCGGGCCGGACGGACACGTGTTCACGACCGGCGTGTGGCAGCCGGGGGACATCATCGGGATCGCGGGACTGTGGGACGGATCCGGGTACCCGGCCTCGGCCCGCGTGCTGGACACCCCCACGGTGTTGCTGTGGATGGAGCGGAGCCGGTTTCTGGCCCTGCACCGGACCGTGCCCGACTTTGCCGAGGCGGTGAGTCGGGCCCTGGCGGAGCGCCTCCGCTACGTGCAGGAGACGGTCGCCGACACACGCGGGCGGCCCGTGGCGGCCCAGGTGGCGACTGTGCTCGCCATCCTGGCGCGCCGGACGGGTCGGGAGATCGGGCTGACGCACGAGGACGTCGCGCACATGCTGGGGGTCAAGCGCGAGACGGTGACGCGCGTGCTCTCGTCCTTCGCGCGGCGGGGATGGGTGGTGTCCGGTTACGGACGCATCACGGTGACGGACCCGGAAGCGCTCGCGGGTCACGCCGGGGAGGTCGACTGACGGCCGCATCCGGATCGTGATCCCCGTCACTGCGGGACGGGGTGCGGCGGATCCCACAATCATCGGGCCGGCCGCCGGGGCTGGCGGCCGGCGCGGCATGCAGCCTTCCCGGGGAGGTGCGGACATGGACGAGACGCATTGGGAGCCGGTGGGATCGGTCGCGGGCATCGTGCAACGGATGCTGGTGGAACGTCCGCAAGGAACGGTGAAGTACATCCGCTTCGCCCCCGCGACGGCTTTTCCTCTGCACCGCCACCCGGACCGGCACGAGTGGTGCGTCGTGGTCGAGGGGTCGGCCGCGGTGCGCGTCGGCGAGAGCCAGTGGACCCTGGCGCAGGGGGAGCATGCGGAATTCCCCGTAGGGGTCGACCACCAGATCATCGGCGGTCCCGAGGGGGCCCTGGTGTTGGTGGGCGCCTTCCGTGCCGCCGGCTGAGGCCGGTCCGCGCCGGCAGGAAGGTCCGCGCGGCGTCGCGAATCCGACGGAGGTTTCGGCGCGGAGCGTTGAGGTCGAAGGGAGGGAGCGGCGCCCGGGCGGACCGGGCGCCCTGGTCGTGAAAGCAGCCGTCCTGCATGAATACCGCCAGCCGTTGGTCATCGAGGAGGTCGAGGTCCTGCCGCCCCGAGCGGGGGAGGTCCTGGTGCGCTTCGTGGCCAGCGGCGTCTGCCACAGTGACCTGACCCGGATCCAGGGCGAGCGGCCCTCGTCGCTGCCCATCATCCTCGGCCACGAGGGGGCGGGCATCGTCGAGGAAGTGGGTCCCGGCGTCACCACGGTCAAGCCCGGCGACCACGTGGTGCTGTCCTGGATCTACGGCTGCGGGCAGTGCGAGTACTGCACCGTGGGCCGGCCCAACCTCTGCCGCGTGGGCATCAAGATGCTGACGGGGGGCACGTTCCCCGACGGATCGACCCGGTTCCGCATCGGGGACCAGCCGGTCCATCACATGGTCGTCTCGTCGTTCGGCGAGATGGGCGTCGTCCCCGAGGCCTGCGCTATCCCCGTCCCCGCGGAGGTCCCGCTGGAGCGAGCGGTGGTGGTGGGCTGCGGGGTCATGACCGGCGTTGGGGCCGTCATGAACACCGCCCGGGTCCACGTGGGCGCGACGGTCGCCGTGGTCGGCGCCGGCGGCGTGGGCTTGAACGTCGTCCAGGGGGCGGTTCTGGCCGGCGCCCGGCAGATCATCGCGGTGGACATCCTCGACGCCAAACTGGAGATGGCCCGACGGTTCGGCGCCACGCACGGGATCAACGGGCGGCGGGAGAACGTCGTCGAGGCGGTGCGGGACCTGACCGGCGGCCTCGGGGTGGACTACGCCTTCGAGGTGCTCGGCCGGCCGGAGACCATCCGCCAGGCCTACGACATGGTCAAGCCGGGCGGCATGGCCGTGGTGGTGGGCATCTCCCCGGCAGACAGCGAGGTCGCCCTGCCCGCGATGCAGATTCCGTTTCAGGAGAAGATGCTCGTGGGATCCTTCTACGGGGGCGCCCGGCCCCGGGTCGACATCCCCCGTCTCATCGATCTCTACCGCACGGGCCGCCTCAAGTTGGACGAGCTGGTGACCCGCACCTACCGCCCGGAGCAGATCAACCAGGCGCTGCATGATCTGGAGGCGGGCGAGTTGGCCCGCGGCGTGGTGGTGTACTGACGACCGGCGGGTCCGGCGCGCCGGGGCGGAGGGCCCCGCGGGCACCGGCGACGGCGGAGCGGGTGGTCCAGCGCTCGCGGTTCGTGGCGTGGCTTTGGCCGCTCGAGAGTCCTTCGGCCGAAGGGGTGCGCGACCGCCTCCGGCGAGAGCACCCGCGGGCCGACCATCGGCCGTGGGCGGTGCGATGGTCGGCTGCCCAGGAGGCGTGCGACGACGACGGGGAGCCGGGCGGGACGGCGGGGGCACCCCTTCTGGCGGCGCTCCGGGAACGCGGTGTCGAACGGGCGGCCCTGGGTGTGGCCCGCTACTTCGGCGGCATCAAACTCGGCCGGCCGGGGCTGTGGCGGGCCTTCTTCCAAGCCGCCCAGGCCGTGCTGGACGCCGCCGACCTGGTGCCGCTCCAACCCCTGGCCCGGGTGGCGGCGACGCTCAGTTACGCCGAAGAGGCGGCTTGGCGACGACTCCTCGAGAGCATCGCGCATCGGGAGGCGGAAGTCGTCCACGGCGACACCGTGCGCTGGTCCGGCTGGGTGACCGACGACCCTGCGGTGCGCGAGGCCTTGGCCCGCGTCGTCCGTGACCCGGGGCGGCTTCGGTGGACACCCGACGGCGAGGGCATCCTGTAGCCGAGGGGCGCCTTGCCCGGTCCCGGCGAAGGCGGTACACTCGTACAGTAAGTTCCGTTTGGGAACCTTTTGGGGGACAGCAGCGCGTCCTGTGGCGCCGTGGCGAAAGGAGGGGCCCATGCCAGCCGTACGTCCCGACAACGTTCTCCTGCTTCCGCGCGTGCCGGAGCCGGATCCCGGGGTGCCGGAGCGTCCCGTCCGCCAAGTGGTCCATGCGCCCACCTTCCTGGAGGGGGCGGGGTTTCCGGTCCGCCGGCCCTTCCCGGGCCAGCAGGTCAGCCTCCGGGACACGGACCCCTTCCTGCTCCTGGATCACCTGGGCGCCATCGAGTACGGGCCGGGCGAGGCCAAGGGGGCTCCGTGGCATCCCCACCGCGGCTTCGAGACCGTCACGTACATGATCGACGGGACCATGCGGCACCGGGACTCCAACGGCGGCGGGGGCCTCATCGCCGACGGGGCCACGCAGTGGATGACCGCCGGCGCGGGCATCCTGCACGACGAGATGCCGACGGAGGACCTGGTGCGCCACGGCGGACTCTTCCACGGCGTCCAGCTGTGGGTCAACCTGCCGCGGCGGTTGAAGATGACCCCGCCGCGGTACCAGTCCATCGAGGGGAACCGGGTGGCCCTCCTGACTTCCGCGGACGGCGGAGCCGTCATCCGCCTCATCGCGGGCGAGCTGGCCGGCCACCGGGGACCGGGGGTGACCTGGACCCCCATCACGTACGCCCACGTCACGCTGAGCCCGGGCGCGCGGCTGGTGCTGCCCTGGCGGCCCGACTTCAACGCCATGGTCTACGCCCTGTCGGGGCGGGGCACGGCCGGACCGGCGCACGTGGCGTTCGGGGAGGGCCAGCTGGTGGTGTTCGGCGCCGGCGCGGCGCTGTCCGTGGCCGCCGACCGGCGGCAGCCGGCCCCGGCCGAGGCCCTCGACGTGCTGGTGCTCGGGGGCCAGCCCATCCGGGAGCCTATCTTCCACTACGGCCCGTTCGTCATGAACACCCACGAGGAGATCGTGCAGGCCATCGAGGACTTCCGGGCCGGCCGGATGGGGAGCATCCCGGCGGTGGAACTGACCCCGGGAGGCGGCCCGGCCACGTCCTGAGGGGGTGTCGGCCTTCTCGCGCCGGCGGGCCGGACGTATCCTGGTGGCAAACGGCCTTGCCGCACATCTCCGGCGAGAGGGGGGCTTTCGTGCCGCTCGCGCGTATCGGCGACACCGTCGTCGCCTACGCCGTCGCCGTCCGCCCGCGGCGGCGGCACCCGGCCATCCAGATCCAGGGCGGCTCCGTGACCGTGCTCGTTCCCGAGGGGTTCGAGCCGTCCCGGGCGGAGGGGCTCATCCGCGCCCACGCCCGCTGGATCCTGAAACACCTGGAGGCGGCGCCCAAGGCCCCGCCGCGCCGGTTCGTGACGGGCGAGACGTTCGCGCTCGTCGGACGCGAGCTCGGCCTCGTGGTCGACACCGCCCTGCTGGGCGATACGCGGGTGGTGCTCGAGGGACGTCGGCTGCGGGTCACCGTGCCGGAGCGGTTCGCCCCCGGCCGCCGGGCGGAGGCGGTGCGGGCCGCCCTCGTGGCCTGGTATCGGGTGCAGGCGGAGCGGCTTTTGCCCGAGCGGGTGGCCCACTGGGCCCCGACGGTCGGCTCGGCGCCCCGGCGGCTCAAGGTCCACGAGTACGCGCGGCGGTGGGGCTACTGCCGCGACGACGGGCTCATCGCCTTCAACTGGCGGCTGGTGCAGGCCCCGCTCGCCGTGGTGGACTACGTCGTGGTGCACGAACTCGTGCACCTGCGCTTCCCGCACCACCAGAAGCCCTTCTGGAACGCCGTGGGGGAGATCCTGCCCGACTGGGCGCGGCACAAGGCGTGGCTCTTCGCCCACGGCGCGGAGCTCAGCTGGTAGGCGCCGGGGGCAGGACGGAGCGGGCGATGTGCCGGTCCAGGTCCTCGTAGGCGAAGTACCGGATCAGGTCGTAGAGGTCTTCCCGCGTCTGCATGACCTCCAGGAGGTCCCGCTGGGTGCCGGTCTCCTGGAGCGTCCGGTACAGGCGCTCGTAGGCGTAGGCGGCCACGCGCAGCGAGGAGGCGGGGTAGATCACCACCCGGTAGCCGAGGGCGTGGAAGGTGTCCGCGCTGAGGTAGGGCGTGCGGCCGAACTCCGTCATGTTGGCCAGGAGCACGCCGCCGACGCGCTCGGCGAAGGCGCGGAAGACCTCGGCCGACGGGAGGGCCTCGGGGAAGATGACGGCCGCCCCCGCCTCGCGGTACAGCAGGGCGCGCCGCACGGCGGCGTCGAACCCCTCCACGGCGTAGGCGTCGGTCCGCGCCACGACGACCAGCGTGGGGGCGACGGCGCGGAGGGCCCGGATCTTCTCCGCCATCTCCTCCGGCGCGACCAGGGTCTTGCCGCTCAGGTGCCCGCACTTCTTGGGCAGTGCCTGGTCCTCGATCTGCACCGCGGCCACGCGGGCCTCCACCATCTCGCGCGCCATCCGCACGGCGTTGAGCACGCCGCCGTAGCCCGTGTCCACATCCACGAGCAGGGGCAGGCCGGTCGCGCGGACGATGTCCCGCGCCCGCTCCGCCACCTCGGCGGACTCCAGGAGGCCCAGGTCCGGGAGCCCGCGGCTCGCCGCGTAGGCCGCCCCGGAGAGATACAGGGCCTGGAAGCCGGCCCGCCGGGCCGCCAGCGCGGCGAGGGCGTCGTGCGCCCCCGGGACCTTCAGCACCGCCGGCCCGGCCAGGAGCGCCCGGAAGCGGTCCGCCAGCTCGGCCTGTTCCGGCGTGGGTTCGACCAACCAGCTCATGGCTTCCTCCTTCTGTCCGGGTGCCGGGGCGGTGGATCCCGCCCGGCGGGGGACTAGCCGCTCACGCCCGTCCGGCGCGGCGCGTAGGCCCGGACCGTCTCCGCGACGGCCAGGGCCGCGCGCGGCCGCCCGAGGGCCCGGGCCGCCGCGGCCAGCGCCGCCCGCCGGGTCGGGTCGTGGACCAGGGACCGTACCGCGGCGGCCAACTCTTCGGCCCGGTCCGTGACCAGCGCGGCGTCCCGGCGCGCCAGCCACGCCGCATTGTCCTGCTCGTGACCGGGGATGGGCCGATAGATGACCGTGGCGACCCCGACGGCGAGGGCTTCCGACAGCGTGAGCCCGCCGGCCTTGGTGACGAGGACGTCCGCGGCGGCGAGGAGACCCGCGACGTCCGTGACGTACCCCAGCACCCGGAGCCGGTCGGTCCCCACCCGCGCCGCGAAGTGGTCCAGCCGGGCCTTGAGCCGCCGGTCCCGGCCGGTGACCACCACCAGGCGCGCGTCGGGGACACCCACGACGAGCCGGCGGCAGGCGGCGGAGACGCCGCCGAGCCCCCCGAGGGCGCTGCCCAGGAACAGCACCACCGAGTCGGAGGGGGGGAGGTTCCACCGGGTCCGTGCCGCGTCCCGGGCGGGCGGGTCCCAGAACGCCTGGCGCACGGGGATGCCCGTGAGCTCGATGCGGCCGGGATCCACGCCGGCGCGCACCAGCGTGTCGGCGACCTCGCGGTTCGGCACGCAGTAGTGGTCCAGGCCGGGCTGGGCCCACTGGGGGTGGACGCTGTAGTCGGTGACCACCAGGATGGTCGGCGGTACGTTCAACCCCGCCCGGCGCCATCCGGCCGCCACGGTCGCCGGGAGGGGATGGGTGAGCACCAGCACGGCGGGGTCGAACCGTTGCAGGACCGCCCAGAAGTCCCGCTCGCCGACCTGCCCCACGGCACCCCGCCAGGCCGGATGGGGGGCGAACTGTCCCGTCAGGTCGTGGAAGAACCCGTAGGCGCGCGGCCAGTACTTCGTCATGGCGACGTAGCCCTTGGCGGTGACCGGCCCGAGAGCGGGGAACAGGTCGAGGTAGTCTAGGACATGGGCCCGCACGCCCGGCCAGACCCGGTCCAGCGCCTCGCGGACCGCCCAGGCCGACTGGTTGTGGCCGCCGCCGAACCCGGCCCCCACCAGGAGGACGTCGACGGGTTCCGCGGGCCGGGGCCAGTCGCGGACGGGGTGCGGGGACCGCTTCGGTTCTTCCGTCATCGAACATCCGTCTCCGTTTCGCCGCCTGCTGGAACGCCGCCTGCCCCACGACGCTCGCCAGAGCGTATGCGCGGGACGGGTCACCCATCCCTGGGCCGGACGGGGCGGAAGGTCCCGCCAGTTCTGGTCTGATGATACACCAGGCGGGGGCGGGGCGGTCGGGGGCGCCGGGCGACAGGATTTTCGGCCGTCCGTGGGGAATCTTGCCCCATCTACGGACAGGGGGCGATGGGGTGGCCGAACGGCTTTCCCCCCTCCGGGGGGCACACGTGCGACCCCTCCTGGAGCGGTACCGTCCGCGGCTCGACGACGAGGCGGTGACCCGGCTGCGGGCGGCGCTCCGGGGGCGATTCGGACGGCGCGCGGTGATCAACGACCATGCCCTCCTCGCCTACGCCTACGACGCCACCACCGAGCGGCACCGCCCGCACGCCGCGGTCCTGGCGGCGAGCACGGCGGACGTCGTCGACGTCCTGCGCATCGCCGGTCGGTTCGGCGTGCCGGTCATCCCCCGGGGGTCGGGGAGCAACATCAGCGGCGGCACCGTCCCGGTCGTCGGGGGCGTGGTGCTGTCGCTCGCCGGCATGAAGGCGGTCCGGGAGATCGATCTGGCCAACCGCCGGGTGGTGGTCGAGCCGGGCCTGACCAACGCCGAGTTGCAGGCCATCCTGGCCCCCCACGGGTTCTTCTTCCCGCCGGACCCGGCCAGTCACCGCATCTCGAGCCTGGGCGGCAACGTGGGCGAGGGGTCGGGCGGCCCCCACTGCGTGAAGTACGGCGTCACGTCCCATTACGTCCGGGCCGTGGAGGCGGTGCTGGCGGACGGCACGGTGGTCACGTGCCCGGGGTCCCTGGACGGGGAGCGGTCCCTGGACTGGGGCGGCCTGCTCGTCGGGTCCGAGGGCGTCCTCGCCGTAGCGACCTTGCTCGAACTCACCGTGGTGCCCCGGCCGGAGGCCACCGCCACCCTGCTGGCGGCGTTCGCCGACCTCACCACCGCGGTGCGGGCGGTCTCCGCGGTGGTCGCCGCGCGCATCGTACCGTCGACGCTGGAACTGCTGGACCGGGCCTCGCTGGATGCGGTCCGGCCGTTCATCGACGCGGGCTACCCCGAGGCGGCGGCCGCCGTGCTCCTGGTCGAGGTGGACGGGCCGCGCGGGAGCGTCGGCGCCCAGGCCGAACGCGCGGCGGGAGTCCTGGCGCGGGCCGGAGCCGTCTTCGTCGAGCAGGCGCGGGACGCCGCGCACGCCGACCGCCTGATGGCGGCCCGGCGCGCCGCCTACGCGGCGGTGGCGCGGCTGGGAGCCCACATCTGGGTGCAGGACGTGACCGTGCCGCGCCCGTTGCTCGCCGAGATGATGGAGTTCGTGCTCGCCGTCCGGGAGCGCTACCGCCTGCCCCTGGCCACCTTGGCCCACGCCGGCGACGGCAACCTCCACCCCCTCATCCCGTACGACCCCGAGGACCCCGAGCAGTGGGAGCGGATGCGGGCGGCCGACCGGGAGATTCTCGAGCGGGCGGCGGCCCTCGACGGGTCCATCACCGGGGAGCACGGGATCGGGGTGGACAAGCTGGAGACCCTGCCGCTCATGTACGGACCGACCGAGCTGGCCGGCATGTGGGCGGTCAAGGGGGCGTTCGACCCGGCCGGCCGGCTCAATCCGGGGAAGGCGGTCTATCCGCTGGACGCGGACGCGACCGGGGCGGACGCCGGGCACGACATCCCGTCCGGGGGGTGCGCCACGGTCGAGCCCACGACCGGCGACGAACTCGCGGTGGCGGTGCGGGAGGCGGCGGCCGGGGGCCGGACGCTCGCCGTGCGGGGGGCGGGACGCCACAGCGCGGAGGCCCGCGGAGTGGACGCGGTGTGCCGGCTCACGGCCCTCGACCGGGTGGTGGACTGGGATCCCGACAACCTCACGGTGGAGGTCGAAGCCGGGATGACGCTCGACCGCCTCGACCACATGCTGGCCGAGGGGGGCCTCATGTTCCCGGCCCAGCCCTGGACGGGCGACGGCACCGTGGGCGGCCTGGTGGCGGGCGTCTTCGACGGTCCCCGGCGCTTCGGGTTCGGCCCCCTCAAGAACTGGGTCCTGGGCGTGACCGTCGTGGACGGTCTGGGACGCCGGCACCGCTACGGCCGGAAGGTGGTCAAGAACGTCGCGGGGCTGGACATGCCCAAGCTGTTCGTCGGGAGCCACGGGCGGTTCGGGGTGCTCGAACGGGTCGTGCTGCGGCTGTGGCCGCGTGCCGAGACGGTCCGGGTGGGTCGGCTGCCGCTTGCCGGCCTGCCCCCGGGATCGTGGGCGCAGTGGCTCGAGGAGGTGGTACGCGCGCCGGTGCGGCCCCAGGGACTCTGGTTGAAGGCCGGTCTGGGCGACGACGGCCCGAGCGTCGACGTGCTCGCGGAGGGTTGGGAGGGCGCGGCCGTCCGCGAGGTCGTGGATGGCCTGGCCGCGGCGTGCGGCCTGCCCGCCCTCGAGTGGCTGGAGCCCGACGCGGCCGCCGCCTACCTGGGCACCCTGGCCCGGGCCGCGGCGCGAGGATGGGACGCGGCGCGGTCCGGGACGGGCGTGGTCGAGCAGTTCGCCGTCCGGCCGCGCGACCTGTGGGCGGCCGCCGCCTGGCTCGCGGCGCCGACCGGGCGGCTCGTGGTGCAGGTCGGCGACGGGTGGATCACGCGGTTCGCATCGGGGGCCGGCGACGGGCCGCCCCCCTTCGCCCCGACGGCGTGGCGGCGGCTCGACGGGCACGGGTGGACCTTCGGGCCGGAGGACCCCCCGGCCCTGGCGGCGATCCGGGAGCGGCTCGCGGCCGCCTTCGATCCCCGGGGGGTTTGGCGAGGGAGTTCGGCCGCGCGGGGCCCGGAGGCAGGGCGCCCGTGGGCGGCGGGCGGTGAGGCGCCGTGAGGTTCCGTCCGCCGCGGGCGGCGGCGGTGCTCGACGAGCTGAGCCACTGCAACAAGTGCGGCTTCTGTCTGCCCGCCTGCCCCACGTACCTGGCCACGGGCGACGAATACCTGTCGCCGCGGGGACGGTTGTCCCTGGCCGAGGCGGCCGTCGCCGGGGAGATGCCGGTGGGGGAGGAACTCGCGCGGACGTTCGCCCTCTGCCTCGGTTGCCGGGCCTGCGAGTCCGCCTGTCCGTCCGGGGTGCGCTACGGCCGCGTCTACGAAGCCGTGCGGGCGACGCTGTTCGAGACGACGCGGCGCTATACCGCCCCGCCCGCCGCCCGGGCCCTGCTCGCGCTGGTGCGGCGGCGGGGCCGCTTCGCCCGGGCCGTGGCGGCCGGACGGCGGCTCGGCTGGCTGCTCCCGCCCGCCGCCCGCGCGGTGCTGGGGGCCGCCCCGCCGGATCCGGGACCGCCCACGGCGCCGGCCGGGACGGGCGAGCCGGCGCAGTACTTCCTCGGCTGCGTGGGCGAGGTGGTCACCGGGAGCGCCAACCGGGCGGCGGTGGCGCTGTTGGCCCGCGCCGGCTACGGCGTGGGCGTGCCGGACGGCCAGGGATGCTGCGGCGCCCTGCATGCCCACGCGGGCGATCTCGAAGCCGCCCGGGATCTGGCCCGGGCGAACGTCGCCGCCTTCGAGGGGACCTCCGGGCCCGTGGTCAATCATGCCGGCGGCTGCGGGGCCTTTCTCAAGGAGTACGGGCATCTCCTCGCCGACGATCCGGCCTGGCGCGAACGGGCCGCGGCGTTCGCCGGCCGGGTGCGGGACCTCGCCGAGGCGCTGGCCGGTGCGCCCCGGCCGCTTCGCTGGCGGGGGCGCGGGGACCGGGTGGCGTTGCAGAACTCGTGCCACCTGGTCCATGTGCAGCGCATCGGGGAGCTGCCCGGGCGCCTCTTGGCCGAGGTCCCGGAGGACCGCCTGGTGCCGTGGGAAGGCGGCGACCGGTGCTGCGGATCCGCCGGGCTGTACAGCCTGCTGGAGCCCGAGATGGCCGCCCGGGTGGCCGCCCGGAGCCTCGAGGGGCTCTACCGGGCCAAGCCGACCGTGCTGGTGGTGAACAATCCCGGCTGCGCCCTCCAATGGCGGAAGACGCTCAAGCAGGCCGGCTGGGATCTTCCCGTGCGATCCCTGTCCGAGCATCTCCTCGCCCGCCTCGCGTCCGACGGCCCGGAATCCGGGCCGTGAGCGGCGCGGCGGAAGACGAAGGGAGGTCGAACCGTGCCGAGTACGCGCGAGGCCGTCATCGTCGGGGTCGCGGAGTCCGACCTGGGGGTGGTCCCCGGCCTGTCGCCCCTCGACCTGATGGCCCAGGCCGCCATCCGGGCCTTGGCGGACGCCGGTCTGGACAAGCGGGAGGTCGACGGCTTGTTGGCGGCGTCGGCCTACTACTACATGCCGACCGTGTCGCTGGGCGAGTATCTGGGCATCGTGCCGCGGTACACGGACTCCACCACCATCGGGGGATCGTCCTTCGTGGCGCACCTCCGGCATGCCAAGCTCGCCGTGGAAAGCGGCGCCTGCGAGGTCGCCCTCATCGCCTACGGCAGCACCCAGAGGAGTGACGGCGGGGCCCTGGTCACGATGGCGGAGCCGCTGCCCTACGAGATCCCCCACGGGCTGCCCTACCCCATTGGGGCGTACGCGCTGGCCGCGCGGCGGCACATGGCGGAATTCGGCACGACGCCGGAGCAGTTGGCGGCGGTGGCGGTCCAGGCCCGGGCCTGGGCGCTCCTGAACCCCAAGGCCTTCATGCACGACCGGGGACCGCTGACGGTGGAGGACGTCCTGGCCTCGCCGCTCATCGCGGACCCGCTGCACCTCCTGGACTGCTGCCTGGTGACCGACGGCGGCGGCGCGGTCGTCGTGACCACGCGCGAGCGCGCCCGGGACCTTCCCCGGCGGCCGGTGCGGATCCTGGGCGCGGGGGAGTCCCACACCCACCGGGGCATCATGGGGATGCCGGATCTGACGACCACGGCGGCGCGCTACTCGGGGGCCCAGGCGTTCGCCGAGGCGGGGCTCCGGCCGGCGGACATCGACTTCGTCGAGCTGTACGACGCCTTCACCATCAACACCATCCTGTTCCTGGAAGACCTCGGCTTCTGCCCCAAGGGGGAGGGCGGTCCGTTCGTGGCCGAGGGGCGGATCGGGCCGGGGGGAGTGCTTCCGGTCAACACCAACGGCGGCGGGTTGTCGTACTGTCATCCCGGGATGTACGGGATCTTCACCATCATCGAGGCGGTCCGGCAGCTCCGGGGCGAGGCGGGAGCCCGGCAGCTGGCCCGGGCGCGGGTGGGGTTGGTGCACGGCAACGGCGGGACGCTCTCCAGCCAGTGCACCGCCATCCTGGGGATCGACTGAAGTCCCGGACGGGCGGCCGCCGGACGCGACCCGGGGTGCGGCGGCACGCGCCGGCGCCCGGAGGGAGGTCAGGCCGGTTCGCCGGGCCGGGCGCGACCACCCGGAAGAGGAGGCCAGGCACGCGATGAGCGCACACGACGCCGGCTTCTACGCCGGCTTCCTGGAGACGGCGCAGGCGGCGCCGGACGCCACGGCCGTGGTGGACGGGGCGCACCGCCTGTCTTTCGCCCAATTGGCGGACACGGGTGCCCGCCTGGCGACGGGCCTCGAGCGCCTGGGCATCGGCCCGGGGGACGCCGTGGCGGTGTGGCTGCCGAACCGCTGGGAGTACCTGGCGCTCGAACTCGCGGTGGCCCGCCTCGACGGCCTGCTGGTCCATCTCAACCCGCGCTACCGCACCGACGAGGTCCACGGCATCTTCGCCGCGGCCCGGCCGAAGCTCCTGGTCTACGACGCGGAATTCCTGGACGGCCGGTTGGGCGGGATTCTCGCGACCGTGCGCGCGGAAGCCCCGGGCGTGGTGCCCAGCCACGTGGCGGCCATCGGAGACGGCGGCGGAGGACCGGCGACGCTCGGCTGGGGAGACCTCGCGGCGGCGAGCGGGGCCGCCGGGTCGGGCGGGACGGCAGACGCGGCGTTCGCGGTGTTCGTCACCTCGGGGACCACGGCCCGGCCCAAGCTGGTCGTGCACCCCCAGCGGAGCGTGACGCTCCGGACGCGGGCGGCGGGACGGGGCCTGGGCTTCGGTCCCGGACGGACGCTGTTGGGCGTCTTGCCCCTCTGCGGGGTGTTCGGGTTCGACAGCGTGTGGGCCATGCTCATGGCCGGGGGCACCGTGGTGCTCCAGCCGGCGTTCGAGCCCGAGGCCGCGCTGGCGGCCATTCGCGACCGCGGCGTGACCGATCTGGTGGGGAGCGACACGATGTTCTTCCGCCTCCTCGAGGTGCCCGGCGCCGCGGCCGCCCTGCAGGGACTGCGGTTCGGGGCCTTCGCCAGCTTTCTCGGCCGGTCCCAGGAACTTTTGGCGCAATACCGCGATCGGGTGGGCATCGAGCTGGTCCAGCCCTACGGGTCCTCGGAGGCGCAGGCCCTCCTGGCGGCCTGGCGGCCGGAGGACCCGGTCGAGTTGCGCGCCTTCGGGGGCGGCTGGGTCTTTAACCCCGCTACCGCGGTCCGGTGCGTCGACCCCGACACCCGCACGCCGCTGCCGCCCGACACGGTGGGCGAACTCGAGGTGAGCGGGCCGGAGCTGTTCCGGGAATACCTGGGGCAGCCGGAGGCCACCCGGGCGGCCTTCACCGAAGACGGGTGGTTCCGGACGGGGGACCTGGGCTATGTCCGTTCCGACGGGAGCTTCGTCTTCCTGAGCCGGCTCAAGGATTCGCTCCGGCTCGGCGGGTTTCTGGTGGATCCGGGGGAGATCGAGCAGCATCTCATGGCGCTGCCGGGCATCCGGGCGGCCCAGGTCGTGGGCGTGGAACATCCGGAGTCGGGCACGGTGGCCGTGGCGTTCGTGCAGGTCGACGATCCCGGCCGTTTCGACGGGGAGGCGGCCCGTACGGCCCTCGCGGCGCGCATCGCCTCGTACAAGGTGCCCCGCGCGGTGCTGCCGGTCGACCGGTTTCCGCTCACCGCGGCGGGCACCAACGGCGAGAAGATTCAGAAGGCCGAACTGAGGCGCTGGGCCCGGGATTGGCTGGCCGCGCAGGAGGGCGGGCCGGGCGCGGGCCGGGACGGTCCGGCCGAGACAGCTCGCGCGGCACCGGCCCACGGCGATCCCGACGGGCGTCCCGCCTGAGGTCCGGCGCGCCCGAGGCGCACGGAGGCGACGGGCGGGGCCGTGTCTTGCCGCCGAGACCGGGCCGAGAGCCATCCGTGGCGGCGTTCCAGTACTGTGGGCCGGCCGGACCTCGGGGTCCGGGCGCCGGCGCCATCCGGAGGAGATGACCCCTGTGCTGCCCTTGTCCGGCGTCCTGGTGGTGGCCGCGGAACAGGCGGTCGCCGCACCCCTCGCCACGCGCCAGCTGGCCGACCTCGGCGCCCGGGTGATCAAAATCGAGCGGCCGGGCACCGGCGACTTCGCCCGGCACTACGACCACGTCGCCCGGGGGCTGTCCGGCCACTTCGCCTGGCTCAACCGCTCCAAGGAGAGTCTCACCTTGGACCTCAAGGCGCCGGAAGGCCAGACGATCCTCCACCGCCTGCTGGAGCGCGCCGACGTCTTCGTGCAGAATCTCATCCCCGGTGCGGCGGAACGGCTCGGGTTCGGCCCGGCGACGCTCGTCGAGCGCTATCCTCGCCTGGTGGTGTGCCGGATTACGGGCTACGGGCCGGACGGCCCGTACCGGGACAAGAAGGCGTACGACCTCCTCATCCAGGCCGCGACGGGGCTCATCGCCGTCACGGGCACGCCCGAGACGCCGTCGCGGGTGGGATTCCCCGTGGCCGACGTGGCGGCGGGGATGTACGCCTTCAGCGGCATCCTGGCGGCGCTGTTCGAACGCGAGCGCAGCGGGCGGGGCCGCCAGGTCGAGGTCGCGATGTTCGAGGCCCTGGCCGAATGGCTGCAGTTCCCCCTCATGGTGGCCCGCTATCAGGGGCGGGACCCGGAGCGGTCGGGCGCCCGGCATCCGACCATCGCCCCGTACGGGCCGTTTCCGGTAGGCGACGGAACGACTCTGTACGTTGGCCTGCAGAACGACCGCGAGTGGGCCCGGTTCGCCGCCGTGGTCCTCGGGCGGCCGGAGCTGGCCGACGACCCGCGGTTCGCGACGCCGCCCGCGCGCGTGGCGAACCGGGAGGCCCTCGAGGCGCTCATCGTCGCCGCGTTCGTCCGGCTCGACACCGAGGCGGTCATCGCCCGCCTGGAACAGGCCCAGATCGCGTGGAGCCGACTGAACGCCCCCCACGATCTGCTCGACCACCCCCAACTCCAGGCCCGCGGGCGGTGGCGTTCCGTGACCTCCGAGGCGGGACCCATCGAGGAACTGGTCCCTCCCATCACCTTGGTGGGGGACGACTGGCGCTTCGACCCGATCCCGGCGCTGGGCGCGCACACGGATGCCATCCTGGAAGAACTCGGGTACGACGCCGCGGCGCGCGCGGCGCTCCGGGCCCGCGGCGTCGTCTAGCGGCCCGGTTCCGGATGCTCGCGGACGACGGCCCAGGTCTCGGGGAACGCGTCCGCGACGATGCCCGCGATGGCCCGCGCGTACGCCTGGATCTCGACCTGGGCGTCGGCGTGCTGCCGGAGCCGGAGAAAGTGCAGGACGGCGTAGAGCGAGGCCGTCCAGTACCACGTGGTGTACTGGATGTTGGCGGGCAGGAACGCCCGGGCCTGCTCCGCGGCGATCCCGTCCGCCAGCGCCTCCCGGTAGAGGGCCAGCCCGGCCTCCACGTGGGCGCGCAGCCGATCCGCCCACCGGCTGCTGGCGGCGGGGTCGAGGGGTTCGGCGCTGGCCTGCTTGTTCGTGGCCGAAGCCCGTCGCCATTCGGCGGGGATGTAGAAGGTCGGCTCCGCCACGGTGTAGCGGCGGGACAGCTCGTTCCACGCCGGCGTCTCCATCGTGTGGGCGCTGTCGACGACGTGCTTCCACCACTGGCGCGCCACCATGAGCGGCGCCGAGACCTCGAACTGGAGCTTCGGGTGGTAGAAGGGCGAGGTGTGACCGTGGACCCAGAGATACCGCAGCAGGCGACGGTCCCGCTCGTCGAACGTGGTGTGCCGGACGCCGTAGGACGCCCGCGCCGCGTTGACCACGGTCAGATCGCTGCCGAAGACCCCGTGGCAGATGACGTAGCCGTGATCGAGGACCCGAATGGGTTCCGTACTGCCTCACTCCCGTGGTGGCCGGAAGCCGTCCCGGCCGTGCTGTTCATCAGAGGATCCCGCGCCGGCCGTCGGTGCGGAACCGTTCCACGAACTCCTCCCGGACGGTGATCCCGAGCCCCGGGCGGTCCGGCACGGCCACCTCGCCCTGCTCCGGGACGAAGGGCGTCTCGAGGAGGTCGTGGAAGGCGGGGTGGCCCGCCATGGGGTATTCCAGCCGCACCACGTTGGGCAGCGCCGCCGCGAGCTGAAGACCGGCGGCGAAGAGCACCGCCGAACCCCACAGATGAGGGACCACGACGCGGAGGTGGGCACCCGCCAGCGCGGCGATGCGCACCGTCTCGGTGATCCCCCCGCAGAGGGCGGGGTCGGGCTGCACGATGTCCACCCCGCCGGTCAGGATGAGGTCGCGGAAGCCGAACCGGGTGGCCTCGCTCTCGCCCGCCGCGACGGGGACCGCGGCGACGGCGCGCACTTCGCGCAGGGCCTCCAGGTCGTCCACGGGCGTCGGCTCCTCGAAAAAGCCGAGGCGGTAGGGCGCCGTGGCTGCCAGGAACGCTTTGGCCTCGGCGACGCTCATGGTCCCGTGGGCGTCGGCGTACAGCTCGTCATCCGGCGCGAGCGCGTCCCGGGCCGCGGCGACCCGGGCCACGGCGCGACCGAGGGAGCCGTCCATCACCCCGACGCGGATCTTGAACGCGGCGAACCCGCCGAAGGCGCGGTACGCGGCCAGCTCCTCGCCGATGCGCTCCGGCCCCGCCCAGCCGCCCGACGCGTAGACCGGGACGCGGGTGCGCACCGGCCCGCCCAGGAGGCGGAAGACGGGCAGCCCCACGTATTGGCCGTAGAGGTCCCATAGCGCCATGTCGATGCCGCCCAGGGCGGCGACGCGCGTGCCGCGGCGGTCCGCCATGGGCATGGGCCGGCCGGTGCGGAGGGCGTAGCCGGCCCGCGGACCGGCGTACATCAGCTCCCACAGGCCGGTGATCTCCCGCGCGTCGCGGCCGACGAGCAGGGGCGCCAGCGTCTTCTCCACCGCCGCCGCGAGCGACTCCAGGTCGGCCATGGACCCCACGGACGCCTTCGCCTCGCCGAACCCCGTGAGACCCTGCTCCGCCGTCACGGCGACCAGCAGGGTGTCGAACCGGTCCTGACGGCCGAAGTCGGACACCGGCCGGCGATCCGGCGGAAGAGGGCAACGAAGGGGAATTGCGCGGACGGCGCGAATGGTCAGGGGAGGAAGACCGCTCATCGGGGCGCCTCCTTCGTCGCCGGCGACGGGATCCGCCCGTCGGCCGGACATCGACAAGGGAGTTTCGCCAGCGGCGCGGCCACTCCTGCCGCGAGCACCCGACGGAGGGGAGACGGGACGGTGCGGATCCTCGTGGTCGACGACGAACCGGCGATTCTGTCCCTGTTGGAAGAGGGTCTCAAGCCGGCGGAGGTGGTGGCGGCCACCAGCCGGGCGGCGTGCCTGGCCGCCATGGCGGCCGGCCCGCCGTTCGACTGGGTGGTGCTGGACGTCCAGCTTCGGGACGGCGACGGCTACGCCCTGGCCGGCGAGCTGGTCGCCGCGGGGTTTCCGGCCGGGCGCATCGTGCTGACGACCGGTCTCTCGGAGGCCCTGCCGCCGTTTAGGGTGCTCCGCAAGCCGTTTCCCCTCGCCGCCCTGCGGGAGCTGGTCGCCGCGTCGTGACGCGGCCGCCCTACTTGTGCAGGCCGCACTCCGTCTTGCCGAACCCGGCCCAGCGGCCTGCGCGGGGGTCCTCGCCGGGACGGACCGCCCGCGTGCACGGGGCGCAGCCGATGGACGGATACCCCTGGTCGTGGAGCGGGTTGTAGGGTACGCCCCGGGCCTGGAGGTAGGCCCACACCTGCTCCCAACGCCACCGCGCCAGCGGGTTGACCTTGATCACCCCGAACTTCTCGTCCCGCTCGACCACGCGGGCGTTAGCCCGGAAGGGGGTCTGGTCCCGCCGGATGCCCGTCATCCAGGCTTCGACGCCGGCGAGGTAGCGGGTCAACGGTTCCACCTTGCGGATCATGCAGCAGGTGTCGGGATCCCGCGCCCACAGACCGTCGCCGTAGCGTTCGGCCTGCTCCTCGAGCGTGAGCCGGGGCAGGACGCGTTCCGCCCGGAAACCGTACCGTTGCTCGGTCTCGTGGATGAGCGCGTACGTCTCGGGGAAGAGGACCCCCGTGTCCAGGTAGAAGACGCGGGGGGTCTTGGTCACCCGCGTCAGCATGTCGATGAGGCACATGTCTTCGGCGCCGAAACTCGAGGCCAGCGCCAGACGGTCGCCGAAGGTGTCCCAGGCCCAGGCGACGATGGTTTCCGGAGGCGCCTGGTCGAGCCGGTCGGCCCAGTAGGCGACCTCCGCCGCCGTCAGGCGGGTGTCGGAGGACATCGCGGCACTCCTTTCGTGCAAGGGTGTCCGCCGGCGCGCCCGGGGGCGCGTCGGCCGAAGAAGGTCCCGGGCTACCATACGTCCGGACCCGGCGAAATGTCCGTGCCGCCCGCATGCCGCTCCCGCCGCGGTCATACCCATCCGCCAGACGCTCCCCGAGGGCGGGACGGCGCCCCCCGGGGAGGGAAAGGAGGCGAGGGGCACGCGGCGACGCTGGATGATGGCCGTCCTGGCGGCGGCCGTGCTGGCCGTGGGCGCGTACCGGGCGGGACTGGGGGTCGGCGCGGCGGTGGCCGCCCCGGCGCGGGTGGTGACCGAGGTGCCGACGTCGGAGAAGGTCGTGGCGTTCACGTTCGACGACGGACCCACGGCGCGGTGGACGCCCCAGATTCTGGGCATCCTCCGGGCCGACAAGGTGCCGGCTACGTTCTTCGTGATCGGGCAGGAGGTCGTCCGGCATCCGGAGTTGGTCGCGCAGGAAGTCCAGGCGGGGATGGAGATCGGCAACCACGGGTTTCGGCACCGGCGTCTACGGGGTCTGGATCGGGCGGCCATCGTGGACGAGGTCCGCCAGGGGGCCCAGGCGATCGAGACCGCAGGGGCTCCGGCGCCCACGCTCTACCGGCTGCCGGCGGGCGTGTGGGACCGTACCGCGCTCTCCACGCTGGGATCCCTGGGCTACACGGTGGTGGGGTGGTCCGTGGATCCGCAGGACTGGCGGCACCGGTTCACGGCCCAGCAGATGACGGACCTCGTGCTGAAGACCGTGCGGCCCGGCGCCATTGTGATCTTCCACGACGGCACGAACTCGAGCGCCGCGACCGTGGACGCGGTGCGCACCCTCATCCCGGCCCTCAAGGGGCAGGGTTACCGCTTCGTCACGGTGGGCCAGCTTCTCCGCATCAACAAGAGCCGCATCTAGCCCGGGGGCGTGAGCGCCGGGAGCGCCCCCCGGGCTTTCAAGGCCGCGACCGTGGGGCCGATAGCGGCGTAGCCCCAGTTGAGGAGGTTCTCGGCGTCCTGGTATTCCTGGGGGAAGGTCCGCCCGTGGAGCAACACCCCCACCAGGGTCACGGGCACGCCGTCGACGGGGCGGGTGGCGGCGAACACCAGGCACGCGCCCGCCTCCGAGGTCCACCCGGTTTTCAGGCCCAGCGAGGTCGGGTCCCGCCAGACCATCCCGTCGATGTTGACCACCGTGGGGTTCTCGGGCAGCGAGGTCTGCTTGAGGGTGAAGATGCGGCGAAGGGTCGGCGAGGCGAGGTCGAGCTCGGCGATACGGGCCAGGTCCGCCGCCGAGGAGGCCGAGGCGGGGTCGAGCCCGTCGGGGTCGGCGAAATGGGTCGCTCGGAGGCCGAGCGCGGCGGCGGTCCGGTTCATCTCGGCCACGAACGCCGCCGTCGAGCCGGAGGCGGCCTCGGCCAGCGCGACGGCGGCGTTGTTGGCGCTCCGGAGGACCATGCCGGTCAGCAGTTGGCGGACGGTGAACCGGTCCCCCGGCTTGAGGAACATCTCCGATCCCCCGGTCGCGGCCGCCTGGTCGCTGATGGTCACCACCTGGTCCAGCGGCAGCGCCTGGCTGGCCAGGTAGGCGGTCATGAGCTTGGTGGTCGAGGCGATGGGGCCGGGGGCGTCGGGGTTCTGGGCCCAGAGCGGCGTCGGCTGCCCGTAGACCAGCAGGATGCCGTCGGGTTCGTGGACCGGGCTCGGCGGATCCTGCCGGTCGGCCACCCATGTCACGGGCGGGGGGGGCGCGGGGACCCGGGCGACGCTCGACTGCCGGACCGTGCGGGCGGGGGCGGCTCCCGCGGGCCGGGGGAGGGACGCCCGACGGCCGAAACCCCAAAAGAGCAGGAATGCCACGAAGGCCAGCAAGACGTATCCACGGAACGCCAGCCGACGGCGACGGCGCACGGGCGAGCCTCCTCGTCCGGTTCTCCGGCGCGGGCGCCGGCAGAAGCCGGTCCCACGTCCTCGCGCCTTCGATTGTACAAACCTTGGACCGAAACCCCAACGAGATTCGACTTCCAACGCAAATATTCGTTCTCCGGGGTAGCCTGTCGGAACCGGCGCGGTCGGGCGGGGCCGGAGGGACTGCGGCGGAGCCGGACGCGGCGGAGCACGCGGCGGTGCCGCGCAAAGGACGGGTCCCGGACCGGGCGCGATCATCTTATGCGGTCCGGGAGGGGCGCGTCCCCGGGCCGAGGCGCAGCCCGGCGGCAGGCATCCCGGCGCCGGAGGTCGAATCCCTCCCCGGCGGCCGTCCCGGGCGGGCACGGATCTGACGGTCGGGATCCTCCCGCGGCGGCCGGGACAGGAGCGGGTCAGCGTTGTGGATCGTGGGCATCGTCGCGGCACTGGTGTTCGGGTTCGGCGCGCTGAGGGTCCAGGGGCGGCTCGCGCCGGGCCCCATGCCCTTCTGGCTCGAGGGCCTGTTCCTCGAGAATCCCTTGCGCCGGGCCTGGTTTCCCCCGGGGTTCGTGCTGGAACTGGCCGGCACCGTGACCGGCCTCAGGGTGGGGGAGGTCGGCACGGGGATCGGGGTGGTGGCGGCGGCGCTCGCCGCGGCCGTGGGCCCGGACGGACGGCTGTGGGGCGTCGACCGGCAGGCCGCCGCCGTCAGGGCGACCGCGGCGCGGTTATGGCGGCAGGGCTACGGGGCCCGGGTCCGCCTCGACGTGGCCGACGCGCGGGACCTCCCGTGGCCTTCCCGGTCGCTGGACCTCGTGGTGATGGTCGCGGTGCTGGGGGAGGTACCCCCTCCCGGACGGACGCGGGCTTTGGCGGAGGTCCGGCGGGTGCTCCGCGAGGACGGGCGCCTGGTCGTAGTGGAGTACTGGCCGGATCCGCACTACCTGTCGGAAAAGGCGGTCCGGGACCTGGTCACGGCCGCAGGATTCGACGTCGCCGCGGCCCGGCGGGGACGGCTCCAGCACGGAGTAGTGGCGCGCCCGCGTCCCTCCTAGTCCCCGGCGAGCGGCCCGCGGCGCCTTGACCGCCTCTCCGACGGAGGGGTAGGATGGCAGTGTCTTGGGCGAGCGGTGTCGCCCGATTCTTGGTGTGCGCCCGGCCTTGAGCGCCGCATCCTGAAGCGATTCCCGGAACCGACGACCCCGAACCGGTGGACGTGTCGGACGCGTTTCGAGAATACTCAGGGTACGGCCAAGGTTACCGGGGTTCGTAGTCATTTTGGACGCAATTGTTATCTGTGCTCGTCACTCTGTGGTGGGCCGTGGGGGCGGTGAGTGTTGGCCAATCGGTGGCGGCGCGTCGGGAAGTGGGTCCCGCTGGCGACCTTCTTGGCGGTCGGCCTGACGGGATGCGGGTTCCTCGAAGGGCCGCAGTCCATGGTGCAGCCGGCGGGTCCGGTGGCCCAGGATCAGCTGCAGCTCATCGGTTCGAGTTTCTGGATCATGGTTGAGATTTTCCTGGTCGTGGCCACGGTCCTGGTGCTGGCCATCATCCGGTTCCGGGAGCGGCCGGGCCAGAGGGGGTTGCCTCCGCAGACCGAGGGCGACAACCGCCTGGAACTCTTGTGGACGATCGTTCCGTTCCTCCTGCTGGCGCTCCTGGCGGTGGGGACGGTCAAGCAGTCGTTCAGCCTGAGCGCGTCCCCGGCGACCAAGAACGCGCTGCCGATCAAGGTCGTGGGGCACCAGTTCTGGTGGTCGGTGCAGTATCCGACCTACAACAACCTCACGACGGCCAACGAAATCCACATCCCGGTGGGCCAGAAGGTCCTGCTCGAGCTGACCTCGACGGACGTGCTGCACGCCTTCTGGGTGCCGCGGCTCGGCGGCAAGACCGACCTGGTCCCGGGCAAGACCAACTACATGTGGATCGAAGCCGACCAGCCCGGCATCTACCGCGGCCAGTGCGCGGAGTTCTGCGGGACGGCGCACGCGGACATGCGGCTCGTCATCGACGCGCAGACGCCGCAGCAGTTCGCCGCGTGGACCCAGGCCATGCTGCATCCGCAGAGCACGCCGACCTCGGCCCTCGCGCAGCAGGGGATGATTGACTTCGCGAAGGCCGGGTGCAGCGGGTGTCACACCATCGCGGGGACCAACTTCGAGGGGCAGGTCGGCCCCAACCTGACGGACCTGACGGGGCGGTTGATGATCGCGGGCAACCTGGTGCCGAACACGCCCGCCAACCTGGCCGCGTGGATCCGCGATCCGCAGGCGGTCAAGCCGGGCGCGTTGATGCCGAACCTGCACCTGCCGGAGAACGAGATCCGCGCCATCGTCGCCTACCTGGAGAGCCTCCGATGACGACGGGCGGGGTTTTGGCGAGCGCGGAGATGGAGGGGGGAGTCCGATGGCCACCACTTCGGAACGACTGACCCACGCGGCCTACGGACAGGCCGAGCGCCAGGGGTTCCTGGTCAGCTGGCTGTCCGCCGTGGACCACAAGAAGATCGCGATTCTCTACCTCTCGGCGGGGCTGTTCTTCTTCCTCGTCGGCGGCGTCGAGGCCTTCATCATGCGGCTGCAGCTGGCCGCGCCGGACCAGCACGTGGTGAGCGCCGCGGCGTTCAACGAGCTGTTCACGATGCACGGCACCACGATGATCTTCCTCGGCGTGATGCCGCTGCTCATCGGGTTCGTGAACGCGGTCGTGCCGCTGCAGATCGGCGCGCGGGACGTCGCGTTCCCGCGGCTCAACGCCCTGAGCTTCTGGCTCTTCTTCGTTGGCGGGCTGATGCTCAACACCAGCTGGTTCCTCGGCGGGGCGCCCAACGCGGGCTGGTTCAACTACGAGCCCATCAGCGGGCCCCAGTTCAACCCGGGCGTCGGCATCGACTTCTACGACATCGGCTTGCAGATCGCGGGGATCGGCACCCTCATCTCGGCCATCAACTTCGTCGTGACCATCGTCAACATGCGGGCGCCCGGCATGAGCTTCATGCGCCTGCCGATGTTCGTGTGGACGACCTTCGTCACGATGATCCTGATCCTCTTCGCGTTCCCGCCGCTGACGGTCAACCTGTTCCTGCAGACGTTCGACCGGCTCTTCGGGGCGCAGTTCTTCAACGCCGGCTCGGGGTCGAGCCCCCTGCTCTGGGCGAACCTCTTCTGGATCTTCGGACACCCGGAGGTCTACATCCTCATCCTGCCCGCGTTCGGGATCATCTCCGAGGTGGTTCCGGTCTTCGCCCGGAAGCCCTTGTTCGGCTACGCCAGCATGGTCCTGGCGACGATGGCGATCGGGTTCCTGTCCTTCATGGTGTGGGTGCACCACATGTTCACCCTGGGGTACGGCCCGTGGGTCAACGCCATCTTCGCCCTGACGTCCATGCTCATCGCGGTGCCCACAGGGGTCAAGGTGTTCAACTGGCTCGCGACTATGTGGGGCGGGCGGATCCGGTTCACCACGGCGATGCTGTGGGCTGTCGGCTTCCTCTTCTGCTTCACCGTGGGCGGGATGAGCGGGGTGATGCTGGCGCTGGCGCCGGCGGACCTGCAGTTCAACAACAGCTACTTCGTCGTGGCGCACTTCCACTACGTGCTCATCGGCGGATCGCTGTTCGCCCTGTTCGCCGGGATCTACTACTGGTTCCCCAAGATCACGGGGCGGCTCCTGGACGAGCGGATGGGCAAGTGGAACTTCTGGCTGGTGTTCATCGGGTTCAACGTGACGTTCTTCCCGATGCACTTCCTCGGCCTGATGGGCATGCCGCGCCGCATCTTCACCTACCCGGCCGGCCTCGGGTTCACCTTCTGGAACCAGGTGGCCACGGACGGCGTGTTCATCCTCGCCGCGGGCATCGTGGTGTTCCTGGTCAACCTGATGCAGTCGCTCCGGCGCGGCGCTAAGGCCGCCAACGACCCGTGGGACGCCAGGACGCTGGAGTGGTCCATCCCGTCGCCGCCGCCGGCCTACAACTTCGCCCACATCCCGGTGGTGCGGGGGCATGACGCCTGGTGGGTGGAGAAGCACCACGGCAACGGGCGGATGATCGCGGCCCAGGAGGAGCACCACGGGCCGCCGGGGATGATCCACCTGCCGAAGCCCACGATGGTCCCCTTCGCCCTGGCTGTGACGCTCATGGCCACGGGGTACGGGTTCATCTTCCGGCAACTGTGGCTCGAGATCCTGGGCCTCGCGGTGTTGGCCGTGGTGCTGCACCGGTCGATGTTCGAGCGCGACCCGGGTGAGTACGTGCGGATCGAGGAGGCCGAGGAGGAGGTGCGGGCGGATGGTTAAGGAGGCGCCCACCGGGGTCCCGGAGGTGGTGGCGGCCGCACCGCCGGACAACGCGACCCTGGCGCTTTGGGTGTGGTTGTCGGCGGAGGCGGTGTTCTTCGCCTCGCTCATCGGCACCTACCTCCTGCTGCACACCCAGACCAATCACGGCATCACGCCGCAGCAGGCCTTCGACCTGCCGCTCACGTTCCTCGGCACCATCATCCTGCTGAGCAGCAGCATGACGATGGCGCTGGGGTACGCCCAGATCCAGCGGGGCAACGTGCCGGCGCTCCGGCGCTGGCTGGTCGTCACGGCCGTACTGGGGCTGGGCTTCCTTGGGTTCCAGGCGGTGGAGTTCACGCACTTCTACTCCATCGGGCTGACGCTCAAGAGCAGCCCGTTCGGGTCGGCGTTCTTCACCCTGACCGGGTTCCACGGACTCCACGTGTTCTTCGGGGTGTTCTGGCTCGTGTCCCTGCTGGTGTACAGCTACCGCCCGGAGTTCCGCGCGGAGGCGGTCACCAAGACCCAGGTGCTGGGCCTATACTGGCACTTCGTGGACGTGGTGTGGGTGGTCATCTTCAGCCTCGTGTATCTTCTCGGAAAGGTGGGCTAGCGGGTGCACGCGGAGGCCCCGTCGCATGGCTCTTCCCCGACCGGCATGTACGTCGCCGTCGGCGTGATCTCCCTGGTGCTGACGGCCATGGCGTTCTACGTCGTGCTCACCAACACGGCGCTCCGGGCGCACGCCGTCCTCATCATCGTCGTGCTGGCCGCCATCCAGGTCGCGCTGCAGACGTTCCTGTTCATGCACCTTCGGGGGAGCCGCCGGGTCTATAGCCTGTTCTTCGGATACGGCACCTTCATCGCCATCGTGGCCGGGTGGGGGATCAGTTACGTCCTGACGTCGTACACCCCCCCGGGGGTGGCGCCGACGAAGCCGCTGTCCCAGGCGCAGCTCCTGGCCGAGGGGCAGCAGATCGTGGCCTCCCAGTGCGTCGCCTGCCACGTCGTGAACGGGCAGGGCGGGCACGTGGGACCGGACCTCAACGCCGTCATGGCCGGGCAGGTGAACCTGGTGCCGGGCGGCCGGCCCACCGACCCCAACTGGTTGGCGAGCTGGATCGCGGACCCGCCGGGGGTCTGGTCGGGGGCCAAGATGCCGAACCTCGGGCTGTCCCCGGACCAGGTGCAGGCGGTGGTCCTCTACCTGAAGACCAAGGTCAAGTAGCCGCTCCGCGGAGGCAGGGAGGTGGCGGCCGTGGCGTGGTGGACGGCGACCGACCCGTGGGCGGTGCTGCCGTGGGTGGCGGGGGCGGCCCTCTATGCCCGGCTGCATGGCCGCACTGAGCCCCACGGGTCGGCGGGCGAGGCGCGGGGGCAAAAGCTGGCGTTCTACGGCGCCATGGCGGCAGGCGGCCTCGCTTTCGCCGGACCCCTCGGGCCGGCGGCCGGACGCCTCCTGAGCGCGCGGATGGGGTTGGACGTCGTGCTCACGCTCGTGGTGGTGCCGCTGGGCCTGGCCGGGATCCCGGCCGCGTGGGTCGCCGCCTGGCGGCGGGGGCCGCTGGGCCGCGCCTGGCGGGCGATGACGCATCCCATCGCCGCGCTGCTGGTCTTCAACGTGCTGTTCTCGCTCCTGTGGCTGCCCCCCGTGGCGGCGGCGGCCCGGGACCCCGGGGTGGCCTGGGCGACCCGGGTGCTCCTGACGCTGGCGGCCGTCACGATGTGGTGGCCGGTGTTGAACCCGGCCCGCGGCGAGCGACTGCATCCCGGTCTCCGGTTGGTCTACCTCTTTATCGCCGGTCTGCTGTTGACGCCGCTCTTCGCCTACATGACGTTCAACGCGGTGCTGCTCTACCCGCCCTACGTGGAGCCGACCCGGTCCGTCGGCGTCGACCCGCTCAACGACCAGCGACTCGCCGGGATCCTGATGAAGGCGTGGGCGCTGGTGGCGTACGGGGCCGTCTTCGTGCAGGCGTTCCGCGAGTGGGTCCGGCAGGACGCGCTCGGCGGCCGCAGGCGGCGGCCCCGTCCGCCCATCGACCTCGCGGCGGCGCGTGCGGCCCGGCGCGGGGGGCCGTACTCCCAGAGCGGGCCGTGACAGGGGGACCTCCACGGTGAAGACGGTCCGCCGCCTCGGATGGGGCCTCGTCCTGGGCTGGGCCATGTTCTGGCTGGGCTGGCACCTGCGGGGCGCCCCCCCGGGGCCTGCGGTGACCTCGCCCACGGCGGCGGCCACCCGACTCGAGGCCATCCTGCCGGCGGCCGGCCCCACGGGGCCGGGCGCCCCCCCGGGCGGCGCCCCCCGGCCCCCCCGGCGCCCGGCGGGGGGGGGCCGCCCGGCCGGCGCCCCGGCCGGCGGGGGGGCCGCGGGCGGGGGCGGCGGCGG
>JAIMBI010000041.1 GCA_023565505.1 Actinomycetes bacterium | reverse complement strand
TATTGGTGTCGGATTTCGTCAGGGGTGGGTCAATTTTATTCCGGCGATCTGGATCATTTTAATTCCGGCGCTAACAGTCGCCGCGCGCCCCGAAGCCCCCAGGCAGTGCTACCACCTGGGGGAGCACCGGACGGAGACGGGCCAAACCACTGGGGGGTCACTATAGAGAAATACCACTCAGAATCGCATGAGATCGCGGCTTGGCGGTCGCGTCACGGATAATTATTGGCGGAGAATAATCGACGGACAATTATAGGCGGCGAATTATTGACAGCGAATTATTGACGGCGAATAAGAGACGGAAACCCGCCGGCGGGGATTAGCCGGGAGCCGTCCCCGGCGGACGCGGGGGGAGGGCCGTCAAGGACGCCACCCACGCGTCCGTCATCGCCCGCATGTCGGCGCGCATCGCGGGGGTCAGGTCCGGATCGGCCGCTGGGGGCGGCGCCGGCCCCGGCTCGGGCGGCGAGCCCGACGGGGCCGCCGCCAGCCGGGCCGCCAGCGCCCGCTGGCTGGCGGCCAGCGCCTCCAGCGCCGCCGTCAGCGCGGCGTCGGCCCCCAACAGGCCCCGGCGCGCTAAGGCGAGGAGCGCCGGGCCCCGTTCGGCGTCGGGCAGGGTGTGCAAATAGGTGGTCAACGGATCCTCGGGCCGCAAGACCAGGCGGGGGCGCCAGATCCACGCGGCCTCGGCCGCCGGTGGAGTTGTCACACCCAATCCCTCCTGAACCCCCCCGTGGACCAACAGGTGGACCACCCGGAACCGCTTGGGGCCCAAGGGCTGGCGGGCCATTTGGGCGGGGAGTGGGCCAGATCTGGTCCATCCCTCGCGGGGGATGCGGCCCGTCGCGGCGCCCCCGCGCAGAGGGTGGGCCAGATGTGGTCCACGGATCCCGCTAAGCCTTGTGGCTGTAGGCGTAGCGGGTGGACCAGTTTGGGACGCCACGGGATGAGCGCACGCAGGCCGGAACCCGCGAGATCTCATGAGGGAGGAGAGGAGGCTCCCTACAGCAAGCAGAACCGGGTCGCTCGTGACAGGAAAGGCCACCGCGCCCAGCCGGTTTGCCGTAGCGCGGCCTATTGACCCCTGCGAGCACGACCGTTTACGGTCTTCGGTGTGCCGTCCACCGTAAACCGCCTTCCAAGTTGGCCGCGGCCGATCTCCATAAGCCGCACGGCGAGCAGCGCCCCAACTGCGCCGCGGTATGAGCTCGGGGACCCGCGTGAATCGAGGAAGCCGTCGGCGCGGCCCTCGAGGTACCGAAAAAGGTCCGGGCGCGGTGACCAGAAGGCCTCCCCGAACGTTTCCTGAGACGACCCGGTCAGGGCAGGGCCGAGGAGACCCACGGGATGTGGATGGCACACAACGTCAGCCGAACTGGTCCTCCCCAGCCCACCTTGCCGGGTCATCCCGAACCCAGTCTCTTCAGGAATTCGGTGGCGAACTCGGCGCCGGGCGAAGAGACGGCGAATGTGGTGACCGGCCCACGGCCCAAACCGCAGGCTACTCGGGACAGGACGGCCTCACCCGCCGGGAGCGGGGACGGTGGCGGCGTTCTTGTCGCTGGCCTGCATACCGTCCCCCCGCCGCCACCGAACGCCCCGACTGCCCGTGCCGCCACGCGCTGTCAAGGCCGCCCCCCGCGTGTCGGCGCGCGACGGCATCGCCACCAGCCAGCTCCTCGTCGCAGGCCGCCGCACGCCCGTGTTCGCTGACGCGGCTGCAAGGCTGGCTTCCATGCACCCCCGGGCGCCGGGCAGCACACGGTCCACCGTATACGGTGGACTGTCGACGGTCCACCCGATCTTGGCCCGCCCGGGGGTCGCCCAGCCGGTCCCTCCCCCTGCACGTCGGGATGCCCCTGACGGCCGCGGGGGCGTTCCCCCGGCCCACACGGGCAACGCCCGGAGCCAGGGCGTCCGGAGGGCCGCCGACAGCACGGCGGCCCCCCGATCCTGCTCCCGTAGCTGCCGAACAAGTCCCCAGGGAGACGTCACCACGGGCCAAGGCACGTCGCGAATCGCCAGACGCTGCGCGTCGAGGATCGCGAGGATGCCCTGCACCGGCACCGCTAAACCTCGGGCACGGGCCCAGGCCTCGAACAGGGCCAGGTGTCGCTGATGCTGGCGCGTCGGACTCTCGAGGGTGACGCGGCGCGGGCCCTCCCAGCGCCACCAGTGGTCCCCGACCGCCCCCACGGCGCCCCGCCAGGTCTTGCACTCCACCAAATAAACGCCCCGCCAGCCCACACACAGCCGGTCAATCTGCGCCCAGCGCGTGCCGACCGCGATGACGACGTCAGGCACGCAGAGCCAATCGCCGGGCAAAGCCCACCGGATCCATCGCACACAGCGGTCTTCCCCGCGACGGCCCTGATCCTGGTAACGAGCCAAGCGTGTCGCACGGACCCAGCCGGCCAGCGGCAGGATGACGGGACGGAGCCAGGGGAGCACCCGGGGCGTCACCCGGGCAGCCCATGCCCGGTCCTCCGCAGCCGCCTTCTCCACCCACATGGCCTCGAACGCTTGACGCGCCGGCGCCTCCGGCGCTTGGCGATACACTCGCGCCATCGCGGCTCCTCTTGGGAACGATCTTCTGCGGCGTCTTCGCGGAAGACCGTTCCATCTCCTGGCACGGTCGGCGCCGTAACCCGGCCGGGGACCCGGCCAAACGGCACAGGATGTACCGTGGACGGTATACCGTCTGCCGTCTACTCGTGTCCCGTGGCTCCCCGGCCGTCCGCCTCGGCGGGACCTGGAACGTCAATCCGCTGCGACGGCCGCCGTCTCCCGTCGATCGTCGGGGACACCCGCGCAGAGGGACATCGGAACCCGATCCGGAAGCGTTTCGTGTGGCGTACGGGGGGAGAGACCATGGCAGCTCACCGGGCCGAACTGCTGGCCGCGGCGGATCGCGAGCTCTGGCGAGCGGCGTGCACGGCCGCCTTGGGGTGGCCCTGTGCCGTGTATGCCCATGTGGACGAGGGGATCGTCTGGACGGTGTTCGGCCCCGACGCCGCCCAGCCGCCCTATCGTTCCCGGCGCATTGTGTGCCTCTTCGTCGCGACGGCGGAGGCGATCCAGGCGCGCCACTTCAGTCCCCCGCCGGGCTGGGCGGATCAGCCCGGCCTGTTGGCCGCCGTGCGGGACGAGATACCACCCTCGGAGGTGCCGCAGCTGGAAGCCCTCGTGGAGGAACGGTTTTGCCGGGCGTGCTTCGGAACAAGCCCCCGCCGCGACGGCGTCGCCGGCACCGCCGCCGGCGTCTTCGCCCGGACAGTGCTCCACCGGCGCGATGCCTACATCTCGCAGGCCACCCACCACGCCCTGGCGATCTACATCCACCGCGTTGCCGCCGCGCGCCCCGTCGCCGCGTCACCGACCACGGCGATCTGGTGCCCCCCGGACCCTGTGGCGCTGTTCCACGACGTGTGGCACGCGGCCGCCCGTCAGCACGCCGTGACGGTCGCGACCGCGTGCGAGGCGGTGTACCTGAGCGCCTGCCTGCCAGCCGCCCGATACCAGGCGATAGTCCGCGACGCCTGCCGCCGCTTGCTCGCCGTGGTGCCCGCCCGCTGAGCCCCCCACCCAACCGGTGGGGCGGAGACCGCGCCCCCGGCGTCCGCTGCCCGGCCGTTGGAGTGCCGCCGCCACGCCTCCGCCGCGTTGCGGAAGGGCCGGCCCGCCGACACTCTCCCCGGCGAACCCGCCGCGCCTCGACGCGTCATCGGCCATCCCTTGCCGCACGGTCAGCCGCGCGGGGGCCCGGAGTCGGTTCGGTAGCGCCGTACGGCCGCGAGGCGCGGGACCAGCTCGGTGTCCTGCACCCGCAGGACGAGGCACGTCCGCGCGGTCGTCGGGCAGAGCGTCGGCCGCGGGACCGCCCGGGTCAGGACGACGGCCAGCGGCACCGACTGAGACGGCGCCGGCTCGCCGGGCCGCCAGAGCAGGACAGGCGGATCCCACCGGCCATGGCTCAGGTCGTAGAGCATCAGGTGCGGCCCCCAGGCGTCGTACCACGTCGTGCGGATGTGGTCGTGGTAGGGGGCATCCCAGGGGACGAAGGTCATGGTCCCGATGCGGACGGCCAGCGGCGTGCGATAGTGGGGATGCTCCGCGCGGAAGGCCCGGTACACGAGCTGGGCCAGCTGGCCATCGAAGGCCGCGGCTTGGCGGTAGGCCCACAAATCCTGGGCATGACCGTTCCACAGGCCGACCACGGCGGCCGCCAAGCCGAGTCGGACCACGGCCCGACCGACGCCGGCCGTCGCGGGGAGGCGCGCCCCGAGCGCGCCGAGCACCCCGTCCAGGAGCAGGCCCAAGCCGGGAAACGCCGGGTAGAGGGCCCGTTCCGACACCCAATCGTAGCGGGTCAATAACCACGGCAGGTAGGCCACCGCGACCCACGCCCATCCAAAGCCCCACAGGCGCCACAGGTCTGGCCCGGGCGGTGGCGCGGCCCGCGGGTATTCGGCCCACGCCGCCCACGCCCCCACCAGCGCCAATCCTCCCACGACCACCCACACGCCGGTCGGCCACGGGCCCGGCTGCGTGAAGCCCCATGTCAACGCCTGGGTGGTTTTGGCCCCAAACAGCTCGGCCAGCTGCGGCACCAGCGCATGCCCGGTGGCGACCACGGCGCCGAGAGACAGGTTGGGGAGTTTCCCGTCGGCGACCAAGCCGCCGAGGTGCGTCCCATACCAGAGGGCTGTCAGCCCCAGGGCGCCGCCGGCGCTGACGGCCGGCAGGATCAGGGGGTGGCGCCGGCAGCGGCCCACCCCGTAGGCCGCGAGCAACGAGAGGAACCAGACCTGCTCATAGCTGAGGTCGGCGGCCAGATACGCCAATCCGGCGGCCAGGGCCAGCAGCCTCCGCCGGGGCCGCGTCGGGGCTTCTAGGGCCGCCGCCAGCAGGGCCGTGCCGGCCACGAGGCCGCCCATCGCGGGCAGCAGGCCCGCCGCCGCGGCGAGCCACCCCCCCTGTGCGGCCGCCCCCAACGGCCACCACAGCCCGGCCACGAACAGTCCCCACATCGGTCGGCCCGTGAGCCGTCGGGCCACCGCCCACGCGCCCCAGGCCACCCCCCAGGCGGCCACCAGCGCCCCCACGGCCATGGGCGTCAAGTCCGGCCACCAACGGGACCACACCTGAGTGTCGAGCCAGAACGACAGGGGCCGATACGCGTCCAGGTGGTACGCCACGTAAAACGCCCAGCGGCCGCCGGGCACCGTGGCCGCCCGCCCAAACCAAGCCCAGTCGTCCCGGAACGGGAAGTAGCGGTGCCCCCCCGCCCAGAGGATCTCCAGGCCCCACAGGGCCGCCAGGGCGGCCGCCGCCGTCAGAGGGCCCGTAGGGGATCGGGACACGGGTTGCCGAGCCGTGGGGCGATCACCTCCGTGCGGATCTCGGGCCTGACCGGCCGGCCCGATCCGAAAACTGCCCTCGTCACCGTCATTATGGCCCCCGTTTGAGCCCGGTCCCCAGCCGCCTCAGCCGTCCCGGACCGCAGGCTGGCTCCGGCCCCGTCTTCCCGCCGGCAGACATCCGCCGGCCCTCACGCCATCCGGGGCTCCCCGGGATGTCCTCCCCCTGGTTGCCGTCACGGCGCCGGGGTCCGTCCCCTACGGCAGTTGGAACGATGGGGCAGGGCTCGGGTATGGTTAGGGTGGGCGGCACCGGGCCGGTCTGCGCGGTCAGCGCCGGGTGCCGACGCGGGGCCCCCACCCCGTCGGGGCCCGCGTGAGGTCGGGCGCGGCCGGGTCAGCCCGCCCCGCCCGAATAGCGGCTGCATAGGAGGCTGCCCTGATGGACGATGGCCATGCCGTCCTCTGGTCCTGGCTGATGGACCACGCGCCGGTGGACACCGTCCGCCAGGCGCTCGCGGACGGCGTGGTCCTGGATACCTGGATCAACGGGGACGCGGAGGAGCAGGTTGGCGCCGCGGCCGAAACCCGCTTGGTGCAGGAGCAGGAGCGCTGGGTCACCACGGCGCTGACCACCGGCGCCATCTTCCCGGCCCGGCCGATGCCCGACGCTTACGTCCGCACGGTCTTCCACGACCTCCTGTTCTCCACGGCGCTCTACGCCGCCCACCAGGCCAAGGGCCGGCGGACCGTGGACGTCCCGGACGTGGAGGAGGCCGCCGCGCGCCTCCGCCGCTTCGTCGCCCGGGCGCCCGCGGGCCTGACGGCGGCGGGCGTGGTCTTCTTCGTCATCGCCACCCATGAGGATCTGAACGCCATCGCCTACTACGGCCGGATGGCGGCCGACGACTTCCTCCATGGCCGCCTCCACCGGCCGTGGTCGCCGGTGGTCCTCCAGGCCCAACTGGCGCTCTACCACCGGCTGGGATGGGTGGACCGGGTCTTCACCGGCACGGGGGACATGCTCACCCTCACGGATCGCGGCCGGGCGGTGGTGGAACGGCTCCGGCACATCCTGGCGGCGTCCGGCGAGTTGGCGTGGCGGGCGGACAACCAGCGCTGGGCCGTTTTCGGCGAGATGGACTACGACACGGTGTTGGCGCGGGTCGCGCCCGACGCCAACGCCCAGACCGCCCAGTACCTGAAGAGCCTCGGTCTCCGGGCGGGCATGCGGGTCCTCGAGGTGGGATGCGGCACCGGCCGGGCCACCGTCGACCTCGGCCTCGCCGACTTGGTGGGACCCGGCGGGATGGTCGTGGCCCTGGACCCCTCCCGGACGTTGCTCGACAAACTGGAGGCCAAGATCCGGGCGCGCGGCATCCGGAACGTGCAGGTGGTTCAGGGCATCGCCGAGGCCCTCCCGTTTCCGGCCCACACCTTCGACGCAGCGGTCGCCGTAGCCGCTCTGCACTTCACCGACGTGGACCGGGCCGTGGCCGAAATGGCCCGGGTCACGAAGCCGGGCGGGTTGGTTTCCGCCTTGTGCCCGCCCCCGGAATTCGATGTGCGCACCATCCCCATGGTGGCGCTGTGGTTCCGCCCCCTGACCGCGTTGGCCGAGCGCCTCGGGGTGCCCTTCGGCGAGAAGAACGGCCTGCCGCGAGGCCGGCTCCAGGCGGCCTTCGCCCGCCATCTCACGGACGTGGTCGTGACCGACCTGCCCCGCACTGTCTCCGCGGAGGACTACCGGAGCTTTCTCACCTTTGTGCTCAAGGGGGCCGCCTTCTTCCAGAACATCCTCTGCCGACTGCCCTACCACGAGCGCGGAGCGCTCATCCAGCGCCTCGAGGAGACTGGGGCGGCGATCGCGGCGCATACGACCCCCGCCGAGAAGCAGGCCGTGGTGTACAACGAAGCCGCCTACGGCCGGGTACCGGGGGCTTGACAATAGCCACCGCCAACGCGATGGAGGCGGACCGCCCGGTGTTCACCGAGCCGCGCGCCAAGCCGCCGCGGGCAGCAAGTTCCGGACCCAGGTCGTCCGCACGCCCCGCCGCGGCGGGGCCCCCTGGCGAGGACGGCGCCCGTGCCGGCCCCCCCGCCGGCGACGATCGACGCCATCCGGCTCAAAGTCATTACGGGACGGCGCGCTTACGAGGAAGACGAAGACGTTGAGCTGGGCCGGAACCTCCGAAATCCGCCACTCTGGGTCAACAATTGGGGCAGTCGCTGATCAAACTGCTGAATCCGTTGCTGACCTTGAGCCGCCGTGAGTTGGCCGTGTTGGATCGCTGCGTGAATTTGGTTCGCGTACGCCGTTTCGATGGCCTGCTGCAGGGCCGTCAGGGATATGCCGGCTTTTTGGGCCAGTTGAGCGAAAGACTGGCCGTTGCGCAGGTCCTGGCGGAGGACCGGGAGCGTGAGATGCAGCGTTTGACTGGCCGCCGCTAGCCATCCGGGCCCCGTGCTGGCGAAGAACCGTCGGTCATTCGGGGAAGCCGTTCGGCCATGGGCCGTAGAGGTCGCAGCCGACGAACCGGGCGACGCAGTGGTTGTCGTCCCACAGCCGGCCAAAAGCATCAGGGCCCCGCTCATCGCCCCGAGAGCGACGCATCGATTCACGCATGTGCCCCCCTGATCTGGAAAATAGCGTCTGCCTCTTGCTTAGCACGGCATGATCAAGATTCTGTTAAGCTCGGCGATGCCCTCAGCCTGAGCCGCCCCCACTTCCGCCGATGACGCTTGCTTTTCACAAGCCGACGGGGAGGCGGTACCCGCCTCCCCGTCGGCTCCCTGTGGGTGCCCCTTGTAGGGGTTCCGGCGACTAGCTGCAGGATGACCGTCCTCCCTCCGTCAGGAACAGCCACAACAGAAGCCACCGCAAACGCCGCCGGGGTCGATGATGATGGCAATGTCGCCGGTGCTGATGACTCGATCGAGTCGATGCGGGTGACTGGTTATCCATAGTAGGGAATACCCCCCCTTCTCGGTCGGTTGGACATAACCTATGTCCTACCGCCAGAAAGGTGAGGGTGGCCATTCAGACCAGCCCCCTTTTGTCTGCCCGTCGGCGTGTCACGGCGCCCCATGGCGGGCAGGGGTTCACGATGGACCGCGATCTCAGGGTGTGGTAAAGCGGAGGCGGGGATCAGGGCGGGATACCTCCGCGTCATGATGGCGGTCCCGGATCCCGGCCAGGAAGGTGAACCTGTCGGTCCAGTGCGGCAAGCCGCATAGGGTCGGTTCGTTTAGCCGCCCAGGCCGTGAAGCTCGAGGGGGACCCAGACGGTTTGGGGGAGGATCTCATGGATCGCGCGGCGACGTTTCTCTCGTGGTTGTTTAATCCGCTCTGCGCGGTGACTGTCCTGTGCGTGGCGGTCGGAGTCACTCATCCGACGTGGTGGGGGCCGGATCTCGTGACCTGGATCCTGCTGGCCGGCGTCCCCGCGCTCCTCCTGGGAATCGGCCTTCATGCCGGGATCTGGCACGATCCTGATATATCCGCCCTTCCCGAACGGCGGACGTTCCTGCCTTGGGTGGCGCTCTCAAGCCTGCTGCTGGCAGGATGGGCCGTCGTCGGTCAGTTCCCGGCGGGCTTGCGGTTCATGACCCTGGCCATCGCCTGCTGGTTGGTCATCGCCGCCGGCGTGAGCCTGGCCTGGAAAATCTCGCTCCACGTCGGATCCACCTTGGGTGCCGCGTTGCTCGGGGCCTATCTCATAGCGCACTGGCTCGCCATGGTCGCCCCGGGGTTGGCGCTGGCCGTCGCCTGGGCCCGGGTGCGCCTTCGCCAGCATACGGTGGCCCAGGTCATTGCCGGCGGTATGGCCGCCATGGTGGCCGTCGCTTTCGCGGCCCGCCTCACCCCGCCCTGACCCAGAGTCTGGGCATCCGCGCGTAGAAGTCGCCGCAGCACCGCATCTGCAAGGCATCCGGGCCATCGGTCATCCCGCCACGTGGGTTGAGATCCGCACGGGATCCCCTCCGCTGGGCATAACGAGCGGGACCGCTTTCGAGAGTCCAGGCGCCGGGGCCTCTCCGGCCCTCGCGTAGCTGACCCCGAGGGCCGTCGCAAACAGGATGACCGCGCCTGCGATCCACCCCAGCACCCCCATGAGCTCGGGACCCACCCACGCGTTCGGGGTTCGACGGGACGAGGCTCGTCCGGCCATGTTCGACAGGCTCCTTCTGGCCCTCGGGGGGTTCTTTGTAGCCCCGGCGGTTTCAGCCGAAGACTCAGGGCGATGGTTCGCCACGTAGGAGCTTCTCTCCTCGTGGATCCGGTCTGCGCCTTATGACCAACACGGGTGAGCGGTGCGGCGACCGGGGCCGGGTCAGTCATCCCCGCGGCACCTCGTGCCTGGCTACCGCCGCGGGCCCCGGCATCTACTCCCAGGCCCTAGGACAGCCGCTGAGCCGCCCGCAACGCCCCGCGGTGAGAAATTTCTTACCGCCGTCCTCGGACAGCTCTTAAGCCGCGCCGTTTACGATTACGCCCAGATTGTTCACGGCAAGGAGGTCTCGGCGACACTGATCCAGATCCTGAAACACCTCGTCCCCGCGACCGTTCATCCCATGCTGGTCCATTTTCCCATCGCCTTGCTGTTTACCGCGTGGGTCCTGGATGTGTGGACATACCGTCGGGCGAACCTCCTGCGGGAACAGACCGGGCTTCTAATACTGACCCTGGGCCTCCTGTCGCTCGGGGCCACGATCGTCGCCGGCGCGATTGCCGCGCATGAGGTGTTGGTCACCGCCACAACCGCTCCGCTGTTGGCGGCTCATGAACACGCCGCCATGCTGACCGCCATCCTGGTGTTGGGCGCCACGATCGGACGGTATCGCGCCCGGGCCCTCTGGCGACGGCAAGCTCCCCTCACGCAAGTCACCCTGGCTGCGCCGCGGCGCCCCATGACCGCCGCCACGCGACGCGCGTGGCGCTGGGCCCTCGCGGCGGAGTTGGCCAGCTTCGCCGCGATCACCGTGACGGGAACCCTTGGCGGGCAGATGGTGTACGACCACGGACTCGGTGTCGCCGTGACCACTGCCTCTCCGCGCCCGGCGGCCCAGGTCTCCCTTGCCGGTCCCCGCCGCCCGGGCTCCGGGAGCACACGGCCGGGCGCCGCAACCGCGGACGTCTCGGCGACCATTTCGGCCGGCCAACAGATCTGGCAGACGACGTGTGCCGCCTGCCACGGCAGTCCCCCACCGTTTACCGCCGCTTTTGTCACGCGGATGGGGGCGCGCTCGTTGATCACCTTCATCAGTCAGCGCATGCCCCCAAGCCAGCCGGTGACCCCCCACCAAGCCCAGCAAATCGTGACCTACCTTCAGGCCCAATCGCCCTAATCTCTCGAACCCATCACGCCCGCTCCGGCAACTGCGGCGACCCGCCGAGCGTTCTCGTTGATAGCCGACAACATGGGGGATGGGAGGACATCGGCATGGATGAGGATGGTCTATCACCTGAGCCGAACCCGGCCCTCTGTTGTCGGCACGAGCGTGTCCAGGGGCCTCAGCCCGATATCGAACTCACCAGCGACCCACCCACCCAGGGGAGTAGGGGCACGCCCCCGCCTGGGCGGTCACCAGGGTATGCGACAGGGTCACCCCCATCAATTGCGGGGCCGTGCTCCTGGCTTGCCGTCCAAAAGCGCCCGTCCTTCCACAAGACGCCCGGCGAGATTTACCGCACGGTCGTCGCCGGGCCATAGCCAGCCCCCCTACCGATCCCCGCCGGGATCCTCCGAATGCTCCGGGAGCGTCAGCCGCTGGATCCCGTTTTACCGGCCTGCGGACGCTCACCCACCCAGTCGAGGAGGTGCTCGGCCCATCGCGCATAGCCGCCGCCTCCTGGATCCCGCATCTGCGCGAAGGGGGGGCGATCATCGGCATACGGCGCGGCCCGTAGGCGTCCATTGCGATACACCGTACCCGGCAGCAGCGGGACGCGGTGGGCGGCGCACCAAGTCGTGAGGATCGTCTGCTGCTTCACGTGGACCGGATCCCGAGGATCGTAACCGAGGATCCCGACGCCGAGGATGGTCAGGGGCCGCCGGTCCCGACGGGCCTGGACAGCCATCAGTGTGGCGGCCAGCAACGGCAGCGCGGCGTGGTCCACCATCGTCGGCACGATCACGCCGTCGGCAACAGCCAGCGCCGCCGCGGTGAGCGGGCCTAACGCGGACCCGGTATCGATCACCGTCACCGCCCAGCGATCGGCGGTCGTGCGCAGCCACCGGTGCCAGCGCGGGGCCAGATCGCGGGTGTGCTGTAACTGCCATTCCAGCATCGCCAGGTTTCCCGGCGGCATGACTAGCACCGCTTCGTGACGGCCGACCTGGACGATGTCAGGCGCCTCCGCCTCATTCCGCGGTGGTTCCCACAAAGGCGGAGCGTCCTTCGGCCCTGGCTGGGGTGGCAGCGGCGCCACGCCCCAATAGGTCGCCAAATCCCCTGCCGGCGTCCAGTCCAGGACCGCACACGCGATTCCTCGCGCTTGCAAGATCCGCCCCAGGGACGCCGCCGTCGTCGTCTTGCCGGAGCGCGGCTGCGCGTTGGCCACCACGATGATTTTGCCCACAGCTGTTCCTCGTTTCCTCCTGTCCCGCGATGCTGTCGCCGCACCACCCGCCTTCGGCCCCACGGTACCGAGACGGTTCCGCCTTGCCAAGATGGTGTCCCGCCCGACCGGCGCACCCCGGCCCCGGAGCGTCGCCTTAAAGGGGCCCCCGTAGATGATAGACTGCCGGCAGCACCCCTGTAGCCCGAAAGACCGTCTATGTCAAGGATGTGGATAAGTGATGGAGACCACCCGTTTCGCCCGTAACGGGGCCTGTCTGAGTGGCCCCGCCCGGGGCCCAGGCTTCCCCAGGCGGTCCCGCCGAACGGGATCACCGCGGGGCAAGGCGGCCTGGGGGCGCTTACGCGGCCCGGTGGCGGGCGCGCGCGGCGATGAACCGGGCCTCGTCGTACGGCGCCCGGTCCTGCCACATCCGGAACAGGATGCGCAGCCAGACGTTGGCCAAGGCCCGCAGCGCCGCGTGGTGGCCGTGCCCGCGGGCGCGGTAGGCGTCATAGCAGGCCCGAGCCCACGCGCATCGGGTCAGCGAGGCAAAGGCGAGCTGGTGCATGGTCTGCCGAAAGTGTTTGTCACACGCCCGGCGCAGATGGACCCGGCGCAACTTGCCGCTCTGGTAGGCCACCGGGCTGGTGCCCGCCAAGGCTTGCACCGCCTCCGCCGATGCAAACCGGTCGCGGTCGGCGCCGAACGCGGCCACAAGACGGGCGCCCAGGAGCGGTCCCGCTCCGGGTACGCTCGCCCAGAGGTCATGATCCGCGTGCGCCGTAAAAAGCTCGGCAATCTGCTCCCGGATCTCGCGGCGATGGGCTTCCAGGGCTTGCAGTTGGGCAACCAAGGCCCGCACCCAGCGGATCTGGGCCCGGGCTTTGCCCGGGGTGGCCTCCAGCGCCGGGGCTTGCAGACGGGCATGCATCTGGGCGGCCGCCACCTCTGCGTGCGGGTAGCGTTGCTGGCGCAGCCAACGGGTGAGCTGGGAGACGCTCAGCGCGCGGCTGTCGCGCGGGTCGGCCCATTGCGCCAAGAACGCCAAGGCCGTGGGGCGGCTGAGGTCGTCGAAGAGGTCCAGGACGACCGGGTAGTAGCTTTTAAGCACCGCCGTGAGCTCATTGACCAGCCGGGTGTGCTCCGCCGTCAAGGCGGCGTCCACCCGGGTCAACTGGCGGAGCTCCACCCAGGTTTCATCGGCAGGCCGCAACGGGCGCAAGGTGTCGGTGTCCTGCCAGCCCAGGCGGGCCAAAATCGCGGCGTCCAGCCGGTCGGTCTTGGCGCCCGACGGCTTCCGCCGCGCATCGGCGACCTTCGGGTTCACGGGATAGACCGTAAAGCCGGTCGTGCTCAACCAGTCCACGACCAAGGCTTGGGACGTCTCGATGATCACGCGCACGTCGGCGCGTACCCCCTGGGCCCAGGTGACCAGGCGCCCTTCCAGCAGCTCCAAGGCCTCGCGGGTATGGGCGACGGTCCCGGCCCACAGGCGATGTCCGGGCCGGTCCTCGACCACCACGTCATGATGGGTGTCCGCCCAATCCCAACCCACGACCAACTCCACGGGGTCATCCCCTCTCATGTAGGGCTCAGGGCCGACAGGATGGGCGGACCAGCCTCATTGATCACCGGGGCTCGGTATCAGCACGACCCGTCTATCAGCCGTCCCAACTCCTGCCGGCCAAGACCTCCGGAAAGGCGACTCTTTCGGCAGCGATCGGATCGCGAGGAGATGCAAGCCTTTTCCGGAATGGCAAACGGTGTTCGACTTCGAGGATGCCAAAACAGATGGGAGCAGATCCAGTGGCTGTTCTCCTTCTCGACATCCTCGGATCCAAGGGTTTAAAAGTTATCCACCACTGAGACTAACCAATGAGGAGCTTAGCCCGATGGTCATCCCGTGGCCGACCGATCGCCGAGGCCAACGGGTGCTCATGGGGCTCACGCTGGTCGTGGCGGCCATCGCTGGGCTCGTCGGGCTGCCCGCTCCTCGGCTCGTCTGGGCGTCCAGCCTGCTCGGCCGCGGGGCAGGGATGTCCGGCTCAATGAGTCCGGCGTCCTGGGTCCTGCCCGGGTTGGCGATGGGGATCGTCGAGGTCGCTGCGCGTTGGCTGCGTCGCCGCTATCCGCACGCGGCCCGCGCGATCCGCTGGCAACACCTGACTCGCTGCCTCATCGCGCTCGCGATCGGCCTCATCGGCCTGGGGCAAGCCGTCCCCCCCACCGGGTGCGTCGTCGTCCCCCTGGCTCACCTCGGCTGGATCATCGCCGCTACCGCCCAACTGCGGGCGGCGCTGGACATGCCGCCCCGGCGACGGCCCCCCCGCCGGCCGCTGCCCCGCCCGTGGCGGTGGGCGCTCGGGGCGATCTGGGGGGTGGCCAGCGGCGTGCTGCTCGGGCAAACCACCAGCCCCGCCACGATTGTCTGGCAGGGCGGGACGACCCTCCTCATTCAGGGGCCCCTCGCCAGCCAAGTGGACGCCTGGGGATTGCTCGTGCTGGGATCCGCCACGCTGGGCCTAGCCCTGAGCCTCATCGCCTTAGGTTGGGATGGTTGGAATCGCCCCGATGTGGTCGGCGGACTGTCGGGAGCGATCGGGCTCGCTGTCCTGTGGGCAGCCGTGGTCTGGCTGGGTGGGGCACCGACGCTGTTCTTGGCGGACCTGCAAACGCTGACGGGTCTGGGGACGGTCCTGCTGCTCGCCTATGTGGCGCACCAAGCGACGGGGGCCGCCGCCGCGTTTGCTCCTCGTCGCGGCCGCCCCGGCCCGTCCGCCGGTGCCGGGCGCATGCCGTCCTAAGCCGCCTCGGCCCGGCTGAACATCCACGTCGCCACCCCCAACAGCCCCACGGTCACGCCGCCCATGACGGTCAGGTCCAGCCCCAGCGGGAAGCCGGTGAGCGTCCGGCCCCCTGCCGTCCCGGCGTAGGCCAGGTGCCGGAGGGCGTCGACGCCGTAGGTGAGCGGATCGAGGCGCATCAACCCCCCGAGCCAGGCCGGCATGCCGTTCAAGGGGAACAGCGCCCCGCTCAGGAAGAACATCGGCATGATGAGGAAGTTCATGATGACCTGGAAGCCCTGCATCGAATCCATCCGCGACGCGATGGCGATGCCGAGGCCCGTCAGCGCCAGCGACACCAGCACGAGCACCCCCAACATCCCGACGAACACCCCCACCGACAACCCGATCCCCACCGTGGGCGCCAGCAGCAGGAGCAACGCGCCCTGGGCCCCGGCGACCGTGGCCGAGCCGAGCGCCTTGCCGAGCGCGACGGCCGACCGAGGGACGGGCGAGACCAGCACTTCCTTGAGGAACCCGAACTCCCGGTCCCAGACGATGGAGACGGCCCCGAACACGCTGGTGAACAAGACCGACATGCCCACGATCCCAGGAAACATGTAGGCGAGGTAGTTCACCGACCCGCCGGCGTTCAAGCGGAAGCCGTGTGCGATGCCGTTGCCCACCAGCAGCAGGTACAGGAGGGGCTGGGCCACCATGCCCACCACGCGCGCCGGCTCCCGGACAAACCGGATCGTCTCCCGCAGCCAGATGACGTAGATCCCGCGGCCGAAGCGCGCGGCCGTCACGAGAACCGCCTCCCGCGCCACGCCCACTGCTCCCGCGCCGAGGCCGTCTCCTCCCGGATCTGCCGCCCCGTGAGCGCCAGAAACACGTCGTCAAGCGTCGGCCGGTGGATCTCTACCCGCACCAGATGCCTGTCCAGAGCCGCCGCTACCCGGGGTAACCATCTGGCGGCATCGGTGACGGCCGCCCGCACCACGCAGCCGTCACCCGTCACCGGCGCGCCCGCCAACGCCGCGACGGCCCGGGGCCGCACCTCCTCGTGATCCAGCTCTAGCGCCAGCACCTCGCCGCCCACCTGCCGTTTGAGGCCGTCGGGCGTGTCGAGGGCCACGATCCGGCCGTGGTCCATGATGGCGATCCGGTGGCAGTGCTCGGCCTCCTCCATGTAGTGGGTGGTCACGAAGACCGTGACCCCCTGCTCGGCCGACAGCGTGCGCACGTGCTCCCAGATCTGCGCCCGCGTCTGCGGATCCAACCCGACCGTGGGTTCGTCGAGGAACAGCACCGTCGGCCGGTGCAGCAGCCCCCGGACCAGCTCGAGCCGCCGCTTCATCCCGCCGGAGTACGTGCGCACCAGACTCCGCGCCCGATCCGCGAGCCCCACCAGCTCCATCAGCGGCGCAGCCCGGCGGCGCACTTCCGCCGCGCTGAGGCCGTACAGCATGCCGTGGAACAGGAGGTTTTCTTCGGCCGTGAGCCGGTCGTCGAGCGTCGTGTCCTGGAACACCATGCCGATGGCCTCTCGCACCCGTTCGCGCTCCCGGGTCACGTCCCGCCCACCGATGCGGGCCACCCCCGCCGTGGGCTGGAGTAGCGTCGCCAGGATCTTGATGGTGGTGGTCTTCCCCGCCCCGTTCGGGCCGAGGAAGCCGAAGATTTCCTGCGGGCCGACCGTGAAGCTGATGCCGGCCACCGCCGTGACCGGCCCGAACCGCTTGACCAAGCCCTCCACGGCGATGGCCGCTGGTTGTCGCTGCCGTTTCACGCCTTCTGCCTCCCTCTGCCATCCGGGTGGCGGTGGGACCGAAGAGGGGGCGCCTATGGGGTGCGCCTGCCGCCCGGCGCTCCGGGCGCACCGGCGGAGGGCACCGGGGCCGCTACCCATGCGGCCAACTGGCGCACTTGGTTGGCCATCCGCTCAAGGTGCGCCTGCACCCCCGCATGATCCGGGCGAGCGGCCGCCAGGGCCCGGTACCGCGCCCACGCGTCGGTCCAGCGGCCCAGCAGGCGCAGGGCATCGGCCTCGACGGCGGGGGCGAGAAACTGCACCACCTCCGGATCCGCCGACACGAAGCCCCGGTACGTCGCCCCGAGCGCTTGGGCACGTTGCGCGCTCTCCAGCGCCCGACGGACCTGGTCTAGCCCGTGGAGCAAGGCCACTTGGGCTTGCCAATACCATGCCGCCGGATGGTCCGGGTGCGCCGTCACGGCGCGGGCCGCCACCGCCTGCGCCGCCTCCCAGCGGCGGAGGCGGACCAGGGCTTCGCACAAGAGCACCCGCACCTCCACCAGCCGCCCGAAGCCGGGATCCCGCCTCCCGAGATCTTCGGCGCGCTCCAGCGCCGTCACGGCTTCCTCTAGGCGCCCCGCCACATAGAGTTCCCGGCCCAGGAACCCCCAGGCCGCGGGGTTGTCCGGCTCCTCCTCGATCCACAAGCGCAACAACCGCAGATTGCGCGCGGTCGTGCCGCGCTGGGCCATAACGGCCGGATCGTACCCCCAATGCTCGAGACGAATCCGGGCCGCCGCGATCCGCATCGGAGGCCCGCCTGCCGGCCCAACCACCTGTTCATGCACCCGACCGCGCCACGTCAAGCCGCGGCCCAACGGGAACAGGCGCACGATGTCGTACCGCGGCCGCACCCGGCCGGCAATACGGTTCACCTGGACCACCCGGATCACGACCGGCTCCGCAGCCGCCGCGTACAACCCCGCCAGGATCCGCGGCACCGCAACATCGTCCGGATGCAGGACTTCGTCGGCATCCACCCATAGCACCCAGCCCTCGTCGCCGAACGCCCCGTCGGCGGCGCGCCGGGCGGCGCCGAAGTCGTCCGTCCACGGGACTTCCAGGACTTCCGCACCGGCCCGCCGGGCCAGCGCCGCCGTCCCATCGGTCGACCCCGTGTCGACGACCACGATCGCGTCCACGGCCGGTTGCAGCGCCGCCAGGCACCGTTCGATGTTGTCCGCCTCGTTGCGGGCGAGAACGGCCGCCACCACCCGCACCGGCGGGACCGCGAGCAGCTCCGCCAACCACGGCGGCGGCGCGCGATGGCGCACAGCGGCCAGCCGTGGCATGACGGCAGAGACCCACGCGGCTTGCGGGTCCAGCATCCACGCGCGATCAAAACACCACCACGCCGCCGCGGGGTGTCCCTGGTGTTCCAACGCTTCGCCCAAAAAGACCCACGCCTGCGCGGCTGTGGGGTGGACTGCCAGGACGGCCCGCGCCCGCTGTTCCGCCTCGGCCCAGTCCTGGCGCCGTAAGGCGGCTGCAGTCGCACCCTGCCATTCCGCTTGGCTCACGCCGACCACCGTCCCCGCCGCGGCGGGGGCTCCACCACCGCTCGCAAACCCTGACCTTACTCAAAGCGCAGCGCCTGCATGGGGTCGAGCCGCGCCGCCTGCCGCGCCGGCCACACCCCAAACCCGATCCCCACCAGCAGTGCGAAGCCCAACGAGATGAGCACCGCCGGCACCGAAATGAGGCCGGACAGGTGCAGCACGAGGCCCCCGATCGCCGCCACCCCCACGC
>JAIMBI010000014.1 GCA_023565505.1 Actinomycetes bacterium | reverse complement strand
CGCGACCATGGCGTTCTTGTCCAGGGCAATCCTGGATGACACCCTCAGGAATTTCCACCAAACTTCGGGACTCAAGCCTTCAACGTCGTCCACAAAGCGCATCAGCACGCCATTTCTGCGTCTTCCTTTCTGCTGAAAAGGCGTTGTGGTGTCGAACTCGAGCCCGGGGGATGGGCCCCTTCGCGGGGCTGCCGGTCGCCGCACCACGCCGGCACCTGGCGGGGCATCCCAGGCCGAATCGCCCGGGCGTGGTGCTCCGCGACCGCCCCGCACGGAGGGTCAAACGCCAGATCAGCACCCGGCCCTCTGAGTCTCCGTGTTCGCCTCGGCGTCTGTCCGGAATACGGACCCGCCGCCGCAGCGACCCGGTACGGGCCCCAGCAGTCGATATTCGGTCGTGCGTGTCGAACAGGGCCAGGATGACGAGATGGTACCACGTGGGTAGTCCGGCTGTCGGCCCGCGGGGCGCCGCCTATCGCGCCGCGCCACTAGGAGTCTGGCACCACGTGACGGCTTGCTCATAAACCATAGCCGGCACATCAGCGGATTCAAGCAACGGGCTGGTGAGGTGACGGTCACCTCGGTCTCAATGATGGACGATCGGGTACTCAGCGCCTCTGCAATGCGGCCAAGATCGCCTGCGTGATCCCGAATTCTCACGGCCCACCGCGGCATCAAGCTCACCCTTAATCGGCAATATCCCATTAATCCAAGGGGTCAGCTAGGATAGAGAGAAAAATAGATTTGCCGGGGACGGGCGTCAAGGGCCCAGAGGGGGCAGCGCGCCGCGCACCAGCCTGGGCGGGGAGCCTCTGGTGTCTTGACGGAGCCGGTAACCCTGGCGGACGGTCACCAAGCGGGGGAGGTGAGACGGTGGCGGCGAAAGACCTCCCGGCCGGGACGATCGTGGCTCTGCGACCGGGCTTGTGGCGCGTCGGCGTGCCCGATCCGCTTCAGCCGCCGGGGACATGGGCGTACGTGTTCGTCGGCGACCGTCACCTGGGGATCATCGACCCTGGCTTCGACAGCCCGGCCGCGCGGCGCGTGTGGGCGGCCGTCATCGCGCGGGTGGGCCGGCGGACCGCCATGGCGCCCACTGTGCTGGTGACCCACGTTCACCCCGAGCGGCCGAGCATAGCCGGGTGGCTGGCCCGCCGGCTCGGAGGGACATGGGGGCTGGCCGCCGCGGAATGGCACGCTCTGAGGCACGTGGGCACGTGGACGGAGGCCGACCGCGTGGCCTGGTTCGGCCGCTTGGGCCTCGACCCCACCACGGCGCGGGCCGTGGCGGCGGGATGGATGGCCGGCGTGACCGGCTTGGAGGCCGCTTGTCCCGTCGCGCTGGGGACGGTGCGGCGGATGGGAGCCGACCGCCTGAAGGGGTGGTGGACCCCCGGCCACACGCCGGGCCATCACGTGTTCGTCGCCGTGGGACGCGGGGAGTGGTTCACCGGCGACCTGGTCCTGGCGACGGTCACGCCGAACGTGAGTTGGGTCCCTGGGGGCCCCGCCGATCCGCTGGGGGCGTACCTGAGCGCCCTGCGTACGCTCCGGCGCCTGGCGCCCCGGACGATCTATCCCGCCCACGGGCCGGTCCCCGATGCCGCCCCGACTGCCCTCCGCCTGCTCCACCACCATGCCACCCGACTGCGGACAATGTTGGGCCTGCTGACCGTCCCCCGCACCGTGGCCGAGGTCGCCGAGGCGGTCTTTGGCCTCGGCCGCCGGTCGGCCGCGGACCAGCGCCGGGCGTTGGGCGAGACGCTCGCCCACTTGGAGTATGCAGTACGACGCGGGATGGCCGTCCGCCTGCTAGGCGGGGAACCTACGCCGGTGACGTGCCGGTTGGAGACCCTGCCGGGCGACCGGGGCCCGCTGCGATACGGGCGAGGGCCCGGCGGCACCCCCGACGGTGTGGCTGACGGCGACCGGAACCCGCGCCCCGAGGCTGCGGCCCCAGCCGACCATGGCCGTTAGGGGTCAGGCGACGTCCGAGGTCCTGCAGTGGCACCAGCACGGTCACGTGGAAGGACAGCTGACTGTGACGGGGGCCACGAGGCGCCGTGGACGCCCCCCACCCCAAATCCGTGGCTGCCGCCAGTCGTCCCCGGCCGAACACGTCGTGGCGACGCCGGCTCCACCGGATCCAGCTGGCCACCGCGTGGGCGGCCTGGGCGCTCTTCCAGCCTCGTGGCTCCGCCGTCCACCTCGGGATTGGCCTCACCCCCAGCTGCGGCCGGTGGGCGGCATCTGTCGTCGGCGGCGGCCCGAGCGGGGCTAGGCCTGCGCCAGACGGCGGCGCTCCGCAGCGGAGGACCGTGGGGCTGACCCCAAGAGTCGGGGTAAACCCTTGACATGACTCCCAATCGGGCTTTAGAATCTAGTTATCCTAGTTCTCAGATGGGATATAGGTTGTCACGGATAATTTGTATCGTCCCGACCAGGGCTGGTCGCGACGGGGGGGGGGGTAGCAGAGTGGACGACTGGACGCCGCGATTCCTGCCGGTGGCGCTGGATCTCGCCGGACGCGCCGTCGTGGTGGTCGGCGGCGGGGCCGAGGCGGAGGCCAAGGTTCGCCGGTTGCTTCCCTTGGGCGCGCGGGTGTCCGTCGTGAGCCCGGTGGCCACGCCCGCCCTTCGTGAATGGGCACGAGAAGGTCTGGTCCGGTGGGTGCGGCGGCGATACCGGCCGGGGGACCTCGCAGGGGCGCGGGTGGTGTTCGTGGCGGACCCCCGGATGGCTCCGGCGGTCGTCCAGGACGCACGGCACGGCGGGGTGCTCGTGAACGTCGTCGACGACGCGCAGCAATCGGACTTCATTGCGATGGCGAGTATCCGGCGCGGCGGGCTGGAGGTCGCGGTGCACACCTCGGGACAGAGTGCCGCGCTGTCCCGGCGCCTGCGGGAACGCCTCGAGGAACAGATGGGACCGGAGTGGGGCGACCTGGCGCGCGTGTTGGGGCAACTCCGCGCCACCGTCCGCCGCCATCTCTCCGCGCCGGCCGACCGGCGGGCCTTTTGGTTGGCCATGGTGAACCAGGACCTACTCGACCAGGTCGAGCAGGGGGCCTTTCAGGCCGACGCGCTCCGGAGCGCGATCGTAGCCCGGCTCACGGCGTGGCCGGCAGACACCAGACCGAACGAGGTGGGCCAGGATGCCGGAACCGGGACCGCGGGCGCTTGACTCGGTAGCATTGCAGCCGTCGCCGGATCCGACGACCATGCCAGCGCCGCCGCGGGGGCAGGGTCGGCCGTTGGGGGCGGACGGTCGGGACGCCTCGGCCGGCTCCACGGTGCGTCGCGAACCCGTCACGATTTTGTATGGCACGGCCACGGGGCATGCCGAGTCCGTGGCACGCGCCCTCGAGGCGTGCCTGGCGGAGGCGGGGGCGGCCACGGTGGTGGCCGACATGGAGGCATTCGACCCGCGCCGGCTGGCCGGCTGCCGCTGGGTATTCGCGGTGGTGAGCACGCACGGCGAGGGGGATCCCCCGGACGGCGCGGTCAGCTTCTTTCAATTCCTTCGCAGCGGGCGGGCGCCCCGCTTGACGGGGGTCCGGTATGCCGTGCTGGCGCTCGGGGATCGCACGTACGAGCACTTCTGCCAGGCGGGGAAGGACCTCGACGCGCGGTTGGCCGAGCTGGGGGCCAGCCGGGTGGCTCCGCTGGGGCTGTGCGACGTGGACTACGAGGAGGAGGCGGCGAGGTGGATCACGCAGGTGGTGGCGCGGTGGGCGGCCGCCTCTCTGGAGGCCGCCCAGGTGCTCTCACCTCCCGCTCCGTCGGTACGGGCGAGCGCGGAGCGGGCGCCGGGATCCGACGCGCGGCACGCGGTCTGGGCGGAGGTGCTCGAGAACCTGGTCCTCAACGGGCGGGGATCGGACAAAGAGACGCGGCACCTTGAAGTCGCGTGGCAGGACGACTGGGCGCCGGTCGAACCGGGCGACGCCCTCGCCGTCTTCCCGCAGAACGATCCCGACCTGGTGGACGCCCTGTTGGCCGCGACGGGGTGGGACCCCGAGGAGCCGGTCGCCGTCGGGCCGGACGGGCCCGTGGTCCGGCTGCGCGAGGCCCTGCTGGAGCGCTACGAGATCACGAGCGTCCGCCCACAACTGGTGGGCGCCGTGGCGCAGGCGGCTGGTCGCCGCGCCGTCGTCGGGGCGGGTGAGGCCCCCGGGGACGTCGTGCAGGGCCGGGACGTGCTCGACGTCGTCCAGGACTTCGGCCTGGCCGGATGCCCCCCGGCCGTGATCCTGCCCCATCTGGCCCCGCTGAGGCCCCGGCAGTACTCGGTGGCGAGCAGTCTCCGGTACGCCCCCGGCGAGGTGCACCTGACCGTGCGGGTCGTTCGGTACGCGGCGGGGGGGCGCCGACGGTCCGGCGTCTGCTCCGGGTATTTGGCCGACCGTGTGCGGCCCGGCGACCGGCTGCGGGTGTTTGTGGAGGCGAACCGCCGCTTTAAGCTCCCGCCGGATCCCGACGCGCCGGTCATCATGATCGGACCGGGGACGGGGGTGGCGCCGTTTCGGGCGTTTCTGCAGGAGCGTGAGGCGACCGGAGCCCGAGGACCCACCTGGCTGTTCTTCGGGGATCGACGGTTCCGGACGGACTTCTTGTACCAGACGGAGTGGCTCAGGTGGCTCGGGGAGGGGGTGCTGACGCGGATGGACGTGGCGTTCTCGCGGGACGGCCCCCGCAAGGTCTACGTGCAGGACCGCCTGCGGGAGCACGCCCGGGACGTGTACGCCTGGCTCGAAGCCGGGGCGTACGTGTACGTCTGCGGTGACGCGGCCCGCATGGCCCCCGAGGTGGACCGGACCCTCCGGGAGATCGTGGCGAGTGTGCGGGGGGGCGGACCCGACGCGGCGGAGGCCTACCTCCGCGACCTGGCGGCCGCGGGGCGGCTGCGCCGGGACGTGTACTGACGCGGCGGGCGGGATTGCCGGGGATCGGCGGAAGGAGGCGGGCAGCAGGACCATGGGGCAGGCCAATGGGCGCAGCGCCGTCGAAGACATCAAGCGGGCCAGTCGATACCTGCGGGGCACGATCCGCGCCAGTCTGGCCGACCCCCTGACCGGGGGGGTGCCGGAAGCTGACCGGCAATTGCTGAAGTTTCACGGGACCTACCTGCAGGATGACCGAGACCTCCGTCTCGAGCGCCAGCGCCAAAAACTCGAGCCGGCGTACCAGTTCATGGTGCGCGTGCGCATCCCGGGCGGCGTCCTGACGGCCGAGCAGTGGCTCGCGCTCGATGACCTCGCCGGTCGTTACGGCGACGGGTCGCTCCGGCTGACCACGCGGCAGGGGGTCCAGTTCCACGGCGTGGTCAAATGGCACCTGGCCGACACGATCCGGGCGATCCACACGGCGCTGCTGACGACCCTGGGGGCGTGCGGCGACGTCAACCGGAATGTCACGGCGACCGCGAACCCGTTCCGGTCGCCGGTGCATGCGGCGGTGCACGACTGGGCGCGGCGGGTGGCGGCGCACCTGACGCCGCAGACGGCCGCCTACCACGAGATCTGGCTGGACGGCACGAACCTCGTCCCGCCCCCCGCCAGCGAGGAGGAGCCGTTCTACGGGCCGACGTACCTGCCGCGCAAGTTCAAGATCGCGTTCGCGGTGCCGCCGGTCAACGATGTGGACGTGTTCGCCCAAGACCTGGGGTTCATCGCCGTGGCGGACGGCGATCGCCTCGTGGGGTTCGATGTCGCCGTGGGGGGCGGGATGGGCATGACCTACGGCGACCGGACGACCTATCCCCAGCTGGCCCGCGTGATCGGATTCTGCCGTCCCGAAGCGGTCGTCCCGGTGGCCGAGCAGGTCGTCGCGATCCAGCGGGACTACGGCAACCGCGCCGAGCGGAATCATGCGCGCCTGAAGTACACCATCGACGCGCGGGGACTCGACTGGTTCGTGGCGGAACTCGCGTCCCGGCTCGGTTGCCGGCTTAAGCCGGCACGGCCGGTACGGTTCACCCACAGCGGCGACCGTTTCGGCTGGGAGGAGGGACCGGACGGGCGGGGCCACCTGACGCTGCGCGTGGAAAGCGGCCGGGTGCGCGACGGGCCGGACCGGCCGTTGCGGACGGGACTCAGGGCGGTGGTGGAGGCCCACGGGGGCCCGGTGTGCCTGACCCCGAACCAGAACGTCGTCCTGGCGGCGGTCGACCCGGCACGGCGGGCGCGGCTGGAGGCCCTCGCGCGGGCCTACGGGCTCCTGGCGGACGGTTCGCCCACGCGCGCCCAGGCGCTGGCGTGTGTCGGGCTGCCCACCTGCGGCTTGGCCATGGCGGAGTCGGAACGCGCGTTGCCGGAGTGGGTGAGCCGGATCGAGGCGGAGCAGGCCCGGGTGGGGTGGGGGGCGGTGCCCTTGGCGGTGCGGGTCAGCGGGTGTCCCAACGGGTGCTCGCGGCCCTACCTGGCCGAGGTGGGGCTCACGGGGCGGGCGCCCGGCCGGTACGACCTCTATCTCGGCGGCGATGCGGCGGGGACGCGGCTGGCCCAGCCGTACGGGGAGAACCTCGACGCCGAGGGGGTGTTGGCGATCCTGCGGCCGCTCTTCGCCCGCTACGTCGACCAGCGCCGTCCCGGGGAACGCTTCGGCGACTTCCTGTGTCGGGTGGGGATCGTGCGGTCGGTGACGGACGGAAGGACGTTCTGGGCCGGGGGGCTGCCGACGCCGGCGGCCGACGGCGGAACAGATAAGGAGGTCGGGCGATGACCTGGACGAACGAGACGGTGCGCACCTATCAGGAGCAGGTCCGGCACTGGACGCCGGGGGAGCTGCTCCGCTGGGCCTGGGAGACGTGGGGCGACGGCCTGACCCTCGCGTCCAGCTTCGGCCTCGAGGACGTGGCCTTGATTGACATGGCCGCCCGGGTATTCCAGCCGGTGGATGTCTTCTGCCTCGACACGGATCTCTTGTTTCCGGAAACCTACCGATTGATGGAGACCCTCGTCCAGCGCTATCCGATCCGGCTCCGACGGGTGCGGCCCCGTCTGACGTTGGAGGAGCAGGCCGCGCAGGAAGGACCGGAACTCTGGCGGCGCGACCCCGACCGGTGCTGCGGCCTCCGCAAGGTGGAGCCGCTGGGGCGGGCGCTCGCCGGCTACGCGGCCTGGGTGACGGGGATCCGGCGGGAGCAGGCCCCGACCCGGGCGCATGCCGAACCGCTGGAGTGGGATGCCCGGCACAACCTGGTGAAGCTGAACCCGTTGGCGTATTGGACGACCGACGCCGTCTGGGCCTATGTTCGCGCGGAGGCCGTGCCCTACAACCCGCTGCACGATCGCGGCTACCCCAGCATCGGCTGCTGGCCCTGCACGCGGGCGGTCGCCCCGGGCGAGGATCCCCGGGCAGGTCGGTGGAGCGGCTTCGACAAGACTGAATGCGGGATCCACGGAGGGCCGGCGCGATGACGTCCCCTGTCCTTGAGATTGCGGTGGACGCCGCGGTGGAGGCCGACGTGGCCCTCCTGGGGTGGGGGGCCTACGCGCCGCTCGACGGGTTCATGGGCGCTGACGACTACCGGTCCGTGCTCAACGAGATGCGCCGGGCGGACGGCACGCTCTTTCCGCTGCCGGTGGTCCTGCCCGTCGATGAGCGAACGGCGGAGGCGGTCACGCCGGGGGACACCGTCGCGATCACCGGTCCCCACGGACTCGTGGCCCACCTGGTGGTGCGGGAACGGTTCCGGCGGGAGCCGCGCCGGGAGGCGTGGGCGGTGTACCAAACCGACCAGACCGCCCACCCGGGCGTCCGGGCCCTGTTCGCGCAACCGACGTGGTGCCTGGCCGGGCCGGTGGCGCTCCTCACGGAGCCGGTTTTCGGCTATCCCGAGCCGGTGCGACCCCAGGACGTGCGGGCGGCCATCCAGGCGCGCGGGTGGCGGACCGTGGCGGCCTTTCAAACACGCAACCCCATCCACCGGGGACACGAGTATCTCCACAAGGTCGCGCTCGAGACGTGCGACGGGCTGCTCCTGCATCCGCTGACCGGGCCTTCGCAGGCGGAGGATGTTCCGGCCCCGGTGCGCCTTGCCACCTACCGGGTCGCGGTGGCGCATTACTACCCCCCGGACCGGGTCCTCCTGGCCGCCTACCCGGCGGCCATGCGCTTCGCCGGTCCCCGGGAGGCCCTGTTCCATGCCCTGGTGCGCCGGAACTACGGCGCGACCCACTTCATTGTCGGCCGGGATGCGGCCGGGGTGGGCGGATACTACCCGCCCGACGAGGCCCGGCGGCTGGTGGAGCGTTATGCGGACGAGCTGGGTCTCACCGCCCTCGCCTTTGCCGACGCCGCCTACTGCCCCCGCTGCGAGACGGTGGCGACGGAGCGGTCGTGTCCGCATCCCGAGGCCCGGGGGTCCCTGTCGGGAACCGCGGTGCGCCGCCTGTTGAAGGAGGGCGTCCGCCCGCCGACGACCGTCATGCGCCCGGAAGTCGCCGACGTGCTCATCCGCGCCTTCGGCGAAGGGCTGCCGGACCCCGGCCCATGAAGGTGCGCGGCCGCCTCGGGCGGGTGCTCCTCGCCCTCGCCGCCCTCGCGGGCATCGTCGGGGGCGGCGTCTTGGAAAGTCGCCACCACGTGGCGGCGGGGGCCGCCATGGTCGTGGCCGGGATCGGGGTGTGGGTGGCGGTGACCGGCTCGCGCATGGAATGAGGGGGACGACAGGTCCCCGGGGGCGTACCGGCGCCACACGGAAAGGGGGCGCCGACGCGCCGCCACGTTTGTGGCAACCGGCCGATGCACTGCCGCGCTGGTGCGGGCTTCAGGTGGCCGGCTAAGGGCGTCGGGGACAGGGACCGGAGAGCAGCAGTTCCCGGCCGCCTGCCGGCTGGCCGGGTGATGCGCGTCGCGTAGCCCTGACCGGACACCGTCCGTCGGCCCCGAACGCCCGGGCAAGATCTCGTTCGGCGTCCCCCGCGGCAGAACCGATACCGGCGGCGACGACGCGGGGCAAGTCAGCACCGTCGGTTTCCGACGGGGCGGCGGGGCGGGCCCGGGCCTGCCGGGTGGTCGGGCCGGTCGTGGCTTCGAGGGGCATCGTCGGACGATCTGGAAGGCTGTGGGAACATCCTCGCGGTGGCTGGGGTGCGGCCGCCGCCCTGTCCTCCGGAGGCACCGTACGGCCCGCCCGAACCGCCTCCTCCCCTCTGGGATTCCGACCGGATTCCCAGATGCCTTTCCCGCCTGAAGCCATCCTGAACGATCTGTTAAGACAATATCGGCTTGCACTGAATTCGGGCTGAATTTGCCGGACGCCTCATTGCCGCCCGTCCCGAGCCGGTCCTATCATGAGGACGACAGGAGGGATCGGGTGGAGGCACAGGTGTGGCTCGATACGCCCCAGCGTGATGCCAAGCCGCGCTCCCGCGGCTGGACGGTCGTCCTGGACCCGGGGGTGCCGCTGAAGTACTTCCAGGACGTCATCGCCTGCTACGCCCCGTTGATCGACCTCGTGAAGTTCGGCTGGGGCACGGCGCTGGTCGTCCCGCAGCTCGAGGCCAAGATCGCGTGCCTAAACGAGCACGCGGTGGATTTTGTGTTCGGCGGCACCTTGTTCGAGGCTTTTCATCAGGCAGGGCGCCTCGACCGCTTCTTCGACTGGTGCCGACGGTATGCCTGTCGCTACGTGGAGATCTCCGACGGCACGGTTCCGCTGCCCCCATCCGTCAAGCTCGGTCTCATCGGGCGGTTCGCCCGCGAGTTCACCGTGTTGAGCGAGGTCGGCGACAAGGACGCCGAACGATCCGCGCGCCGTACACCCGAGGACTGGGTCCGGGCCATCCGCGCCGAGCGGGCCGCCGGCGCGGCCAAGGTCATCACGGAAGCCCGGGAGAGCGGTACCAGCGGGCTGTGTCGACCCGACGGTCAGGTCCGGACGGCGATCGTCGACGCAATCGTTGAAGCGGCCATCGACCCCGGAGATCTCATCTTCGAAGCCCCCACCAAAGGACTGCAAGTGTTCTTTCTCCGCCGGTTCGGCCCTCACGTGAACCTCGGCAACATCCCGTTGGCCGACATCGTGAGTGTCGAGACGCTACGACTGGGCCTCCGGTCGGACACCCTGACGCTGTTCGGCGCCGGTGGCACCACCGGCCTGGTCCCGGAGGCCAGGGATCCCGTCTCCGGGCTGCCGCCGCACTGAGAGGACGGGCTTCGCACCAAGGGAGGAGGTTAGACATGCGCAATCCGCACGACGTCTGCCACGTGGCGATACCCTGCAGCGATCTCGACGACGCCCTGACGTTCTACGTGTTCGGCCTTGGCGCCAAACTGGCGCGGCGGTACGACGATCGCATCACGCTTGACTTCTTCGGCGACCAACTGGTCTGTCATCTTGCCGATCCGGAGGATCTCGCACCCCAGCCGACCATGTATCCCCGTCACTTCGGCATCACATTCCGGGATCGCCAGGATTTCGATCATTGCGTGCACTTGGCGCGGGCGCGCCAGCTGCCCATCTTCATCGAACCTCACATCCGCTTCGAGGGGCGTCCGGAGGCCCACCTGACCTTCTGCTTGGTCGACCCCTCCAACAACGTCATCGAGTTCAAGCACTACTTCGATCCCCGCATGATGTACTGATGTCCTGACCACCCGCCACCCTGCGGAATCCCATCCCCTTCAAGCGGCCGGCCGGGTGGGGAAACCGACCCGCCGCCCCAGCCGGGAGCGCCCGCCTGGGTCGGGGACCGGAAGGCAGCGAGCGTCTTCCCATGGCGACGGGGCGAAAGGATCTGCCTGCGACGCAAACTGCCGGAACGACGGGAGCAGTTGGGTCCGGATGGGGAGAGACTATCCATGACGCGTTTCCCTCCGCCTGGCCGGTTCTGGCGGTCACGCCGTGCGTCGCGGCCGGCAACGCCGTGAGGGACTCGTCGGCCGGCCGCCCACGGTCAGAGGCCGTGGTGGGCGTCCCCCGGGCGTCATGCTTTCGCCTGCGGGCGGCGCCTCCCGCCCGGAGAAGGCGCCGCTCCTTCAGGCTTCCCCATGGGGCGGGTGCGCGGGAGTCAGGCACAGGCTCCGGCGGGCAGCGCAAACGACCGGGCTCCCCTGGCTGCGGGGTTCCGGAGTGGCCGTGCGACCGGACCCAGGAAAGCGCGGGAGTCTCCTGTTAACTTCCCATAAAGAGTTCGTCAGCCTCGCGGTGCCGCTCCTGCTGATCGTGACCCACGATCACCTCGCGGCACGCGCCTCCCGGTCTGCGGCGCGACGGAGTTTGACCGTTGCCGTCCTTCCGGGTGCCGGCTCAACCGTCCCGCGCGGCAAGGAACGGTTCCCGTCTGGTCGGGAGGAGACCACGGATGACCGTTCACACCCCATGGCTGGGCGGCACCCCGGGTGAGGCCGCTCTCGCGTAAGTCGCACCGCGTCTGCCCGTCGCACCCTCGTCGCCGTCCCGATGCTCGCCGTCGGTTCTGCCGGGACCGTTCGGGGGCGCCTTATGCCGGCGGCCACATCCGGGGCCAATCGGGGGTGTCCCGACCGGTTCGGCTCAGGAGCGGGGGCGTCGTGCTCGTGGGGGGTGGCCCCGGGGCGTGGCGCCTGCTGATGTCCTTGGCCAACGGGGCGGGCGGGGAAGCGGGGTGGTTGCCCGTGCTCGCCCTCGAACGCGCTCGACAGCCCGGACCCAACTCGCCTGGCCGTTCTCGTTCGCGAGCAAGGCCGGCGTCCGGCTTCGGTCCCCGTCGACGTGTCACGAGTTGGGCTCATGGATCCCGGCGGCCGGGGCAGGATACCCGGCCGCCGCGGTCGAACGCTCGGTGGGAGTCGCCTCTGCCCCCCATGGCGGAGGAAAAAGCGTGGTGGATGGGATTGGGTTGGCTGCCACCCCTGCTCACGGCCGCGACGAGCATGACGGCTGTGCTGGCGGGCCCGTCTCTCCGACGCCTGCGTCCTCGGGTCACTTGGCTGCTGCTCGTGCTGGCGCTCGGCATTGACACCGCTTGGGGTCTTTTCGGCCGGCCCACCGAACCGGGCGCCGACCTGGCCGTCCTCGCCGTCGCCGCGTTGGCCGGGCGGCTCCTGGCTCTTATGCCGCGGCGTGCCTGGGTGGTGCTCCTGGTCGTGCTCGGTTTGGCCGATGTCGCCTCTTTCGCCCTGGCCGTGCAGACCCGTCCTGTGCCGCCGACCCTGGTCGGGCCTTCCACGCTGGCCAACGTGCTGCTCGTATGGCCGGGCGGTCACTGGCGGGAGGGCCTCGTCGACGTCGCCCTCACGGTGGCCTTGGCCTTGCGCCTGCGGGTGATGCGACCGCTGCTCACGACGATTCTTTGGCTTCTCGGTGCCTCCCTCGCCCCCTTCGCGGTCAGTCTGGCGGGTGTCCACGGCGGTGTCCCCCTCGTCCCCTTCTATGCGGCCGCTGCCCTCCTCGGGGAACGTTCCGGTCGGACGTCGGCTCGAAGCGACGTGGGGGCCTGACTGTCGGTGGCAGGGTGCGGCGCGGCGCAAGTTTTTATCGACTGGATTCCGTCGCGGCGCCGGCCCGGCGTGCGCGGGGGCGTCGGGGACCAGGCATCTCCTCCTGCGGCGTGGGTCGTGGGGGTCGCGATGCCTGACGGCCTCGCGACCATCGTTGCCGCTGCCGGCTCCGCCCCTGCGCCGTAGCGGGGCGGGATCGGCTCCATCCCCGTCCGGTTCACACGCCGTCACGTATCGGCCGCTTGAGCAGACGGCGCCGGCCCGGGCCGGCGCCGGGGCGGGGGGTCTCCTTCCTTCAGGCGAGCTGTCCACCGCGTCGGAAGCCGCCCCGTGGTGGAGCAGAGCCCGGCGGGTGGGAAGACCTTTGGGATCGCCCGGGTGCCGCCGGGTGCCTTGCCCAGGGACCCTATAGAGCACGCCGGGCCCGCGTTTCGCCAGAGGTCGTCCCGGGCCGTGCCGCCGGTGGCGGGCCGCGGCCGACATCGCGGCCTTGGCCGAGGCGTTCCCGACGCCCTGCGGCAGCGAGCGCCTTCGAGGCCGGACTGGTCCCAAGCTGGCGTCGATGGCGGCTTGGGCGCTGCCGGCCCCGACCGACCCCGCCGGGTGCGGGGGCCGGGACCCGTGGCGGGGCTTTCCCCTCCGGCGTGGTGGGGCCCTGGCGGCGCTGGCCGAGGGCGTCCAGTCCCCGATGCCCGGATCGCCGAGAGGGAGGTGCGGCGGAGAGGGTGGTACGTGGCGGGGTCGCCGTACAACAAGGCCACGGCCCACCCTTGCGGCGCCTCCCGTCCTCCGGCACGGGTACCATACGGGCGGATGACGAAGACGTCGGCCCCCTACGTAGACGGACGGAGCGCGAGGGCGCGGGGAGCGTTCCCCGCGTGCTGGACATTCCCCGGCTCGACGAGGCGAGGGCGTCACGAGGTCAGGCGCGGAGGCGGGCGGAGACGATGGGCAGGGGGCAGCGGGTGATCACGACGACAGGTCGGGTGGTGCACACCCACCAGATCGAAACCGTGGCCGAATTGCCGGTCGGGCAGGTGGTGCGGCTCGTCGTGTGGTTGACGGAGGACGCCGCAGACGACGTTTCCGAGGAGGATTGGCGGCGGATGGCCGCCCTCAGTGCCGCCTACGACTTCCTCGCCGGTTCGGAGGAGGATGTCTACACCTTGGAGGACGGCCTCCCGATCGAACTCGCCGAAGAGGCGGCGGAGAATGACCGCGGACGCCTCTCCGGTTCGTGAAGACCAGGCGCAGTGCCACGGCCTGGCCGCGCCGGAGCCACCGCGGGTGCTCAAGATGCGGGAAGGTCTGCCGGACCCGTTAAGGGCGGACGTGGTGGGCTTTCGTGATGTTTGTGCCCTGGCGCCACAGGATACCCGAGACCGCCCCGTGGAGCGAACCGGCGTCGGCCCGGGCGTGGTTGACGCCTGAGGCAGACCACGCCTGGAAGACGTTGCCGTCGGCGTCGTCGTCGTCCCGTTCCAGTGTGCCCGCCGGGAGCGCGTCGAGGAGCCCTGGTCCTGGCCGTACGCCTTGGTGCCGAACGACACGTCTTGCCAGGTTACGTGGGGGTCGTCTCTCGGTCCCGACCAAGTCTTTGCCGCCAACCCGGCTGGGATTTCGGACCCGGGCCGGCTGCCCGGCCACTCGTGTGCTGCACCCCCATACGTCGAAAATCGGCACGCCCGGCCGAAACCTGGATCCTGACCGTGCGGATCCGCTCTCGCCTGTACGACCCCCTTCCCCGAGGGGACCGGGGTCGACACCTTCCTTGGCCGGGAGGGGCCACGGGAGTGCCGTTTGACCGTCGGCCTGGCTTGACACCTCCTTCGACACGTATCCCCCTCAGGCCACACTCCCAAGGCGGACACCCTCAACGGCCGGCGGACCGGGCTGGCCGACCGATTTCCATAGTGTTTTCGGGCGAGTCATGGGTTTCGCGGGATATTCACAAATCGGACGGGAAGCGCTCCGATCTCCCTATCACCAGACAGGGGAGGCATGGTGCGTGGACCGCCACAGAATGTGGACGGCGACCCTCGGGATGACCGTCACGCTCGGCCTCGCCGGCTGTGGCGCCGCCACGACGTCCCCGCCGGCGGCGATCCCGCCCGCCCCTCCGGCCCCGGTCAAGGAAGGTCAGGCCACCGTGAACGGCCATGGGGAGACCGTCCTGACGACGGACAGCGGTCGGACGCTGTACTACTTCACGCCGGACAGTCCCACCGAGACGGCCTGTACCGGCCACTGTGCCGCCGTGTGGCCGCCGTTGACCACCCGGGCGTCCCGGCTCCGGGCGCCGGCCGGCCTGGAAGGCCGGTTCACCGTCGTCCACGACGCGAACGGACGGCAGATCGCCTACAACAGTCACCTGCTCTACACCTTCGTGCGGGACAAGGCCCCCGGCCAAGCCCTGGGCGAGGGGATCCAGGGCAAGTGGTTCGTGGCCACGCCGGGCCTCAGGCCGCTGGGGAGCGGTTCGACGTCCTCGTCGGGCGGCTATTGACCCCGTGGAAAAAAGCGGCCGGGGCTTGCCATCGGGCGTCGCAACGGGTCCCCGCCGACGGGTGACGCGGAGTCCTCCTTCGCGCTCGGCCCGCCTCGCCGAGGCGGGGCGGGGGCGTTCGGCCCGCTCGGAGGCGTCGGATAGGAAAGCGGCCACGGACCACGGGTCGTCGGCGGCGCGGGCCGTTGCGGGCGGGGGGCGCCCGCGGGCCTGTCGCCGACGACGCAGGAAGCGTCGCTCCTCAGCCGGTCGGCGGAGGGTCGGCCCGACGGCCTGAGGTCCGGCACGGAGGCCGTGGCTCCCGGCCGGGGAGCCCCCGCGCCGGGGTAGGGACGCGTCCGGGAGGCCGGAGACCGGCGGCGGAGCGGGTCCCGACGGGACGGCCTGCCAGCCCATGTCCCTGAACAGCCGCACCGGTGGCTGTCGGGGACCGGGCACGGGTCGCGGTCGTCGGATGTCGGGTGCGGTGGCGGCGGGCCCCCGGCGGCGCGGACAGCGGCGCGAGGGCGTCACGGACCTCACGGACCCTCGTGAGGCACCGCGACCGTACCGCCCGGGCCCGGGAGGTCTGGCACGCACGCGACGGCGAGGACCGCACGGACCCCAAGGGATGCGACCCGGTGCGACCCCCGGAAGACGGCGGTCGCGTCGATGCGTTCCGGACCGACCCAGGCGGGACCGTCGCCGGCTCAGGGATGGTGTTCCCCCTCCGGCATCGTCCCGATGCGGCTTCGGGAGCGCTTGGCCGTACGGGTGCGGTGCCGCTTCTCCGGGAGGGGCCTGGCTCCTCTCGCGACGCTCCGTGGGGCCCGTGGGCGCCGGCGGATCGGGCGCGCGCGGCGGATGGACCAACCGACGGAAGAGGGCCTCGGCCAGGGCCGGGTCGGGCGGGGCACACCGGGGACAAGCGGGGCCGGGGTTCGGGATGTTGAGCCAGTAGCCGTCACCGGCGCGTTGTCGCGACGATTTCTTCGGAAGCATTCCGGCGCGATGACCGGACCCTCCGTCGGGTTCGTGCCGAGCCCCGCGTGCCCCGCCGTTCGGGGGTTTGGGACCGGATCGGCCCCGCACGCGGCCCCGACCAGCCAGGCGTACCCCGCGGCGGGGTTCGCGGTCGGCGTGCTGTACCTGGAGGTCAACCACCTCGGCCCATCGGGCGCTGTCGTAGGGAGACCCGAGGACGGGCAGATTGCCCGGCGCCGGGAGGGGAGGCCCGGGGCCCGGGCCCGCTCGGCTCACCGGCGGACATGGAGGGCCGCGTCGGCCTGCTCCGCGGCCGGCGCGATGGCATATCCTTCCTGGTCCCTCGTTTGCGCCGTCCTGGCCCAGGACGTCTCTTTCGGGACACGTCCCGGCGCGTCCGGACTGTCCGTCGCGCTTTCACGGGCCTGACGCGCTCCGCCCGGCCCGGTAACATGCAGACGGATCCATTTCCACCAACCCTCGCCGAATCCGGCAGAAGCCGGTACGGAGGACCCGTCTTTGGGGTTAAGGCCCACGCGGCCGGGCGATATTCCTGCCGCCTCACCCGTCAGCTAACTCCGGAGGCAGGTCAGGAAGGGGTTGTCGTCTCCCATGCCCACCACCTCCCATGCGGCCCTCCTCGGGGCGGTGGTCCTGCTCGGGTCGGCGCTGGGCTTGGCGGCCTGCGGGCGCCCTGCAACAGCCATGCCCCGCGCGTCGGCGCCCTCCCGGGCGGACGTGCCGTCTTCCCCCGCGCCCTCGGGGCCCGCGGGCGCGAGGACCGTCCTCAGTCGGGCCCGTCACGCCGCCCGGTCCCCGTCGACGGCGGCAGCCGATGCGGCGGCCGCGAGGACGCCCGGCAACTCGCCCGCTTCCCCCCGGTCGGCGAGCGGCTCCGTCGTCGCGGACGCCTCCGCAACCGCCGCAGCGAGACCGTCCCCGGCGGCTCCGACCGTGGCGGCAGCCCCGGCGGCTACGGCCTCGGCGTCGGCAATGGTCCTCGGCTACTACGTCCCCGGTCCCCATGCCTGGAACGACCTCGTGGCCCACGCGGACCAGATCACCGCCGTCGCGCCGCTGTGGTACTCCATCCGCCCCGACGGCAGCCTGCACGCCCTGGCCGGCGGGACCGCTGCCCTCACCGCGTGGGCGCACGCCCACCACGTCGCCGTCTACCCGCTGGTCATCAACGGCTACGGGAACGACCGCGCGCTGCACGATCCCGCCCTGCTGCAGGCGGACGTGACCGCCCTGCTGGCCCTGGTCCGGTCCGTCGGCTACGACGGGCTGGATCTCGACTTCGAGGGGCTAAACAACCCCGACCAAGCGAGGCTCGACCAGTTGGCGGCGGACTTGGCCGCCGGGTTGCACCGCATGGGCCGGAAGCTCGTCGTCTCGGTGGGTCCCCGGACCAGCGACCAGAACGGCTACCACGTGTACGACTACCGCTTCCTCGGACGCGTGGCCGACTACGTCGACCTCATGACCTACGACGACCACGACGACGGCGGGCCGCCGGGTCCGGTCGCGCCCCTGGGCTGGGTGGACGGCATCGTCCGCTACGCCGTGAAGACCATCCCTTCCGCCAAGATTCTGGTCGGCCTCGCCGGGTACGGCTACGACTGGTCGGCGGCCGGGTCCAGCGAGGTCGACGACCCGACGGCGGCGGGTCTGGCCCGCCGGTACGGCGCCGCCTGGGTCGGAGGGACGGTGCAGGAGTGGCAGATCACGTACACGGACGCCGGTGGCGTGGCGCATACCGTCTGGTACGAGGACAGCCGCAGCGAGGCTCCCAAGGCGGCCCTAGTCGCCCAGGACCATTTGGGCGGCGTGGCCCTCTGGGATCTGGGGGAGGAAGACGCCGGCGTCTGGCCCATGCTGGCGCGCGAGCTTCCCTGACCCGAGCCGGCCCTTCCCGACGCGGGCACCGGGCGCGCGGAGTGCCACGGGAGGGGTCTCCTGGTATCGACTGACGCCGGGCGCCGGCGCCGGCCGAGATCTTTCCGACCGCCCGCCCGCGCCGCCCGGCCCCGACTCCGCAGCTTGGGTCGCCTCGTCCTCCGTCTGCGGCGGACCGGGCTCGGTCGTCGTGGGCTCGCCCTGAGCCCGGTGGCCACGAGCGCTTCGCCCTGGGGCCGCTCCGGGCGAAAGGGGGGCGGGTCGCCGTGCTGCGGCGCGCCGGCTCGGGTTCCCGGTCTTCCCGCGTGCGTCGGGGAAGCCGCGCCCGATGGCCCCGCCGCCGGGGCCTGGTCGGCCGTCTGGAGGACCGCGTCACCCCGGGCGGTCTTGGTCCGCGTCGACTCGCCGGGAGGGGAAGGCTTCGGCCGCGTGGGCCGAGGCCGGCGACACCCCTCGGGACACGGGGTCAGAAGGCGTTGGTGGACACGAGCGTCAGGATCCCCTCGGTGGTGGGTCCCGTCTGTCGGCTCCAGTCGAGGGTCAGCTCCAGGACATCGGGGCGCCCGAGAGAGGCCCCCGCCGTGTAGGTGAACTGGAGGGTCCCCCCGTCGCCGAGGCGGGCGCCGGTGACCTGGGACGCGGGACTCCGGCCCCACGGCGAGGCGATGCCCACCGCCACCGTGTCGTCGACCGGGCCGCGGGCCAGGGGGAGGAGATCCGCCGGCAGCCCCGTCAGGGCATGGCCGAACAGATCATACAGCTGGGCTGTCACCGTGTAGGTGGTGCCCGGCTCCACGCCGGTCACGGTCTCGAAACGGGGCGCGAGTCCGGCAGGGATGAACACCCCGGGCGGCGCTCCCGCGGCGGGCGCGGCGGGAAGGGTTTGACCCGTGGCCGGGTCGGTGAACGTCGTGACCAGCGCGTAGGCCGGGCCGGCCGGCGCGGCCAGCGGGACGAACGTGTCGGCCAACGGCGGCGTGTACCACACCGGCACCGCGGTGGTGCCGGCGGGTACGTACACGCTGAGGTTGGGACCTACGCTCAAGGTGTTGGGGGACGTGGCGAAGGATCCGCCGGACGAGCCGGATCCGCAGGACACGAGACACACCGGTGACGGCGTGGACAGGAGCGCGTCGTCGGCGAACGTGGCGGCCACCGGCTCGCCCCACGCGTTCACCGGCTTCAAGAGCAACTCAATAGCCCCCGTGTCGGCGAGGACGAGGGGGTTCTGGGCGCCCAGCGGGACCCCCTGGGGCGTGAAGAAGCGATAACCGACCTGGGCCGTCGGATCCGGCGCCGCCGCGAGCACGGTCAAGCGACCTTGACCTACGGTCCCGGCGAGGTCGAGCACGTCCGTTACCCCGGGCGTGGACCCGGCCCGCACCGTCACTTGGGCGACACCGTCGCGGACCGGGATGGTCACCGGGCCCGCCGTCACGAAGGCGGAGCCGTTCCAGACCGACACCGCGCCCTGGCTCCGGTCCCCCTCCGGGTTGGCGTACGTGAGCGTGAGCGCGCCGTTGAGGTCGGCGACCGGTGTGCCGTCGGCGTCGACGACGGTGGCCGTGAAGGTCTTGGTGAAAGTCCCGTCGGCCGGCACGTACGGGGCGGCGGAGACGAACGCGAGGGCGGCCGCGGGTCCGTACGCTTGGAAGGTGGTGGTGGCGTCGACGAGATCGGCGGGCACGTCGGGGGCCTCCGCGTCCTTGGCGTACACCACCACCTCCCAGATCCCGCTCGTGCCGGTCGGCGTCACCGGGAGCGTGGGGGAGGCGGAGAAGGCGGTACCGGTCCAGCGGCCTTCGGGATCCCTCACCCAGAACTGGTAGACTGGACGGATGAGACCGGTTGCGGCGGCCTTCACGGTGACGGCCTCGCCGAGTGGCACGGAGGAGGCCGACGCGGTCACGCTCACCGTGCTTCCGACGTCGAGGACCGTCTCCGCTGCGCGGGCTTGGGACCACGCTCCGGCGGCCACGGCGGCACGGTCCAGGGCGTAGACCACCACGACGGCGCTTCCCGCCTCAAGGGAGAGGGTGTACGTGGGGGTCGGGCTGTAACCCTGGACGGCTCGCCATCCCGTCTGCGTCTCGACCCAGAACTGGTATTCCGGCTGACCGCCGGGGTCGACGGCGGCGGCAGTGAGCGTGACCGTCGCACCGGGACGGACGGGCCCCGAGACGGTGAGCGTCACCGCCGTCACGGTCGGGCCGGCGGCCCGTGCCGGCGTGGTCAGGGTGAAGACGGCCAGCAGCAGCGTCCAGCCGACCAGCAGCGTGCGTCCGAGGCGATGGGGAACCTGCCGCAGCGTGGGAGGCCTCCTTCACGGGGAGCGGCGACGGGAGCCGGGGCGAGGGAGGTCGATGCTGTCCCTACCTACCTAACAGAAAAACCGCTTGGGCTGCGCCAGGCAAGTCCCGCCGGGGGCCGGCCGGCCGCCCCAGACCGACCGGGCGCGACGTGCTTGGTCCTGGTGGTCGGCCATCGTCCGCCACGGGAACCGGCATCGGACGCGGAGAAGGGACGGCTCGGCGTGGTTCGACCCCGCCCGGCGCGTGAACCGATCATGTCGCGCCACGGCCACCCCGGTGGACGTCCGCCGACGCCCGAGGACGCGACCGGCCTACAGGATCCGCACCCGTCGCGGCCTCGTCGCGCCGCGTCGGTGAACCGCGGACAGGGCACGCGCCCTGGCGAGCCCCGGCGGGCGGGCCGACCGGGCTTCGGCACGGCGCCCCGCGGGGCCCGACCGGCCCGGCATCCGGGGCCCGTGGGCGGGTCTTCGGTTCCGGATTCCGCTACGGTCCGAACGGCGTGCACGCCAGCATCGGCCAGAAGTCGGGGGCCTGGTAGCCGAGGCGCCACAGGCTCATGCCGCCGACGTGGGCGTCCGCGGCGAGACCGAGGAGGACCGCCGCCGCCCGGGTGTTCTCGTCCCAGGTGACGGTGTCGCCGATGCCGTCCGCGTCGACCACGGACTGGAGCCGCGCGGCCGTGCTCGCGTCGTAAACGCCCGGCGTCGCCGCGGCGAGGCCGTAGTCCTGCTGGAAGGCGGCGACGGCGGCGGCGGTGAGCGGGCCGTAGCCGCCGTCGGTGGCGAGCGGGGCGGGCGGCGGAAGCCCGTGATCCACCGCATAGCGGAGGAGCACCTGATTGAGCAGGAACTGCAAATGCTGGACCGCCGGGCTGAAGACCCCGGGATTGGGGGCCAGCGGGGCCGGCGGCACCACCGGCGTCGGCCCGGTGGAGATGACGGCCTCCTGCTGTACGGGGTCCCAGACGGTAGGAGCCGGGACGGCGGCCAGGTTGGCGGCGATGGTGCGGTCGGGGATGGCCGTCCCGCCCTGGAAGCCGGCGTTGGTGTACGTCCAGCTCTGCCCGTAGGGGGAGATCCCGAGCAGCAGGTGACTGGCCGGAACCCCGGCCAGGGCGGCCTGGAGCGCCCGGGCGACCCAGGGTGCCCCGGCGGTCGGCCCGGGGTTGGGCGCGACGGCCGAGGGCGTGGCGGTGGTGTACTCCGGGTAGGCCAGCAGGTCGACATAGTCCGCGGCCGCCGCCAGGGCGGGCAGGTCGTACGCGGCGTTCGGCGGCGGCAGGACGTCGACGGTCAGCGAGGCGCCGGCGGCATGGAGCGCCGCCGCGAGCCGCCCGACGAAGGCCGCGAAGGCTTCTGCCTGGCCGGGGGCGACGGTCTCCCAGTCGAGGACGTAGCCCTGGTAACCCTGGGCGGCGGCCGTGGTCACGAGCGTCGCGACCAGCGCGGCGGCGGACGGACTCGACCACCAGGCGTCCGGGACGGGTCCGGCGGCCGTGACGCAAGGCCACACCCTGACGCCGTGGGCCCGCGCGAACGCGGTCACCGTGGCCATGGTGGCGGCGTCGGCCGTGGCGCTCAAGGGGGTCGGGGCGTTGGGGTCGAAGCGGTACCACAGCGGGGCGATTGCCGAGAGCTGGGCGGCGTGGGTCCGGAGGTCGTACCACGCATGACCAGGCGTCGTGCCCGTCAGGCTGAACGACCCGTAGGCGAGCGTGAGCGGGCGGACGGTCAAGGTGGCGACCGTCGACCACACCGCGTCCGTGGCGTTGTTCGGCGCCAGGGGGTCCTTCGCGTAGACGACGACGTGATACGTACCCGCCATGCCGGGCGTCCAGGTGAACGTCGCCGCCGGGGCATAGTCCCCGCTGGCGTGCCACTGGCCCGCCGGGTCCTCCCACCACCACTGGTAGACCGGATCGATGAGATGGCTGGCTTGGGCCCCGAGCGTGACCGGGCGACCGGCGGTCGCCGCGGCGGGCACGGTGAGGGTCACGCGGCTGGCCACGTTCAGCACGAACGTCCGGGACAGGGCGGCGCTCCACTCCCCGGCGGCGACCTGGCCGGCGTCCAAGGCGTAGACGACGACCACGTAGCTGCCCGGCGCGAGGTCCGTGAGGGTGAGCGTGCCGTCCGGTCCGTAGTCGCGGGCGAGCTGCCAGCCGGCCTCCGTCTCCACCCAGAACTGGTACCAGGGCGTCGCCCCGTTGCCGTTGGCGTGGGCGGTGAAGATCGCGGTCGTGCCCGGTGCCACGGACCCGGAGGGCCCGGTCGCGACGAGGTCGGACACCCGCGCCGGCGCCGCGTGGGCCACGGCGGGCATCACGAGACCCAGGAGCACGCTTGTCGCCGCGAGGCGCCTCCACGGCGGAAAAGACATCGACGGTTCCCTTCCTCTTCCTCGCGCGGTCGCCGACGGATCCCTGGCACCCAGTATATGGCAACCTGGCCCGGCCGCAAGCTGCCGGGGTCGATCGTCGCCGGGGCACGGCACTTCGGGGCTCTCCCGGAGGTCGTACGGATCCGGTCGCCGCGGGGAGCCATGCGCCGACGGGCACGGGTGAGCCCAGGGTCCGGCCGAGTCAACCCATCCGGGGCTGGGGGGCGCCGCCCCTCGGAGCCGGGTTCAGGGCGTCGCCACGGCGTGCCAGGCGAGGCCGCCGTCGACCGTCCGGTAGAGGGGATAACCCCAGGCTCCTGCGGTCCAGCCGACGGTCGCGGACGCGAAGGCGAACGTCCCCGACGCGAGGGCGTCCGTAAGCGTCAGGGCGGTCCAGGTGCGGCCGCCGTCCGTGGTGCGGTACAACGTCGTACCGGTCCAGAACCAGCCGTTTTGGGGCGAGACCATATCCAGGCCCTCGATGAGCCCCTGTTCGGTGGCCACCGTGGTCCACGAGCGGCCGCCGTCGCGGGTGACGTAGAGGTTCCAGCGGAGCGGCGGAGGCTTGGGTTTCGGGGGGAGGGGTCCCGCCGCCGGCACGCCGCCCGCGACCCACCAGCGCCCGGGCCCGAGGGCCGCCAGCGCCGCCGGTCGGAACGGCGTGGCCAGAAGCCGCCAGTGTCCCCCGCCGTCGGCGGTGACCGCGAGGGCCGGCCCCCTGGGATCCCCCGAGGGCAGGACGGTGGCCACCCCGTCGCGGCTGGAGCTGAAACTTGCGGCGAGGAGTCGCCACCCCCGCGGCAGGGGGAGGAACCGTCCGGGACGTCCCGGACGCACCAGGGCGGTCGGTGTCAGCGCCAGGACGCCTCGTCCCGCCCAGGTGACGCCGAAGGCGCCCGTCGGCACGGATCCCCGGACAGTCCACCTTCCGCTCGCGCGCGTCTCGACCTGCCCGCCGGTCGTGAGCATGGCGAGCCCCTGGGGGCCGGCGGCCAGCGCCGCGATCCGCCGGTCGGGGGGATAGCGGCGCCGCCAAGTCGTGCCGTCCGAGGTGATCCAGATCGCGCCGCGGCCGGTGAGGGCCACCCCGTCCGTCGGCGTCGGCATGACGAGGTCCGTGATGTCCCGCACGTCCGGCGGGAACGTGGCCGTCCATACGGGCGTCCACGTGCGGCCGCCGTCGGCGGTGGCCCACGCGCCGCCGCGGGCGAGGGCAATCCGGGCGTCACGGGCGTCGAAGACGGCGAGGCCGCTCACGTAGCCTCCCATGGGCAGGGTCCCCGCGCCCGACGGCCGGGCGGTCGTCATCCCGGCCATCGGCCCACTCGCGGCGGCCAGGGTCCAGGTGCGGCCCCCGTCGACCGTCCGATAGAGGACCTTGGCCTGGCTTCCCGCCCCGGGCTCGGAGGCGAGCAGCACCCAGCCGACCCGGGGATCGCTCCAGGCCATGCGGGCGTCGACCACCCCGTTCGTCGCCGGGAGGACTCCCACCGCGGTCCACGACCGGCCGCCGTCGCGGGTGGCGAGCAACGCGGGGGCCGGACTCCCCAGCGCCAGCGCGTAACCCTGGTTCGCCGAGAGGAACTGGACCTGGACGACGGCCCCCCGGAAAACGGGGGTCCACGTCCGGCCGCCGTCGGCAGTGCGGAGGAGCGTGTGGTTCTCCGGCGGCCCGCCCGCCGGGGGGCGGGCGAGGGCGTAGCCGACGCTGGGCGTGGGAAAGGCGAGGGCGGTGACAGTGTCGGAGAGGTCGGCGAGCCGGGTCCAGGTCGCCCCCGCGTCGGGGCTCCCCGCGATCACGGTCCCGCTCGACGCCGGGACCGCGGCGACCCACCCGTCGGCCGTGACGGCCAGCGCGGCGAACGCCGCCGGGCGCATCACGGGGTCGCGGGCAAGGTCGGCCGTCCGCTGCGCCACGACCCGAAACGGGAGGACGGCCCCTGCCCGCCCCGGCGGTGCCGACGGCGCCGGCGTCCCGCAACCGGCCAGCAACACCGACAACACGGAAAGCCCGCCGATCGCCCACCCTGGGCGCCGTGTGCCCACAGCCCGACCCCCCTCGATTCGGTTAACGCCGCGTCACCGGATCCGGTTGGCTTTCGCCGAGGCGTGCCCGGTGCTCCCGGAAGACCCAGGCGGGAGGAAAGGGGGAGCACGTCCGCTACCCGACCGGGGGTCGGCAAGTTCGGGTAGGGGAGCCGGTTGGAAGGCGGCGCCCGTGCGGGCCGGTCCGACGGACGTGGTGGGGGAGTCCACGGCACGCCCGGTGTCCGGCCGGCCGGGGCGGACTGGGCGAGGCGCGGCCCCGCGGTTGCCCGCTGCCTCGGGACCGGCTCCCTGGCCCGACCCCCCTGGGCTTGGGCCCGTTGCTCCGTGGCGGCCATGCGACGACCGGATGGCCAGGACGCCTCGGTAGTTCCGGGGATTTCAGGCCGCCTCGACGGCCAGACGGACTATCGGCTCGCGGCGGGCGTGCCCCGCGCCTGAAGGCTTTCGAGGCCGTCTGGGTGCCCTGGGCCGAGCGCGCTGCCGGTTGCGCGGCCACAGCGTCCGCCGGATCCGGGGGTGTCTCGATGCGCCCCGGGCCTCACGAGAGCGCAGGGCGGCGAGCGTCTCCGCGCCAGGGGAGCGCGACGGCAAGACCCTGGGGGGTGGCACAGGCCAGGCGGGCGGAAGGAGACGGCTGTCGGCTGGGCGAATCCACCCGCCAAAGGGGCTTCCGGTCAGGGAAAAAAGGGGTATGCTACCAGCGGGCCGGCACATCCGTGCGCGTTCATCCGCCGTGAGGGAAAGAAGGCACCGTCCTGAAACGAGGGAGGGACGTTACGCCGTGCTGGACCGAGCTGCCGCTTCCAGAGCGCGGGCACGGGCGTGCGCCTTCTTCACCGTTGCCGAGCTGTCCCGCTCGCGAAAAGCCGAGGCCCGACAACTCTGGGGGAAGGTTCAGGGCGCACTGGATCTGCCGCTGCCGGACTTCTTCAAGCTGGTGTCCCGCGCCACGGGTGCTGGGATTGACGTGGTCCAGCAGACTCACGCGTCCATCCTGCACAGGATGCGCAAGCTGGGACCCCGGGCGACGGTGGTCGAACGGGGAACTCCTCAGTATCCGCCTCGGCTGGGCGAGGTTGCCGATGCGCCGGCGTTCCTTTTCGTGGTCGGCGACCTCGACTTGCTGTACCGGCCGGCCATCGCCGTGGTCGGCACCCGGCAGCCTTCGGAGGACGGCGCGCGGCGGGCGCGGAAGCTGGGCTACCTCCTGAGCCAGCGCGGCATCGTCGTCGTATCGGGCCTCGCGCGGGGCATTGACAAAGCGGCACATCTCGGCGCCCTCGAGGGGGGTGGCCAAACCGTGGCGGTGCTCGGGACCCCTGTGGATCGCGTGTATCCGCAGGAACACGCCGCTCTCCAGGAGCTCATCGCCGAGACGGGAGCACTCGTATCGCAGTTCTACCCAGGAGAGCGGGTTCAGCGATACTTTTTCCCCATGCGCAACGCGGTGATGAGCGGTCTCTCGCTCGGCACGGTGGTGGTGGAAGCCTCGGAGACGAGCGGGGCCCTCATCCAGGCCCGAAAGTGCCTGCAGCAAGGGCGCAAGCTGTTCATCCCCCAGAGCGCGATTGAGCGGCCCGACCTCACGTGGCCGAAGACGTTCGCCGCACGAGGCGCGCACGTGTTTCGCACCATCGAGGACCTCCTCATGGTGCTCGAGGAAGACGGCCTGATACCCCAGCAAGAACCCTTCACGGCGCAGCGGACGGTCGCGTCGGCCCCGCCCTTGCTGACAGTCGATGTTCGTCGAGCTGAATGATCTGCGGTGCGTCATCGTCCGGGTTCCGGAGAGCGGGCTGACGGTCGATTTGCGAGCCTGTGCCAGACTGGCGCCGCGTGTCCGGTGTGTCTACCTGGTTGATGGTCCGCCTCCGCCCGGCATCCCGACGGGTGCCGGCAACCACGTCGTCCTCTGGGCCGATGGGTATCTCTATCCGGTGCGGGCGAACATCAAACGCGCCTTGGACGAGGCCGGCGCCCAGCCGTATGAGGCGGTCTACGTCACCTGCGATCCCCGGGAGATTCCAGAGGCCGCCCGGACCCGTGTCGGTACGGTGCTCGTCGGCAGCGAACCCGTGGACGAGGCACTGACTGATGTGATGGCCGATGACATCAGCAAGGCGGCGGACATCCTGGCCAACGTCACGCCCGACAGCGTCCCCGGTTACTTTGGAGAGGTTTTGACCACCATTGGCGAGTCGGGCCGCCCGGTGGGGAACTCGGGAACACTGGTGATGCCGTCGCGGCCGTTGCGGGAACACATCCGCTCGACAACGCGCACCGTCGTGTTGGGGCGCTATTTCCCCGAAGGAGACGCGCGCCACGGCTGCCACCAGCCGACCCGGAGACTCTTGGATCTGAAGAACCGATCGCCTGGCCCTCGTGAGCCGTTCGTGGAGGTGCTGGCTGTTGCCCTCCGATGGGTGGATGATGGCTGCCCCTTCGACGCCATCACGCGCGTCCCGCAAAAGCCGGACGACAGGCGGCACGGGCGGCCCGATTCGCTGGCCGACCTTGTGCAGGCGGCCTGTCGGCTCGGGCGAGTCAATGCTGCGCGCCCCCTTGGGCCGCGGTTCCAGCCCGACCTGCTGCAATGTGTCCGAGACTATCCTCCCCAGAAGGCGGCGGGCAGCCTGGAGAGCCGACGGCGTAGCCGGGGCGTTCCGCTGCGACAGAGAGTTGAGGGGACAGCATGTGCTCTTGGTGGACGACATCATCACCACCGGGAGCACCGCCGCAGAATGCGCGGCGGTGCTGCTGGCGGCCGGCGCACGTTTCGTCACTACGCTGTCCCTGGCCATGAATCAACGAGTGGTCATGTCCCTGGACGTCAATACCGCCAAGTGTCCCGGGGCGGGGTGTGACGGCCGTCTGGTGGTCCGAATCAACCATCGTGACCACCGAGGCTTCTGGGGCTGCACCAACTTTCCACGCTGCAGGCAGACACTCCCGTGGACTGCTGGGCGCACTAGGTTCAACAGGCTCAACACCAGGGACCGTTTGGACGACGACCCGGACGTGCCGTTCTGAGCGTAAACGCTGCGTTGCGGGTCCGTCTCGCCTTTGCCGGTGGAGGGGGGAGGCACGGCATCATCCCGCTGCGCCCGACGACTAACGGGGGTGTCGACCCGCGGGAGTCACGGTGGGAACGACGGCCACCCGGCGCCCGCCGCGAATCGCGTGATACGCCGGGACCGCCCCGGGATCGCGGCGGACGAGCCGCGTCTTCATCCGCAGCCCCGTGCGACTGCCCTGGGTCCCTCTTGGGGTCAGGGACGCCCGCGGGGCCTCCTCCCGGTGCCGGGCGGCGGCCCGAGGAACGTCCCTGGACGGGCTTCCCCGGTGATCCGGTCTGGCTCGGGCCGTCGCCGCCGGGGGCGCGAGGACCCGGCGGACTCGGCCGGAGCGCCCGCCAAAAAAAACGAAAAAAGGGAAGGATGTCGACATGAACGAGCGACAGAGATGGTCCCGCCGCTTGGCCGCCCTGCTGGTGCCCGGCGCACTCGCGGTGTTGGCCGCCGCGGCGCAAGCCCGGACGGCTTTGGCGACCGGGCAGCCCGTGAGCCTCACGGCCAGCCTGCCGGAGGCGCGGACGGGCGAGCCGGTGGATCTCACGGCCGTGACCGCGGCCCCGCTCGCCCCCGGCCAGACCCTGGCCATCGTCAACGTCACCACCGCCCAGATCGTCGCCTCGGGGAGTCAAAGCCCCCTGGTGGCCCGGGTGGTCACCAACGACCCCGGCACGGAGCGCTTCCTGGCGGAGCTGACCACTTACTCGACGCCGGTGGAGGTGGACTGGGCCGCGCACCCCAACGGGACCACGACCGGCTACCAGAACGCCGCTGGCCAGACGGTGAGCCTTCTCGCGCCCGCCGCCGTGGCTTCGGGGTCTCCGCTCACGGTGGAGGCGGTGCCCCACGGGTTCATGGATCCCGTGTTCCAGTTCTGGTGGGCCGGCCCCGACGGGCGGTGGCAGTCGAGCGGCCCGTTCGCCCCGGCGGCGTCCTTCACCGTGCCCGACACGGAGCCGGGTGTGTGGCAGGTCCTGGTCTACGCGCGCGAGGCCACGGCGCCCGACCCCGAGTCGGCGGCCCAACAGGCCCGGTACGAGGCCAAGTCGGCGACTCACCAGGTGGTCGTGTCGGGCGGCGGCACCGCCGTCGCCCCGCCGCCGCCGGCGACGGCCACGGGATCGGTGGTGCTCTCGACCCGGACCTGGGTGCCCCTGGGCGGCCGTCTGGCCTTCGCCGCGGAACCCCGCGGCATCGCGGATCCGGTGTTCCAGTTCTGGTTCAAGACCCCGGCCGGCATCTGGGAGAGCAGCGGACCCTACGGTCCGGCCGACACCTTCTCGACCCCGGCCGACGCCCCGGGGACGTGGTACGCGATGGTCTACGCGCGGCCGGCCTCGGCCCCGACGAACGAGACCGCTGCCGAGCGCGCGGCGTACGAGGTCGCCTCCGCGGTGGTCCCCATCGGCGTCACGCCCTGAGGGGGCGGCGGGCGTCTACACCTCCGTCGGTCCGTCGACGCCCCACTGCGGCCCGTTCTGGTTCAAAAGCCCGGCCAACGCCTCGGCGTGGGCCGCGACCAGGTCCTTGTGCTTGGCGACGATGCGCTGGTACAGGAACTCCCGGTTGGTGCGGTTGAAGGCGCGGGACATGGAGTCGCGGCGGACGCGGTAGTAGTACAGCGGCCGGGGGATGATGGCCCCGCCGACGCCGTTGCCCACCATCTGGATGATGGAGTCCCAGTCCTCCATGCCGAAGGTCATCCCCGGGTCGTTGAGCCCGGCCTCGAGGAACACGTCCCGCCGCACCACGATGCCGCCGCTCAGCACGGTGTTGTGGTAGAGGATGTAGGGCGGCTCGGGGTTCCACGCCATCCAGATGCTGTCGTCGCCCTCGAAGTACTGGACCCAGCATCCCACGAAGCCGAGGTTGTCGTAGGCCTCGAGCAGGTCCAGCGCGGTCCGGAAGAGATCCGGGTGGACCCGGTCGTCCGCGTCCACGAAGGCCAGGTAGGGGGCACGTGCGGCCCGGGCGCCCTGGTTGCGCGCCTCGGAGAGGCCGCGGTTGGGCTGCCGGACCACCCGGAGGGTGGGGTACTCGGCCTCCAGGCGGTAGGTGAAGGCCAGGCTCCGGGAGTCGGTGCTGCCGTCGTTGACCAGGATGATCTCCTCCGGCGGCTCAGAGGCCTGGAGCACGCTTTCGACGGTCTCCCGCACTAGCTCACCGAGATTGAAGTAGGGGATGATGACCGAAAGGCGTCGCGGCGGCGCGGGGGCGGGCGGACGGGCCCGGTTCCACCCCGCCCGGGCGACGGGGAAGAGCCGCCGGGGGCGGCGACGTCCCGCCACGACGGTCTCGAAGAGCTCCAGTTTCTCGGCCGCCACCCGGGCCGGGTCGGTGGCGCTCAGCACGGTGGCGCGCGCCGCCTCCCCCAGCGCCCGTCCGTCGGCGGCGAGCGCCTCGCGGATGCGGGCCGCGAGGGCCTCCGGGCCCTCGTGGGCGAATAGAAAGCCGTTCTCCCCGGACCGGATGATCTCCCGCTGCCCGCCCCGGTCGGAGGCGAGGACCACGCGCTGCTCCCCCATGGCCTCGAGCACGACGTACGGGAAGTTTTCGATGAGCGAGGGCACCACCACGAGCCGCGCGTCGGCCAACAGCCGGCGCAGCGCGTCGGGGGGCCGGGGACCGAGGAAGCGGAGCCGGTCCTGGTCCGCCCACCGGGCGTACTTCCGCTGGAGGTACTCGGTCATGGAACGCTCGAGGGGACGGTACGCTGTGTCGCCGCCGACCAGGTGGAGGGGGTCGGGGAAGCCCTCGGTCCACAGGCGGTCGAACGCCGCGGCCAGCTCCAGCACGCCCTTGAGGCGCTGGATGCGCCCGACGTAGTAGATCCCTCGCCCGGAGCCGGCGGGTGCGGGGTCCGGGGCCGGTCGGAAGGGATTGCGCACCACGTGCACGGCCAGATCCGGGCGTTCGGCCCGGATGAGGTCCCGGAGGTAGGCCGAGGGGGAGACGACGGCGTCGGCGGCCGCGAGGCAGAACCGCTCCATCTCGCCCGTCCAGAAGTGCGGCAGCTTGTACAGGGGGCCGTCCTCGTACCGGTCCCAGATGAACTTGGGACCATGGGCGGTAAGGACCACCGGAAGTTCCCGGAACGCCGGGTCGTGGGTGTGCTTGCGCTGCAGGACGAAGTAGGCGATGGCGTCGTACTCCTGGCTCTCGACGACGTCGGGGGCGTCGCCCCGGCGCACCAGGTCCGCCAGCACCTCGGCGAACCGGAAACTGACGGCGGCGGCGTAGGCGAGGCCCGGCACCGGAGGGTCCGGCTTCGGCCCTTCGCCGAAGCGCACCAGGCGGAGCCGCCCGGTGGTTTCCTCGACCACGTCCGCGCGTTCGCCCAGGCGGGGGTCGTACAAGAGGACGGTGACGGCGTGGCCGTCGGCGAGCCACTGCTCCACCATGTGGCGGGCGTACGTGCCGATCCCCCCGCCGAAGAAGGGCGGGTACTCGGTCGTCATGAGGCCGATGTGCAAAAGACGTGTCCCTCCACGTTGCGACACGGATCGCCGGCGTGCGACGGCCGTCGCCGCGGCCCGCCGGTTTCGGCGAACCGGCTCGGGTACCGTATAGTTATCCCGTGACCACGCCCCACGAAAGGCGGGATCCGACCCATGGCGACCGAACGCCTCTCGCCGGCCACGCTGGACGAGGCGGAGCTCTTGTTCCACTGGCACCGCTACCAGGCGGTTGTCCCCTGGATCCAGGGCCGCACCGTGCTCGACGTCGGGTGCGGGGACGGGTTCGGGGCCCACGCCCTGGCCGCCGCCGCCCGGTTCGTGACGGCCGTGGACGTCGATGCGGAGACCGTCCGGCACGCCGCCGCCCGCTACCGGCGGGACAACCTCCGCTACCTCGTCGCCCCGGCGCAGGACCTGCCGTTTCCGGACGCCGCCTTCGAGGCCGTGACCATGTTCGAAATGATAGAGCATGTGCCGGCGCCGGACCAGGAGGCCGTGTTGCGCGAGGTGCGCCGCGTGCTCAAGCCCGGCGGCCACCTCTTCCTGTCGACGCCGGACCGCACGCGCACGGCGGCGTTCGCCGCGCCCAACCCCTTTCACGCGGCGGAGCTCACCGAAGCCGAGCTGGTCGACCGCCTCGGCCGGCACTTCCGCCACGTTCGGGTCTTCTACCAGGAGATCAACGCCGCCAGCGTCATCTGGGACCCCGCCCGGCCCGCCGAGGTCGGCCGGGTGGGCGGCATCGCCCGCACCGCGGACGGCTCCGAGCCGGCGCCGTTCGGCCAGGACCTCCACCTCTACCTGGTCGCCGTGGCCGGGGACGTTCCCTTCCCGGGCGACCTCTCCGGGGCCCTCGTGGCGCGCGACCGGGGTCTTTTGGAGCGCCTGTGGGCCGAGGTGGGCCGGCTCCGGTGGGAACTGGACCAACTCGCCGACGTGCGCGAAAAGCTTCGGGCGGCGGAGGAGGCCCGGGCCGTCCTGTGGGAGGAGAACCGCCGGCTGGCGGAGGACATCCTCGCCCTCCACCGGGAGCTCGACCGGCTGGCCGCGGAGGCGGCCCGCATTCCGCGCCTGGAGGAGGCGGCGCGCCGCCTCGACGTCATCCTCGCGTCCCGTTCCTGGCGCCTCGTCAAGCGCTACTGGGACTTCATGGACACCTCGCCCGCCCGCGGCCTGGCGCGGGCGCTCAGGACCGCCCTCTTGGGCCGGCCGCGGCCGCCGGAGGACGGGACTAGCGGCGGCGGCGCAGCCAACGCGCCAGGACCCGGAGCGGCCCGGTGAGCTCCCACCAGGCGGACTGGCGGAGGGCCTCGAGCGCCGCCCAGGCCGCCTGTGCGTCCGCCGGCTCCGCCGTCTCCGCGGCGGAGGACCGCCTCCCGAGGCGCCGGAACGGCTCGGTGATCCGCCACGACGTCGAGCCGCGGTACGCCTCCAGCGCGGCGCGGAGGGTCGGCAGGAGATCCGGCGGCCCGGGGTCCGGCGGACGGTACAGCCGGTCCAGGTAGTGGCCCTGCGCGAACAGGACGAGCGGGCCGAGGGCCGGCGGTACGGCCGCGAGGTAGGGACGGGCGCTCCGCCAGTGGTTCCGGCCCCGGAGGGTGGCCCGCACCATGCTGTCGGCGCTCTCCCGGTAGCGGAAGAGGGGGACCGGCACCACCTCGAGCGTGTAGCCCGCCAGCACCGCGCGGGCGAAGAACTCCCAGTCCTCGTGGCCTACGCCCACCTCCTCGGTGAAGCCGCCGAGGGCCCGGAAGACGGCCGTGCGCACCAGCGCGTTGGCGTCGCCGAAGGCGTTCTCGAACAGGCCCGCTGCCGCGTCTCCGCCGAGCGGGACGAACCGGCGCACCGGGGCCTCCGGGGCCTCGTCCCGGAAGACATCCATCACGGCGGTGAGGATGTCGGCGCCCGAGGCGAGAGCCGCCCGGACGAAGGTGGAGATCTCCTCCGGCTCGGCCACGTTGTCGTCGTCCATAAAGAGTAGAAAGTCGCCGCGGGCCCGGGCGGCTCCGCGGTTCCGGGCCGCCCCGAGGTAGCGGTTGGGCTCGCGCAGCAGGGTCCAGCCGCGGGCGGCGAACTCCGGCGCGAGATCCTCGAGGGCCCGGTGCGCCTCGGGCGTCTCGCTCCCGTCGTCCACCAGGACGACCTCGAAGGCAGGGTAATCCTGCGCCCGGAGCGAGGCCAGCGCCCGCTCCAGGTGCCGCGGCCGGTCGTGGTGCACCAGCACGACGCTCACCGGCGGACGGGCCGCCGGGGGCCGGGGCGAGGCCGGCCGCGGCAGCCGGTGGTGGAAGGCGAGCCACGCGGCTTCGTTGGCGGCCGGGTCGAACGCCGGCCGGGCCGGCGCCCAGCCGGCGGACAGCGCCGCGGCGAGCCGGGCCGCCAGCGGGGCCGGCTCGGGCGGGACGAGCACCCGGACCCGGTCGGCCGGGTCCACCAGCTCCGGGATGCCGCCCCGGTCCGTGGCCACGAGCGGGATGCCGGCGGCGAGGCACTCCAGGACGGTGTAGGGGGCGTTGTCCACGGCGGATCCGACCACCGCCAGCCGGCCGGGCCCGGCGAGGTAGGCCAGCGCGGCCCGGCGGTCGAGGTCGTCCAGGAGGGTCGGCGGCTCGGGCCACTGCGCCGCGCGGGCAGCGAGGAAGGCGCGGGTGGAGAACTGCGGCAGGTCGAGCGCGCGGCCGAGGAAGGTCACCCGGAACGGGGGGACCCCGGCCGTCCGGTACAGCCGGTCGACCGCGTCGCAGAAGACGTCAAGGCCTTTGCGCGGTTCGAGCCGGCCGAAGAACACCAGTTCGGCCACGGGTCGGGGGTCCGGCCCGCCCGCCGGGGGGAGGTCGGCGAGGTCGAGGAGGTTGGGCTGGACCGCCGTGCGGGCGGGGAAGGTCCAGCCCCGGGCGGCGAGCCACGCCGGCAGGTACTGCGTCGGGCTTATCACCACGTCCGCCCAGGCGGCCGCCCGCCGCTCCATGAAGTCGCTCTCCACGTCGTCGAGCGTCTCCACGAACTGGCCGTTGCCCTCCTTGGCCCAGAGGGTGGGGCCGTGCATCCCGACGCAGAACAGCGTGCCGGCGAAGCCGAGACCCTGCCGTCGGGCCAGCAGCGCGTAGTACAGGGTTCCCTGCCAGTCCGGGGCGTGGACCACGTCGAACGGCTCCGGCCGGTCCCGGAGCCAGGTGTAGACGGCCCAGGCGCGCCGGCGGGGCAGGGAGCCGTCGGGCGGCGGGCCGGGGGGCGTCGGCAGTGGCTCCACCGTGATCCCGAGCGCCTGGTAGGCGGCGAGCCAGTCCGCCGGTCCGCCCGCGTAGGTCCCGCTCGCGTCGAGCACGGTCACCCGGTGGCCCGCCCGGGCCAGGGCGCGGGCGAGCAGCGCGTAGGCCGTCCCCACGCCGCCGGTCCGCACCAGCCCGCCGACCTCCGGGGTGACGAGGCCCACGCGGAGGGGCCCGGGTCGCGCCGGGCCGTCGGCGAAGGCCGCAAGCGGCGGGAAGCCCCCCGTCACGGCCGCCGGGCCTCCCGCTCGGCCCCGGCGGCCGGCGCCACGTCGACCACCCGGGGCGTGAAGTCCTCCGTCCACTGGGAGAGGTGGGGGCTGTAGTACGGGTCGGGCCGGGCGAGGTGCTGGCTCCAGCGCGCGATGAAGCGGCGCACCTCCTCGGGGTCCATGGTCCGGGGGCGGCTTATGGTCTCGTGGTGGACCAGCCGGGCCTCGGGGGTGCACAGGATGCGAAGGCCTCGCTCCCCGAGCCGGAGGCACAGATCGATGTCGTTGAACGAGGCGGCGTATGCCTCGTCGAAGCCTCCGACGGCCCAGAACGTCTCCCGCCGGACGGCGAGGCAGGCGCCCGTGACCGCGGACCACTCCCGGACGAGCAGCGGGTAGTCGTGGTAGACCCGTTCCCCCCAGGGGTGGAACTTGAAGGCATGGGCCGCGCCGCCCCGGATGCCGAGCACCACCCCGGCGTGCTGGATGCGACCGTCGGGGAACAGCAGCACCGCCCCCACGGCCCCGACGCCGGGATCCGCGAGATGGGCCACCATGGCCTGGATCCAGTCCGGCGCCAGCGCCTCGGTGTCGTCGTTGAGGAAGAGCAGCACCTCGGCGTCCACCTCCCGCGCGGCGGCGTTCATCAGGCGGGCGAAGTGGAAGGGGCGGTCGTCCCGCCGCACCCGGATCCGCCCCCCGAGCGTCGCGAGACCGGCGAGCGTCGTCGGGTCGCGACTGCCGTTGTCGACCACCAGCACGGAGAGGTCCGGGTACGTCGCCGGCTCAAGCGAGGCCAGGCAGCGGGAGAGGTAGGGCCAGTTGTCCCGCGACGGGATGATGACGGCCACAGACGGCCAGGCCGCCACGCGCGGGCGGACCGCGAAGACGGCGGGGACGGCGGTGCGCGCCGCCGTCCAACCGGTGGGGTCCAGCGCGGCCCGGAGCGCCTGCCACTCCTCCTCGGCGTCCCGCGCCGGCGGATCGAGGGCCGAGAACAGCACCTCCGGCACGTGGCGCACGGCCGTCGCCTCCTGGGTGACGGCCAGGGCCAGGGCATAGCCGGACGCGACCGGCCAGGCGCCCTCGAACCGGTCGCGGCGCACCGCCAACAGGCCGGTGAGGTAGTGCGTCGCCCGGAGCATCGCCGGCGCGAACTCCGGCTTGAACTGCGGCGCGGCGCGGCGGCCGGCGCGGAGCACGTCCTCGTCGGCGTAGAGCACCGCGGCGCCCGCCTCGGCCAGGTGGGGGGCCAGGGCGGCCCAGAGCCAGAACGGCACGACGCCCGGCGCGTCGAACCAGAGCACCCACGCGGCGGGGGGCAGCACGCGCCGCGCGGCTCCGCCGTCGTCCGGGGCGACGCGGACCCAGCCGGGGCCGAACACGTCGGGCCGGTCCGCCGCCGCGACGTACACCTTCCGGTCGGCGGGGCGCGCCACGCGGTCGAGGCTTTCCGCGAGGGGACGGTAGCGCGCGGGGTCGACGGCCGGCAGGAGCCGCACCCAGAACGCCACCGGCGGCCGGGGCGGGTCGGGACGGACCACCAGCGGGGGCTCGTGGGCCAGCGCCCAGGCGCGGTAGGCGGGGTCCTCGGGCAGCGTCGCCCGCCAGTCGGCGAGGCGCTGCCAGGGCCGCGGGCGTCGCCGGATGCGGTAGAGGAGGCGGACCGGCCGGGGCGGGGGACGAAGGTCTGGTGCCAGGGCCGCCTCCCGGAGCCGGCAGATGGTCTCCATCAGGGCGCGCCGTTCGCTCGCGCGGGTCTCGACCAGGTCGCCCAGGGCCTCGGGGGAGATCCGGCCTGCGGGCGGGGCGGTCCGGGCCGTCGGGGAGGTCTCGCCCATCGCTAACCCCAGTGCTCCCGGAGCTCCGCCACCGGCGGCCCCTCGGTGTTGAACGCGCCCTTGCGGTAGGCCTGGACGACCTCGTGGGGCGGGCCTGCCGCCCGCACCTCGCCGTGGTCGAGCCAGATGGCCTCGTCCATGAGCGCCTCGATGGTGTCGAGCGCGTGCGAGACCAGGAGGATGCTCACGCCCTCCCGCTTCATGGCGAGGATCTTGTCCATGCACTTCTTCTGGAAGCCCTCGTCGCCCACGGCCAGCACCTCGTCGACGATGAGGATGTCGGGCTGGACGGCCGTGGCCACGGCGAACCCGAGCCGGGCGTGCATCCCCGAGGAGTAGTACTTCACGGGCGTGTCGATGAACGGCTCGAGCTCCGAGAAGGCGATGATCTCCGGGATCTTCCCCTCGATCTCCCGCCGCGTGAAGCCCAGGATGGAGGCGTTGAGGTAGATGTTCTCGCGCCCGGTGAAGTCGGGGTGGAACCCCGCCCCGAGCTCGATGAGGGCGGAGATCCGGCCGCTCACGCGGATGGTGCCCCGCGTGGGCCGCATGGTCTGGGTGAGGAGCTTCAGCATGGTGCTCTTCCCCGACCCGTTGTTGCCGATGATGCCGAGGCTCTTGCCCTGCTCCACGGTGAAGCTCACGTCGCGGAGCGCCCAGAACGGCTCCGCCTTGGGCCGCGGCCGGCGCCAGGTGGGCAGCATGCGGAACAGGAGCTGGCCGATGCTGTCGGCCCGGTCCCGCCGGAGCAGGAACTGCTTCCACACGTGCTCGACCTCGATGACGGCGGCCATCACATCACCTCGGCGAACAGGGGCTCGATCCGCTTGAACACCCGGAGCCCCAGGGCGTAGACGAACACCGTCCACACCAGCATGGTCCAGACGTACGACGGGTGGCCGATGTGCCCGAGGAACAAGAGATCCCGCTCCATCTCCACGAAGTTGCCCATGGGGTTCAGCAGCATCACCGCCTGGAAGTCCGTGGGCAGGTTCGTGGCCGGGTACATCACCGGCGTCAGGTACATCCACAGCATCAAGAATAAGCCGATGAGCTGGTTCATGTCGCGGTAGAGCACGTTGAGCGCCGCCGTGAGGAACGAGACGCCCAGGGTGAACAGGATCTGCGGCACCAGCACGAGCGGCAGGAACAGGAAGCTCCAGTGCAGCGGCACCCGGTACACCGCGATGAACACCAGCAGGATCACGAAGGAGAACCCGAAGTCGATGAGCCGCGCCAGCACCGCCGCGGTGGGCAGGACCACGCGGGGGAAGTAGAGCTTGGCGAGGAGCTGGGCGTTGCCGGTGATGCTCACCGTGGCCGACATGACGCCGTTGTTGAAGAGGTTCCAGAACGTCAGCCCCGTCAGCAGGAAGACCACGTACGGGATGGTCCCGGAGTTGGCGTGGAAGATGGTGCCGAACACGAACGAGTAGATGAGCGCCATCACCAGCGGGTTGATGAGCGCCCAGTAGAGACCCAGGAGCGAGTGCTTGTACCGGGTCTCGACGTCGCGCACGGCGAGGTTGCGGATGAGCTCCACCCACCGCCGGGACCCGGGCCGGACCAGCCGGCGCCAGAGGGCCGGCCGCGGACCCGCCGGGGCGTCGGGACGTGCCGCCGTCATCCTCACACCCCCTCCACCGTGCGGACGAGGCGGAACACCAAGACGCCCTCCTGGTCGAAGACCGTCACCGCCGTCCGGCGGAGCCGCGCCGCGTCGGCCCGCACGGCCGCGAGCGGGGCGGCGGCGGTGCCCTTTTGGGTGTCGAGCACCACGTAGCCGGGGGCGGCGAACCGTACCCCGGGCCGCACCGGGAGCAGTGCCGCCCGGTCGGCCAGGTGCGGGGCGACGAAGTCCTGGCAGTACACCCGGGCCCCCGGCGGCACCGCCGCCACCGCCGCCGCGAGCGCCGCCGCCTCGTGGGTCGCCGGCGCCTGGTGGCGGAGCCCCGCCTCCCGGGCGAGGAACGCGAAGAACAGCGCCACCGCCACCGCCAGGGCCACCTTGGGCCACCCCCTCGAGCCGGCGGCGCCGGCCTCGGGAGCCTCGGCCCAGGCCAGGAAGAGCGGCACCAGGGCCGGGGCGGCGAGCTGGGTGAACGGGTCGGTCGCCGCGGGCAGGGTCGCGGACAGGTCGAGCAGGAGCCAGGGGACCAGGGCGACGAGCCAGAGCGCCCCCCGGCCGGGCCAGCCCTGCACGGCGAACGGCCCGAGGAGCCACCCGAGCCAGACCCAGGTCGACGGGCGGGTCAGGGCGGCGCCCACGTGGGCGAGCCAGCCGGCGGGGAGGCGCGGCTCCCCGTACAGGAGGGTGAGGATCACCGGGCCGTGCGGGTCGAGGCGGGCGAGCGCCGCGAGGTCGACGGCCAGGACGGCGGCCGCGAGACCCAGCGCCGCCAGCCCCGGCCCGACCCGGCGGCGCACGAGCCACACCACGCCCGCCGCCGCCGCGGGCAGGACCGCGAGGACGTGGCTGGCCAGAGCCACCGCCCCCCAGCCCAGGGCGCCGCGGTACCGCCCCCGCTCCGCCAGGGAGATCGCCGCCAGGAGGGCCGGCACCGCGAGCAGCAGCGGGTGGAAGTCGAACAGCGTCGCGCCCCATAGGACGGGGTTGAGCAGGTAGAGCCACCCGAGCCGCCGCACCGCCGCCCAGGGCGCGCCGCGCTCGGCGAGCCAGTCGAAGAGGAAGAGATAACCGGTGCCCACGAAGAACGCCTGCAGGAGCAGCAGGAACCCCACGCCGAAGAGCACGTACAGCGGGGCGAGGGGAAGGAGGAGCCAGGAGGCGCCGCGGGCGAGGACCGGATAGCCGCCCCACGACGACCACGCCGAAAGCCCTTCGTGCCAGAGGGCCCACAGGCCCTGCTGGTACAGCCCGAGGTCGAATCCGCCGGCGAGGAACACGTGGTAGCGCAGGAGCGCCACCGAGGTGGCGAAGGCGGCGAAGGCGAGCGGCACCGTCCACCGGAGCGAGGTGATGCCCACCCGCTCCTCGGCCGGGACCGTCTCGACCGCCATCGCCGAAGCCTCCTCGTCGCCCTGTCCGCCCGCAGGTCCGCGGCGTCGCCGCCGTCGGACGCCGTCACATTCTATCACGCCGCCGTCGGGGCCGGCACCGGACAGGTTTTACCGCGCCGGCGCGGCCGTGGCGCCGTCGAAGAGGCGCGGGAAGCGCTCGGCGAGCAGCGCGTCGAAGCGGGCCATGCACCGCTCGGGGGCGAAGTCGAGGACCCGCCGCCGCCCCGCGGCCACCAGCTGGTCGCGGAGCGCCCGGTCCGAGAGCACCCGGTCGAGGAGGGCGGCGACGGCGTCGAAGCGCTTCTCGGTGAAGAGGAGACCCGCGTCCGCCACCGTCTCGGGGACGGCGGCGGCGGCGTGGGCCACGACCGGGACGCCGAAGTACATCGCCTCGAGCAGCGGGATGCCGAGGCCCTCGTGCTCGCTCATGGAGAGGAAGAGATGGGCCCCGTGGTAGTAGCCCAACAGTTCCGGGAAGGAGGCGTGGCCGATGAAGTGCGTCCCGTCGGCGACTCCGAGCGCTTGGGCCAGGCGCCGGAGCGCCTCGAGGTAGGACTCCTGGCCGACCGCCGTCCCGACCAGCCAGAGGTGGGCGGTGGGCGCGAAGAGGCGCCGGAAGGCGGCGTAGGCGCGGATGACGTCGTCCTGCCGCTTGTTGACCGAGATGCGGCCGACGAACAGGAGGTGCGGGCCGCCGAGCCGCTCGAGCGTCCGGAGCACGGCCGCGTCCGGCTCCCGGTCGTAGTCGCTCCAGTCGATGGGCAGCGGCCAGAGATCCACCTGCTCGTAGCCGAGGCGCAGGAGCTCGCGCCGGTTGTACTCCGAGACGGCGAAGACCGCGTCGTACCGGCGGCGGTCGGCGACCAGGTCCGTCCGGCCCAGCCGGCAGAGGCGGGCCAGTTCCTCGTTGACGCCGACGAAGTAGTGCGCCGGGGTCACGTTGTGGTAGATCATGAGCTTCGGTTCCGGCCGGCGGCGGAGCCGGGCCGTCACCGGCGTGCCGATGCCGTAGTGGTAGATGGTGAGGTCCGGCGGCGGGGCGGCGAAGAAGTGCTCCACGTCGATGGCCTCGTCGCGCGCCCGGGGTTGGATGTGCTCGGCGTAGATGGCCGTGGCGAACCCCCGCGCGGCGAGCTGCCGCCTGAGGAACCGGGCCGCGTTGGACATCGCGTCCCCGCGGTTGAAGCCCGGAAGCACCTGATCCACCCGCATCGCGGACTCCTCCTCTAGGACAGGGCGGCGAGATCGGCGAGCGCCGCCCGAAGGCGCGCCTTGACCGCCGCCGGACTCCAGCGCGCCGCCACGTAGCGCCGGCCGGCCGCCCCCAGCGCGGCGCGGAGCCGGGGGCGCCGCACCAAGGCCAGGACGGCGGCGGCGAAGGCGGCCGGCCCGTCGACCACGAGTCCGCCGCCCGAGCGGCGCACGTGGCCCGTCGTGACCGGGGACCCCGCCCGCACCAGGACGGGCAGGCCGTGCTGCCAGGCTTCCAGGAGGACCAGGGAGAGGCTCTCCCGGACCGAGGGCAGCACCAGCGCCAGGGCCCCGGCGTAGAGGGCGTGCTTGACCGCCGGCGGGGCCCGCCGGAAGACCACCGCCGCGTCGGGGTCCGGCTCGACCGGGCCCTCCCCCACGGCCACCAGGGCCGGGGCGTCGTCCGCCGCCTCGACGAGCACCCGGTGCCAGGCGAACAACTCCCCGACCCCCTTGCCGTGCTCGAGCCGGCCCACGTAGAGGAGGTAGCGGGGCGGAAGCCCCCGGGCGCGGAGGTCCTCGAGGATCCGGCGGTCCGGCTCGGCCGGCTCCGTCCAGATGCCCACCACGGGTCCGGGGCGCCCGAACCGCCGGAGGCCCAGCTCGGCCTCCTCGGGGGTGTTGTACCATACGGCCGCGGCCGCGGCGAACGCCTCGGCCACCGGCGCCAGGGCGGCCAGCGGCTCGTCGTGCAGGCAGGGGACGAGGACTGCGCGGGGCACGGCGTGGATGCCTTCCAGGGTCGTGGCGAAGAGGTAGGGGATGAAGAGCCACCAGTCGCGGCGGTCGGCCTCGGCCGCGAGATAGTCGACGAGGGCGGGGCTTCGGCCCATGGCCCGCACCAGGGCCCGGGCGTCCTCGGGCCCGAGCGCCCCCTCCCGCTCCAGCCGGTCGAGCAGGCGGCCGTAGGTGGTCCAGTCGCGCGGCTCGGGGTCGAAGCGGCGGACCACCAGGCCGTCCTCCACCGCCGTGCCGGGCGCCGTCCGGGGCAGCCAGCTGAGCGCGGACCGGGCCGTCGTGGTGAGCACGTCGACCGTGTGGCCCAGCTCGGCCAGCGCGTGCGCCAGGGTGCGGGCGTGGGTCTCGGCCCCGCCGTAGACGTCCGCCCCGAAGCGGGGCACCACCAGCCCGATGCGCCACCGCTCAGCCATCGGCGGGCGTGGCCTCCAGCACGTACCAGCCGTCGGGTTCGGCCCCGGCCGCCGGCCGGACGCCGGCGGGGGTCCAGAGCTGCACCGCGAAGCCCTCCGCCTCGAGGAGCGCCACCAGGGCGGCGCAGGGATAGAACCGCACCGCAAAGAGGTCCCGCTCCACGTAGGCGCGCGGGCCGGAGGCCACCAGGAGCCGGCCCGTGCCTGGCGCGAGCCGCTCGCGGGCGAGCTGGAGCACCTCGACCAGGGTCCGCGGCCAGAGGTGGTCGACCACTCGGGCGAGCAGGATGACGTCCGCCGTCTCGCCCGCACGCTCCGCCAGGAAGTCCACCAGGTCGGCGTGCAGGACCGTCTGGCCTGCCTGTTCCGCCGCCCGCACCAGCGAGGGGGACCACTCCACCCCCAGGCCGCGGGCGTGGCTCAGGGCGGCGAGCACGGTGCCGTCGCCCGCGCCGAGGTCCCAGACGCGGGCGCCTTCCGGCACCAGGCGCGCCACGAGGTCCACCGGAAACGGCTCGGGATAGCGGAGGGCCCGGTAGAAGGCGAGCCGGTCGACGCCGAGGACGGTCTCGTCGGCGCGCCGGTCTACCTTCTGGTCGACGGCGGCGGCCAGGCGGTCGAGCACCACGGCGACCGTCCGGTTGACCGCGTTCTGCTGCTCGGCCACGTCCTGCACCAGTCCCCGCACCGCCCAGACGGCCAGCCGCTTGACGGCCTGGATGAGGCGGCCGACGCCGCGGCGGACCGAGACCGGGCGGAAGTCGGCGCGGAGCGGGGGCATGGCCAGGAGTTGGTCTATGTACCCGCGGACGCCGAGGTCGGCCGCGTCGGGCCGGCCGTAGTCGAGCCGCTCCCGGTAGAGCAGGTCCACCAGCTGCTCCGTGAGCGCGCCGGCGGCCCGGCGCTCGCGGAGGCTCTGGTGTATCTCCTGCTCGATAGCCGCGGTGTCGATGGTCGGGTGGGGCAGGAGCCACTCCGGCGCCCGGGGATCCGTGAGGGCGGCCTCGGGCGTCGGGCCGGATGCCGCCGGTGCCGGCGGCAGGGTCGAGTCCTCGCTACGGCTCACGGACGTGACGCCACCTCTCTCGGCCAGGCTACCCGCGGCGGCGGGCCGCCGCCCGCCAGACGGACAAGATCGCCGCGGCCGTCTTCGACCAATTATACGACGCGGCGACAGCCCGCCCCCGGGCGCGCAGCGCCGCTCCGTGCGCGCTGTCGGCCACCAGCCGCCGCACCGCCGCGCGCCAGGCGGCGACGTCGTCGGGGGGCAGGGCCACGGCCGCGCCCTGCGCCACCTCCTCCGCCGAGGTGCCGCGGGTGAGGATCACCGGGACGCCGGCCGCCATGGCTTCGAGCACCGGAAGCCCGAATCCTTCGTAGTACGAAGGGTAGAGGAAGACGGCCGCGTGTTCCAGGAGCGCCCGGACCCGTGCGTCGGACTCGAAGCCGCGGACCCGCACCGCGGGCCGGTCGGCGACCCGTCGCCGCACGGCCGGGAGGGCTTCCGGCTCGAACCCGACCAGCACCAGGGGGATCGGAGGCGGGTCCTCCGCCCACACGCGCAGCAGGAGGTCCACGTTCTTCCGGGGGTCGAGGGCCCCGAAGGCGAAGGCGTATCCGCCCGGGACGAGGCCCTCCTCCGCCAGGACGGCCGGGTCGGGCGTGACCGGGCGCAGCGCGAAGCCCGGCGGGACCACCTGGACCCGACCGGGGGGCAGGCCCAGGGTGGCGGTGATGTCGGCCGCGGCGTGGCGCGAGACGGTGAGGACCGCCGCGGCCCGGCGGACGTTGGCGCGGATGGCGTTCATGCGGTAGAGGCGGCTCAGCCGGTGGCGCAGAGAGAGCCGCCCGGGGAAGTCCCGCCCCCGGTGCCATTCGATGACGTCGTGGAGCGTGAGCACGAGCGGTGCCGGCGGGAGGAGGGGGCCCACGTTGGCCGTCGCGTGGAGCAGGTCGACCCCCCGGTACCGGGCGGCCAACGGCCACGCCACCTGCTCCCACGCCGCGAAGGGGCGGGCGCCGAGCCGTACCACCTCGAGCCCGGACGCCTCCGCCCGGGCCACCAGCACCGGGTCGGCGGCCGCGTCCACATAGGCGACCACCCGCACGTCGGGGGGGTTCAGCGCGGCGACCGCCTCGAGCAGGTGGTGGACGTAGACGCCGATGCCCCGGCGCTGGGCCCGGAAGCCGTAGCGGGCGTCGACCCCGACGGTGATCACGGCCGGTCGAGCTCCTCGTAGACCGCCAGCGTGGCCCGGGCCGTCCGCTCCCAGGTCCAGGCGGCGGCCCACGCCCGGGCCGCCGCCGCCCGCTCCGCCCACGCTGCCCGCCCGTCGACCAGGGCCTCCAGGCCCCGCGCGATGTCGGCCACGTCCAGGGGATCCGCGAGGTGGGCGAACGCGCCCGCGAGGTCCGCCATGGGGCTCTCCCGCGCTGTCAGGACCGGCGTGCCCACGGCCAGCGCCTCCAGCACCGGCAGGCCGAATCCCTCGTACTCGGAGACGTAGACCAGGCCCACGGCGCCTTCGACCAGGCGCACCAGGGTGTCGGCGGCCGTGTAGGGGAGCCGCCGGACGCCTGGCGCGGCCGCAAGCGCCGCCTCCAGGGCCTCTGCGCCCGGGGCGGGGGAGCCGACCAGGACCAGGTCGGGCGCCTCGGCGCCGCGGCCGGCCCGCAGGCGGCGGTACGCCTCGAGCAGCCGGCCCAGGTTCTTCCGCGGCTCGCGGGTGCCCACGAAGAGGAGGTAGGGGCGGTCCAGCCCGGCCGCCGCCCGCGCGGCGGCGACGGCTTCGGGCGATCCGGGCCGCCATCGCTCCGTATCGACGCCCAGCGGCACGGGCCGGAGTTTGGCCCGGTCCCGGGGCGACAGGCCGTAGTGCGCCGCGATCTCCTCGGCCACCCGCGCGCTCGGCGTGATGACCCGCGCCGCCGCCCGCAGCGCACGGGGCACCATGCGCCGGAGGTAGTCCCGCGTGGCCGGCTCCACGTAGGCCGGGTAGCGCTCGAAGCTCAGGTCGTGAACCGTCACCACCAGCGGCACGGGCGCCCAGGCCGGCAGGGTGAAGCTCGGCGAGTGGTAGACGGTCGGCCGGTCGCGCCCGAGGGCGGCGACGAGCGCCGTCTGCTGCCAGGGCAGGCGAGCCCACGGGCGCACCCGGCGCAACCGGGCGCCCGCCGGGACCTCCGGCGGCGGGGCGTCGGTGTACAGGGTGAGCGCGACGCCCAGGCGGACCAGGGCCCCAACCAGGTGGCGCGCGTAGAGGCCTACCCCCGTGGGGCGGCGGTCGTGGGCCAGGAGCCGGGCGTCGAACCCGACCGTCACGTCGCCCCACCCCGCTTTCTGTCGAAAAAAGTGTAGCCAAGAGAGGAGTTCGTCTCCAGGCCGAGAAGCACTTCCCTCGAATATCCATCCACATCCATGTCCGGGTCGACTCCATTGTCCCGGGTTCGGCCACGAGGAGCGGGATTCCCCTTGAGACGTGAAAAACGTGCATGGTTAGACTTTTCCCGGCTGTCCCCCCGGGATCCGAACGTCCCCGAGCCCTCTTCCCGAACCTCCGCCCGTCTTCCCTCCGGCTCCGAGCAGCTTTCGCGTGCGGCGGTCCCGTCCGCGCGTGGTACCGCCTGCGGCGTAGAGACCGGGCCGCCGCGGCGGGTGCGCCGGGCCTGGCGGCGGCGTGCCGCGGCCTTTCTGGCGGCGCTCCTGGCCGCCGCGGGCGGATCCGCGTTCCCGGGGCTCGCGCCGGCCCACGCCCAGGTGCTGGTGTCCGCCGGCTACTGGCTGGTGGGGGCCGACGGCAGCATCTACCCGTTCGGCAACGCCAAGGGCTTCGGGTCCATGGCCGGCAAACCCCTGAACCAGCCCGTGGTCGGGATGGCGGTGACGCCCGACCAGCAGGGGTACTGGGAGGTGGCGAGCGACGGCGGCATCTTCACCTTCGGGGACGCGGGGTTCTACGGCTCCATGGGCGGCCATCCGCTGAACCAGCCGGTGGTGGGGATGGCGGCGACGCCCGACGGCAAAGGGTACTGGGAGGTGGCCCGCGACGGGGGCATCTTCACCTTCGGCGACGCGACGTTCTACGGGTCCCTGGGGGCCAATCCGCCGCCTTTCCCCGTGGTGGGCATGGCCGCGACGCCCGACGGCCGGGGCTACTGGCTCGCGGCGGCCAACGGGGCCGTCTGGGCCTTCGGCGACGCGCAGAACTACGGCTCGATGGCGGGCCATCCCCTGAACGCCCCGGTGGTGGGCATCGTGGCCACGCCGGACGGCCGCGGGTACTGGCTGGTGGCCCGCGACGGCGGCGTCTTCACCTTCGGCGACGCAGGGTTCTACGGGTCCATGGGCGGCCGTCCGATGAACGCCCCGGTGGTGGGGCTCATCCGGACCGCCGACGGGCAGGGTTACTGGCTCGTTGGGCGCGACGGGGGCATCTTCTCGTTCGGCGACGCCCACTTCTTCGGGAGCGTCCCCGGGCTGCCGAAGCCGGCGCCCGCGCCCGTCGTGGGCGGCGTGGGCCTGGTGGGCGACACGCCCGTGCTCTCTCTGGGGTGGGGCTTCTTCACGACCTATCCGGGCACCCAGCCGGGCGCCTGGTGGGACCTCCAGCACTACTGGAACGAACTCTCGGTCATCGTGCCAGACTGGTACTGGCCCTCCGTGAGCACCAACGCGGGCGCGCCGCCGTCCGGCAGCGGGACCGCCCCGTCCGGCCCCGCGGTGGTCGTCGACGGACCGTCACCGAGCCTCGTGCAGCAGGTGGAGACCTACGCCCACGCCCAGGGGGTGGCGGTCTGGCCCTCGGTCGGCTGGCCCGGTCCGTCCGGCACCCACGGCGTCGACGTCGTGGCCACGCCCGCACTGGCCCAGAGCCTGGTGCAGCAGATCACCCAGATTGCGGTGCAGAACGGGTTCGACGGCATGACCCTCGACTTCGAGGGGATGCCGACGGCGGACTGGCAGGCCTTCGACCAGTTCGTCGCGGCGCTGGCGCAGAGTCTCCACGCAGTGGGCAAGAAGCTCATGGTCGCGACCTACCCGAGCGGCTATCCCGACAGCGCCTACGACTTCGCGGGTCTCGCGCAGGCGGCGGACTACATCAACCTGATGACCTACTCGGAGCACACCAACCAGGGCAGCTACGCCAAGTACGAGGGACCCAACGCCGGGATGCCCTGGGTGAACCGCTACGTGCAGCAGGCCATCGCCGCGGGGGTGCCGGCGGGGAAGATCATCCTGGGGCTGGGACCGTACGGGCACGGCTGGACCTACACGCCGTCGGGGTACGTCCCGCCGGCCACGACCGACTACATCACCGACTACGCCGCCTCGACCATGACCAAGAGCGGCGTGGTCTGGGACCCGTGGCAGGAGGAGGAGGTGTTCACCGCCGGGCCGTTGGCCCAGGCGCCGCAGGGCCCGCTGCAGTACGCCCCGACCCAGTTCTCGACCCAGGTCCAGGCGCTGCAGAGCCTGCTGAACTACATCCTCGTCCGGTACGCGGTGCAGGACAACCAGAGTGCCGAGCCGCCCAACCTGGTGGTCGACGGGTACTTCGGCCCCGCCACCCAGGCCGCGCTGGAGCTGTTCCAGAAGGACGCGGGGCTGCCGGTGACAGGCGTGTACGACGCCGCCACGCAGCAGGAACTGGCCAACCTCATCCAGACGTGGCAGATCGGGCAGACGGTGTACTGGGTGGAGGACAGCCAGGCGCTGGGGCTCCGCATGCAGTACGCCGTGCAGCAGGGCCTCGCGGGCATCGCGCCCTGGCGGCTCGGCTTCGAGAGCGCCGGCTACTGGTCGGACATCAGCCAGTACCTCAACGTGGCCAAAGTGCGGTAGGCGCGTGCGGCCGAGGCCTCCGGACCGGAGGGTCCGGAGGCCTCGGCGTGTTCCGCCCGGCGGGCGCGGGCCGGCGTCCGGCTACGGGGCGGCGGTCGGCCCCGGCAGCGTGACCGCGGCGGCGGCCGTGCCCCAGTCGAGGGGACGGGAGGCGGAGGCGGCGTACTCGGCGACGCCCCAGAGGGTGTCCGGGCGCGCCGGGTCGGGGGCGGCGCCGCTGTAGTCGCCGAACCGGGTGGGGTCCGGTCCGGGGAGCCCGTAGCGGCCCCGGCCGGGCGCGACGGTGAGGACCGGCCCGAAGGCGCCGGGCGGCCCCGCGGCGGGGGCGACGGCGACGGCGGCGCTGGGGTACTGGGTGGCCGAGGACCAGCTGAAGGCGACCAGGAGGTCGCCGCGGGCGTCCGCCGTCACGGCGGGGTAGTAGAGGTCCGCCGCCGGCTCGGCCAGGTCGAAGTCCCGCCGCACGGCGGGCGCCGCCCCGGTGGTGCGGACCTCGAGGAGCCGGAGGCAGGCGCGCGGCGACCGGCTCCCCGGCGGCACACACCCGTCGTTCCCGACGGCCCACAGCCGCCCGTCGGCCCAGACGGCGGACAGCAGTCGGTCGTCGCCGGTCTCGACGGAGCCCGGGGCGCCGGGCTGGTCCGCCGCCGGCGGCGCCGTCATGGGGAGGATGGGCGGGTCGTATTCCCGGACCGCCACGGTGTGCGCGGCGGGGTCGCCGGTCACGGCGACGACGCCCAGCGTGGGTCCGGTGGTGTTCTGGTCCAGGGCGGGGTCGGCGTTGTTGTAGACCAGCCACAGCGTCGCGGTGGGGCTGAGCACGGTGGCCGGCACGAGCCCGTAGCGGTCGGGATCCGGGCCGCCGAAGAGCTCCGCCGCGGGGACGGCGGCCGCCCCCGCGAGGAGCCCCGCCTTGTCCAGGATCCACGTCTCCTCCCCCACGTACTGCCCCGTGCCGCCCTGGAAGTCGTTCCAGGACACGGCCAGCTTGTCGCGGGAGACGGCGAACTTGGGCTGGTCGGCGAGCAGGCCGGCCGTCCGGCCGACGGTCCAGACCGTCCAGCGGCCGGCCGGGTCGCCGGCGGCGGACACGGCCACGTACACCTCGCTGTCCGCGCGGCGGTCGTAGGCGAAGCCCGTCGCGAACCAGCGGCCGCTCAGGGGATCGTATTGGACCCGGGGATCGGTGAACGTCCAGCCCGCCGGCACGGGGAAGAACACGTTGAGGTCCACGCGGGCCCGGAGCGCACCGGTCTTGGCGTAGACGGCCGCGCTGGCGTTGACCATCTCGAGGACGTCCTGGGGTCCCACCGCGATCTGGGGATCCGGCGGACTCGTCGCCTGGTCCTTGCCGAGCGCCCGGATCTGGGCCGCGGCCGAGGTGAGGGTCCAGGTGCCGGAGGCCGCCGCCGGGGGCGCGAAGGCGGGCACCTCCGCGGGGGCCGGGCTCGGTCCGGCGGCGGTCGGCACGACGGCCGCGACGGTGGGCTCCGTGACGGCCCGGCCGGAGAGCGGGCCGGCCGCGGCCACGTGGGGGCCGACGGCGGCCCGGGCCTGGCCGTCCGGGTGGGCGACGAAGGGATGGAGCACCGCCGCGTCCGGGAGGGGCCCCGCGGTCTTCAGGGTCGGCCAGCCCGAGGCCGCCACCTCCGCGTAGCGCGGGGCGGGGATGGCTAGAAGCCGGGCCGAGGCGGCCCGGACCAGTCCGCCCACGGATCCCAGACCCGTGACGGCGGCCAGGAGCAGGGACAACAGCCCGACCGTCCGCGCCGAGGAAGGATGTGTCCGTCCCGTCGAAGCCATGGCGCCTCCCCGTCGCCCGCGGCCCCGCGTCCCTCTCGCGGATCGCTCGCGCGACTCCCGACTCTTCCTATGCTTCCGAGGATTTCGCGGCAATTGGCAAAACCCCTGCCGCGGCACCGGAGGATTCCCGGAATTCGCGGAGCGGCGAAAGCCGTGCCGACGGGGCCCGGCGCGGCGGCGGCGGGGACGGCCCCCAGGCCGCAGCGTCCCTCCGGACCCGCCGGGCACGCCTCCCGCCGGCCGGGTGCCGCGCGGAGGTCGACGGCCGCGGGGCCGTTCATCCGGCTCCGGGCCGCCGCCGCGCCCACAAATCCGCTAAGGTAAGCAGGGAGGGCGGGAGATGGCACGGGTCCTGCTGACCACCATCGGGTCTCGGGGCGACGTCTACCCGTTGTTGGCGCTCGCCGACGCCTTCTCCGGGCGCGGCCACGCGGTGACGTTCGCCTTGGAGGCCGGCGCGGCGGTGCTCGCCCGCACGGCCGGTCATTCCACGGTGGTCCTTCCCGGGGACCCCGCGTGCCTCGACCCCTACGCGGCCACGGTCTTCGGCGGACGTCCGGGCCTCGTCTCGCTGTCCGCTTCGTTCCGCCACTACATCCTGCCGACGCTCGAGGCGAAAGTCGGCGTGCTGCGTCCGTTGGCGCGCACCGCGGACGTCGTGGTCGCCCCGCCCGTGCATCCCGCCGCGGCCATCGCGGCCGAAGCCGAGGGCACCCCGTGGGTGGCCCTGAACGTGTCCGCGGCGGTGGCTTCGCCGGATCTCGACCCCGTGCCGTACCCGCTCCGCCTGCCCGACGGGCCGCGGCGCCTCGTCAACCGCCTGCTCTGGAGCGCGGGCACCCTGGCGCTCCGCCGTCTGGCCGACGCGCCGGTCAATCGCGTGCGGCGCCGCCATGGGCTTCGTCCCCTGCGCTTCGTGTTGGCGCCGGCCCCGTCGTCCGCGCGACTGGCCGCGGTGGCCGTCTCGCCCGCCTTCGTGCCCCGACGCACGGGCTGGCCGCCGCGACTCCGGGTGACCGGCTTTTGTTGGTGGAACCCTCCCCTGGACCCGACCGTCGCGCGGCGGGTCGCCGGGGTGGCGGCCGCCGGGCGGCCCCTCGTCGCGATCACCGGCGGGGCTGCCAGCGGGGCGCACTTCGCCTTCGGCCGCCACTTCTGGCGCTCCAGCCTCGAGGCGGTCCGGCGGCTTCGCCTGGCTGCGGTGCTCGTCGGGGCGCCCCCGGACGTGCTCGCGGAGCCGTTGCCGGACGAGGTGGTCGGCGTCCCCGAGGTCCCCTTCGCCTGGCTGTTTCCGCGCTGCCGGCTCGCGGTCCACCACGGCGGCATCGGGACGACGGCCCACGCCATCCGGGCCGGGATCCCCTCGCTCATCGTGCCCTGGGCGTTCGACCAGGCCTTCAACGCGGCGCAGGTCGTCCGCCTGGGGGTGGGACGGACGGTCGCGCCCCGACGCTACACCCCCGCGGCGGCCGTTCAGGCCTTCGAAGGCCTGTTGCGCCCGCCCGCCGGGACGCCGTCCCTCGCGTCCCTGGCCGCCCGCCTGGTCCGGGAGGACGGCGCCGCGCAGTTGGCTTGCGCGGTGGAGGAGCTCCTGTAGGCGGCGGCCGAGCGCCTCCCAACAGGTGTGGGTCCCCGGACCCATGCCGGCCCCGCGGCCCGTGCGGCAGGAGATGGTCCCGCTCAACCGGAATGGCTGGCAGGACGGTTCGCCCCGTTGGGGCGGAATGTGCCCGCGAGGTGGAGGGAGACAGCGTTGTCGTCGACGGCAGGCATCCTGGCGGACGCCTTTGACGTATTCCTGCTGGATGTGGACGGTGTCGTCCGGGTGGGGGCCGACATCCTGCCCGGCGCCCGGGCCGCGGTGGACCGCCTGCGGAACCTGGGCAAGACCATCCGGTTCGTCACCAACGACCCCCGTCCGCGTCGCAGCGAGGTCTTCGGCGAACTGGCGGCGGAGGGGATGGCCGGCTCCCCGGCGGAGGTGTGCACCGTCGGCTGGACGACGGGAAAGGTCCTCAAGCGCCTGGCGGTCCGGTCGGCCCTGGTGTTGGGGACCGCGGGCCTCCTCGCCGACATCGCGGCGGCATGCCCGGACCTTCGCGTGAACGACGGGGGGCCCTACGACGTCGTCGTCATGGGCTACGCGGACACGATCACGGCTCGGCAACTGGACGAAGCGGCCGGGTGGATCGCCCAAGGCGCCCGGTTCCTTGCGACCAACACGGATCCCTCCTTCCCGACGCAGAAGGGCCGTGCCCTGGGGACCGGGGCCGTCGTGGCGGCCCTTCAGGCGGCGACCGGCCAACGTCCGGTGGTCGTCGGCAAACCGTCTCCGCCCCTCTTCGAGGAGGCCACGCGAGGGCTGGACCCACGGGCCCGGGTCGTGGTCATTGGGGACTCTCCGGCCACCGACGTGGCCGGGGCCCATCGCATGGGCTATGCGGCCGTCCTGGTGGCCGACCAGCCGCCGACCTTTGCCGTCGCCGAGGATCCCCGCCGGCCGGAGGCGACGATCCGCAGCCTTGAAGACCTTTTCCGCCCCGGCACCCTGACACCCCGACCGCGCCTCGGATTCCCGTGGCCCGAGGCCATCCTACCCGGGGTCGCGGCCGTGGTCTTCGACGCCCAAGGACGTGTGTTGCTCGTGCAACGCCGGGACACGGGCCAGTGGGGCCTGCCGTCCGGCCACGTCGAGGCGGGGGAAACGGTGGCGGCCGCCGTCGTCCGCGAGGTGGCGGAAGAAACCGGCTTGGCGGTGGACATCGACCGGCTCGTCGGCGTGTATTCGGATCCCCCGTCGCAGGTGTTTGCCTATCCCTCCGGTCCCGTCGTCCATTTTGTGACGTGCTGTTTCGCATGCCGGGTGCGGGGCGGAGCCCTCCGTCCCGACGAGCGCGAGACGACCGCCGTCGGGTTTTTCGAGATCACCCGGCTGCCGGAAAATCTCCTGCCCATGCACCCCCGATGGTTGGCGGACGCTTTGACGACGACCCCCACCGTTTGGGTCCGCTGACGGGACGGGGGAAGGGGATCCGGTCCGCCGTCCCCGCCGCTCCCGTTCTGCGGAGCGCGATCCCCTTCCGGCCCCAAGCGGGTGTCCAACGCCGCTCAGCCTGCGTCCGGGCCGGGGACCGACTCGCTTGGCCTCGCGTCGGATTCGGGGATTCGGGCTACGGCCGGGGCGTGGGGCCGCGCCGGGTCGTTCCGCGTCGCCGTCGCGCGTCGGCAGGCGTACGGGTCAGGGGCCGCGCCGAGGACCGCCGGGGGAGGTGCCGGCGAAGAGGCGGCCGCGACCGCGGCGCCGCCCGCGCCCCCTGGTGTGCGGGGGGACACCCGGCGCGCGCGACGGGCGAGTCTGGCCTTTTCCGTCCTGTCGCAGGCCGACGCGAGGACGCGTCGCGCGGATTCGGGGATCGCGACGGGCTCGCATTCGACGAAGGGTCGGGCCGCTACGAACCGGACTCGGGTATAGTGGACCCAACGGTCCGTCGCGGCCGGGAGACCAAGCGACGACCGGCACCTTTGCCGGAGGCGGCGGGATCCCTTGTCTTTCTGGTCCGGCGGGGACGGCCCCCGGTGATCCCCGCCGGGAGGTTTGGCCCTAGCGGCCTCCGGTCGGGGATGCGGGAGGGGGAGAGGCGCGGTGCCTCGGGTCCGTCCGGTGCTTGCGATGTCGTCCGCCGTGGCCAGCCTGGTCGCGGGCGTCTGGGCCATGTTCGGAGCCTTCGGGACGACGTGCACCACCGACGGCGGATGCCACGCGTCCGGGATCGTGGCCGCGATGGCCCAGCCCGGTTATCCGCGGGCGCTGTTCGCGGTGGTCGTGGCCTTGACCGTGGCGGGGATCGTCATCCCCTGGTGGAGTCGCCGTCGTCGCTGGGGGCTTATCCTCTGGGGCGCATTCCTTGTCGGATTTTTCTGGCTCTCCTTCGGCATCGACCTCTATTGGCTTCCCAGCGCCGTCCTCTGCCTCCTGGCGGGAGTGTTTCCCTGGCGACGTCCGGCGTCCGGCTCCCGGGGGTGAAGCCCGCTGGGTTCTTCCCGGCCATCCGGGGGATCCCCGGTGGCGGCGGGGACTGCCGGCGGCGTGGAGCTCGCCGGGCCGCCCCCTCCCCGTGGGTCGGGAGCGGCGACCCGCTGGCCCGTCGGGGATCCCGGAGGGAGCATCGTGGTCGATGGGCGTGAGGTCGAGCCCGCCTCTCGGCGGCATCGGCGCATCCGCCCCGACCGGTCGCCGGCGCTCGCGACGCGGGACGGCGACGCCGGGGTTGCCCCGGCACGGGATCAAGAGGGGGGATGCGCGATGATGCGGCGCAGGGGGCTCCGGTGGGTCGGCCTCGTCGGAATGGGCGTCGCAGCGGTCGGGATAGGCCTCGGGGGGTTCCGGAGCGCGTCGCGCGGCGCGGCGCCGCCGCCCTCCCGGGGCGTCGTGGCGGCCGGCTGGCAGATGAGCCTCGGGGCCGTCGTCGGCCCCTCGGATACCGCCCTCAACGAGCAGCGGCTGGCGTTTGCGGTCACGCTGTGGAATGCCCAGGATCGGCCCGAGTCCGTGAGCACGGTCCGCCTTAGGCTTGCGGACGCGCTCGGGCGCCATGTGGTGTCGGGGAGCCCCTGGCTGACCGTCGACCGGACCCTGGCCCCGCATGCGGCCATCCAGGTCCGCGGGCAGTTGCTGCTGGACACCCGGGGGATGACCAAGGCGCAGGTGCTGGGCCTCGGAGGGATCCAGAGCGTCACGGTCCGGAGCCGGCCTTGAGGGAGCGCGCCCTGCGCCGCGTCCCTGCCGTCCAACGGGGCCGGAGCGGCCCGGCGCCACGCGGTCGTCCCCTGTAAGCCGACCGTCTCCGCCCTCCCGTCGGGCGCCGTCGCCTCGGCGCGCGTCGCCGCTCGCCGGCTCGGGCGCTGCGGTCGGCCGCCCATCGGGCGGACGGACGCGCGGCCCGGACAGGACGGCGTCTTCTTACGGAATGTGTCAGTCGGACGCGTCGGGCCCCCGACCGAAGGTGTGGCGCAGCGCCGTCGTGGCGATGAGCCAGAGGTCCTTGAGCAGGCTGTGGGTCTTGGCGTAGTGGAGGTCGAACGCCGCCTTGTCCTCCGGCTTGGCGTAGTAGCCCCCGGAGACCTGGGCCAGGCCGGTGAGCCCGGGCGGCGCCCGGTGCCGGAGGTCGTAGTGGGGGATGGTCTTGCGGAACTCGTCCACGAACACAGGCCGCTCCGGGCGGGGCCCCACGATGGACATGTCGCCGCGCAGGATGTTCCACAGCTGGGGCAGCTCGTCCAGGTGCGTGGCGCGCAGGAACCGCCCCACGGGGGTGACGCGCCGGTCGTCGACGTCGGCGAGCACCGGTCCCGTCTCGGCCTCCGCGTCCTGGTACATCGTCCGGAACTTGACCAGCCGGAAGATCCGGCCGCCGACGGTGACCCGCTCCTGCCAGTACAGCGCCGGGCCGGGCGAAGTCCGGCGGATCACCACCGCGATGAGCAGCATGAGCGGGCTCAGCACCGCCAGCCCGATGGCCGAGAGCACGATGTCCGCGAGGCGCTTGACCACCAGGGATCCCCGGCGGATGCGGACCGGCGCCAGCTCGAGGTAGGGCGTGCCCCCCAGCGCCGTGAGCTGCGCTCCCGCGACGAGGAGGTCGTAGCCGTCGGGCGACCAGAAGCACGGCAGGTCCCGGGACAGGCAGCCGATGAAGTACTGCTCGCGCACCGCCCGCGGCACGCGCTTGCCCAGCAGCACCACGCCGGCCAGCGAGAGGTCGGGCACCGGCGCGTCGGGGTCCACCCGCACCACGTCGACGTGGGGGAACACCTGTCCCGCCTGGTGCACCAGGGCGGGCAGCTCGTCCTCGCCACAGACGGCGAGCACGCGCGTGACCGGGGCCTCGCGCAGCCAGAGCGACCGGAACACCCGCCGCCAGAGGAGGAACGCCGGCACCTGGAGGAAGGCCGAGATCAGGAACACGCTCCGCGGGAAGCCGATGGCCGTGGCCAGGAAGGTCACGGCGAGGGTGGCGAACCCGTGGACGATGACCGCGGTGGCCACCGTCTGGTTGAGGTCGGCGGGCGTCTGTTTGGGCGGGGCGTACAGCCCGTAGGCGTAGAAGATGGCCACCAGGGCGGCGGCGTCCCAGGGGAACAGATGCATGTACGCCGCCCAGTTGTAGCTGACCGGGAATCCCCAGAACCGCAGCAGGAACGCCAGCGTCGTGACGGCGTTCAGGATGACGACGTCGACGAGCGGCAGAATCCCTCGCGCGATGGTGGAGAATCTCACGACTATCGGTCACGCCCTTCGCCGCACCAGGCTTCCTGTTGATTTGATGCGCGGCGGGCCTTTTTGCGACCGCCGCGTGGCGCCTTCGACACAAACCGGACACAATAGTTGTAAACCGGATCGAAGGGGATTGCCAGAGTGCGTGTGCTGGAGGTCATTACCGGGGGCGAGGCCGGCGGCGCCCAACGGCACGTCCGCGATCTGGCCCGGGGTCTCGGCGCACGCGGCCACGAGGTGCTGGTGCTCCACGGGGGCGGCGATTGGCTCGACCGCCAGGCGGGGATCCGGGCGCGCCGGGTCCCGTGGCTGGTGCGCGACATCAGCCCCGGGCGCGACGCGACCGCCGTCGTCCGCCTCGCGCGGGAGATCCGGCGCTTTCGGCCGGCGGTGGTGCACGCCCACAGCTCCAAGGCGGGCGTGGTGGCCCGGTGGGCCGCGCGGCTGGCCCGGGTGCCGGCGGTGTACACCGCCCATGGCTTCGTGTTCACGGATCCCACGCTCTCCCCGCGCGCCCGGCGGGTGTACCGGTGGGTCGAGGCGGCCTCCGGGCGCCTGGCCCGCACGGTCATCGCCGTCAGCCGCCGCGATCTCGAAGCCGGCCGGGCGCTCGGCATCGCGCGGCTGGTCTACATCCCCAACGGCGTGGACATCCCCCCGGGCGGGCGGGCGCGCCGGCCGGGCGCGGAGCCGGTGGTGGGGTTCCTGGGGCGGTTCACCCGCGAGAAGGGGTTCGAGGTCCTGGTGGAGGCCCTGGCGACCCTGGAGGAGCGGCCGCGGCTCGCCGTGGCAGGGGCCGGGCCGCTCGCCGAGGCGTACCGCGCTTGGTGCGACCGGGCGGGCATCCCGGCCGTGTTCCTGGGATGGCAGGACGACCCCGCGGCGTTCTTCGCCGCCGTCGACGTGCTGGTCCTGCCGTCCTGGAAGGAGGGTCTGCCCTACACCCTGCTGGACGCCCTGGCCGCCGGGCTGCCGGCCGTGGCGACGGACGTCGGCGGCATGGGCGACGTGCTCCGGCCGCTGGCGCCGGATTGGGTGGTGCCGCCGGGGGACCCCGCTGCCCTGGGCCGGGCCGTCCGGAGTGCGCTCGCCCCGCCGGCGGACTTCGCCGCCCGCGCCCGCGCCCACATCGCCGCGCACTACAGCCTCGCCGCGATGGTGGAGCGGACGGCGGCCGTTCTGGAAGAGGCGGCGGGGTGGGGCCGTGCCTAGGCTGCTCCTGCTCACCGGGGCGGACCCGGTCGCGCCGAGCCAGGGCGACGAGTGGCGCGCCCACGGCCTGCTCCGCGGGCTTCTGGCCCTCGGCGAGGTCACCGTGGTCCAGTGGGGCGGGGCCCGGCGCGGGTCCCACCGCTACGTGCCCCTGGGCCGGGGGGAGTGGGTGCGCCGCGCCGTGCGCGGGCTCGGGGCCGGCCCGCCCCTGGTGCTGGCTCCGTTCCGGGCCGACCGGCCCGCGGTGCCGGGCCGCTTCGACCTCGTGGCCGTCTACCCGCTTAAGTTGGCGCCCTGGGCCTTCGACGTCGACGCCCGGGTCCGCGTGCTGGATCTGGCCGACAGCCTGGGGTTGCTGGCCGCGCGCCTCAAGGGGAGGGGGACGTGGGCGGCGCGCGTGCGCCTCTACGGGGTCGCCGCCGCCGAAGCCGCCTGGGCCCGGCGTTTCGACGAGGTGTGGGTCGCGGCGGAGGCGGACGCGGCGTGGCTCCGCGCCCGGGGCGTCGCGCCCCGCGTGGTGCCCAACGGCGTGCCGGAGATCCGGCCGCTCGGCTGGCAGGACCCGCGGCAGCTCCTCTTCGTGGGCAACCTGGCCTACCCGCCGAACCGCCTGGGACTCGCGGACTTCCTGCGCCGGGTCTGGCCGGAGCTGGCCCGCGCGGGCTACCGCCTGACGGCGGTGGGCCGCGGGACGGAAGGCATCCGGGCGCCGGGCGTGGCCGGGAAGGGCTGGGTCCCCGACGTCCGGCCGTACTACGCGGCGGCCGGCGCCGTGGTGGCGCCCATCCGCGTGGGGGCCGGGACGCCCACCAAGGTGCTGGAGGCGCTGGCCTTCGGCCGGCCGGTGGTGGCCTGGGCGGAGGGCGTGGGGGGCCTCACGGAGGCCCAACGGGCGGCGGTGCTGACGGTCGCGGAGCCGGGCGAATGGCGGGACGCGCTGGCCGCTCTGGCGGATCGCGGCGAGTGGGAGCGGCGGGTGGCGGCGGGCCTCGGCGCGGTCGAACCGTGGGGGGCGGCGCAGGCGGCGCGCCTGACCGCGTTGCTGGGAATCGACGGGGTTCGACGCGAAGTCTAGGCCTGTCGCGAATCGTGGCGCACGGCGGCAGGAAGCGGCGGCATGCCAGGAGAATCGGGACGACAAAGAGCGCGTCCGTACGGAACGCCGTCCGCGGGCGGATCCGGCGGCGCGGAGCAAGGGGGCATACGCCTGGTCACCCTCTTTCTTGTGGCCGTCGTGGTGGTGTCCTGTGCCCTGGTGATCGTCGAACCCGGCTGGGCGCCGGGTGTGCTGGCGGCCGACTCGGTCGCGGTCGAGGTGGTCCACGCCGCGGTATCCACCCTGTGGCAGTACGCACCCTGGATGATCCCCGCGGCCGTACTGGTCCTCGTCGTCGGGTTCCGCCGGCGGCGCTTCCGCGCGCCGCCGGCGACGGCCGTAGCGTGGGCCGCCGGCCTCTACGCGGGCTGGGTGGTGCTCTCGGCCGCCCTCCACTGGCGGACCGGGGACCTCCGGTACGCGGTGGGCGTCCCCTTCGTGCTCGTGGTGCTCTTCTGGGCCCTGCCGCGCGCCGCCGGGGAGCGGCCGACGGCCCCCCTGGCGCAACTCGTCCGCGTGGCCGCCCTGGCCATGGCGGTGCTCACGGCGGCGGCCGGGGCGGCGGCCCTCTCGGCCCACGTGGGGTACCTGGTGCCCGTCGGCGGCCGGACCATCCTGGCCTGGCAGTGGCCATTCGCCAACAAGAACACCTTGGGCTACCTGGGCGCCTTGGGCGTGCCCGCGGCGGCCGCCCTGGCGCTCGACGCACGGGGCGGGGCGCGCGCGGGCTGGACGGCGGTCCTCTTGGTGGACCTGGTGGGGCTCGGCATGAGCTATGCCCGGACGGGATGGATCGCGGCGGCCGTGGGACTCGTCGTGCTCATCCTGGGGCTGGCCCGCGGCCGGGCGCGTGTCGGCCTGCTCGCGGCGCTCGCCGCCGCGGCCGCGCTGGTGGTGGTCAAGACCGGCGCGACCCGCCTCGACGCCCTCTGGGGACACGGCCTGAGCGGTCGCGGGGGGCTGTGGGCGGCGGCGCTGGCCGTCTTCCGGCAGCACCCGCTCCTCGGGGTCGGGCCGGGGAACGCCCCGACGGCGCTCGCCCCCTACGTGTCGGCCGCCTACCGCGGACTCACCCCGCACGACGGGGCGCTCGAGACGCTCGTGGAACTGGGCCTGCCGGGCCTGGTCCTGGCCGGCGGGGCGGTCGTCGCCGCCCTGGCGCGGGCGGTCCGCGTCCGGGGCGGGACCCCACTGTTCTGGGTCTGGCTCGCCCTCCTGCTCGCCGCCCTCACGGAGCAGGTGGCCGAGTCGGCCTTCTTCGGCGGCGTCTCCTTCGAGGACTACCTGCTGAGCGCCCTGGTGGCGTCGGTGGTCGGCTGGGAGCGCGGACGGGGGCTCGGCTTCCGGCGCGAGGGAGGCGTTTTCTGATGCGGGTCCTGGTGACAGGCGGCGCCGGCTACGTGGGGCTGGCGGTCAGCGCGGCGCTGCTCGAGGCCGGCCACGCCGTGGTGCGGTACGACGATCTGTCGCAGACGGGGGACCCCGGCCCGGACCTGGGCGTGTTCGTGCGCGGGGACGTCCGGGACGTCGAGGCGCTCCACGACGTGCTCCGCCGCCACCGCGTCGAGGCGGTGGTCCACTGCGCGGGGAAGATCGCCGTGGGCGAGTCGGTGGTGCGGCCGGGCTGGTACTGGGCGCACAACGTCGGCGGGACGCTCGCGCTGCTCGGCGCCATGCGCCGGGCGGGCGTCGTCCCGCTGGTGTTCTCGTCGTCCGCGGCCGTCTACGGCGAGCCGGAGACGATCCCCATCCCCGAGGACCATCCCGCCCGGCCGCTCAGTCCCTACGGGCGGACCAAGCTCGCCGCGGAGTGGGCGCTGGCCGACGCCGCCCACGCCGGGGAGCTGGCGTACGTCGCCCTCCGCTACTTCAACGCCGCCGGGGCGGTGCCGGGGGTGCCGGGCGAACGGCACCGGCCCGAGGGCCACCTCATCCCCAACGCGATCCGGGCGGCCCTCGGCGGACCGCCGCTCCGGGTCTTCGGCACCGACTACCCGACGCCGGACGGCACGGCGGTGCGGGACTACGTCCACGTGGCGGACCTGGCCGCGGCCCACGTCCTGGCCCTGGAACACCTCGCGCGCGGCGGCGCGTCGGGACCGTTCAACCTCGCCAACCGGACAGGCTATTCGGTGCGGGAGGTGGTGCGCGCCGTGGAGCGCGCGAGCGGCCGGCCGGTGCCGTGGGAGGCGGCGCCCCGGCGGCCCGGGGATCCCGCCCTGTTGGTGGGTGAGTCCGCCCGCGCCCGGGCCGTCCTGGGCTGGCGGCCGCGCTACGAGGCGCTCGACGCCATCGTGGAGACGGCGGTGGCGTGGCATCGGACGGAGGAGGGGATCTGAACGGACAGGACGGGGGAAGACGGGCCGCGGTCGCGGGCGGCCCGGTTGTCCCGGCGGCGGCTGGTGCTCCGCGGGGCGGAGTGGCTCGGGGCGGGGGTCCTCGGCGGGGCGGCTGGTTATGCGCTGCGACAGACGCCGGCCGCCCCGCCGGTGCCGGCCGGCGGAGAGGGCGTCTTCGACGTCCGGCGCTTCGGCGCGCGCGGGGACGGGCGGCACGACGACACGCGGGCCGTCCAGGCGGCGCTCGACGCCGCCGGCGAGGTGCGGGGGACGGTCTGGTTCCCGCCGGGCGTCTTCCGCGTGGCGGGCCTCGTGCTGCCGTCGTCCGTGAGCCTCCGCGGCCAGGGCATGGGACAGTCGGTGCTGAAGCTCCTGGACGGGTCCACCGCCGACGTGTTGATTACCCGGGACTTCGCCCGCCTGACCGGCCGGAACAGCAACGGGGGCGTCGCCGGGGTGACGCTGGCCGACCTCACCCTCGACGGCAACCGGGAGCGGGCGCCGCATGGCGGCTACGGCCTCCGGCGCTACGGCTACCGCTGGACGATCCAGAACGTCGAGGTGCGCCACGCCGCCGCCGGCGGCATCTACACCGAGAACGGCCTAGTGCTGGCCCGCAACGCAGACGGAGACATGATGGAGGACTCGTGGCTGAACGTCCGGGTCCACGACAACGGCGGCGACGGCGTGCTCCACCGCGGGCCGCACGACTCGCGGCTGGTGAACCTGCTCCTCTACGCCAACGGAGGCCATGGGCTCCGCGTCGAGTACGACGCCCGCCGCGGCTACGGCGGGGCCGGTCTCATGCTCCAGAACTTCCACGCGTACTGGAACGGGGGCTTCGGCCTCGACTGCCAGGGCACGGTGTTCGGGAACCTGGTGGAGTCGGAGAGCAACGCCCTGGGCGGCGTGCGCGTCGCCGTGAGCACCTGCGCCCTCATCGGCCTGCTGCTCTACAGCAACGGCACCGCCAACGGGACCCGGGCCCCCGGACTCGTCGTGGGCACCCCCGAGGTCGCCGTGGCGAGCGGCTACTACACCGGCCTCGTCACCAACAACAGCGCGGCGCAGGTCGTGTTGGCGCACGACGGCGGCTACAACACGGGCACGCTCGCCGTGGGCTACTGGGTGTCCGGCGCCAGCTTCGTCGAGGGGACCCCCCACCCCACGAGCACGTGGGCGTTCCCGCACGCGTCGCCCGCCTGAGCGCCCCGCCGGCGGGGGAGAGCCGGGCGGATCAGGGGCCGAGGCGGTAGCGCGCCACCACGGTGACGGTCTCCTGCTGGGTCCCCGGGTACACGGGCAGCCGTGGCGCCGCGGCGGTCGCGTTCTGGAACACCGGGGACGGGGCGGCGCTCGCGGTCGTGTCGACCGACACCAAGCCGAGCACGCGGGTGTGGGTGTCCTCCGCCAGGGCCTCCGCCTGGGCCGCCGCTTCGGCCAGCGCCTGACGGTAGGCGGCCGCGGCCACCGCGCGGGGATGGGCGGGGAGGAACGTCAGCCCGTCCACTTGGTTGGCGCCGGCGGCGACGGCTTGGTCGATGAGGTCGCCCGCCCGACCGACGTCGGACACGGTTACCCGGAGGGTTTCGCTGGCTTGGTACCCCACGGGGGAGCCGGGAGCCCCGGGGCCGTACTGGGGATAGAGGCTTACGGCGCCGGTCCGGACGGCGGCGGCGGGCACGAGACCCGCGGCCGACAGGCGCTGGACGACGGCGGCGACGCGGTGCGCGACGGTCGCGAGGGCCCCGGCCGCGGACGCGTCGGAGGCGGTCACCCCAAGATCCACCACGGCCTGGGCCGGGGTGAGGGTCTCGGTGGCGACGCCCGCGACGGTCACGACGGTGGTCGAGGGGGCGACCGCCTGGACCGGCCGGTGCGCCCCGACCAGGGCGAAGGCGACCAGCACGAGGGCCGCCGCCGAGCCCCAGCGGACGGCGGGCTTCTGGAATACCGCGAAGGACATGAGCGATTCCTCCTTAGGGAAGCCGTGGGGTAGACGCGTGCGTCCGGTGCGGGGCGGATTGCGGCTACGGGACGAGGCCCGCCACGACCCGCCGGACGAGGTCCCGCGCGTCGGCCGGGCCGCTCACGGTGATCGCCAGCCGACCCGTCCGGAAGCGGTAGGTCACCGTGGCGGGTGTCCAGGTCTCCAGCAGGGGAGGGCGCCCCCGGAGCGTCTCCGGGACCTGGGCGGCGCTTGGTTCCGGCGCGGCCCCCGACGTGGATCCGGCGCGGAGCCGTTCCTGGATGACGACCGGGCGGCCGGACCTCCCCTCCAGCGCGATGGCGAGCACGGCGGCGGGCGGCGTGCCGGCGAGGGTGACGCGGACGGGCCGGTCCGGGGGCAGCCAGCGCGGGATGCGCCAGGGGGCGCCCGCGTGGGCGAGGGCGGCCCGGGCCGCCGGGGGGAGGACCCCCGGCGGTCCGCTGAAGCGCAGGACCGGCGGGGGGACCGCCGCCCGGACGGCGGCGTTCTCCGGCGGGGTGCGTGGCGGCGCGCCGGCGAGCTGTGCGGCCCCGGGCCGGGGCGGCGCTTCCTGGGCCGCCCCGGCGCTTTGGGTCAGACCGACGACGGCCGGCCGGACCAACGGCAGCAGGGTGGCCAGGCTCAGGCCCGCCACGACCGCGGCCCGGCGGGCCGCCCGGCGGCGGGGCGGCGGGAGACTCGCCAGCACCCGGGGCAGGAGGTCGTCGGGGGGCTGGGCCTGGTCCGCCGCCCGGTGCAGGGCGGCGCGGATCAGCGCGTCGAAGTCGTCCACGCGGGGTCCGCCTCCTTTACGAGGGGGTCGAGAGCTTGCCGGAGGAGCCGCCGCGCCCGGTGGAGGCGCGACTTGACCGTGCCGAGGGGAAGGCGGAGCACGTGGGCCGCCTCCGCCTCGGTCAGGTCGAGGACGTAGCGCAGGGCGACCAGCACCCGGAGGTCGACCGGCAGATCCTGCACGGCGCGCCACACCTCGCTTTCCACGGCGTCCAGGGCGTCGGCCGCGCGGGTGTCGGACAGGCTCTCCGCAGCGGGCAGGGCCAGCCACGGCGTGCGCCGGGCACGGCCTTGGCGCCGGGCGCAGTGGGCCACGATGGCGAAGAACCAGGGCCCGAACGGGGATCCCGGGCGGACGTTCTCGAGGCGCCGGAAGGCCTGGATGAAGGCCTCCTGCGTGACGTCCTCGCTCAGGCCCGGGTCGCCCGTGATGACGTAGGCCAGGCGATACGCCCGGTCCCGGTAGCGTCGGAAGAGTTCCGCGTAGCCGTCCTGGTCGCCGGCGCGGCAGCGCCGCAGGAGCTCCTCGTCGTCCAACCGCCCGACCATCCTCCCGCTTCGTCCTTACACCCGTTATAGGGCCGGCACGGCCGGTTCGGTTCCCGACGGTTCTGGTTCTGGCGCGTCCGGGGGCCGCCCCGCTCCCGCGCCTGAGCCTCCGCACCACGCAGGGTTTTGGCGGGACGAGGCGAAAGAGCAGACGGCGGCGACAACGGTGCAAGGGAGTGGGGACGCATGGCGGTGGCACGCGAGATCATCGAACGGCTGCGCGGCTACTCGACGCCGACCGTGGCCAACGGTCTCGAGCAGCTCGACGTCCGGCCGTGGAACCAGGGGTTCATGGGACCGGAGATCCGGTGCCTGTTTCCGGAGTTGGGGCCCATGGTGGGCCACGCGGTCACGGCCACCATCCGGGCCGCGGTGCCGGACACCAACCGGCGCGGGCCGACGCGGTCGGAATACTACGATTATGTCCTGAGCATCCCGGAGCCGCGCGTCCTGGTGATCCAGGACCTCGACCCGCGGCCCGTCGGCGCGTTCTGGGGCGAGGTGCAGTCGCACGTCCACCGGGCCCTCGGCGTCGAGGGGGTCGTGACCAACGGGGGCGTCCGGGACTTGGACGAGGTGCGCGAACTGGGCTTCCACTTCTTCGCGGCGGCCGTGCTGGTCTCCCACGCCTACGTCCACCTGGTGGACATCGGCACGCCGGTCGAGGTGGGCGGTCTCGTGGTCCGGCCCGGGGAGCTGATCCACGCCGACAAGCACGGGGTCATGACCGTCCCCGAGGAGGCGGCGGGGCGGATCGAGGAGGGTATCGCCAAGGTGCTGGAGCGCGAGCGGCGCATCATCGCCGCGGCGGACGCCCGGCCGTTCGACCTCGAGCGGTTGAAGCAGGTGTTCGGCTAGGCCCGCGGACCGGGCGGGCGAGGGAGACGGACAGGGAAAGGAGGCCGTTCGGGTGGGCAGTTTTCTGACGCCGGCGGTTTCGCCGGCAAGGCGCCTCAGGGAGCTTCTGGCCGGCCCGGAGCCGGTGCTGGCCCCGGGGGCCTACGACGCGCTGTCCGCGCGGTTGGTGGAGCAGGCCGGGTTTCCGGCGGTCTACATGACCGGGTTCGGGGCGGCGGCGTCGGTGCTCGGGCGCCCCGACGTCGGCTTGGTGTCGGGCACGGAGATGGCGGACCACGCGCGGCGCCTGGCGCGGGCCGTGGGCATCCCGCTCATCGCCGACGCGGACACGGGGTACGGCAACCCCCTGAACGTCATCCGCACGGTGCAGGAGTATGCGGCGGCCGGGGTCGCCGCCCTCCACCTGGAGGACCAGGTCGCGCCCAAGAAGTGCGGCCACATGACCGGCAAGCAGGTCGTCCCCCCGGAGGAGATGGTGCAGAAGATCCGGGCGGCCGTGGCGGCGCGGGGTGCGGGCGACCTGGTGATCATCGCGCGCACCGACGCGCGGGCCGTGGAGGGCCTGGACGCGGCGCTGGAACGGGCCCGCCGGTACCGCGACGCCGGGGCGGACGTGCTGTTCGTGGAGGCGCCGGAGAGCGAGGGGGAGATCGAGCGGATCGCGCGGACGTTGGAGGGCGTGCCGCTCCTCTTCAACTGGGTGGAGAGCGGCCGCACGCCCCCGGTGCCCTTGAGCCGGCTCCGGGAGTACGGCTTCAAGCTCGTGATCTTCCCGGTGACGACCTTGTTTGCGGCCACCTTCGCCGTGCGCGCCGCGCTCGAGCGGCTGAAGGCCGACGGAACGCCCGTCGCGTTGGCCGACCGCCAGGTGAGCTTCCCCGAGTTCCTGGACCTCATCGGGCTCGACGAGATCCGCACCCTGGAGGCCCGCTTTGCGACCTGACGCGGCCGGCGGCTTGGCCGCGGTCTGGTGGGACGGGGGGCTTCGGCTCGTCGACCAGACCCGCCTGCCGGAGGCCTACCAGGTGCTGGCCCCGACGACGCTCGAGGCAGTCGCCGAGGCCATCGAGCGGCTTCGGGTCCGCGGCGCGCCGGCCATCGGGATCGCGGCGGCCTTCGGCCTCGTGACGGCCCTCGACGAGGTCGGTGGCACCGACGGGCCGGCGGCCGAGGCGCGGCTCGAGGCGGCGGCGGCGCGGCTCCGCCGCACCCGGCCGACGGCCGTGAACCTCTTCTGGGCCCTGGACCGGGTCCTGGCCGAGGTGGCGGCCCGGCCGGCGGGCGAGACGGTGCGGGCGGCCGCCCTGGCCGGGGCCGGACGCCTGTGGGCGGAGGAGCGGGAGCGGTGCCGGCGCATCGGGGAGGCCGGCGCCCCCCTCCTCGCGGGGAGCCGGGGCGTGCTCACCCATTGCAACGCCGGCGCCCTGGGCACGTCCGGCTACGGGACGGCCACGGCGCCCCTCTACCGGCTCCGGGAACAGGGGCGCCCGGTGCCGGTGTTCGTCGACGAAACCCGGCCGCTGCTCCAGGGGGCTCGGCTCACGGCCTGGGAACTCGACCGCGCCGGGATCCCGGTGACCGTCGTCGTCGACGGCGCCGCGGCCACCGTCATGCGCCGGGGCCTGGTGGACGCGGTGATCGTCGGGGCCGACCGGATCACGGCCCGCGGGGACGTGGCGAACAAGATCGGGACGTACGGGCTTGCGGTCCTGGCGCGGGCCCACGGCATCCCCTTCTATGTCGCCGCTCCCCGGTCCACCTTCGACCTGGCGCGAGAGACGGGGGAGGAGATCGTCGTCGAAGAGCGCCCGCGGGAGGATGTGGCGTCCTGCGGGGGCCGGCGGACGGTCCCCGAGGGCGTGGCGGTCCGGAACTGGGCCTTCGACGTGACCCCGGCCGAGTACGTGACGGCGTTCATCACCGACGGCGGGGTCATCCGGCCGCCGTTCCCGGAGGCCCTCCGGGCCTGGGCCGGGTGAGGCCGACGGGGCCCCGGCGGCAGGCTCCGATCCTCACCGTGCGCGGCCGTCCGCGGGGTCGGCGGCCCGGTCAGCGGGGACGGACGGAGACCATGGGGTGGTCGCGGATCCAGAAGCGCCACGGGTAGGCCGTGGCCTCCCCGGCATAGCCGATGTTGACCCTGGGACCGGTCGCCACGGCTTCGGGCGGCACCGGCTCCGGGGCGGCGGCAATGTAGAGCGGCGGCTCCCAGAGCGGCAGGCCGTACTGCGCCATGGTGATGCCCAGAGCCTGCGCCAGGCGCCCGGGGCCGGCCCCGAGCGCGCGGAGTTCCGCCCGGGTCGGGGGCCGGCTCAGCGTCACGCTGCGGCGCCGGGCCATCAGCGGCAGACCGTGGAGCGGCTCCACCGCGCGGACCAGCACGGCCTCGGGGTGGCCGTCCGGCGCCGAGACGACGTCGAAGCAGCAGTACATGCCGTAGATGCGGTAGATGTAGGCGTGTCCGGGCGGCCAGAACATGGCTTCCGTGCGGGCGGTGCGCCGGCCGCCGTAGGAGTGCGCCGCCTGGTCGTGCGGGCCGCGGTAGGCCTCCACCTCCACGATGCGGGCCGCCGCGAGGCCCTCCGGTGTGTCGTGGACGAGCACTGTGCCCAGGAGCGCCGCCGCGAGCTCCAGCGTGGGCCGGTCGAACCACGCCCGCGGCACCGGTTCGAAAGGACCGTCCGCCGCCATCGCCTCCCCGCCCGGGATTGTGGCCGAAGCGCCATCGGTCCGCAAGGTGTGCGGGCCCTCTGCCGGCCGGGGCGAGCTTCGTCGGGCTGGCGCGGACACGTTTCCGCCAACCCCGGGTGGTGCGCCGGGACGGGGAAAACGGTGCCGGTCCCGGGCCCGCCCGCCCGACGCGACGCCGTTGAGCCTCACGGGGAACACGACCGGCCCGCGACGCCGTCGTGTTCCGGCGCGCGGCCGCCGACCAGCCCGGGCGGCCCCCGGGGCCCCGTGGCAGGGGGCGTGATGCAGACCCAATTCGCCGCTTCCGGAACACCCGCCGGCCGTCCCGGCACCGGACGTGTCTCGGGGTGGACGTCCGGGCCCGGCGATCAGCCGGCAGGACTCGCGGGAGCCTTTGGCCAAGTCTCGAGTCGGACGGCCGGCATGCGGTCCTCGGGCGCGTGCCCGTCCGTCCCGAAGCCGGCGAAAGCGAGGAATCGACAATGGCGAAAGCCAAGGCGGTGCTCCGGATTCGGCCCTCCGTCCTGACGGCGATCCCGCCCGAGGTGCGACGGCGCCTCGAACAGGTGCAGACGGCGCACTTGAGCGACAACATGGCCCGCACGCGCGGCATGCATGCCGCCATCCGACCCTGGCACGGTTCCGCCAAGCTCATCGGAACGGCGCTCACGGTCCGGACGCGTGCGGGCGACAACCTCCTCATCCATCACGCGGCGGACATCGTGCGACCGGGACAGGTCATCGTCGTCGACGGCGGCGGGGACGAGTCACGCGCGCTCATCGGGGAGATCGTCTGCCGCCTCGCGCAGCGCAACGGGGCGGTGGGCTTCGTGCTCGACGGGGCCATCCGCGACTCGGAGGCCATCCGCGCGATGGGCTTCCCCGTGTTCGCCCGGGCGGCCACCCACGTCGGCCCGTACAAGAACGGACCGGGGGAGATCAACGTGCCCATCACCTGCGGCGGGGTTCCCGTGCACCCCGGCGACCTCGTGGTGGGGGACGCGGACGGCGTGGTGGTGATCGACCCGCGGGACATGGAGGCGGTGGTGGCCGCGGCCTACGCCCAGTGGCAGGACGAGGAGGCGACGCTGGCGCGCATCGCCGCGGGCGGCGTCGACCGCGCGTGGGTGCGGGCGCGCCTCGAGACCGACCCCGACTACGAATACCGCTGGGAGAACTGAGTCCGGCGACCCGTCCCGGTCCGAAAACACCCTGACCCGTCCGTAGGAGTGAGCGGCCTCCCTACGGGGGGTCAGGGTGTTCGCCTCCATCCTACTCGTCGGAACCGCACCTGTCCACCGGGGCTCGGCTCTGGGTCTGCGTCAACCGACGGCCTCCGCGACGAGGGCAGGCGAGCGAGCCGGATCGTCCGACTGCCCCGGTCTTGACGGCGCGTCGCCGACGCGGACTTGCGTCCGCCGGGCCGCCATTCCGGCCTCCGGTCCGGCCCGGCCTCGAGGCGTGCCGGGTCCGCCCGCCGCCAAAAGCGTGCACCCTGTGCGGCGTGATGGCGGATGCCGAAAGGTGCGGGAGGCCGTCCGGGTGGCCGGACCCCGTGCGGCGGTCAAGCTAGTGGCGGGGTCGGGAGCGGCACGGGGGCGGTCAGTTGTCCCCACCGGGGACCGGGATCTTGACCACCGCCGGGTCCGCTGCCAGGGCCGCCTCCGCCCCCGCGGTGAACGCCTGCCCCGCCACAGCCCCCCGGACCCGCCCCTCAAGACGGGCCAAGAGTGCCGCGCGCCGTTGCGCCCGCTCGACATCGTGGGCATCCACCGTGGCCGACACCTCCACCGCCAACCACACCTCGCCGTCCGCGTCGCGCGCGCGCACGACGGCATCGGTGAGCAGCAGTTCCGCCCGGTCGGCCTCCGTGAGGCGACCGGTGTCGACGGCCTCGTCCAGTTGCTCCGCCCATTCGGGGTCTGGGACCACCCGGGCGCGCCGCAGGCCCAGGCGGCCCAACCACGCCGCCGCCCGGTCCCGGAACCGCGCCTCCAATAAGTCGCCGACCATCTTCCCGAGCCGCACCTCGGTCCGCTGCTGGGCGACGGCCAGGGCGTCCACGCGGGCCGTGAGGGCCGTGACCTGGTCGGCCAGGGCGTCCACACGGGCCGTGAGGGCCGTGACCTGGTCGGCCAACGCGTCCACGCGGGCCGTGAGGGCCGTCACTTGGTCGGCCAACGCGTCCACGCGGGCCGTGAGGGCCGTCACTTGGTCGGCCAGCGCATCCACGCGGGCCGTGAGGATCGCCAACTGCTCGTCGGTCCGCTTCTGGGCGGCGGCGAGCTCTTGAAGCTGCGCCTCCGTGCGTTGCTGCGCAGCCGCCAAGTCCCGGACGATCCCCGGCAAGTCGAGCAGCTCGTCCGTCAACACCAGACGCCGCAGATCCTGCTTCCAGTCCGGACGGGCCTGAAGCAGTCGGACGAGGTCGTGAAAGTCGTCCACGGTGAACGCCATGCGCCGCCGCCCTCCTTCAGGCTGAGCATACCACGGGCCGCCCCGCGACGTCGGGGTGCCCGGACCGGGTGCCGGGGGGCCGACCCCGGACGAGGAGAAAGGGAATCACGGCCGTTCCGCCGGCCTGGATGGACGGGATCGGGAAGCTGCGCCTGTGTGAGGAGACCGACGCCACCGGGGAACAGGCCAGGCAGACCACGTGCGTCGCCGGGGGCTTTGCACAGGGCGCGCCAGCATCGCACGTCGCGAGTTTTCGGCCTGTGGGCCTTCGAGCCTCCCTGCGGCGGGCTCGGCTGGCCTGGTCCGCCGGGGGCCGTCACGACTTGTCCCGCGGCAATCACGGTCGCCTGCCGGCGCTTCCGGAAGGGACGGCCGTGGGTCGACCGGCATGCGGGCAAGCATGGTGGACACTGTCGTCAAACTCAGACTTGGCATAGTGCCGCCGGAACACATAGGATTTCGGATAGAAACAGATATCCGACACCATATCGCGCGGTGCCGGGAGGCGGGACCATGGCCGGGCGAACGGAGGGATCGGCGCTTCAGGCGGACGAGGTCGTGGAGCAGATCCGCCCCGACCGCCTCTTCGTGCTGGCCTTCCTCGACGACCGAGGTGAGCCGGCCGTCTCGGCGGTGACCTGGGTCCGGGGTCGGCCGCCCGACCGGGTGGACGTCGTCGTCGGCCGGCGTGCCCGGCTGTTGCGGAGCCTGGCCGTGCATCCCGCGGTGGTCCTCGTGACGTTCGCCCCGTCAGTGTTGGCCGTCGCCGGAGAGGCACGGGTCGTGGAGCCGCGCGTCCCCGGGGTGCCCATCCCCCTTGCCCGGGTGGAGATCCGGGTCGAGGGCGTCCGCGACGTGATGTTCACCGGCGGCGTCCTGGAGGCGGGGCCCCGGGTGGCCAAGACGTATCCGCCCCGGCTTGCCGGTCTCGACCGGACGGTGGCTCGCTACCTGGACGACGTCGGGACGCATCCGGAGGTCGGCGGGCCGTGAGCGCGGGACGCGGGGCCAAGCCGGAAGAGGTATACCAGGAACTGCGCCGCCGGATCACCGAGGGGCGTTACCCGCCGGGCACGCGCCTGGTGATGGAGCAGCTCGCCCGAGAATTCGGCGTCAGCACCATCCCGGTGCGGGAGGCAGGGCGGCGCCTCGAAGCCGAGGGATTCCTGGTCCATACCCGGCACGTGGGGTTCGAGGTGGTGGCCCTGGACGACCGGGCCTACGGCGAGACCCTGGAGACGCTGGCCGTCCTGGAGGCGTTCGTGGTGGCGACAGCCGCCGAGACGATCCGGCCCTGGGACCTAGAGGCGGCCCGGGACATCGCCCGAGGGATGACGGAGGCCGTGGAGGGCGGGGACCTGGTCGGTTTCGGCCGGCTGGATCGGGCGTTCCACCGCACCGTGTGCCTGCCGTGTCCCAACGCCTACGCCCTCGACTTGGTCAACCGCGCCTATGACCGCCTCGACGCCATCGAGCCGTCAGTGTTCACGCGCATCCCGAAGCGGGCCCGGCCGGCGCTGCAGGAGCACTTCCACCTGCTCGAGACGCTCGCGGAACGGGCCCCGGCGTCCGTGGTGGAACGGCTGGTCCGCGAGCACCACCGGGCCACGCTGGAGGCCTTCGCGGCGGCTCGGCGGGAGGCGAGGCGATGATGGCGGAGGCGGCGGCCGAGGCGCACCGGGTGGAACGCTGGCGACGATGCGTCGTCCCGCCGGCGACGCCGCGCGATCCGGAGGTCGCTTTCGGCCGGCCGGTGGCCCGGCGGACCACGGAGGGCACCGGGCGTGTCGGTGGGCGACAACCCCGACGAGCCGGCGTGGCTCGCCGTCGACGCATGGGGCCACCTCTCCCGCGTGACGGTCCTGGCGACGGCGGGACGGCCTCCCGTCGTGCGGGGGAGAAGACCGGGCGACGGCGCGAGATGCCCGGCTTGACGGCTGAAGCAGGGCAGCTCGGTGCCGAGCGCCCTGGTGGGCGTGCCCTGCTGCAGCCACCCGACTCACGAGGCGACCGGGGCGGTGGCGCATCTGCCCGGCGTTGTCGACAACAGGCCGTTAAGTCAGGCGTTGTTTGGGGCGACGAACCACGGACCGGTCAAGGCCTGCCCGGGTGTGCCGGGGCGGTGGGCGCCGACCCTCCCGCTGCCGGTGGTACCGCCCTCGCCCGCTGCCGGGCCGGACCCGGGGGTTTTCGGCGCCCCACGTTCTCTTGCCGGAGGAGGAGCCTGGAATGAAGATCGCGCGGATAGTCGCCGACGGTCGGGTGCGGACCGTGACGGTGCGCGGGGAGGCGCTCGTCGGTCCCGGCGGGGAGCAGTACGATCCCGAGACGGTCACCTGGCTGGTGCCGTTCGAACCCCGCAGCGTGATCGGGCTGGCGCTCAACTACGCCGCCCACGCCGACGAGCTGGGCCTGGCCCGCCCCGAGGCGCCGGCGCTGTTCTTCAAGCCGCTGTCGGCGCTGGTGGGCCACCGGGCGCCGGTGATCTACCCGCGGGAGGCGACCCACTGCCATTACGAGACGGAACTCGCGGTGGTCGTCGGACGCCCCGCCCGGCGGGTCCGGGCCGGCGAGGCGCTGGACTACGTGCTGGGCTACACGGTGGCGAACGACTTCACCTGCCGGGACTTCGTGACCAACACCTTCCGGCCGCCGGTCAAGGCGAAGGGATTCGACACATTCGGTCCCCTGGGACCGTACCTGGTCACGCGGGACGAAATCGAGGACCCTGGACGGCTGGCCGTTCGGACCTGGGTCAACGGCACGCTCCGCCAGGAGGGGACGACGGCGCACCTCGTGCACTCGGTGGGGGAGATCATCGAGTATCTGTCCGCGTTCATGACCCTCGAGCCCTACGACGTGATCCTCACCGGCACGCCCAAGGGTATCGCGCCCGTGCGGCCCGGCGACGTGATGACCTGCGAGGTCGAGGGGGTGGGCCGGCTGGAGAACCCGGTGGTGGCCGAGTCGGAGACGGTTTGAAGCCAACCCCCCGGGCGGCCCGGGGGGACGCGAGGGAGAAGGGGGCATGGGCATGGGGGTCCGTACCGGCCAGCAGTACCTGGAGGACCTGGACCGGCATCCGCGGGAGCTGTGGATCGACGGGGAGCGCATCACCACCCGGGTCACCGAGCACCCCGCCTTCCGCAACATCGCCGCGAGCGTCGCGCACCTCTACGATCTCCAGCACGACCCGGCGCTGCGCGACGAGATGACCTATCCGTCGCCGTCCACCGGCCAGCGGGTGGGGCTGTCGTTCCTCATCCCGCGGACCAAGGAGGATCTCGTGCGGCGTCGGCGAATGATGGAGCACTGGGCGGCCTATTCGGGGGGCTTCATGGGGCGGACGCCCGACTACCTCAACAGCGACCTGATGGCGCTGGCGTCGGCGGCGCCGTTCTTCGCCCAGAACGACCCGCGGTTCGCGGAGAATATCCGCCGGTACTACGAGTACGTCCGGGAGAACGACCTCTGCACCACCCACACCCTCATCCACCCGCAGGCGAACCGGTCGGTGAGCGTCGGCCGGCAGGCCGACCCGTACCTGGCGGCGCGGGTGGTCGAGAAGCGTGCCGACGGGGTGGTCGTCCGCGGGGCCCGGATGCTCGCGACGCTGCCGCTCGCGGACGAGGTGCTGGTGTTTCCCTCCACCGTCATCCGGGCCACGGAGGAGGACCGCCCGTACGCGTTCGCCTTCGCCTTGCCGATGTCCACGCCGGGCGTGCGCCTCATCTGCCGCGAGTCGTTCGACTACGGTCGGTCCCACTTCGACCATCCTCTGGGATCCCGCTTCGAGGAGATGGACTGCATGGTGGTGTTCGACGACGTGCTGGTCCCCTGGGACCGGGTGTTCCTCCTCGAGGACGGGGAACTGGCCAACCGGCTTTACACCGACACCGACGCCACGGTGCACATGACGCACCAGGTGGTGGTCAAGAACATCGCCAAGGCGGAGTTCGTCCTGGGCGTGGCGAGCCTCATGGTCGACACCATCGGCATCGAGCCGTTTCAGCATGTGCAGGAGAAGATTGCGGAGATCATCATGGCGGTCGAGACCCAGCGGGCGTTCGTCGTCGCCGCCGAAGCCGGCGCGCGGGAGAACCGCTGGGGAGTGATGACCCCCGCCTGGACGCCGCTGAACATCGCCCGCAACACCTTCCCGCGGGTGTACCCGCGGTTGGTGGAGATCCTCCAGCAGCTCGGGGCGAGCGGACTCATGGCCATCCCCACCGCCCGGGACCTGGCCCACCCGGCGCTCCGGCCGGAAATCGACCGGTACTACCAGGCCGCGGGGGCCCCGGCCGCGGAGCGCATCCGCCTGTTCCGGCTGGCGTGGGACATCGCGCTCTCCGCCTTCGGCAGCCGCCAGGTGCTCTACGAGCGCTTCTTCTTCGGGGATCCGGTGCGCATGGCGAGCGCGCTCTACTTCAGCTACGACAAGTCGCCGATGAAGGAGCGGGTGCGGGCGTTCCTGGACCGCACCCCCATTCCGGAACCGGCCGTCGAAGGAGGCGCCGCACGATGACCCCGACCGTCGACATCCTGCGCACGAGCCACGTGGAATACCGGGTGAGCGACCTGGAACGGGCGCGGGCGTTCTACGTCGACCTGGTGGGCTTCGTGGAGACCGGCCGGGACGCGGACCACGTCTACCTCCGCGGTCTCGAGGACCGCTACCACCACTGTCTGGTCCTGACCCGCGCACCTTCCCCCGGAGTGGGGCACGTGGCCTTCCGCGTTCGGACCGAGGGCGACCTCGAGGCTCTGGCGGACTTGGCCCGCGAGGCCGGATTGTTCCACCGCTGGATCGAGGCCGGCACCGAGACCGGCGTGGGACGGGCGCTCCGGGTGCGGGACCCGTTCGGGTTCCCGGTCGAGTTCGTCCACGCGGTGGAGCCGGCCGCCTGGCGCCTGCAGGACTACGCCGCCTACCGCGGGGCGGCCGTGATGCGGCTCGACCACGTCAACTACCTGACACCGGATATCGAGGCGGCGGCGCGGTGGTACATGGACCGGCTCGGGTTCGCCTGCTCGGAGTGCACCGTGAGCTACGGCCCCGACGGCGTCGAGCGGCTATGGGGCGCGTGGCTCCGGCGCAAGCAGACGTCCCACGACCTGGCCATCGCCAACGGCCGCGGTCCGGCCTTCCACCACGCCTCGTTCATCGCGCACAGCACCGAAACCCTGCTCCACGTGGCGGACGTGCTGGCCGCGTCCGGGTTCGTCGCCAACCTCGAGCGCGGGCCGGGTCGCCACGGGACCACCAACGCGTTCTTCCTGTACGTGCGCGACCCGGACGGCAACCGCTTCGAGCTCTTTACGGGCGACTACCTCGTGGCGGATCCCGACTGGGAGCCCGTCAAGTGGGACCTCGAAGACCCGCGGCGGGCCACGTTCTGGGGCGCCCCGGCGCCGCCCCGCTGGTTCAACGAGGCCATGGCGGCCTACGACTGGGAGACGGGCGAACCGGTACCGGTGCGGGAACCCCGGCTGCCGGATCGGCCGCGCGCGGTGGCGGACCCGTAGACAGGGGGCCGGCCCGTGCTGCGGGCCGGCTTGTCCGACGCGACGAGCCCACCCCGACCATGCGGCGGTTCGACCGGCTTGTCCCGGGGTCGCGTCGGGCGCTCGACCGGCGGACCCGACCACCGTTTCAGTCTCGTACCCCGAGCGGGGTGGGTCCCCGACGCCGCCGGTCGGGAACGCTGCGAGGGAGAGATCGGGCGGGGTCCGCCTCTTTGTGCGTTCTGCTTCGGAGTCTCCCACACGGCGTGAGGACCCATCCGGCCCGCCGAACGGCCGCCAGATCCCGCCTGCGGGACCGGTTCCACCTGGGCCCGTCCGAGAGCGGCGTGGGGACTCGAGACCGGGCCGCCGGTCGGGAGCTTTGCTTCCGCGCCGGCGAGGCGACGGCCGCGGGCGCGTGCCGGGCTGTTCGCCGCGGGACGGCCCGACCGGGCCGGCACGGTCGCCGTCGCGGGTCAGGAGTCGGCCGGCGGGGGCTGCCGGTAGTCCGCCAGGCGACGACGCACGTCGTCGAGCTCTGCCGGTGCGAGCAGTCGGGGCGTTCCCGCCAACCGGGCGCCGAGGGCGAGTCGGGCCAGCCACTCCACCAGTTCGGCGCGCCGCAGCGCTTCGCGGAGACTCGTCCCGACGGCCACGACGCCGTGGTTCTGCAGCAGGACCGCTCCCCCTCCTGAGGCGAGATGCGCTGCCGCGCCGTCGGCCAGCGCCTCCGACCCGAAGGGGGCGTAGGGGACCACCGGGATCCGGTCGCCGAGGTCGGCGATGGCGTAGTGGACGGGCGGGATGGGTTCGCCGGCCACGGCGAACATGGTTGCGTAGAGCGAGTGGGTGTGCACCACGGCCCGGATATCCGTCCGGTCCCGGTAGAGGCGGCGGTGGAGCGCCGTCTCCGAAGACGGCCGGCGCCGGCCTCCCACGACCATGCCCGTAGCCTCGTCCACGGCCACGAGGTCGTCAGGGTGCAGGTCTCCGATGTCCATGGCCATGGGAGAGATCCAAAAGCGCTCCGGCTGGTCGGGATCCCGGGCGCTCAGGTTGCCGCTGGTGCCGACGACGAGTCCAGCCGCTTGCAGGCGGCGGCCGGCGGCTACCAGCTCGTCCACGATGGAGGCCATGTCGTCTCTCCTTCCGCCTCGGCTTGCGCGCGTTGGAGTTCCGTCGGCCGGCGTTCGACCGTTTCACGCGCCAGCGGTTGCGGCGAGCCGAACGCGCACCGCCGTCAGGCGGTCGTGCCGTCCCCGTCCTGCCGGGAAGACGACCCGCGCGGCGAGCGCCGGCAGCCAAGGCTCAGCGTGCCACATTGGCTGCCGGGTCGAACGTCTCCTGCTCCGTGGGCGGCGGTATCCACGGTGGTCAGCGGGGCGGGGCGGTGCTGGACCGGCGGAGGGTGCGCGCGGTCGACCGCAGGGCCGCCACGGGGACGCTCCTTGGGCGAGGATCGCTGGGCGTCAACTCGAGCGGTCCGTGAACCCCTGCCCCGGAGCCTTTGGCGACGCGCTCGAGGCCGTAACGGCTGTCACGGGAAACGGTCCTGGCTTTGGTGCCGCACCCGCGACCGGTCCGGCGAACGGGTCGAGACTAGCGCGGAGCAGAGCGCACTCCTTCTGGCATGCGGCGCCGACCTTGAGTCGCGGGTCGGGACCTCTCGTCTCGCGGAGGCCTGGCGCGCATCCCTCATCGCCCTCGGATTCGGCGGCCGCATGAGGCGGGCTTGGGGACTCCGACACGTCCCGGGTGCGCCCACGCGCTGCCGCCACCGACCCCCGCAGCACATGGCCGCCGGATCGCGAAGGGTGCACCGGGTCCCTCGGCAACCGTCACGGTCCGGAAAGGCTCGGCGGGTTGCGCCGAGCCTTTCCGGACCCTCGTCGCGCCTGCCGAAGGGTTTCGATGGGCGTTGGCCGTCGCCGCCGAGTCGGCCGCGTCTCCGTCCCTGGTGGAGCGAGGACCGGACGGCCTACCCCGTCGAGCGGATACGCCGGGTCAGGGCCGAGAGGCCCCACAAGCCCGCGGCGACCAGCGGGAGCGCGGCCGTATAGGGCACCTCCGGCAACTGACCCGCGGGAGGATCCGCTTCGAACGTATACTGGGTACCGTACGGCTCGTCCGGAGCGGGATACCCGACGAACCGCGTGAATACCACGCCGCCGCTGGAGAGATGGATCAGCGCGCCGTAAGATTGCCCCGGGGTTTCACCCGCCGGCACCTCGAAACGGTACTCGCCCCACGTGTCGCCCCAGTTGATCCCGTCCTGCGAAGCAAAGGCGGGCGTGTAGTCGCCGCTGATTTGCCCGACATAGGTGAGCGGAACGGTGGCGTTAAACGATCCTCCGTCCAGCGCGAAGAGGCTGATGCTCAGGCCGGAGGAGCCGTAGTGCGGCAGCGTGAACACATCGACCGTCTCCCCGGCGTACAGGGTGGGACCGGATGCCGCGAAGCCCACACCCGAAAAGAACGCGAGGAAACCGGCGATGCCGGCGACGGTCGAAGCCGTCCTGATCCACCTGACCGCGAGACCCTTCGTTACGGAGTTGATTCGGCCCCACCTCGTCTGGACCTGATTGAACCCACCGCCCGCTTGCGCCGGGGGTACGCCCTCCAAAAAAAGATAGGGCCTCGTGCGCTGTCTTCCCGTCTCGGTCCCTGTCTCAAAAAAATGTTTTTTCCGCATGTCGCCGGGGTCTCGCCGATGACACGGGTCCGCCGGGGGACGGACCGGATCGTCGGGCGGCTGGGTTCGCTCCGGCTCCGTAACGGGGCTCCGCCCCGACCGCTCCTTCCGGGGGGCGGGGTCGGCGTCCCACCGTCTCTGGGCTCCGGCCGAGGTCCGGCGGGTCCGCACCTGTTCCGCGGGGCCGCCTGGCCCGGCCTTTGCCGGTGTCGGGGGCCATCGAACGGGACGAACCCGCGCCCGCCTGCCTCCGCGGCTGTGCCGCGCGCCGCCCCGGAGACCGGGACGTCGCGGCGCGGAGCGCCATGCGGGCGTGCCGGCCAGCCCGGCGAGACGGGACGCAGCGTCGGTCTTCGTCCCTCCCTCGACACGGCCGTGTTCCGGCACTCTGGCGCCCTGGGGCCCGAAAGGCCGTGGCCTGCCGCCGCCGGGCAGGAGCGGAGCGTCCGCGGAGCGAACGACGAACCGAGAGACCTCGGCGGGGGGACGCGGGTTTGCCGACGGTGCGCAAGGAGGACGGCGCGGCTCGGCCTTTTCTGAAATGGGCTGGGGGCAAGTCGCAGCTTCTCCCGGCGTTTTCCGGATGCTTTCCCGCGGAACTGGGCCGGGGCGGCGTCCGCCGTTACGTCGAGCCCTTCGTCGGCAGTGGGGCGGTCTGGCTGGCCGTCGCCCAGCAGTATCCGGGCGTCGAGTTGGTTATCGGCGACCTGAACCCCGCGCTCATGGCGACCTACCGTGCGCTGCAGGAGGACGTGGAGGCGGTGGTGGCGCCGCTCGAGGCCTGGCAGGCGGCATACTGGGCCGCCGACGAGGCCGGGCGGAAGGCGCTCTTCTACGAAGTCCGGGAGGCGTTCAACGCGGGTCTCGCACGGGGCGATGAGTCTGCGGCGCAGGCGGCCCGATTCGTCTTCCTCAACCGGACGGGGTTCAACGGGCTCTTCCGGGTCAACGCGGCCGGACGGTTCAACGTGCCTCCGGGACGCTACCGCCGTCCCCGGATCGCCGACGCGCCGAACCTCCGGCGGGTGGCGGCGGTGCTGCGCCGGACCCGCATCGTGGCCGGGGACTACCGCCAGATGGACCGGTGGATCGGTCCGGGGACGTTCGTCTACTGCGACCCGCCCTACCGGCCGCTGTCGCGCACGGCCTCGTTCACGGCCTACATCCCCGAGGGGTTCGACGACGACGCCCAACGGCGGCTCGCGGCCGCCTGCCGGGCGTGGGCGGACGCGGGCGCCTGGGTGATGGTCTCCAACGCGGATCCCCGGAACACGGACCCCGACGACCGGTTTTTCGAGACGATCTACCCCGGCTTCTGGTTCGCCCGGGTGTCGGCCCGCCGGTCCATCAACGCCCGGCCCGACCGCCGGGGTCCGGTTCGGGAGCTGGTCATCACCAGTTACCCGCCACCCGGGGTGGAGGCCGTCCGGGTGTTCACGCCGCGGTGATGGTCCCGAAGAGGCGGCCGAGCAGGATGCCGAACACGATGGCTGCGGCCGCGACGGCGACGAACTGGACGCCGCTCTTCCACCAGGTGCCGCGGGCCACCCGGGCCTTGGCGACCCCCAGGCCGAAGGCCGTGGCCATGGCGAGGCCGACGGCCCACCGGAGGGCACGGGAAGGGTCGGGGAGGAACACGTAGGGCAGGATGGGCGGCAGGGAGCCGGCCAGCACCGCCAGGGCCATGATGCCGGCCGTCTTCCAGGGGTTGTCGAGACCCTCGACCATGATGCCCAGTTCCTCCTTCATCATGAAGTCGACCCACTGCCGCTTGTCCGCCATGAGCCGCGCCGTGAAGGTACGGGCCTCCTCGGGTGTGAAGCCCTTCTGGCGGAGGATGACCTCGACCTCCCGGCGCTCCTCGTCGGGCACCTCGTGGACCTCCCGCATCTCCCGGTCCCACTCGGCCTGGAAGTACTCGTTCTGCGCGCTCGTCGAGAGGTAGGCGCCGAGACCCATGGCTACCGTGGCCGCGACCGTGGCCGCGAGCCCGGCCACCAGGATCTGGCGCGCTGACAGGTGCGAGGCGGTCACCCCGACGACCAGGCCGGTGATGGACACCAGCCCGTCGTTGACTCCGAACACCACCTCGCGGATGGAGCGGGCGCTCGGGGTGTGCAGCACCTCCGGGTGCCCGCCGGACGACTCGTGTGTCATGGCCCCGTCTCCACCCGGCTTCCGGCGGTCCGGCATGCTTCGGCACCCCTACAGGGTCACGCCCGCGTCCACCACGACTACGGTGCCCGTGGTGGTGTCGGACTCCACCAGCGCCCGCACGTGCCGCACGCAGTCCTCCAGCGTCGGGATGCGGTG
>JAIMBI010000040.1 GCA_023565505.1 Actinomycetes bacterium | reverse complement strand
GGGCTGGCACCATCACGTGACGCTGACGATGATCGCCTTCGACTTCCTTGTGCTGGAGATGCTGCGCCGTAAAAAAAACTTCTGGGTGGACCCTCCCGCAGATTCGCCGGATGCTGCAACGGATTCTGGTTGAGGGGCTGGGCTTCTGCCCACTGTGTCATCGGCCTACACGGGGAGACGTTGTCCTGGCAGACAGTTCGTAGACACTTAACGGAGTAGTACGAGCAAGTCCCGCACGGTGGGAGCATCGCCCACAAGGTCGAAGGCCCGGTGGAGGTTCTCCCCAGGGTGATCCAGTGCCCGCCACCCGGTCCGGCCTACGTCGGACAGTGCGCAGAGCGGCAGGCGACCGGAGGACTGGCCAATTATGGGCAGCACCCCAATCTAGAGACGGCTGACCGTCGTCGGTGAACGGGTCGCGAGACGGCGGATGACCCGCGGTAGCGGCAAACAAGCCCCCAAAAAGTCCTCCATGAACAAGGCCGGTCGAACGATGGTGTAAGGGATACCCGAGGCCCGAGGGGCCTGCTCGGCCTGAAACTTGCTCTCCAAGACGTCCAGCCCTGACCGGGGGCGCACGCCGAGGCCGGAACTGTAGATCAAGTGCCGGATCCCAATCCGGCGGCTCGCCTGCAGGATGTTTCGGGCGTAGCTCAGCTCGCGGTCTGTTCCCAGTGCCCAGTAGTTCTGCACCGAAAAGACGGCGTCGGCTCCCTCCAAGGCCCCAGCCACGCAGTCCGGGTCTCCGAGGTCGCCTGCCGTGACGTCTCCGCCCAGATCAGATCCCGGAGGATTTGGGCTTTCCGACCCATTGGAGGGCGAGTGAGGGGCCCGGACGCTGAAACCGCTCAGCACCACGGCCCGTACCACGCTGCCACCCTGGTTGCCCGTGGCACCGATGACCACGACCACGCCGCCACGACTCCCCATCCCGGTCTCATCCCCGATCGGAGCAGGCGGGGTTGACGCTTCCCATTCCGCTCGAGGCGCGGCCTGGGATCCCGCAATGGCTGAACCGCCCCTCAAACCGCTCGCATGTATTCGGCTTTCCGTCAGGACTGCCGAAAAGCCCGCCCAACAGATTTACGGCGCGTCCAAGCCCAACAGGCGCACCAAGTCAGCCGAACAGTCCCGTAAAGCGGGATCGGCCAAACATCCGCGAAGGTATGGGACGTCGAGTCCTCCACGGTGGCGTTCCAACAAACGCCTAATGTCTTCCCAGTCCTGCGGCCCGCCGGCGTAGCACTTCAATAGCATCAAGTCCTCGATCGTGATCACAGACACTGCCGTCCCCAGGAACCGGTACGGCTTGGCGCGGTCCAGTGCCCGCCACTCGTGGGCATGCGTCGCCATAATACACTGGCACTCGAAATCGTCGCCTGTCGCTTCGATGACGTCGCCCAACGGATCGCCGACCGCGGATGGCCTGTGCTGCACGGCAAAACCCTGCTGCGCCAACGTTTCGGCCCAGTCCGCGAACGCGCGGGAGGTCGGCGCGCCCACCAACCAGTCAATGTCTGCAGTGGCTCGGACTACGCCCCAGGCGGCCAACGCCATAGCGCCCATGAGGGCCACGGGCCATCCCGGCTTATGGATGGCGTCGATGAACCGGGCCAACGACGTCATCGTTCAGGCTGTTTCGGGGCTGGTCGGGCTGCTGCCCCCGCCCGCCGGAGGGCCAAGGCCAGCTGATGCAGTCGCAGCGCTTCCGCCAGCCGTTCCTCGGGCGTCATCCTCTCGACGCGGGCCTGCGTCCGATCTTCCAAGAACCGCCCGTTCGCCGACGGTCTCCGTTCCGCCATCCGGCACCCCCCCTGCCATTGTACCGCGTCGCTCCCGTAGCGCCCATGCAGCAGCGGCACAGGGCTTCTATGTGCCTTCGGGCCAAGTGGGCCGGCTCCCCACGCCATCTCGCACCGCACCGTCGCCGCCGCGCTGGCCGGGTGGGTCGCGCCCGTCGCAGCGACCCCAGCAACACGGACCGCACATACCGGACTGAAGACGGCCGTCTAATTCCACCAGCTGACCCCCCAGATGGCCACCGGAATTCCCCCGCCCCCGAGGGGTCGCCCTTGGACGCCAGGCATGGGCAGAATGGCGCGCCATGAAGGAGGCGACCGACGAGTTGCCGGCGGAGGGAGTGTTGCGCAAGGACCGTCTTCACGTGGCCGGTTGCCTCGCTTCATCGCTACTAGGCACGCGGCGGAAGCGTGGTCCGGCGACCAGGCCGCCGGCCATCACGCAGGGGGAAGACCGCATAGGGTGCTTCTGCCACTTGGCCTGCCGGCGGTGCCGAAGCATACTGCCAAAGTAGGTAAGGAAAGCCGCCGTTGATGCTGGTGGCAATACCCCATGTGTTGGTGAAGTCCCAGCTTTGGTAGGTGGCCGTTTGCTGCATGGCGGCCGGCTGTGCCGGTACTCCCGGCAAGCGGGCCGTCCGCCGCTTCCCCAGTCGCCATGCCTTCGTGAAGTATAACGGCACCGCGCCGGCCGCTCGCAGTAGCGGGGGACGGGTCCGGCACGTTGCGCGCAAGAGTTGCAATCACCGCCTCAAGCGCGCCCTATGGCTCATGGCCTTGACCGCCAGGCGCCACGATCCCCTGGCCCGAGCGTTCTACAACCGCTGCCGGGCGCGCGGTCTCTCCAAACGCGCGAGCCTCAAGCGCGTCGCCCGGCGCCTGCGATCCTCCGCAGCGGCCAACCGTATGACCGGGCCCGGGTGGAGGCGAGCCTCCGCCGCCGGGCCGAACAGACAACCCCCGGAATCCGCTCGCGGTCGCCGGCCTGTCGTCGACGAGGCAGCCCCGCGTGACAGCGGCCCCCATCACCCGAACGGTATGTCAGGCTGCTCGCGGAAGGCTGGCAGCCAGGACAGCATGCCCCGTTTGCTCTGGGGATCGGCTAACCGGTTGACCACCATCGCGAAGATGGCTTCATCCAGGGGCACCGTGTGCCCCGCCTGCTGGACGAGCTGCCGCAAGCGGGCCCCGGCCCCGGCGGTCCCACAACGCCCGGGCACCAGTAACCTCCCATTCCCTGCGTTTACCTGGGATCGGACACGAGCCCCTGGCGCAACAGTGCCCAAAGGGCTTGCATCACGGCGTCTAGCGTCTCGCCTGGGCCGGCATCGAGAACCCGCAGACCCAATCCCTGAAATTGGAGCATGAGGACCTCGACCAGCGCATCCACCGGCAAATCCGCACGGAGTTGGCCTTCCGCGATGCCACGCTCCAACAGCCCCATCAGGTACTGGCGCCATTGGGCATACAATGGGCGCAACGCATCCGCAATCGCCGGGTCCCGGTAGGCCCGCAGTTGGAACTCGTTCAGCACCACAAAGAACGCCGGGTCGGCGGCGAGGCGGCGGCGCATATCCTGCAATTCCAGACCCAAAGCCTCTAGCGGCGTCTGCGTACCGTGATCGAACCCCTCCTGCTGCAATTGGTGAAGCAGGTAGGCGACCACAGCTTCGACGAGGTGCTGTTTGGTCGGAAAGTAGTGCAGAACCGTGGCGTGGTTGAGGCCTGCCCGATCAGCCACCGCGCGGATCCGAAAGCCTTCGAATCCGCGCTCGGCGATGAGCTGATACGCCGCCTCGATGATGGCGTTGCGCCGCGACCGACTAGGCATGGCGATCCTCACCATTCGCTACGGCCACGGCGCCAAGCGTGTGACCCCATGCCCAGACATAGGAACCCACCGCCAAGGCAAACCCCGCCGCCATGAGCAGCGAACTGACCTCGTGGCCGTAGTTAAGAAAGCTGCCGCCATTAAACCCGGCCCCGGTGATGCCCACCCAGCCGGCGACGGCAGCGATTTCCAACCCCCGGTCCCGGGTACCCCAGGCGCTGGCCATCAAGCCGACTGCCCCCAGCCACAGGATCAGACTCACGACGATGTGCCCTTGCAACAAGACATTGGTGTGGACGAGCGCCCAGGGAATGCCTTGCCACAATCCCTGAAAATAACGAGCCGCGTGGGCGCCGGGATGCGTCGAAGGCAAGACCACCCAGAGATTCACCCCCATCCCAATAAAAAATTGCACCAGTAAGCCCACCAATTGCGCGCTGAGGCCGTGATGCAAGCGGCGCCAAGATCCAGGCTCCACGGTTTCCCCCTCCTTCGAATTCAACGGCATGGTTGATGCTAGCACGGTGCCGGCGTTATATCAACCATCTGGTTGGTTGAATTCATCTTGGGGGGGTATCAGAAAACGCCGGTTTCAGTAGGCAGGGGAAGTGCAACCCGCCGCACTGGTCGCCGTAACGCGTCGGGGTCGCCGGACTGCGGCTCCGGGTCGCCCCCCGTGGTCGTGCGGTACACCGTCGCGGCCACGCCAGGCACCGCGCCCGCGAGCCACGCGGCAGCGGGCTGTCCCGGCAGGGCGCAGACGGCCCAGGTCCCTGCCGTCAGTCCCGGTGGCGTCACCACGGTCCAGCGATGGCCGCCTTCGGTGGTGCGCAGCACCTGCATCGCGGGCCGGTCAGCGAGATCACCGAGACCCCATCCGAGGCTGGGACCGACCATGTCGATCGCATCCAGGCTGACCGGAACGGGCGTCCTGGCCCCGGCGGGTGGGACGGCTGGGATCGTGCCACCGGGCCGGGGCCCTCGCGCCGCAGCCCGTCGCCAGCCGCTCCAACACCAAGCTGAGCCATCGCCCGCGTCCCATAGGCCTCCGCACCTCCCGCAAACATGCCTAGTTCGCCACCCGGCGGGCCTACTGTCTCCAACGCCCGGGGATCGGTGCCGTTGTTCCCCGCGCGACGCTCCCTGTCAGACGCTGCGGCATCAGCGGCCAGCCCGCCGTAGGCTGGCACGCCAGCGCTGAGCGCCGAGGCCCAGGCGGCCACGCCCCGCTTGACGGGGAGCGCCACAAGACGGCCGTCCCCCTCTCCGGGGCCAGCAAGGGAATCGGCGGAACCACCAGCCCACTCCCGCGCCCCCCACACGTCCTTCACCACGGAAGGTGCCACCCCGTGAGGCCCACCCCACGCAGAACGGCACCAACCGCCAGCCTGCTCGAGAGCCCTCGGCGTGCGCGGCAGGCGCTCGCCCCGCTCGTCGTCGCCGTTCCTGCTCGCCCAATGCCCAGCATCCGGGCTGCCGGGGGACGTCCGGGAGTGAGCACGGTGGGGTTCCCCTGACCCTCGCCCACGGGGTTTGTTCCTTCGTCCGGTTTTGGCCGCCGTAACCCTGTCGGAGTCCGGGGACGTTACCCTAGTGAGCCGGTACCCCCTGTCTTCCAGCCGGGGCCGGTCCAACACGCCATCAAAGGGTGCGACCCTCCATGATGTCCCAGGGTTCCTCGCGTATCCAGCGGGCGACCGCTGTCGCTGCCGCATGCGCCATGCCGTCCGGGGGATGCGGCCATGCCTGAGCCGGTCGAGACGCATCGCCCCTACCTCGCCGGCCTGGACGGGCTTCGCGCCCTCGCCGTCCTCGCCGTGATTGCGTACCATCTGCACTGGCTTCCCGGCGGTCTGCTGGGGGTCGGCGTGTTCTTCACCCTGTCCGGGTATCTCATCACCGATCTCCTGGTGGCGGAGTGGGACGCCCGTGGCACCATCCGCCTCCGGGTCTTCTGGCTTCGGCGGGCGCGGCGTCTCCTGCCGGCGCTGGGCTGTCTGCTGCTGGTCGTCGTGGGGGGGAGCCTGGTGGCCGAGCCGGGCCGCCTCCCCGGCTTGGCCGGCCAAGTGGTCGCTGCGGCCCTTTATGTGAGCAACTGGTGGGACATCTTCCAGCGGGTGCCGTACTTCGCCCGCTTCGGTCCCCCCTCGCCCCTCGGACACCTCTGGTCGTTGGCCGTGGAAGAGCAGTTCTATCTGGTATGGCCCCTCCTGCTCATCCTGGGACTGCGCCGGGTCCCCCAGCGCTGTTGGCTCGCCGCCGGGACCCTCGGTTTGGCGGCGCTGTCAGCCGGCGTCATGGCCTGGCTCTACGTCCCGGGGGCCAATCCGGACCGCGTCTACTACGGCACCGACACCCGGGCCTTCTCCCTGTTGATCGGCGCCGCCCTGGCCCTGGTGTGGCCCAGCGCACGGCGCGCGGCGGCACGGCCCCGCCATGCCGGGCATCTCGCCGGCACCCTGGGGCTCCTCGTGATGGTCGCGCTCATGGCGGGGACCAACGCCTACCAGCCCTGGATGTACCCCTACGGGATGGTGCTGCTCGCGGTGGCCACCGCCGTCGCCATCGCCGCGCTGGTCGATCCCCGAACCGTCTGGGCGCGGGTCCTGGGTTGCCGGCCCCTGCGGTGGATCGGCGTGCGCTCCTACGGGATCTACCTCTGGCATTATCCGGTCATCGTTCTGACCACGCCGCTCGTGGCGCAGGAGGACCCGGCGGGACCCCGGGCCGCGCTGCAGATCGCCGCCACGCTGGTGCTCGCGGCGGCGTCGTGGCGGTGGATCGAGGACCCGATCCGGCGCGGCCAGCTCCCCTGGCGGCTCCGGGATGCCGGCCGATTCCGCCGCGCGCCGCTCCGTTGGGGCCTGGTCGCCATGGCGGTCTGCGGCGTGCTGGCGTTCGACACCCTGGGACTCCTCCAGCGCGACGGCGGCGGGACCTCAGCGGTCCCCGGCCTCGTCGTCCCCGCCGCCGACCGGGGGACGCCGCCATCCCGGACAGCCCTCCGTCCGCCCGATCCCCGCGGCGGCTCCCGTCCCACCGGCGCCGCGCCGCTGGGCCAGGGCGTCACGATCATCGGGGACTCCATCCTGGTCGACCTGGCGCCGGACCTCCAGACCCTCCTGCCCGGCGTCGTCTTGAGTGCCCAAGTCGGACGGCAGATGATGCAGGCTCCGGCAGTGATCGCCCGCCTCCAAGCGCAGCACCGCCTCGGCTCCCGCGTCGTCCTGGAACTCGGCACCAACGGCCCCTTCACCGCCGCCGAGCTCCGGACCGTGATCCGCGACTTAGGCCCCGTCCGGCGCGTTGTCCTCGTCAACACCCGGGAGCCGCGACCCTGGCAGGACGCGGTCAATGCCACCCTGGCGGCGGTGGCCGCCACGACCCCGCACACGGTCGTGGTCGACTGGTACCAGGCGAGCGCCGGTCAACCGGACTACTTCTACCCGGACGGCGTGCACCCGAATCCGACAGGCGCGGCGGTCCTGGCGACGCTCATCGCCCGCGCTGTCTTCCCGCATCACGCATTCGCCCCGCCGCCGGCCGCCGGCGGATAGGCGACAGGGGATAACGCCCGATAGCCGCCGAGACACCCGCCCATCGAGAGAGGAGCTTCAGCATGGGGCAGAGACGGCGTGTCCCGACCCGCGCGGATGGCTGCTGGCCCTCGTCCGCGTCCTGGCGGGGCCGGAATAGGCCGGCTGGTGCGCCCTGCGAACCCGGCCCGCACCCGGGACCACCCGGCCGTGGGAACCCCCAACCGGCACGTGGCCGGCCCGCGGTGCGGTGCCCGCGCCTTCCGCCATCGCGTGACGGTCCTGCTGCTGGGCCACTCGCGCGAGACCGCCGGGCACCACGATCTCACGGGAAAGGCGGTGCCTAATCGGGCGGACACGCTGATGCTCATCTCCCTCGACCCGGCCACGCACCAAGTGGGCGTGCTGTCCTCCCGCACGACACGCGGGTCGCCACTTCCGGTGTGGGGCGCACCCCCTTCGCCGCATGGTCCTTGGTCGGCCGGGTGTCGATGGGCGTGCACGTCATTGAGCAGACGCTCCACGTGCCCGGCGAGTACTACATGTGATGTTACTGGGCATGTTCCAGCTGCCCCGGACCATCAACGACTTGGGCGGCGTCACCGTGGACGTCCCCCAGGCCGAGCAATATCAGCCCGGCCAACCGCTCGGCATCCGTCTCCGTCCCGGCGTTCAACACCTTACGGGGCAGCAGGTATTGCAGTTCGTCCGGTTTCGCAACACTCCCGCCGGCGACATGAGCCGGATCCAGCAGCAGGCGGTGTTGCGTGCCATCACGGTCCAGCGGCTCCAGCCGTCCGAGATGCCGCGGTGGCCCGCCATCGCGACCGCCGCCCTCCAGGCGGTAGAGGCGACCAACCTGACGGCGCCGGAGTTGATCGGCCGCGGTCTGACGGTCGATCGCCATCCCCCTGTCGACGGTCCGTGTACGGCACGCTGCCCGGCCACGGGTCCGTCCACTGGGACGCCACCGTCACCAGCGGCTGGACGACTGGTCCCTCGACCGGCGCCTGCTCCCGTGGGTGGTCCGGACTGTCTTGTCGGGCTCGCCGCTCACGCCAGCGGAGCGGGCATCCCTGCGTGTCGGCGTCGCCGGCGGAACCGCAAAGTCTGCAGCCGGCCGAGGTGGTGGCCGCCGCCCTCCGGCAGGCCGGGTACGATGTAGTGTGCGTAGGGTGGGCCAACCACACGACCCAACGCCGGTCGCTCGTGGTGAACACCACGGGCGACCGGTGGCTGGGTCAAGCGATGGCCGCCCGACTGGGTCCTACGGTGCAAGACGTCACCGCCTATCACACGGCGCCATGGGATCTTCGGGTGGTGGTCGGGGCCGATTACCGCGTTCCCTGCCGCCCGTAAGCGCGGGGTATCGCGGGATCCTCCGGATCGGTTAAGGAGGCGAGCGACGCGGATGCGCCAAGCGGGGTGGCTCGGGTTGAGCCTCGGGATCCTCATGAGTGTCGGGGCGTGCGGGGTGATCCGTCCTGGCGGGTCGACGGCGCGCTCCCCGGCATCCCACGCCGCATCGCCTCGTGCCCAGATCCCCCACCAGGCCAACCACCAGGCGGCCCTGCGGTCGACCCGGACCGCGTCGCGCGTTGCCGGTCCCCCGCCTTTGGTCCCCCCGACGGCCGCTCATCCCCTTACCATCCTGGTTATCGGCGACTCCCTGGGCGAGGACCTGGGCTACGGACTCCAAGATCTCCTCGGCGCCCAGCCGGCCGTCCGGGTCGTCATGGCGGCCGTCGGATCCACGGGTCTGGCGAACCGCGCCTACTACAACTGGCCGGCGGCGTTGGTCCCGCTCCTGGTCCGGAACCGTCCCGGTGTCGTGGTGGCCCTCTTCGGCGGCAACGATGCGGTGGGCTTCGACCAGGGCGGGCATCCGGTCCCGTTCGGGAGCGCCCGCTGGCAGCGCGACTACGGCGCGCGGGTCGCGACCGTCATGCGGGAGGCCACCGCAGCCGGGGCCCACGTGCTCTGGGTGGGGCTGCCCATCATGGCGCCGTCTTCCGTACTGCCCAACGCCGCGATACGAGCCCTCAACGCGGTGTATCGGGCGGAGGCCCGGGTCCATCCCGGCGTGGCTTACGTATCCACCTGGTCACTGTTTCAGGCGCCACAGGGCGGCTACACACCGGTGCTCGTCACGCGACGCGGCGTGCCCGAAGTGGTGCGCGATCCCGACGGGGTGCACATCGCCCCGCCGGCGGGCGACGAACTCCTCGCGTCGTACGTGGTGGCCGCGCTGGACCGCGCCGACGGCCTGCGGATCTGCCCCAGTGCGGGGGACCTCTGGCACCGATTCGACCCGCCGGGCTGCGATCCGCCGGCATCGTCCCCACCGGTCACGCCGGGCGCCGCCCGCTGACCCCGGTGGGTCACCCCGCCGGCCGAGACGGCGTTGTCATCACCAGAAGGCACGCGAAAGGCGGAATCGTCCATGCGGCGGGGCGTCATCGGCTCCTTGGTCGGGTTGGCCGGCCTCGTCGGCGGGGTGGCCGCAGTCCTGCCGGGCCTCGTCGCGCACGGGCTAGGCGCCCGGACGGCGGCACGCAGCCCGCGCCCGTCCACGCAGCCCCCCGCCCCCGCCGCGTCGTCCGCGGCCTCCCCGCCCACGGCGCCGCGCTTCGCCGGTCGGGACCCGGTCGTCGCCCCGCGGGCCGCGCTGGACCTGCCGCCGCGCTTCCCGTTCGGGCTCCGCCCCGTCTCCTTCTTCGAGCCGGACCGGTTCACGCCGCGCTGGGCCCTGACCAGTCGGTTGGATGGCGTGCCCGACATCCTGCAGTTTTGGGCGGGCCCCGGCCAGGTCGCCGCTGCGGTGAGCGCCGACGGTCGGGTTGTCTTCGCTCAGGCCTGGACCACTCCCGTCACCGTTGCCGCGTTGAGCGGCGACCGGGCGTATCTCCGGGTGGACCGGCCCGGTGTCCCCACGTGGGTGACGCTCAATCTGATCACGGGCAACGCCACGACGACGTCCACCCCGCCCGTCCAGGTGACCGGCACGCTGACCTTGGAAGGCCTGCCGTCCGCTCCTCCCGCCCCGACCATCCAGCCCGCCCCGGCGGCGCCCGCGCCGGCCAGCCCCAGCGCCCCGACCTTGCTGGCCGTAGCCAACCGCCTGCTGAACACCGCGGTGCCGGCCGATGCCGTCCGCGTGAGCCGGACAGCCTCCACGGCGACCGTGACGCGTCAGGCGCCGGGACGTTGGACGGCCGTCGTCTTTGCCCGCGAAGGCAGCGCCTGGGTCCCCACGGCCGTGACCGCCACGGTGGACCAGCTGTCCCTCACTTACCACGTGGCCGTGGCCGACGCGCCCAACACGTTTTCGGCGGCGGCCGGCGACGCCTTCTCGGTAGTGTTGTCGGCCCGGGAAATGAACGTCTTGGCGCACCGGGTCGCCGCGGAGCCCTACTCCCTGTGGGATACCCAGGCAGGCGCTCTCGCAGCCCTGCCGATCAATCTGTTCGGCTTCCAAGGCCAGGATCCCGGCCAGGCCAAGATCGTCCTCGACGGGCCGCAGCAGCAAGTCCTCGCCCTGACGTATCAGACACCGGTGGGCCGCCACACCGCCTTTCTGCCGATCGGCTGGTACTGGTGGCGCGGAGGACCGGCCGTCGTGGAGCCGCCGCCGACGCCGGCCTGTGTGGCGCCGCCCCCCGCCGGTGACCAGAGCCTGGGGGCCCAGATCCAGCGCGCCGCGTGCCTGGATGCCCTGACCCCGTGGATCCGCCTCGCTACGCCGACCCAAGGCCAGAGGCTGGCTCCCGGTGAACACCTGGCCGTCCGCGGCACCGTGACCGACGCCGTGTTCCGCGGTGTCCCCGTCCAATGGACCTTGCTCGCCGGATCCGAGAAGCCGTCAGCGGTAATCGCCCAGGGGGTGGCGGCGGTAGCGGCGGACGGGACGGTTTCCCTGGACATCGCCGTACCCGCCGAGTGGCCGCTCCTGCACGGTCCCGCGCTGACTCTCATGCTGCAGCCGGGCGTTCGCCAGGGGCCCATCGCGGAGATCCTCCTGGTGCCGGCCGACGGCTCCCCCTGACGCTCAAAAGTCGTTGGCGGACTGCGGGGGCCCTCCTCTCGCTCCCGGGCGTCAGGAGACCGAATAGGCCGCCATCACCGTCGCAGGGATCCCCCCTGTCGGAGCGAAAGCGGTCGGTCAGACCCGGAGACGGCTTGAGCACTGCGCTGCCCCACGTTTCACCTGGCTTGTTAGCATGTTGGCGGCCGGCCGCCAACATGCTAACAAGCCAGGGCAAGTCGCGTCCGGCGAGCGCCCATAATGGCTTTTCACCCGCGTGCTGGGCTGACCACACGTCGGATAGACGGCGGCGGGCGCCGTGGGTTCGGCCCAGATTTGGATCGGCACCCGATCCCCGCTGATCTGAAGCACCCGCAGCGGAGTCTGGTCGAGGATAATCAGACCGGACAGGGGATCACCGACCTACCCAGAAGCGGTTCTCATGTCCATTTGCCATCTTCTCCCACCTTTCGCCAAGCACCACAAGTAGACAAGAACCCGCTCGTTGACGGCGGTTGTCTCACGCTCAGTGGCGGCATTCGGGAGGGAGGCGCCGCCCGTTAACGGGCCAAGGCCCGCCTCACGCCGCCACCGTCTCGGCCCACTGGAGTTCCTGGAGCGCCGTCGCCACGACGGGGTTATCCACTAGCGTGATTGGGCCGCACAGGACGCGAGGAGACACGTCCGCGCCCAGGTGTTGAGCCGGCGGAATGACCTGCGCGAGGTTGACGTGTTTGCCAAGTGGTCTAACGGGGGACCCACCACCCGGTCGCACTGTCGCTAGCGGAATCTCTACCAGTCCTTGCGGGTAAACACCAAGGCGTTTAGAGCGTGCCCCGCTACCAGTACCGTGGCGGCATGGAGGGCTGCGGTAAGAGGGGGCATATGCTGGACATGGTCCAGCGTGAAGCCGAGCGCCGGTGATACCATAGGCGTTGTCAGAAGCCCAACACTCGTCAGGGTCAACAGCACCACCCCGAGGATGACGGTTGCGATGAATGCTTGACTCCCCTCGGTGAGCACGGTCGAGAGTAAGGTCAGGATCGATTCGTACCAGATCACCATCGCCACGAGAGCCAGCGTCAATGGCTCCACAACGCCGGCGGGTGGCGTCGGTTGATGGTTGAGCACGAGTAGTACGCTCGCGATGCCTGTCGGCACCAACCCGTAGATTAGGCCGAGACCCAAGCGCACCCCGTGTTGCCCAATCCAAAACCGCACCCGTGAGCCGGCCCGAATCAGGGCCAATCTGGTCCAGGCAGTATGCGCCTGTTCGACCGGCGGCCCCACGCCGAGCAGATAGCTCACCGGGAACGTGACCCACCAGACGAGCACCAGCAAGGAACTGTGCATCGAGGGGCCCCCGAGCGCCGCGAGCAGGCGATCTCGCTCGGCGGCGAGCAGTTGGGGCCTTGCGAGGACGATTTGGCACAGGGAGAAGGCCACATTGTAACCAAAAGCCACCCACACCCACAGGCGGTGCGTTGAGCGCGTTGCTTCCGCTGCGAATGTACGCCGTATCATAGCATCATCCGGCTGAGTCGCCAGGTGGCCAACGTGACGGAAAGACTTGCCCAGCCCAGGTCCAAGCCGAGGGAAGACCACGACGTAAACCATGTGGGCACCTTGACATCGACCGGGTTATGGGCCAGCAACAGCCACTGGTACGGAGGGATCCACACCCCCCGCGCGGGGGCCCAGACCCACAAGGCGTAGGCGGCTATGCTCATGGCCCCGGCGACAGCCCCGGCCAGGTCTTCGCGCGCAAAGAGAGTCAGCGTAAGCAAGCAACAGCCCAGGGCCACGAACCCAGGCCCCAGCAGCAGGAGGTTTGCGCCCAGGGCGGCCAGCGGGGAATGATAGGTATGGGCCAATAAGGCCGAGGCCAACGTGGGCGCTCGGAGAGCCGCCGAGCTCCACTTGATGCTCCATGGTTCAGTGACGGCGGCAACCCCCAGCGGGATCCCCGTTAACAACCCGATGTATGCGACCATCATGCCCACGGTCGCGAGCAGCTTCCCCGCCCACCACGCCGATCGGTGGCTCACCCGAAGTAGCGGCCAGGCCCTCCACTGGCGCAGGTCGTTCGTCGCTGCATCCAAAGAGCTCACGGCGTACAGCATGGGGAGCAGCACCATGACCGAGAAGGGCGTATCAAGCACGCCGAACTCAACGTCCCATACGTTGGTGGGCATCACAGATCTACTGGGTAGGCCCCAGCGAGCCAGCACGCTCAACAGGATGATGACCCCCACCACCGGGGCCCAGCGCCGCCGACAGAGCGACAGGGTCACACGGGCCACCCGGAGCGCCGTCATACCGCCTCGGGACCGACGGGTTGAAGAGTCCCGCCCCGCAGGGCGTACACCTGGTCGCTGACACGGGGGACTTGGGCCACCTCATGCGTGGTCATCACAATGGCACACCCCTCATCGGCGAGGTGTCGGAGGCGCTGCAGTAATTCCGGGGTGTACTCCGCGTCCAGCGCATTCGTGGGTTCATCCAGGAGCAAGATCCGCGGGTGCTCCATCAATGCTTGGGCGATCGCCAGCCGCTGCCGCATCCCTAAGGAATAGGTGCGTACGGGCTTGGGATTGTCGGGATCCAACCCCACGGACTCGATGGCCGCTCGCACCTCTTGGGAGCCGATGCGTCCGCCGATGTGCGCGAGGAGCTCCAGGTTGGCTAGGGCCGAGAGATAGGGGAGAAACCCCGGGGTTTCGATGAGTACCCCAACGTTGGGAGGGATCGGTCCCCGCCATGTTCGGGATAAGTCCACGCCGCCCACCCGAACCAGTCCCGCATCGGCGTACACGAGTCCGCTCAGAATCCGCAACAGAAGCGTCTTCCCGCTGCCGTTGGCGCCCAATACCGTCACCAGTTGCCCATAGGGGACCACCAACGAGCAGCCTTGTAAAACCGGTTGGCCACGAAGCGATTTGTTCACGCCACGGAGGACGATGGCGGGCATCTCAGCCAAGTAGGTCACGCTCCTTCTGCAACACGGTCAGCAGGAAGCCCGAGACGACCAGGCAGACTCCCAGGGGCCAGATCAGGAGGACCCATTGGTCGCCCGGACCAGGTCCGCCGACGAATGGACCAGACAGGACCATGGGCATCCAATTGCCCAGCCCCATCGCTCCCCCGATCACAAAGGAACTGAGCACATAGAGGAGCCATGGTCCGCCCACCACCACGTACAAGTTCGTGGTCCACGCCGATATCCACAAGGCCAGCTCGGCCCAAAAGACCACCGCAGCGGTCACGATTAGAGCGAGGATCGCGCTGTAGACCCACGGGGACGCGAAAAACAACCCATGCAGAAACGTGGGATACGGCGTCAGCGCGGCAGGGGGCCCCGGCACGGTCAAGGTGGGCTGACCGCTCGCTGTCCAATGCCACGGAGGTAGCTCCGGCGTGAGCCAGATGAGGCTCACGGCTGCCACCATGCCCAACACCACAACGCTCCATGCAGCCGATATGAGTGCCACAGCAGCGGCCTTGCCCGCGGCCAGTTCCCAAAGCGTGCGGCGACTCCGTGCGTATCGTAGGAAGCCCGTGCGTCGGTCCCACGCAAACGTATCGGCAGAGAGGAGCGCAGCCAGCAGGGGGAACACCCCGACCCAAATCGCCTGCGGACCACCGATGGCAAATTGAAACGCGATAAAGCCGCTGTGTCGGGATGTGATCCAGCCCTGGTTGGCGTAGGACAGTACCCCGATACCGAGTAGCAGGACGGCAGCCAGCAACAGGGGTGCGGTTTGCCGCCGGGCCAACAACCGTCGCCACTCCTCACGGACAACGCACAACATAAGCCAGCCTCCTATCGCCTAAATAAGTGGGGGCTCATGCGGAAGGAACGTGTCCAGCGATCGTGGGCGTCTCGCCAGATGGGTGGCCCAGATCAGGGGGGTGAGCACCAGCCCTGTGCATGTGGCGACCGCGAGCAGAGCGTGGCGCCAGTAGTCAGGTCCGTACCAGTCGGCGTATCCCGGCGGATGGGAAGGGTGCCAATGGAAAGCCAGGACGGCGCCAATGACCACGACGGCACCAAACATACCGACAAAGGAGAAGCCGGCAGACCGGCAGGCTGTCCAGGCCCCGGCGCGCAGGAAGCGAATCAGACGCGACAGGCCCAGCCCTAGTATCCCTGCTCCCGTGAGGAGCAGGGCATCCGCCAGAAAGGGCCCCGTGGCCCCCATCCACCAAGGCTCGCTGGCCACGAGCAGGCCGAGGAGCGCCCCCATCCCACTCTCGGGTCGCATGATGCTGCCATAAGAGACGTTGGCCCACGATCGGGCGAGCATGTCGGAGGAGCCGAAGCGGTTCATAGCCTCCTCCGTGGCCTCGGCTTCGCTCCATCCCTGCGCTATCAAGCTCTCAACACACGCGGCCATGTGATCCGATAGCTCCGCGCGAACCTCGCGAGCGTACCGGCGTGGCCAGATGAATCGGGTGACCCGTGCCAAATAGTCACTCCTCTTCACCTTGCCCAGGCCTCCCGGCTCAGAACCTTCTGTGCTACCGCCACCCGCTTCAGCCACCGATCACGCTCTGCATCCAACTGCGAGCGGCCCAAGGAAGTGAGCTCATAGACTTTCATACGGCGTCTTGACCCATTGTCTATCCATGATCCTTGCACAAGGCCCTGCCGTTCCAGCAGGTGTAGGGTGGGATAGAGGGTACCTTCTTTCAGGACGAATTGCTGCTCCGATTGCTCCTCAATCCATCGCGCAATCTTGTACCCGTGGGCCGGACCAGCCTCCAAGGCCCGGAGGATAAGCAGCACAGGTAGAGAAGGAACTAACGCGTCGTTGGTCATTGCATCACCCCACTATGCAAAGTTTACTACTGATGAGGGCGCTAGTAAAGGGTCCGTGACCGTTTCGCACCCGTTTTCGTCCGGTCCGACCCGCCCATGCGCTCTCCCAGGAGTAGAGTCCGTCCGCTTGGTGTGGGTATGATGGGTGACAAGCCCCGCGGATGCCCGCCCCGCAGGATTGGCGCGGGCCGGTCGCGTAGTCTCCGGGCATCCGTGCGGGTGCGGTGCGTCGCAGACGGCGGGTGGCGTCGCCGTTTTTACTGGAGCGGTCCCCGACCGGCTCCGTTGTGGTGTGGGACGGGCCCCCGCCTGCGGATAGCCCCCGCATGAGCCCGGCTCTGGGCCGGAGGCTCGCATACGTGAGTGCGTGCGATCCTGCACCGAAGGAACGGCGACACGCCGTGAAGGCGGCCATGTCGGAGGGGGAGACCGATGCCGCGGTATTTAGGGTTAGATCTCCACAAGCATTATGTGCACGGTTATTGGTTCCGACCGGGCCAAAAAGGGACGCATTGCCGATTCCCCAACACCCCGGACGGGTGGCAGCAGTTCTTGCCCCAGGTCACCGCAGACACCTGGGTCGCCATGGAGGCGACCGGCAATGCGTTTCACGTCTATGATTGGCTGGTCGCCCGCGCCGGTCAAGTGGCGGTGGCGCCCCCCCTACTGCTCAAGCGGCTAGGGTCCGGCCGGCATACGGACCGCGTGGACGCCGAACGCCTCGCCAAGATGCTGGCCCTTGGCACGCTACCCACCGTCTGGGTGCCCCCGGCGGAGGTCCGGGCGATCCGGGCCCTGCTCCAGCAGGCCGACGCCTGCACGCGGACGGCGCGCGCGTAGCAGAATCGGGCGAAGAGCGCGCTGCTGCGGCAGGGCTGGGCCGTGCCGGCGCGGCAACCCGTCGCGGTCTGGCTCGCGGAGCACGGGGCGGCGCTGGATGAGGCCACCCGAATCTTGGTAACCAGTGCGTTGACCCTGGCCGAGCACGCGGCGGCCGAGGCGGATCGGCTGCGGGGCGAAATCCTCCGGCGAGGGCTCTGAAAAAGGCTGCCACCGGCGCCGGATCGGCGTTCCGTGTCAGCCTCCGGATCGGCTCTTTTCGTGGCACTACGCCGGGCAGCGGGGACCCGTCGCCCGGCCCGGGCGGCCCCCGCCGGCGGCCCGCGCCGGCTACGCGGCGACGCGCCGGGCCATCTTCTTGGCGTCAACCACGATGGCGGTGAGGTAGGCCTGGATCGCGGCACGTTCGCGCCCGTTATAGCGCAGCCGATCGAAGCGATGCCAGACTTTCTCCTCCCCGAACACGCGTTCGACAGCCCAGCGGAGGCGCATCGCCGCGCGGATCCCCCGCGGCCGCCCGGCATGGAGGTCGGGGCGGTAGTAAACCCCCTTCGCGCGCCGCCCGGGGCTCACGCAATGGGCGCGCAGCGGACAGCGTCCGCAGTCTCGGGCCCGGAAGGTGTACAGGAAGCCCCCGCCCTGATGGGGCGTCACGCCGTGGGAGCGCTGCCCTTGCGGGCAGGTGGCGACGTCTTGCGCCGGATCGTAGGTGAATCCCTCCGGGAGGCGGTCCGTCGGCCGGCGGGCCGGGACATATGCGCGAACCCCCCGCTGCGCGAGCCGGGCGCGGATCTCCTTGCCATTAGGCCTTGTCGGCGGCGAGCTTGGGGGCGAGCAGCCCGCGGGCGGCGAGGTCGTCGCACAGCGCATCCAGGGCGGTGGACTCGGCGGCGTTGCCAGGAAGGATCGTCAGCGCAGTGACGAACCCCTTCGGGTCGCAGACGAGGACCTGTTTATACCCGAAGAAGGGCTGGCCGCTCTTCTGGAACCCCCACCGGGCGTCGGGGTCGACGAAGCTCTGCGGTCCCTGGCCGGACACCATCTCCTGGAGCACCGGCGCGGTCTGCGTCTCGACGGTCTCCGCCTGGGCGAGAAAGGCTTCCGTGCGCTCGATCTCCTGCGTGAGCAGCTCCGCCTGGTCCTTCGCCAAGCGGTCGTCGACGGCTTCGGCCAGTGTCTCCAGCGCCTGGGCCTTCTCCGGATCCTTGGGGGCTATCTCCTGCAAGAGGCGCCGCCGCCCCTCGCGCAACAGCTCGATGGTACCCCGTTCGGCGGCATGGCTTCTCACCTTTGTGCCGTCGACGATCATCCACTCCTTGTGGAGCAGGCCCTGCTGACGGGCCGCCTCCACCACCTGGGCGAACAGTTGGCGGAACCCGGCCTCGCCGAGCCGGCGCCGGAACACGACGCGCGGCGTGTCGTCCGGCACCGGGTCGTCGAAGCCGAGGTCGCAGACGTCGCGATACAGGAGGTTGTAGCGGAGGGCATCCACGACCTGGACATCGGAGCGATGGGCGAAGATCTCCAAGAACAGGATGCGGAACAGCGTCTCCGGCGGATAGCTCGGCCGCCCGGTCTCCACCGTATAGAGGGGGCGCACGGTCTCCTCCACGAAGCCGAAGTCCACGTGCTCCTTAATGAGGCCACGCCAGCATGCCCCGCTTGCTCTGGGGATCGGCCAACCGGTTGACCACCATCGCGAAGATGGCTTCATCCAACGGCACCGTGTGCCCTGCCTGCTGGACGAGTTGCCGCAGGCGGGGTCCCAGGCCGAGCCGCTCCCACAGCGCCCGAGCGACGAGGCCGAGGCCCCCCGCCCGGCCGGCCTCGGCCGTAATGGCCGAGAGCGCCTCGATGACCTGCAAGCGCGGGGCAAACTGCGCCAGGCTCTGCACGAGGCGGTCCAACCCGCCGGCCGCCAGGGCATCCAGCCGGCCCAAGGT